>QHTT01000146.1 GCA_003220935.1 Gemmatimonadota bacterium
CAAACGCGGCGATCTGCAACCGGGTGTGCAGCGCGAGCTTCTCCAGGATGTTGTGCATGTGGCTCTTGACGGTATGCGTTGCGATGTGCAACCGCTGGGCGATCTCCTTGTTGCTCAACCCTTCGCCGATGAGGTCGATCACTTGCCGCTCCCGCTGGGTCAGGCGCACGGCCTTGATGACGGCGCGCTGGCCGCGCCCCGCCGTTTGCCTGGCGATTTGGGAGAAGAGGGATTCGGTCATCGGCGGCGGGAGCACGTTGCTCCCCCCCGCGACGGCACGGATCGTGTCTACGAAGTCCGTCGGCGTGGCGTCTTTCAAAATGAAGCCCGAGACCCCCGCCTTCACGAGCGCGACGACGTCCTCGTGCACGGGGAAGAGATCCATAGCGATGATCCGCACGTCGGGTGCCGTCCGCTTCAGCTCCCGCACGACACGCGTGCTGTCGCCATCCTTGAGACCTAGGTCCACGAGCACGACGTGGGCGTTCTTGGCATGTGACTCGCGCAGCGCCGCCTCGCCGCTCGCCACGGCACCGACCACGGCAACGTCCGGCTGCGCCGCGAGCAGCTGGGTGATCGCATCGCGCAGCAGGCGGTTGTCCTCAATCAGCAATACTGGGATGGGCGTGGGCATGGTCCCGGAGCGTGCTGTTAGTACGATGGGAAGGAAGCGGCCGGCTCGCAAGCACCGGCCCAAGGGCTGCCAGTCTGTCAGTAGCAATCCCTCGTCCCCACGGCTACCTTGGACATACGTGCGGAACGGCACAGCTACGACCGCTCGGGCAAGACACAGATAGCGGCCACCCAGCCAACACCTGGGTCGAGCTACAAGACGTAGGCCACGCGAGATCCGCCGACCGATCGGCGCATCTCGCGTTCGTTTTCTCGGAGAGCAGCGGGGACCCGTTTTGGCGAAGCCGCAGCAACGCCCGTCGGCTCAGCAACGCTGGGTGTATGCGTATCAGATCGAGCCGCCGCAACCCGACGCGCGGTTCCACAAGATCAAAGCGCTGCTCGGCAAAGCCCACCTGGCCGCCCGGCGCGCCGCCCGGATGTGGACGGGCCGCATCGTCGTGGAGACGCGCGTCAGCCACATCCTGATCGTCAGCGACAGCCCCAGTCGGTTGCGCGCCGTCAACCGGGCGCTCGAGAAAGAGCTGAAGCGCCTCGGCCTGCGCTTCCTGGTGAACGAGCCCGTCCCCGTGCCGGCGGAGCGGCCGTAGCGCGTCGCCGTCGCCGTTCGGTCAGTGCCCCGGCCCGGTGACGCCGACCCATCCACCCGTGAACCCCGCCCGTTTGAGACCCCGCACGATGTAGGAGTTGTTTCGCATCGTGCGCCAGATCAGCTCGCTCCGATAGTTCTCGATCATCGCGAGGATCGGTCCCTGGTCGATCCCGAGATAATCGACATCGAACCAGCCGAACACGGGATCCACCTCGCCCCGCTCCACGGGTACCTGAGCGGTGAACGTCGGGTTGAAGGCGTCGCGGAAGCCATACGTCGAGAAGAGATGTGACCCGTACGTCTCCCGCATCGTAATGAGCGCCGGAATCGAAATCTCGGGCGTGAACGGCACCGCGCCGCCGGCGGCCGTCGGGGCAAGCGTGCCGTCGTCGTTGGTCTCGAGCGACGACACGCCGCGCGCCCAGTAGGTGTGGAACTGGCGGGTGCGCCCGTTCAGGACGAGCGTCGTGTTCGCTGGGCCATCCGAGGCCGTGAGCCCCCAGATCTGGTTCGAGTAGCCGTTCCACACCCCTGGGTTGGCCGCGGCGTAGGCGCGCTGGGCGTACGTCGCGCGGCGCGAGTTCTCGAAATAGTTGATCCCCCGGCTGCGCATGTACACATCCTGAATGCCTCGGAAATCGATCCACACGTGCGAGTACTCGTGGCCGAACAGCGGCCCGAACTGCACGTAGTCCTGCCCGCGAAACGTGCCCCAATGATAGCCGCCCACCCACGCGGCCCAAGCCGAGGCATCGACGGGGTGCGTGGGCGAGCCGAGCGCCAGGACGTAGAGGATCATCGCCTCGTTGTAGCCGATCCAATCGGCGGGGATGAACCCGCCCTCCGGGTGCCACCCCATGCTGACGGCGGGCGGCCGCGCCTGCGCCCAGTTCCAGTTCACGCGGTAGTAGATCGAGTCGGCGAGCGAGCGGATCAGGGATTCGGTCGAATCGGCGCCGTCATAGTACGACTGGCAGAACAGCACGCCCGCGAGCAGCAGCGCGGTATCGATGGTCGAGAGCTCCACGTTCTGGAAGCGCTGCCCCGTGCTCATGTCGAGGAAATGATAGAAGAAGCCGTGGTAGCCGGTGGCGCCGGAGATGCTCGAGTCTTGGGGCGCGCTCCAGAAGAAGCGCAGGGTCGCGAGGGTCCGCTCGGCCGCCTGAGCGCGGGTGATATAGCTGCGCTCCACGCCGATCGGGTAGGCGGTGAGTGCGAACCCGACCGCCGCGATGCTCGAGAATGACGGCGAGGGCGCGCGGTCGGGGGTGAGCCCGTTCTGGGGGTTGGTCAAGTCCCAGAAATAATGAAAGGTGCGCTGCTCGAGGGTGTCGAGGAACGCGGCGGTGTCGCGGGCGGCGCTTGGAGGAGGCGGGCCGACGGTGTTATTGGCGGCACAGGCCGCGAGCGTCACCGCAAGGATCAGCAGCTTCATCGGTCCGGCACGAACCCGATTTTGTCCAGCGCGGCACCGATCTCCGGATTCGCCATGAACAGCTTCCAGATGAGCCCGGTGCGGTAGTTCTCGATCA
>QHTT01000145.1 GCA_003220935.1 Gemmatimonadota bacterium
ACCGTTTGCGCGACCGGCTGCGCGCGTCGGACCGGCGCGCCAGCGCGGGGCCGGACAGCGCCGCCGCCACGCCGGACTTGGGCTCCTCGGCCCGGGCACGGCAGCCGCTCGCCAATCCGATCGCGCGCATCATGTCATTCCGAGACTCGCTCGGGCTCTCCGCGGAACAGATCGCGGCGCTGCACGCGATCGCAGACTCACTCGACGTGCGGAGCCAAAGCATGCGGCGGGCGCTCCAGCGCGCCCGTGCCGTGCTCACGCCCGAGCAATGGCGCAAGGTCCCCGAGCCGCTCAAGTCTTCGGAGGCTCCGTAGAGGGCGCATGAGACCGACTGCCGACCTCCCCCACGATCCCCGGCTGCCGGGACTGATGGCGATCCGCGACAGCGGCCTGGCTCGAGCGATCCCGGCCTTGGGGCTCGAGCAGGGAGGGGGAGGGGTCGAGCTCGTACTGTGCGGCTACCACCCTGGTGCGCGGGCCACGCTCGACGCGCGGGTGGGGCAGCGTCGGTTCGCCGTCAAGACGTTCGCGGACGATCCGGCGCCGGAGGCGGCGCTGTACCAGGCGTTGGGCGCGGCCGGTCTCGCCGGGGACTCCGGCGCCCGGGTGCCTCCGCTCTTGGCCTGGGATCACGATTTGCGCGTGCTGGTGATCGGCTGGCTGGAGGGGCCCACGACGCACGAGCTGGTCAAGCAGGGCCAGGGTCGCCGCGCCGGCGAGCTGGCCGCGCAGTGGGTGCGGCGCACGGCGTCCCTGCAGGTGAAGCTCGGTCTGCCCTTTGGCGCAGCGGGGATGATGCACGAGACACGCGCCTGGATCGGCACGCTGGGCACCGCGGACCTCTCGGTCGGCGCTGCCGCCAGGGCGCTGGCCGAGGCGTTGGCACGCACTGAGCCACGGGACGACGGCGTCGTGGGACTGGTGCATGGGACGCTCTACGCCCGCCATATCCTCGACGCTGGGGACGGCCCGGGCGTGATCGACTGGCACCGCTTCGGGCAGGGGCCGGCGGAGCTCGACGCCGGGATGTTCCTGGCCACCCTGTCCCGGCTGCGGCTGCTGCACCCGGTGCACGCCGGCGAGGCGCTACTGGCGGAGCAAGCGTTTCTCGAGGGGACACGCGACCTGTTGGACGAGCGCGCGTTGGCCTGGCATCGGGCGGCCGCGCTGCTGCAGCTCACCGAGCGGCTGCCCGACGGGCGGGGGGACTGGCGGGCGCGGGCGCACGCGCTCTTGGGCGAGGCCACGCGACTCGCCGGGAGCGCGGCACCGCGTGAGCCGATCGCGCCGCGCAGGCGCGCGGCGTTCCGGTTCAAGTCGCCCGCGCTCGAGTTGGTGCTGCGAGCGCTGTCCACCAGGCCGGCCACGCAGGAAGAGCTGGACCAGATCCGCGCGTTGCTCCGTGAAAGCCACGACCGAGTGTCGGAGGTGTGACCGATGCGACATGTACGTTTCATCTGCTTGGCGGGGGCGCTCGGCATCGGGCTCGTGACCGGCTCCCGGCCGGCGCGGCTCGAGCCCGTGACCGCGCGGCCCGAAGCCCGGGCGCAGACGGCGCCCGTGCCGCACCGCGGCGACGCGGCGGACGATCCGGCCGTGTGGATTCACCCACGCGATCCCGGCTTGAGCCTCGTCCTCGGCACGGACAAACAGGGCGGGCTGCACAGCTACAACATGGACGGCTCGGAGCAGCAAGTCGTCGCCGACGCCCCGCGGCCCAACAACGTGGACGTGCTCTACGGGTTCAAGCTGGAGGGGCGAACGGTGGACCTCGCCGTGGCCAGCCTGCAGGCGTCCAAGAAGCGAGGAACCCGGGGCGTGAAGGTGTGGGCGATCGACGCCACGACGCGGCGGCTCTCGGACGTCACGCAAGGCGGCAGCATCCGGGTGCTCGGCGGCAAGAAACCGTACGGTCTGTGCGGGTACCGCAGCGCGCGCACGGGAGGGTTCTACGTCTTCCTCACCGACGAGCGGGGTCGCGTGGAGCAGTACGAGCTCACCGACGCGGGCGGCGGGCGGATCGCGGGAGCGCCGGTCCGCAGCTTCGCCGTGGGGTCGACGGCGGAGGGCTGCGTGGCGGACAACGAGCTGGGATTCCTCTACGTCGCGGAAGAGCGGGCGGGCATCTGGAAATTCGGGGCGGAGCCCGACGCGAGCACCGCCGCGAGCCGCGTGGCGCAGGTTGGCGAGAACGGCCTGACCGCAGACGTGGAAGGGCTGGCGATCTACTATGCGACGTCCGGACGCGGCTACTTGATTGCGTCGAGCCAGGGAAACAACACGTACAAGGTGTACGAGCGGGCGGGGGCGAACCGTTACGTCCTCACAATCGATCCGAAGGGAGCCCACATCGACGACGTGAGCGATACGGACGGCATCGAAGTCACCAGCTGCGCGACGTCGCGGCCTTTCGCGCAGGGCGTGTTCATCGTGCAGGACGGCGAGAACGCCGGCGGCAACCAGAATTTCAAGCTCTACGCGTGGGAAGACATCGCCGGAGCGAGCCTGCTGATCGATACGACGTGCCGAGTCAGACGTCCGGG
>QHTT01000020.1:0-7074 GCA_003220935.1 Gemmatimonadota bacterium
CGCGTTCCGTCTTCCGCGTTCCGCGTTCGTTTTATCCTCCCACCGCCCCAAACTTGCGCAGCCCCCGCGTCCACGTGACGTGATACGCCGCGATCCAGACCCCGAGCCACACAAGCTGGCCCGCGAAGCCTTGCACGACCGCCGGGCCGTGTGCGGCGCCGGTCAGGAGCTCGACCGGAAAGGCGAGCATGTAGGGAAACCACGAGAGCGCCGCGACGCCGGCGACCGCGGGCGGGAGCAGCGCGAGCGGCGCAAGCCGGCCCGAGAGAAACAACGACACGCCGGCGTGCAGTTCCATGATCGCGGTCGCGCGCGTCGTCCAGAACGCCAGCAGGCCCGTCGTGAAGCTGATGAAGAACCGCATCGCCGCGGCGAGCAGTACGGCGGCGGCGGTGAGCGCCCAGCGGCCCGGCGCGAGGGGCAACCGGACCGCCGGCCACACCAGCGACACGACGAGCCACACCACGAGGATCATTCCGGCGGTGCGCGCCTTGTAGGCGATGTTCTCGGCGACCGCCTCGTGCGCCGGGTGCAGCGGGCGCGCCAGCCGGAAGTTGAGCTCACCTTCGCGGATCCAGCCGTCCAGGTACCAGGAGTCCCACGCGATGGTGAGCTGGTTCACCAGCATCAGGGCGAAGAAATAGCGGGCGAAATCCGCGCGCGCGTAGCCGGCGACCTGACCGTCCCCGGCGATCGCCCACCAGATGCCGAGGGCCACCGCCGGCTCCGTAACGCCCCACAACAGCCACAGCACGATGGAGGCGCGGTACTGCAGGTCGACGAGCCAGGCGTTGCGGATCAGGGCCACGTAGCGGCGGATCACTCGTCCTCCGCGACGCCGCGGGCGAACGCCACCCGGATCACGTCTTCGATCGGCGGGTCCTCGATCGACAGGTCGGCGACGGGGAGCGCGGCGAGCAGCCGCGCGCTCGTCGCGGCGGCGTCTTCGCGTGGCACCTCCAGCACCGCGTTGGGGAACCGGAACTCCTTCACGGTGCCGAACGCGGCGAGCGCGTCCGCCGTGACGCCGTCGGCGAGCACGAGCTCGATCCGCTTGGTGCGGGCGATGCGCGCCACCAGGGCGGCGAGGGCCCCGTCGTACAGCAGCCGGCCGCGGTTGATGATCAGGACGCGCGAGGCGAGCGCCGTCACGTCCTGCATGTAGTGGGACGTGAGCAGCACGGTCGCGCCGTGGCGGTCGCGGTACTGCGTGAGGAAGCGGCGGATCGCCTCCTGGGCGGTGACGTCGAGTCCCAGCGTCGGCTCGTCCAGGAACAGGATCGGCGGGCGATGCAACAGGGCGGCCGCGAGCTCGCACTTCATGCGCTCGCCGAGCGACAGCTGGCGCACCGGCTTGTCGAGCAGGTCACCCAGCTCGAGCAGGGCGACGAGCTCCGCGAGCCGCTCGCGGTAGTCGGGCTCGGCGATGTCGTAAATGGCGCGGTTCAGCTGGAACGTCTCTTCCGGCGGAAGGTCCCACACCAGCTGCTGGCGGTTGCCCAGCACCAAGGCGATGCGCCGCTTGAAGGCGGGGCCGCCGTCCCAGGGGGCGAAACCGGCCACGGCGACCCGGCCGCTCGTGGGGTAGAGCAAGCCGGCGAGCATCTTGAGCGTCGTGGTCTTTCCGGCGCCGTTCGGGCCCAGGAACGCGACGATCTCCCCCGGCTCGATTGCAAACGTCACGTCGCGCACGGCGTGGACGTCGCGGTAGCGGGGCTTGAGGAGCGCCTGGAGCGCGCCCTTGAGCCCGGGGTCCCGCACTTTGACCTTGAAGGTCTTGCTGAGCCGATCGGCTGTGATGGCGGGTGCCATGGCTCGAGAAATTTAGCCTCGCGGTGCCGCGACAACTTCGCTGGTCGCCCTACCCTTGCCGGTCGAAAGTCCCCCGACTACGTTGCACGACGATGATCGGATCCCTCGCGCTGGCCCTGGGGTGTTGTCGCTCGCTGCTCATGTGTCGTGAGGGGGAGCCGACGATCTCGCCGTAGGGCCCGGGGGGGCGGGGGCGCTTGAAGCGCCAAGGATGCGAGATCGGCCGCGATCCCTCGCCGGGTATTGCGGCCGATTGGTTTTTGCTCTGCGGCAGGAGGCGACCCGGTGAGCGAGACATCCGCGAGGCTGCGTGCGGTCGGCATCTCCGGCAGCCCGTCAGCGACGTCCAAGTCTCGCGTCCTGGTCGAGCACGCCCTCGCGCAGCTCGAGGCGCGGGGCGCGGCGACTCGGCTCATCGACGTGGCGACGCTCCCCGGGGACGCGTTGTTGGGCCGGGGATCGGCGGCCCAGGTCGCGGACGCGCTCGCCCGAGTGGCCGAAGCACGGATCGTAGTGGCCGGTACGCCGGTGTACCGCGCCACCTACAGCGGCCTGCTCAAGGTCTTCTTCGACCTCCTGCCCCAGGATGGGCTGGTCGGGAAGGTGGGGGTGCCGATCGTGACCGGCCACGGGGTGGCGCATTCGCTCGCGGTCGATCACGGGCTGCGCCCGCTGTTCGCGAGCGTCGGCGCGACGCTGGTGGCGAACGGCGTGTATGCGACCAGCGAGCAGTTCCGGGACGGGAAGCCCGAGCCTGGGCTGTGTGCCGCCGTGGAGCGCGCGGTGCGGGAAGCGATGGCGCTGGCCCGTGCCGCGATCGACTGAGGAGATGAAATCACCAGTGAGTGCGACTACGAGCCGTCCCATCGCGATCTACTACGAGCACCCCGACTGGTTCCGGCCCCTGTTCCAGGAGCTCGACCGGCGCGGCGTGCCGTACGTGCGCATCGACGCGGCGGATCACCGCTTCGACGCGGGCGACGGGCGGCCGCCGTACTCGCTCGTGTTCAACCGGATGAGTCCCTCGGCGTACCTGCGCGGCCACGGCAACGCCATCTTCTATACGCTCCATTACCTCGCGTACCTGAAGCGACACGACGTACCCGTCATCAACGGGTACGACGCGTACGTCACCGAGACGTCGAAGGCGCTGCAGCTCTCGCTGCTCCATCACCTGGGCCTGCCGTACCCGCGCGCCCGCGTCATCAATCACCCGGCCCGGGCGCCCGAAGCCGCGCAGGGGTTTCGCTTCCCGGTGATCGTGAAGCCGAACATCGGCGGGTCGGGGGCGGGGATCCGGCGCTTCGAGACGCCGCAGCAGCTCGAGCAGGCCGCGGGTGCCGGGGCGCTCGACCTGGGGATCGATCAGACGGCGCTGGTGCAGGAGTACATCCCGGCCGCCGAGCAGCGCATCGTGCGCGTGGAAGTGCTGGGGGGGCGCTATCTGTACGCGATCCGGATCTACACCCCGGGCGACAGCTTCAACCTCTGCCCGGCGGACGTGTGCCAGACCGTCGGGGGCGCCGAGCTGGTGCGGGCGGCATGCCCAGTGGACGCACCCAAGAACAACCTGCGGGTCGAGGGCTACACGCCGCCGCCCGAGATCGTCGACCAGGTGGAGTGCATCATGCAGGCGGCGCACATCGATGTCGGCGGGGTCGAGTACCTGATCGACGACCGCGACGGGCGGCTGTACTACTACGACATCAACGCGCTCTCGAACTTCGTGGCCGACGCGCCGCGCGTGGTGGGGTTCGATCCCTTCGCGCGGCTCGTTGACTACCTCGAGCGCGAGGCGGAGTGACGATGCGCTTCGGCTATTGGCTCCCAGTGTTCGGCGGCTGGCTTCGCAACGTGCCCGACGAGGGGATGGAGGTGAGCTGGGACTACGTCAGCCGGCTGGCGCGGCGCAGCGAGCAGCTCGGCTTCGACGTGACGCTCATCGCCGAGCTCAACTTGAACGACATCAAGGGACCGGACGCACCGGCGCTCGACGCCTGGACGACCACGGCGGCGCTGGCGGCGGTCACCGAGCGGCTCGAGCTGATGATCGCCGTGCGGCCGACGTTTCACCCGCCGGCGCTCGCCGCCAAGCAGTCGGCCAACATCGACCGGATCAGCGGGGGACGCGTTACGCTGAACGTCGTCTCGTCCTGGTGGGCGGACGAGGCGCGCCAGTACGGTGTGGAGTTCGACCAGCACGACGCGCGCTACGCCCGCACCGGCGAGTGGCTCGCGGTGGTGAGCGGGATGTGGGCCGAGCCGCGCTTCAGCTTCGCGGGGAAGTACTACCGCGTCGAGAACGCGATCCTCGAGCCGAAGCCCCTGTCGCGCCCGCGGCCCACCCTGTACGCTGGCGGCGAGTCGGAAGCCGCGAAGCAGCTCATCGCGCGCGCGTGCGACGCGTACCTGATGCACGGCGACCCCCCTGAGCGGATCGCGGCGAAGGTGGCCGACTTGCGGGCGCGGCGCGAGCGGTTGCGCCTCCCGCCGCTCAGGTTTGGCGTCGCCGGCTACGTCGTGTGCCGGCCTACCGAGGCTGCCGCGCGCCGCGAGGTGGCCCGCATCACGGACGTGCGGCAGAGCGCGGCGGGCTACGCCAACTACCAGGAGTGGATCGCCAACACGCAGCTCGACCAGCGGGTCAGCCTCGAGGACTACTCGGTCTCGAACCGTGGGCTCAAGGCAGGCCTGGTGGGAACGCCGGAGCAGGTCGCCGAGCGCATCGCGGCATTCGAGCGGGCCGGAGTCGACCTGCTGCTGCTCCAGTTCAGTCCGCAACACGACGAGATGGAACGGTTCGCCGCCGAGGTGATGCCGCTCGTCGGGGCAGTCTTGACAACCCCGGGCCCGCGGGGGTAACCTAGCTGGCCACGACCCACATCGGGACAGACATACTCGTGATGCCGTTCGCGCTCGTGCTGGTCCTGCTGATCGTCCTGCTGCTGAGCATTCTTGCTCAGCAGGGGGTCAGCGGCGCGCGCGAAGCGATGACATGAGCAGCTAAGCGACTAGAGCAGGGCAGCACCACCGCCGCGGACCCCTACAGGCCCGCGGCTTTTGTTGTCACCTCATGGATCGGGAAAGGGAACGGAGTGGCCGCTATGGCGAGAGACGTGATCATCTTCGACACCACGCTGCGGGACGGCGAACAGGCGCCGGGCAATTCCATGACACCGGAGGCGAAGCTGCGCCTCGCCAGCCAACTCGACGCGCTGGGCGTGGACGTCATCGAAGCCGGGTTCCCGAGCGCGTCCCAGGGCGATCAGCAGGCCGTGCGCGCCGTCGCCGAAGCGGTGCGGCGCTCCGCCGTGGCGGCGCTGGCGCGGTGCCACGACCGGGACATCGATCTGGCCGGGGAGGCGTTGCGGCCCGCCGCCCGGCCGCGCGTCCATGTCTTCATCGCTACGTCGGACCTGCACCTCGAGCAGAAGCTCAAGATCAGCCGCGACGACTGCGTCGCCCGCGCCGAGGCGGCGATCCGCCGTGCCCGGCGCTACACCGACGATGTCGAGTTCTCGGCCGAGGACGCGACGCGCACCGACCTGGAATTCCTTTGCCGCGTGGTCGAGGCCGCCATCGCGGCGGGAGCCACGACGGTCAACCTTCCCGACACGGTCGGCTACGCCCTGCCCGGTGAGTACGGCGCGATGTTCCGAGCCGTGCGCGAGCGAGTGCCGACCAGCGACCGGGTCGTGTTCAGCGCCCACTGCCACGACGATCTCGGCCTGGCCGTGGCCAACTCACTCGCCGCGATCGAGGCCGGCGCCGGTCAGGTGGAATGCACCATCAACGGCATCGGCGAGCGCGCGGGCAACGCCGCGCTGGAGGAGATCGTCATGGCGGGCCGCGTACGCTCGGGCGCGGTGGCGTTCCAGTGCGGCGTCAACTCAAAGGAGATCTTCCGCACCAGCCAGCTCCTATCACATGTGATCGGCGTCTTCCCCCAGCCGAACAAGGCGGTGGTCGGCCGCAACGCGTTCGCCCACGAAGCGGGCATCCATCAGCACGGCTTGCTCCAAAATGGCCTGACGTACGAGATCATCCGGCCGGAGGAAGTCGGCGTGCCCCGCTCAACCCTGGTGCTGGGGAAGCACTCCGGGCGGCACGCGCTGGAGCGGCGCTACCAGGAGCTTGGCTACGAGCTCGACGAGGCGACGCTCGCCAAGTTGTACGACGAGTTCACGGCCCTGGCAGACCGCAAGCGCGAGGTGCTCGATGAAGATCTCCTGGCGCTGCTGCATGGCCGCTTTCACGACGCGCCCGAGGTGTACGGGCTGGCGCACCTGGAGGTGACGTGCGGCTCGGCCCCCGCCTCCGCGCAGGTGCGGCTCACCGGCCCCTGGTCCGGCGAGCGGGGCGCGTCCGCCACCGGCAACGGGCCGATCGCAGCCGCCATCGCGGCGATCGGCGCCGTGGTCGAGCGCCGGATCGAGGTCCTGAACCTGGCGATCCAGTCGGTCACGTCGGGCGGCGACAGCCTCGGCCAGGTGCTGGTGCAGGTCCGCGTGGCGGGGAAGTCGCTGTCGGGCCACGGCGCGTCGACGGACATCGTCGAAGCGAGCGCCCGCGCGGTGGTGCACGCCCTCAACAAGGCGAGCTACGCCGACGAGCTGGAAGACCGCTCACTCAACGCCATCTATCTCTGGGGAGTGTGAGCCGATGACCGAAACGCTCACGGGCGCGCAAATCCTCTGCCGCACGCTGCTCGAGGCCGGCGTCGACGTGATCTTCGGGTACCCGGGCGGCGCCATCATGCCATTCTATCACGCGCTGGGCGACCATGCGCGGCTGCGCCACATCCTGGTGCGACACGAACAGGCGGCCGCCCACGCGGCGGACGGGTACGCACGTGCCAGCGGCCGGGTGGGCGTGTGCGTGGCCACGTCGGGTCCCGGGGCGACGAACCTCGTGACCGGGCTCGCGACCGCGCACATGGACAGCTCGCCGGTCGTCGCGATCACGGGGCAGGTACCCCGCGCGATGATCGGGCGGGATGCCTTCCAGGAGACCGATATCGTGGGCATCACGCTGCCGATCACGAAACGGAACTACCTGGTGCAGGACGTCGCCGAGCTCGCGGGCGTCGTGAGGGAGGCCTTGGCCGTGGCGCAGGAAGGACGCCCCGGGCCGGTGTTGATCGACGTGCCCAAGGACGTGCAGAACCAGAAAACCGCCTACACGCCCGGTCCGATGGCCGGGGGCTCCCTCCGCGACAAAAAGACGCAGTCGCTCCGGGAGCCCCCGGCCACTGGACCGGGC
>QHTT01000020.1:7079-28455 GCA_003220935.1 Gemmatimonadota bacterium
AGTGCGTGCGCTGGCGGAGAAGACCGGCATCCCGGTGATCACCACGCTGCTCGGCATCAGCGCCTTCCCGGACGGCCACCCTCTGTTTCTCGGCATGCCGGGGATGCACGGCGAGGTGCGCGTGAACCGCGCCATCCAGCACGCCGACCTGATCGTCGTCATCGGGTTGCGGTTCGACGACCGTGTCACGGGCAACACCGCCGGCTTCGCGCCGCGGGCGCGCATCGTGCACATAGACCTGGACCGCGCCGAGATCGGGAAGAACGTGCCGGTGGCCGTGGGGATCGTGGGCGACGCCCGCGACGTCACGCGCCGCCTGGCTGCCCAGGTGCAGCCCCGGACGTGCGAGCGCTGGCTCGACGAAATTCGTGAGTTCACCCGACCGCGCGCGGTGGCGTTCCGCGGCGACTTGGCGCCCGAGACGATTCTCGCGTCGCTCTACCAGGCGACGGAGGGACGCTGCACCATCGTGACCGACGTGGGCCAACACCAGATGTGGGTCGCCAAGCTCTATCCATACCGGGAGCCCAATTCGCACATCACCTCGGGCGGCCTCGGCACCATGGGGTTCGCGGTGCCGGCCGCCATGGGCGTGCACCTCGCCCGGCCGGCCGAGACGGTGTGGGCGATCTCGGGCGACGGCGGCTTCCAGATGAACATGGCCGAGATCGCGACGATGGTGCAGGAGCGGCTGCCCGTGAAGATGGCGATCTTCAACAACGGCTATCTGGGGATGGTGCGCCAGTGGCAGCAGTTCTTCCACAGCAAGCGCTACTCCTGCACCCCCATCTGGAGCCCCGACTACGTGAAGCTCGCCGAGGCATATGGCATCCCCGGCTGGCGAGTGAAGGAAGCGGCGGAGCTCGCGGACGTCCTCGCGCAGGCTAACGATCACGCCGGCCCGGCGCTCGTCGAGTTGGTGATCGAGCAAGAGGCGAACGTCTACCCGATGATCCCACCCGGCGGCTCTCTCTCCGAGCCGATCGAAACCGCGCCGGCGGCGGCGGGAGACTGAGTCACCGCATGCCGGCGTCGCATACCGTGGCGGTGCTGCTCGACGACGCGCTGCTCACCCTGAACCGCGCCGTCGGCGTGCTGCGCCGGCGCAACGTCCCGATCGAGTGCCTCGCGCTCAAGCCCAGCGGCACCGCCGGGGTATCGGAGCTGACGTTCGTGCTGAAGGCCGACGCCGCCACCGCCGGTCGAGTCGTGCAGCAGATTCACAAGATCATAGGCGTGCGCGACGTCGTACTCGTCGCCACCGAAGATTCCACTACGGAGGTGCAACCATGAGTCCGTCAGGAGTGCGCGTCTTCTACGACGCGGACGCCGATCCGGCCCGGCTGCGGGACCGTGTGATCGCCGTCATCGGATACGGCAGTCAGGGCCACGCGCACTCGCTCAACCTGCGTGACAGCGGGGTGCGCGTGATCGTGGGCCTGCGCCCGGGCGGCGCATCGTGGGAGCGGGCGCGGGCGGAGCAGCTGGACGTGCGGCCGGTCGCCGACGCCGCAGCCGCCGCCGACGTCGTCATGATGCTCGTGCCCGACCAGGAGGCGCGGGCCGTGTACGAGGCGGGTGTCGCCGCTGCGCTCGGCCGCGGCAAAACGCTGCTGTTCGCGCACGGCTTCAACATCCATTTCGGGGAGATCGTGCCCCCCGCCACCGTCGACGTCGCGATGATCGCGCCCAAGTCGCCCGGCCACATGGTGCGGAGCGAATACCAGGCGGGTCGCGGCGTGCCGGCGCTGGTCGCGGTCCAGCGGGACGCGAGCGGTCACGCGCTCGACGACGCCCTCGCGTATGCCGCGGGAATCGGCTGCACGCGAGCGGGGGTGCTGGAGACGTCGTTCCGGGAGGAGACCGAAACCGATCTATTCGGGGAGCAGGCCGTGTTGTGCGGTGGCGTGACCGCGTTGGTCCAGGCCGGCTTCGAGACGCTCACGGACGCGGGCTACGCGCCCGAGATCGCCTACTTCGAGTGTCTGCACGAGTTGAAGCTGATCGTGGACCTGATGTACCGCGGCGGGATGGGGTTCATGCGGCGCTCGATCAGCGACACCGCCGAGTACGGCGACTACACGCGCGGCCCCAAGATCGTCACCGACGAGGTGCGGGCTGCGATGCGGCGCATGCTGGCCGATATCCAGTCCGGCAGCTTCGCGCGCGAGTGGATCGCCGAGTCGCGTGGCGGCGCCGCGCGCTTCCAGGCATTGCGCCGGGCCGAGGCCGAGCACCCCATCGAGCGGATCGGCGCCCGGCTGCGTGCGATGATGCCGTGGACGGAAGAGGGGAAGGCGGGGCAAGGGGCTCGGGGCTCGGGAAGGAGAACAGAGCCCGAGCAACGAGCCCAGAGGCCCGAGCCCCTCAGGGCATGACGCCTCGCACCCTCTTTGAGAAGGTGTGGGACGCGCACGTCGTCCACCGGTTCCCCGAGGGGCCGGCGCTGTTGTACGTGGACCTGCACCTCGTGCACGAGGTCACCTCGCCCCAGGCCTTCGCGGGCCTGCGCCAGGCCGGCCGCCGCGTGCGCCGGCCGGAGCTCACGGTCGCGACGGTGGATCACAACGTGCCGACGGGCGACCGAGCGCTCCCCATCGAGGACGCCGTCGCCGCGCGGCAGCTCGACGCGTTAGCCGAGAACGCGCGCGACTTCGGAGTGGAGCTGTTCGATCTGCAGTCGCCCAACCAGGGCATCGTGCACGTGATCGGCCCCGAGCTGGGTCTCACCCAGCCGGGGATGGTCATCGTGTGCGGCGACTCGCACACATCGACGCACGGAGCCTTCGGGGCGCTGGCCCTCGGGATCGGCACGAGCGAGGTCGAGCACGTGCTGGCGACCCAGTGCCTCGTATGGTCCAAGCCGCGGACGATGGAGGCGCGCGTCACCGGTGCACCCCTCCCTGGCGTCACGGCCAAGGATCTCATCCTCGCCCTGATCGGTCGCATCGGGACCGCCGGCGCGACCGGGCACGTCATCGAGTACACCGGAGACGCGATCCGTGCGCTGTCGATGGAGCAGCGGATGACGGTTTGCAACATGTCGATCGAGGCGGGCGCGCGGGCCGGTATGATCGGCCCGGACGACACGACCTTCGCGTATCTGGCCGGTCGGCCCCGGGCCCCGACCGGAGCGGCGTGGACGCACGCAGTGGAGGCGTGGCAGGAGCTACGCACCGACCCGGGCGCGGCTTACGACAGCCGCGTCACGCTCGACGCCGCCGGCGTCGCGCCCCAGGTGACGTGGGGAACGAGCCCCGGCATGGTCACCGACATCACCGGCTCGGTGCCCGATCCGGCAGATTTCCCGTCCGAGGATGAGCGACGCGCCGCCGCCCGCGCGCTCGAGTACATGGGGCTCGCTCCCGGTACGTCGCTCGCGGGCCTGCCGATCGATCGGGTGTTTCTGGGCTCCTGCACCAACGCGCGGATCGAGGACCTGCGCGCCGCCGCCCGCGTGGTGCGGGGCCGGCGCGTAGCCGCGGGCGTGCGGGCGTTGGTGGTCCCGGGATCGCAGCAGGTCCGGGCCCAGGCCGAGCGCGAGGGGCTGGACCGGGTGTTCCGTGAGGCGGGGTTCGAATGGCGCAACGCGGGGTGCTCGATGTGCCTGGGGATGAACGCCGATATCCTCAAGTCCGGGGAGCGCTGCGCCTCCACGTCGAACCGCAACTTCGAAGGACGCCAGGGGCGCGGCGGTCGCACCCATCTGATGAGCCCGCCGATGGCCGCGGCGGCTGCGGTCGCCGGCCGGCTCGTCGACGTGCGCGAATGGGCGTGGGAGCGGGAGGGGGAGCTCGCCGCGTCGTGATCGAGCCCTTCGTTCGCCACACCGGCGCCGTGGCCGCGCTGCCACGCGCCGACGTCGACACCGACCAGATCATTCCCAAGCAGTTCCTGAAGCGGGTGGAGCGCACCGGCTTCGGGCCGGCCCTCTTCTCCGACTGGCGGTTTCGGCCCGACGGGAGTTTGAATCCGGAGTTCGAGCTCAACCAGCCTGAGGCAGAGGGCGCGACGATCCTCCTCACTGGCGCGAACTTCGGATGCGGCTCGTCGCGGGAGCATGCGGTGTGGGCGCTGCGCGAGTACGGCTTCCGCGCGATCCTCGCCCCGTCGTTCGCAGACATCTTCTACGCGAACTGTTGCCAGAACGGCGTGCTGGCCGTGCGTCTGAGGCCTGAGGAGATCGCCGAAGTGCTGCGCCGTCACGCAGCGGCCGGGGGGGACTATCGCCTGTCGATCGATCTCGAGACGCAGCGGGTGGCCGATGGCCGCGGCTTCGCGGCCGCGTTCCCGATCGAGGCGTACCGCAAGGAGATGCTGCTCCACGGACTCGACGAGATCGGACGGACGTTGCTCGAGGAGGAGCGGATCGCGGCATTCGAACGCGGAACGCGGAACGTGGAACGCGGAACTGAAGGGCGGATATCTGTTCCGCGTTCCGACTTCCGCGTTCCGCGTTTGGGGGAGGGGTCGTGAAGAGCTACGGGATCGCCGTGCTCCCCGGGGATGGGATCGGCCCGGAGGTGACCGCAGAAGCGGAGCGCGTGCTCCAGGCGGCGGGCCAGCGCTTCGGCATCGGCTTCACGCTGTCGCATTTCGCCGTGGGGGCGGCAGGTGTCGCGGCCGCAGGCGATCCGCTGCCGGACGAGACGCGCGCGGCCGTCCGGAGTGCCGACGCGGTGCTGCTCGGAGCCGTGGGCGATCCCGCACTTGATCGCGCGCCTCGCCACCTGAAACCAGAGACCGGCCTGCTCGCGCTGCGGGCCCTGCTCGGCGTGTACGCCAACCTGCGCCCGGTCGCCGTCTTCCCCCCCCTGGCCGACCGGTCGCCCCTCAAGGCGGACCGGCTGCACGGCGTCGACGTGCTGATCGTACGGGAGCTCACCGGCGGGTTGTATTACGGGGAGCCGCGCCGGAGAGACGGGTCGCGCGCCGTCAACACCTTGGTCTACACCGCCGCCGAGATAGCGCGCGTGGCGCGCGTCGCCTTCGAGGCCGCGCGGCGGCGGCGGCGCCTCGTCACGTCGGTGGACAAGGCGAACGTGCTCGAGGTCTCGCAGCTGTGGCGCGACACGGTCACGACGATCGGCCAGGAGTATCCCGACGTCCGGCTGGCGCACCTGTACGTCGATCATGCCGCCATGCGCCTCGTCACCGATCCAGCCGCGTTCGACGTGATCCTCACCGAGAACATGTTCGGCGACATTTTGAGCGACGAAGCGGCGGTGCTCGCCGGGGCGCTCGGCCTGCTCCCCTCGGCGTCGCTGGGCGCGGGAGCGGGGTTGTTCGAGCCGGTGCACGGGTCGGCGCCCGACATCGCGGGACAGGGGATCGCAAACCCGATCGGCGCGATCGCGTCTGCGGCGCTGCTGTTACGCCATGGGCTCGGGCTCCCGGAGGCGGCGGACGCGGTGGAGCAGGCGATCCGCGCGGTGCTCGAAGCCGGGGCAAGGACGCGCGACCTTGCGGCAGCCGGTGAGCCGGTCATCGGGACGCGAGAGATGGGAGAACGGATCGCCGGCCTGATCTTGGATGAACGCGGAACGCGGAAGTCGGAACGCGGAACAGATGTTCGCGCGTCGGTTCCGCGTTCCGCGTTCCGCGTTCCGCGTTCAAACGACGTCCCATGACCGCTCTCCGCAGCCACACGATCACCCAGGGCGTCCAACGCTCCCCCAATCGCGCCATGCTCCGCGCGGTGGGCTTCGGGGACGAGGACTTCGCCAAGCCGATCGTGGGCGTCGCGAACGCCTACAGCACCCTGACCCCATGCAACCTCGGGCTCGACCTGCTGGCGCGGCGCGCCGAGTCCACCCTGCGGACCCTCGGCGTGATGCCGCAGCTGTTCGGCACGATCACGGTGAGCGACGGGATCTCGATGGGGACCGAGGGGATGAAATACTCGCTCGTCTCCCGCGAGGTGATCGCCGACTCGGTAGAGACCGTGTGCAGCGCCCAGTGCATGGACGGCGTGCTCGCGGTCGGTGGGTGCGACAAGAACATGCCGGGCGCCATGATCGCCATCGCGCGCATGAACATCCCGGCGGTGTTCGTGTACGGCGGGACGATCAAGCCGGGCCGCTACGCCGGTCGCGATTTGACGGTTGTGAGCGCGTTCGAGGCCGTTGGCGAATTCAGCGCCGGTAAGATCGACGCCGCCGAGCTGCTCGAGGTCGAGCGGCGCGCCTGCCCCGGCGCCGGCTCGTGCGGCGGGATGTTTACCGCGAACACGATGTCCTCGGTGATCGAGGCGATGGGGATGAGCTTGCCGTACTCCTCCACTATGGCGGCCGAGGATCCCGAGAAGGCCGAGAGCGCCGCGCAGTCCGCGGTGGTGCTGGTGGAGGCGATCGGGCGCGACCTGCGGCCGCTCCAGATCCTGACGCGCCAGGCGTTCGAGAATGCGATCGCCGTGTCGATGGCGATCGGCGGGTCGACCAACGCTGTGCTGCACCTGCTCGCGATCGCCCGGGCGGCGGGCGTGCCGCTCGTGCTCGACGACTTCGAGACGATCCGCACGCGCGTCCCCGTGCTGTGCGACTTGAAGCCCTCGGGGCGGTTCGTCACCACCGATCTGCACCGCGCCGGCGGCGTCCCCCAGGTCATGAAGACTTTATTGACGCACGGCGTGCTGCACGGTGACGCCCTGTCGATCACCGGTCGGACGATCGCCGAGGTGCTGGAGGACGTTCCCGACTCGCCGCGGCGCGATCAGGAAGTGATCCGGCCGTGGGAGCGGCCGCTATATCCCAAGGGACACCTTTCGATCCTGCGCGGTAACCTCGCGCCGGAAGGGGGCGTCGCGAAGATCACTGGCGTGAAAGCGCTGAAGATGACCGGCCCGGCCCGGGTATTCGACTCCGAGGAGGCGTGCCTCGAAGCGATTCTCAAGGGACGCGTCAAGCGCGGCGACGTGGTCGTGATTCGCTACGAGGGGCCGAAGGGCGGTCCGGGGATGCGCGAGATGCTGTCGCCCACGTCGGCGCTGATCGGGGCGGGGCTGGGGGACGCGGTCGGGCTCATCACCGACGGGCGATTCTCGGGCGGCACGTATGGCTTGGTGGTCGGCCACGTCTCGCCCGAGGCGGCGGTCGGCGGACCGATCGCGCTCGTGCAGGAGGGCGATCGCATCACCATCGACGCAGAGCGTCGGCGTCTCGACGTGGATCTGCCGGAAGCGGAGTTGGCCCGGCGCCGGGCTGGCTGGAAGGCGCGCGCGCCGACGTACACCTCGGGGGTGCTGGCGAAATATGCGAAGCTAGTGTCGAGCTCGAGCCTGGGGGCGGTGACCGACGGCTGAACTTGACCAATTTGGTCAAATGCGGTATCGTTCGTACATGCGTCGTCGCAAGAAGGCCCCTTCAGTGCGAGAGCCCGTGAGCCTGTACGAGGCGAAGACCCACCTTTCTGAGCTGGTCGAGCAGGCCGCGCTGGGGCGTGAGATCATCATCGCCAAGTCCGGCAAGCCCAAGGCCCGCCTGGTCCCGCTCGCGCCCAAAGACACCCGCCACCTGCGCAAGCCCGGCAGAGGGAAGGGGAGGGTCTGGATCGCGCCGGATTTCGACGCGCCGCTGCCGCCCGAGCTGCTGCGGTTGTTTACAGGCGAACCCGGGTGAGGCTGCTGCTCGACACCAACGTCCTCATCCGCTGGCACGCGGGTCAGGTTCGGCCCGCCGCGGTTCGTACCCTGCGGCGGGCCGAACTCGTAGCGGTCAGCGCGATCAGCGCGTGGGAGATCGCGATCAAGCGGGCCGTCGGCAAGCTCAAATTCGCAGATCCCGTGGAGCAAGTCGTCGCGGAGAACGGATTCGCGGCCCTCTCGGTAACCGTGCGGCACGGCGATCTGTTGCGTGATCTACCGCTGCATCACACCGACCCGTTCGACCGCCTGCTCATCGTGCAGGCGCTGGACGAAGGACTCACGATCCTCACTTCGGATCGGTCGTTCGAGCCGTATCGGGTGCCGGTGGTGTGGGCGTGAGAGAAGCGGGCGCCCGGGCTGGGACCCACGCCTGATTCCCACGCTGAAGCGTGGGCTCGGCGAGGCACAACGCTGAAGCGTGGTGTGCTGTCGCAGCACCGCCAGCGGGCGCTGCTACTCGTAGCGGAGTGCCCGCACCGGATCCACGAGGGAAGCGCGTCGGGCCGGAACGTAACCTGCGCCGAACGCCACCAGCGTGAGCAGCGTGGCGGCGAGCGCGAACACCACGGGATCGTGCCCCTCGAGCCCGTAGAGGAGCGAGCGCGCGGCACGCCCCAAACCCAGCGCCCCCACTAAGCCGATCCCACCGCCCACCAGCATCATGCCGGAGACCTGGCGCAGCACCAGCGCGCGCACCCGCCCGGAGCCGGCACCCAAGGCCATGCGCACGCCGATCTCGCGCGTGCGCTGGGCCACGCTGTAGGCTAGGACGCCGTACAGACCCACCGCGGCGAGCACGGTGGCGAGCACGGCGAACGACGCCGACAGGACGCTGATCAGCCGGTCCACGGAGACGTTTTCTCGGATCTGCTCCGGCATGGTCTTGAGGCCGTTCATCGGAAGGCCGGGGTCGATGTGCTTGAGGACGGCGGGGAGCGCGCGCAGGAGCGCTGCGGGCTCGGCGGACCGCACGTAGAAGCTCATCTGTCCCACGTGTGTCTCCTGCCGCCACGGCGTGTAAAACATCGCCTCCACAGCCTGCTTGACATCGTTGTACTTGACGTCGGGAATGACGCCGACGATCTGGATATTCAGCGAGTCGGGCCCGCTCGTGGATATGAACTTGCCCACAGCGCTCTCGCCCAAGTTGAACTTCTTCGCGAAGGCCTGGTTCACGACGGCAACCCGGGGCGCCCCCCGACGGTCCGCCGTGGTGAACTCGCGGCCGGCCCGCGGGTGCACGCCCAGGGTGGCGAAGTAGCCCGCGCCGACCTCGTTGACCCGCGCGTTCCTGTCCACGTCGGGCCCGGATGGGAACCCTTGCACGTTGACGTCCGAGCCCCAGGTGTACCCGGCCAGGATGGGGACGGTCGAGCTGCTGACGGCCTTGACGCCGGGGATCGCGCCCACCGCGTCTTCCACGCGGTCATAGAGCAAAAGCGCGCGAGCGCTATCGTAGCCGCTCCGTTCCGGCGCGATCCTGAACGTGACCACGTGGTCAACCCGCATCCCCAGGTCCACCCGTGTCACGTTGACCAGGCTCTTCACGAACAGCCCTGCGGCGATGAGCAGCGTGGTGGCCAGGGCGATCTGGACGGTGACCAGCGACGATCGGAACCGAGCGGCGCCCCGTGCCCCCGAGATCTGGCCGGCGTTGGCGCGGATGGCCGTGACCAGCTCGGTGCGGGTGCTGTGCCAAGCCGGGAACACGCCGAAGCCGATCCCCGTGGCGAGCGCGATCGCGCCGGCGAAGAGCAGCACTACGGGCGGGAGACCGAACCCGAGGCCCAGAGAAGCGAGGAGCACCGATTCGGTGAGCAGCTGGGTGATGAGGTGGCTGCGGCGGGCGCCCAGGGCCAAACGGACGCCCATCTCCATGCTGCGTCCCGCGCCCCGCGCCAGCAGGAGATTCGCGATATTGGCGCACGCGATGAGCAGCACGATCGCGGTGACGCTGAACAACATGAGCAACGGCGTCTGCGCGTCCCGGTGCATCGAGCTCTGCCCCCGCCGTCCCGGGGTGAGGACGACGCGCTTCACGCGGAACTCGGCCATCATTTGGTCGCTGATCCCATTTTGGAGCGGCGCCTCGACGTCGGTGACGATGGGATGGTAGACCGCGTTGAGCCCGGCCCTCGCCTGCGCCAGAGACACGCGCGGCTTCAGGCGTCCGAAGAGATAAGCCCAGTAGCTTCGACGATTCTCGAACCCGCGGAATCCAGGCTCGAGCACACCTCTCATGCTGATCGGCACGAACACCAGTGGCCGGACGCCGAGCGTGGTCCCCTGAAAATCCTGCGGAGCGACGCCGGCGATGGTCATTGCCTGTCCATTGACGAGGAGGGGGCGACCCAGGACTCCAGGATCACTCCCGAAGTGCGACTGCCAATAGCGGTACCCTAGCACCGTGACGTAGTTGGTACCGATGCCCTGGTCGTCGGCCGGCCCGAGGAGGCGTCCGAGAGCGGGACGCAGGCCGAGGGTCGGGAAGTAGGACCCCGAGACGTACATCCCCTCCCCCGTCGTCGACTGGTCGCGATACGACAGACTGACGCCGAAGGCCAAATGCGCGGCGAGTCCGCTGAATACCGTCTGCGTTCGCTCGAGGTCCCGGAACATAGGGTAGCTGAACACCACGTCGCAGTCTCCCGCCTGCCCGCACGACTGGGAACCGGGTTTGGGGCCGGGAGCCGCGAGGTTGACGAGTCGGTCCGGGTCGGGCACCGGGAGCGGACGAAGCAAGATCTGATCGAAGAGCGAAAAGATGGCGGCATTGGCCCCGATGCCGAGCGCGAGGGAAACGACCGCGATGCCGGTGACGAACGGGGTCTTGAAGAGGGTGCGGAAGGCGAGGGTGAGATGTCGCATCCAGGGCCAGCTCCGGAAGGTCTCGGCGGGAAAAGGCAATTGCCATGCCAGATGGGGGCTCGGGGCTCGGAAGTCGCGGAGAGATTTCGGCGCCCGACTGCTGCGCCGGAGTACCGCACCCCCGAGCCCCGAGGCCCGAACCCCCGGGAGAAGTGTCCGGTTGTGGGATTGGCCATCCCACAACCGCACGCCTCGAGCTCCGCGTGGCGCGGGGGTGATCTCAGTAAGCTGTTCGCCGGTGGCAAGTTAGCTCAGCCCGGCTCGTGGTACGATGTCTGCTTAGTCAGTAGGTCGTGGACATTCCGCGCCCCCAAACCTCGAAGCGACGCCGCCAAGTGGTACAGGGCGGCCTCGCCGCCGGCGCGGTCGTGCTGGTCACGGTCTTCCTGACGAGCTTGAAGCCCGCCGCGCCCACGGTCGATCGGGCCACCCTGTGGGTGGATTCGGTGCGCCGCGGCGAGATGGTGCGCGAGGTGCGTGGGCCCGGCACGCTCGTGCCGGAGCACATCCGGTTCATCACGGCGCTCGCTGCCGGCCGCGTCGATCGGGTGCTCGCGCAACCGGGGCAGCATGTGAAACCCGGAACCGTGTTGCTCGACCTTTCCAACCCCGACGTGCAGATCCAGGCCCTCCAGGCCGAGCAGCAGTTGGCCGCGGCCCGCGCCGAGCTCGTGAGCCAGCGAACCAATCTCGAGAATCAGCGGCTGACGCAAACGGGTGTCGTCGCGACCACGCGCACCGAGTACTTCAACGCGAAGCGGGAGGCCGAGGTCGCGGAGTCGCTCGGCGCGCACGGCGGCATGCATCGAGCAACAGCGCCTGGCACTCATGGCCGAGACGATCGACTCCCAGCTCGCCGTGCAGCGGTCGCAGGTGGACCGGCTGCGCGCCGTGGCGGAGTTCCAGCAGAATGTGCTGCGGTCGCTGCAAGTACGGGCGGGCGACTCGGGCGTGGTCTCCGACCTGACGCTGCAGCTCGGCCAATACGTGCTCGGCGGGACGATGCTCGCCAAGGTGGTCCAGCCTGGGAAGCTCAAGGCCGTGCTCCAGATCCCCGAGACGCAGGCGAAGGACGTGACGATCGGCCTGAAGGCGGCGATCGACACACGCAACGGGGTCATTCCCGGTCACGTCATCCGGTTCGACCCCAACGCGATCAACGGCACGGTGGCGGTGGACGTGGCGCTCGAGGACACGGTCGCGGGGATGCGCCCCGACCTCTCCGTGGACGGCACGATCGAGGTCGAGCGGCTGGAGCACGTGCTCTACACCGGGCGGCCCGCCTACGGCCAGCCCAACAGCACGATCGGAATGTTCAAGCTCACCGACGACGGACGCTACGCGACGCGCGTGCAGGTGCAGGTCGGGCGCAGCTCGGTCAACACGATCGAGGTAATGCGCGGCCTCAATGTGCGCGATTCGGTGATCCTGTCGGACATGTCGCAGTGGGACAACGTGGACCGAGTGAGGATCAAGAGATAGGAGCGGCGATGGCGGGCAACGGGACGTCACTGATCCAGCTGCAGGGAGTCAAGAAGGTGTTCTACACCGACGAGGTGGAAACCCATGCCTTGGCGGACGTCCACCTCGACATTCGTGCGGGCGAGTATGGCTCCATCGCGGGACCGTCCGGGTGTGGCAAGACGACGTTGCTGTCGTTGCTCGGCCTGCTCGACACGCCGACGGAGGGTGTGTACCTGCTCGAGGACCGCCCCGTCACGAACCTGTCCGCTGCGGAGCGGGCCCGGATCAGGAACCGGCGCATCGGCTTCATCTTCCAGGCGTTCAACCTGATCGGCGACCTGACGGTCTACGAGAACGTCGAATTGCCGCTCACCTATCGCGGCATGCCCGGCGCCGAGCGGAAGCGGCGGGTGCAGGCAGCCCTGGAAAGGGTCGGGATGTCGCACCGGGCAAAGCACTACCCGGCGCAGCTCTCGGGAGGCCAGCAGCAGCGCGTCGCGGTGGCGCGCGCGGTGGTAGGTGACCCTGCGATTCTCCTGGCCGACGAGCCCACCGGGAACTTGGACTCGACGAACGGCGGAGCGGTGATGGAGCTGTTGCGGGAGCTGCATCGCAACGGGGCGACGATCTGCATGGTGACGCACGATCCGCGCTACGCGGCGCATGCGGACCGGTCGGTGCAGCTGTTCGATGGGCGGGTGGTGGAGGAGCAGGTGTCGGGTGCCGGGGGTGAGGTGTCGGGGAACCCGGAGCCCGTCTCGCGTCGTCCGACACCCGGCACCTGACACCCGGCACCTGCCCATGGATACACTGCTCCACGACCTCCGCTACGCCATGCGAATCCTTCGGAGAAACCCGACATTCGCGGTCGTGGCGATTCTGGCCCTGGCGCTCGGCACCGGCGCCAACGCGGCGATTTTCCAGCTCGTCAACGCGCTCCGTCTCCGCTCGCTTCCAGTAGAAAAGCCACACGAGCTCGTGTCGATCGGGATCGACCGGCACGGCACGGGGCGGGTGGGCAGGGGGTATGGGGGCCGCTCGATTTTCACCGAGCCGCTGTGGCAGGAGATCCGCTCACAGCAGCAGGCCTTCTCGTCGCTGTTCGCCTGGGGCAACGGCGTCTGGGATCTCTCGGGCGGAGGAGAAGCCGTTCTTGCGAATGGGTTCTACGTCAGCGGAGGGTTCTTCGACGCCCTTGGCGTGCACGCTCAGATCGGTCGCCTGTTCACGGAGCAAGACGATCAGAAAGGATGCGGCTCGTCCGGCGTGGTGCTGTCGCACGGGTTCTGGCAGGCCCGGCTCGGAGGCCAACCGGGGGTGATCGGGCAGACGATCATGCTCGACCGGCGGCCGTTCCCGGTGATCGGGGTCACGCCGCCGGGCTTCTTCGGTGTGGAAGTCGGCCGCACGTTCGACGTGGCACTCCCGCTGTGCGCCGAGGCGCTGCTGCGCGGCCAACAGGCCGGAACCGGACAGCGTGCGGTCTGGTGGCTCGACATCATGGGACGTCTGAAGCCGGGCTGGACGGTGGAGCGCGCCCAGGCGCAGGTCGCCGCCATGTCACCCGGGGTGTTCCAGGCGACGGTGTCGCCGACATACACCGCCGACTGGGCGAAGAACTACGCGTCGTTCACGCTCACCGCGAGACCTGCCGCTACCGGCGTGTCGAACCTGCGGAGCAGGTACGCGACTCAGCTGTGGGCGCTGCTTGGCGCAACCGGCCTCGTACTGCTACTCACCTGCCTCAATCTCGCGAACCTGATGCTGGCGCGGTCCACCGCCCGCGGCCGCGAGGTTGCCGTGCGTCTGGCGATTGGCGCGTCGCGGCGCCGGGTCGTCCGTCAGATGTTGTCCGAGAGCGTGCTGCTCGCCGGATTGGGTGCCGTAGGGGGGCTGCTGCTCGCCCGCTGGATTAGCCAGACGCTGGTGATGTTCTTGAACGCGCGCGGCGGCGGAATCTTCGTGGACCTGACTCCAGACTGGCGCGTGTTTGCGTTCATGGCCACGGTCACGGTCCTCACGTGTGTGTTGTTCGGCTTGAGCCCGGCACTCAAGGTCACGCGCCGCGATCTCGCGCATGCCATGCAGCGCGGCGGCCGATCGTCGACTGAAGGACATGAGCCACTCGCGCTGCGGCGCGGGCTGGTGGTCGTGCAGGTCGCGCTCTCGATGGTGCTCGTGGTCGGCGCGCTGCTCTTCGGGCGCACCCTGAAAAACCTCGGCGCGGTCGACCTGGGCTTCGATCCCGACGTAGCGGTGGTGGCTGTCGACCTGGGCAGAACCGGGGTGCGGCCCGAGGCGCGGACGCAGACCTTCGCGTCCATCGTCACGCGGCTCCAGCAGGTCCCCGGCGTTCGCCACGCCGCCGAGACATTGATCGTGCCGCTCGACGGCAGTGATTGGAACGGACGCATCGTCACGGGCGGTGCGGTGCAGGACGGCGACGCGCATTTCGACGAGGTCGGCGCCAACTACTTCCGCGTGATGGGGACGCCGCTCCTTGCGGGACGCATGTTCGACGGTCGAGACCGGCCCGACGCGGCGAAGTCGGTAATCGTGAACGAGACGTTCGCACGACGGTATTTCCAGAACGCCGATCCCATCGGGAAGACATTCCAGATGGAGCTGCCACCCGGCAGCCCGCAGCCCACCTACCATATCGTCGGACTCGTCAGGGATGCGAAATTCCTCCAGATACGGGAGGAGCGCACTTCAGCGGCATTGAGGTTCTCGGCCAACGAATCGAGCGCGATGTTTCTGCCGATTGCCTACCTGGCCGTATCGCAGGACAGCGCGCCACCTCCCGATCTTCGGATCGTCCTCCGCTCCGACGTGCCCCCGGCGTCGCTCACCCATGCGCTCACGAGCACCATCACGGAAGTGGCCCCGGGCGCCGCCGTCTCGTACGACGCGGTTACGAACTACATCGACAGGTTGCTCGTCACGGAGCGCTTGATGGCCTGGCTGTCCGGGTTCTTCGGTGTCCTGGCCCTGCTGATCGCGGCGATCGGGCTCTACGGCGTGATGTCCTACCTCGTGACGCGCCGGCGGATCGAGATCGGCGTTCGCATGGCGCTCGGCGCGGAGCCGCGCACCATCATCCGCATGATGTTCGCCGAATGCGGCGTGTTGTTGGCCAGCGGCATCGCCATCGGCGTGGCGCTCGCCGGCGTGACGCTACGGTATGCGGCGGCGCTGCTGTACGGGCTGACGCCATTGGATGCGTCATCCTTCGTGCTCGCCATCGGCGGGCTCGGCTTGGCGAGCGTGTTGGCCACATGGTTTCCCGCGCGGCGCGCTTCCAGGCTCGCTCCTACAGTGGCCCTTCGGGAATAGGTCTCGTGCATAGCGATCAGGGGTCGGGGATCGGGGGTCAGAGCGTTCGGCAGCTTTCGACTGCGCGGCGCTCTCCTCGGTACGCCCCTGACACCCGATCCCTGATCCCCGACTCCCGATGAACGACCTCCGCTTCGCGCTGCGCCAGCTCGCCAAGAGCCCCGGCTTCACCGCGGTGGCGGTCCTCACGCTCGCCGTCGGCATCGGCGCCAACACCGCCATCTTCTCCATTTTGAGCGCGCTGTTCTATCGCCCGCTGCCGTTCGCGGCCCCGGAGCGCCTCGCCTCCGTCGTGAAGCATTTCAGCGCCTCGGACGCCGGGCAGATCTACATCGACCCGCCGAGTGTCTTCGATTGGACAGCCGATACGAACGTGTTTAATGGCGCCGCACTTATCGCACATCGGTCGGCCAATCTGAGCACGGCCGAGCACCCCGAGCATGCGGAAGGCAATGAAGTCAGCGTCGGGACTTTCGATCTCCTCGGCATCCACCCCGCGCTTGGGCGATCGTTTCTCCCGGAGGACGCGACCCCGGGCCATGATCACGTCGATCACGTCGTCATCCTGAGCGACGCCATCTGGCGGCGTGACTTCGCGGCGGATCCCCATGTGGTGGGCCGGCAGGTCCGGCTGGACGGCGCTCCCTATCTGGTGATCGGCGTGATGCCGCCCGGGTTTGCGTTTCCCGAACTATCGGACTTCTGGACGCCGCGCCGGTTCGATCCCAACGAAGGGCGCGGGGATAATTGGGTCCACGCTTTCGTGCGCCTACGCGACGGGGTCACGCTCGCCCAAGCGAACGCGCATCTCGCGGGAGTGAGCCGCCGCCTCGAACGGGAGTACCCGACGTCCAACGCCGGCGTGAGCGCATCCCTCGCTCCGTTCCGGCGGCTGTTGTTCGGGGGTGCCAACCCGGACGACTTTCGTCCGACCTTCCTCGTCATGCTGGGTGCGGTGGGATTCGTGCTGCTGATCGCGTGCGCGAACATCGCGAGTCTGTTGCTCACGCGCGCCACGACCCGGCAGCGCGAGATCGCGATCCGCGCCGCCCTGGGCGCTTCGCGCCCCTCGCTCGTGCGCCAAATGCTCTCCGAGAGCGCGCTCATCGCGTTCGGCGGCGGTGCCATGGGGGTGCTGGTCGCGACGCGGGCGCTCGGCCTGTTCGAGCGCGGGGTCGGTGTCCTTGTCGGGGGGATCCCCTACTGGTTCGCCTTCACCGTGGACTGGCGCGGCCTGCTGTTCACTGTCGGTGTCGCGGTTGCAACGACGCTGGCGGTCGGCCTGCTTCCGGCGCTTCGGGCTACGGCCGCGGACCTGCACGACTCGCTGCGGGAGGGCGGGCGTGGCTCGGGCGCAGGAGCTCGCACGAGCAGGCTACGGGGCGCTTTCGTGGTCGCCGAGGTGGCGCTTGCGATGGTGCTGCTCGTGGGAGCGGGGCTCTTGATCCGCACGGTCGTCGGTCTGAGCCGCGTGGACCCGGGGTTCGATGCGGCGCACGCGTTCGCTGCGAGTGTGTCGCTGGGGGGCGCTCGCTACGATTCGGCGCGGGTACGCGCGCGCTTCTTGAACGAGCTCGCTCGGCGCCTCGAAGCGCTTCCCGGAGTGGAGGCCGTGGGTGCGATGAATTTGCCGCCGCTGCTTATCGCGCGCCCCTTGGGTGAGGTTCTGCGGGTCGAAGGGCAAGACGATTCATTGCGCACGACGCTCGTCAGCTCCATGGCGGGCCGTGCGCTGCGCGCCCTTGGTATCCCCTTACGGGAAGGGCGTGCGTTCACGCCGACGGAAGACGAGGGAGCGAGCCCCGTCGTCATCGTGAACGAGACGCTGGCACGACACTACTGGCCGACGACGAGTGCGCTGGGCCGGCGGATCCGCTTCGGCCGGAATCCGGCGGAGCCCTGGCGGACGATCGTGGGCGTGTCTCGGGACGTCCGGCAGCAGCCCGTCGCCGCAGCCGTGCGTGACGAGGTCTACTTCCCCTACGGACAGCGGTACTCCTGGCCTTCGGTGTGCCTCATCGTGCGGGCGGCGGGCGATCCGATGCGCGCGGTCGCGATGGTGCGGTCGGAGCTCGGGAAGGTCGATCCGACGATCCCACTGTACGGTGTCCTGCCAATGCGGGAAGTGGTGCGCCGGTCGTTCTGGGACCGCCAGCTCTACGGCGCGATGTTCTCGGCGTTCGCGATCATCGCCTTGCTCCTCGCCGCGGTCGGGGTCTACGGCGTGATCGCGTACGCGGTGACGCAGCGCACCCGCGAGATCGGCGTGCGCCTCGCGCTCGGCGCCGCGCGGCGCGATGTGATGCGGCTCGTCGTCGGACAGGGCCTCGGGCTCGCCCTCGCTGGTGTGGGGGTGGGAGGGCTCGGGGCGGTCGGTATCACACGCGTTCTCGCATCACTGCTGTACGGGGTCGGTCCGCTCGACCCGGTGAGTTTCGTCGGCATGGCGGTCGTGCTGGCGGGCGTCGCGTTGCTGGCGAGCTATCTGCCCGCCCGGCGGGCGACGAAGGTCGATCCGATGGTGGCATTGCGATATGAATAGGGATCAGGGGTCGGGGATCAGGGGTCAGAGCGCTCGGCCGCTTTCGAGCGCGCGGCGCCTCGCTCGGCACGTCCCTAATCCCCGACCCCCGACCCCCGAGCCTCGATGAACGACCTCCGCTACGCGCTGCGCACGCTCGCCAAGAGCCCTGGCTTCACGGTCGTCGCTGTGCTCACCCTCGCGCTCGGGATCGGACCCAACACGGCGATCTTCAGCCTCGTTTACGGGGTGCTCCTCAAACCGCTGCCGTACCCAGAGTCCGATCGCCTCGTGGGTTTGGCGGAGACATACCAGGGCAACCGGAGCGAGCTGGACGTCACGTACGACGAGTTTCGGTACCTCGAGGATCACAATCCCGTGTTCCAGCGGCTCGCCGTCTCCACGGAAGTCGGGTTCAGCGTGTTTACCGGAGACATCGCCGAACGGGTGAATGGCCTGCGGGTTTCGAAAGACTTCTTCGCCACGCTCGGCGTGCGGCCGGCGCTGGGCCGGGAGTTCCTCGCGGAAGAGGACCAAATGGGCGGCGCCAGTGTCGCCATCCTGAGCCACGGCTACTGGACGCGGCGCTTCGGCGGCGACCCGGGCGTAGTGGGACGCACGATTGCGCTCGACGGCCGGCCTACGACCATCGTCGGCGTGATGCCGGCCTCGTTCCGGTGGCTCTCGCCAGTAGACGTGTGGTCCACGGTGGGGCAGGTAGCGCGCAGCATCGGGGGCGGCGAGAACCTCCACTTCGTCGGCCGGTTGCCGCGTGTCTCGTACGATCAGGCGCACGCTCGCATGCAGGCCGTCATGGCCGGGTTCCGGCAGGAATTCAAGCCACGGCTCCCCCCCGACGTCGGGGAGCAGCTCTTTCCGTTGCGGCAGCTGGTCGTCGGGGCCATCGCAACCCCAGTGCGAGTTCTGTTCGGGGCGATCGTGCTGGTGTTGCTCATCGCGTGCGCCAACCTGGCCAACCTCCTGCTCGGCCGGGCCGCCGCGCGCGGCCGGGAGTTGGCGGTGCGCCTTGCCCTCGGCGCGAGCCGCGCTCGCCTGGTGCGGCAGATCTTGACGGAGAGCGTTCTGCTCGCGCTCGCGGGTGGCGCGCTCGGGCTCATCCTGGCGGATGGGGCGCTCCGAGCGCTGCTGACACTGAGGCCCGAAAACCTCACGCCCCCGACCGAGATCCACTTGGACCGCTGGGCCCTGCTGTTCACGGCTCTTACCTCGATCTGCGTCGGTATCGTGTTCGGCCTGGTGCCCGCATGGCAGGCGAGGACGGCCGATCCGCACGAGGGGCTGAGGGCCGGCACGGGTCGAGCAACGAGCGGCGCGGCCACCGGCCGGTTGCGGGGCGCACTCGTGGTCAGCGAGAGTGCGCTCTCGCTCATACTGCTGGTCGGGGCAGGCCTGCTGCTCCGGACCGTCGCCAACCTGACGCGCACGGATGCGGGATTCGATCCGCGTCGCGTGATCGCGGCCGAGATTTGGATCACCGGCTCGCGCTACGATTCGACCGCCGCCATGGCAGCCTTTTACGATCGGCTGCGGGAACGACTCGAGGAGTCCCCCGGCGTCCGCTCGGCGGCGGTGATCGAGGCGGGGATCCCACTCGAGCGTCGTGCGGGCAACCTGGCGGTGGCGGTGGACGGCAAATACCCAGGGCCGACCAGCTACCGCACCGTCACGCCGCGCTATTTCGAGACGATGGCGATCCCGCTCAGGCGGGGGCGGGACTTTTCGTCCGGGGACGTCCAGGCCGCCGAGCCGGTCGCGATCGTGAGCGCATCGTTCGCCGAACGATATCTCGGTGGCGACGGGCTCGGCCGGATGGTGACGGTCGGCGGAGGGTCCGCCGCGCCGCGCCGGGTCGTCGGCGTGGTGGGCGACACGAAGCAGTTCATCGGGGCTCCCGTCACGCCGACGGCCTACGTCCCGTCGGCGCAGACGCCCGCCGGGTTCACGCGGCTCTTCAACAGCTGGTTCCCGATCCACGTGGTGGTGCGTACCGCCGGCGGCCCTGCGGCGCTGAAAGAGTTCGTGGCCCGGACAATTCGCGCGACGGATGCACGGGTCCCCCTCGGACGCGTCCGCACGATGGAGGAGATCCTCTCGGCGTCCCTCGCTTTCCATCGTTTCCTGATGCTGCTGCTCGTTGCGTTCGCGGGGCTCGCCGTCGCGCTCGCGGCGGTGGGGATCTACGGCGTGATGAGCTACGTCGTGACGCAGTCCACTCGCGAGATCGGCGTACGCATCGCCCTCGGCGCGCAGCCGGGGCAGGTACGCGGCGTCGTCATCCGCCACGGCATGTTGCTCGCCGGGATCGGCGCGATTGTCGGCGTCGCAGGGTCGCTGGCTCTGACGCGGCTGCTCGGGAGCCAACTGTACGGCGTGACGCCGACGGACGCGGTCACCCTGGGCGGGGTCACGGCGCTCCTCCTGTTCGTGGCCATGGCGGCCTGCGTCATCCCGGCGCGGCGCGCGACCAAGGTCGATCCGATGGTGGCGTTGCGATATGAATAGGGGTCAGGGGTCAGAGCGTTCGGGGGCTTTCGACCGCGCGGCGCTCTCCTCGGTACACCCCTGACCCCCGATCCCTAATCCCCGACCCCCGATGAACGACCTCCGCTACGCGCTCCGCCAGCTCGCCAGGAGCCCCGGCTTCACGCTGGTTGCGGTGCTCACGCTCGCGCTCGGCGCGGGGGCGAACAGCCTGCTCTTCAGTGTGATCTACGCCGTGCTGCTCCGCCCGTTACCGTACCCCGACCCGGACCGGATCGTCTCCCTCGGCTTTGTCTCAGAGGACTCAAGGGCGGCGAGACAGTTCGCGGGCGTGGTGTCGCACACGGCCTATTTCGCGTGGCTCGACCAGAACCGCTCGCTGGCCGCGCTGGCGGCTTACACTCCGGATTTCGTGGACTTCGGCAGCGGCACCGCGCGCGAGCGACTACGCGGTACCGCGGTCACGGCGGACTTCTTCCAGGTAGCGCTTCGGGGGCGATCGGTCGGTCGTCGGACGAGGCGTGGACGTGGACGGCGTTCCCGCGACGGTCGTGGGCGTCCTTCCGGCAACCTTTGCCTTTCCCCTCGACGCGCGCTTTTGGCGGGTGATGAGGCTGCCGCGGGGTGACTCCTGTCGGTCACCGGGGGAGCGGCCGGGGACGTGCTTCACATTGTTCGTCTGGGCCATTGGCCGGCTCGCCCCGGGAGTCTCGATAGCTCAAGCCCGCACCGAGCTGGCAGCAATCGGTGGCCGCCTGGCAGTGCACCCCTCTGACCCGGTGCGTGCAGGAGTCGACGTCGTAACGCTACACGAGCGGCTGTATGGCGGCGCGCGACCGTTGTTGCTGATTCTGCTCGGTGTCGTGGGCTTCGTGCTATTGATCGCCTGCGCCAACGTTGCGAGCCTGCTCGTGGCCCGCGCCGCTACGCGGGTGCGGGAGTTCGCGGTCCGCGCGGCGCTCGGAGCCGGCCGGATGCGGCTAGCGCGGCAGCTCCTGGCCGAGAGTCTGCTGCTCGCGATGCTGGGGGCGGCGGCCGGACTG
>QHTT01000020.1:28524-31696 GCA_003220935.1 Gemmatimonadota bacterium
CCGGCGCTCACCGCTACCCGAGCGGACCTACTCGAAGGGTTGAAGAGTGGTGGGCCCACCGGCGCGTCGGCTCCGCGGGGCCGGATGCGGGAAGGCTTGGTGGTCGTGGAGTTGGGCGCGGCGCTGGTCCTCTTGACGGGCGCGGGCCTCCTGGCCCGGAGCCTGCTCAACCTGTTGTCGGTGAATCCGGGATTCAGAGCCGAGCACCTGCTGGTCGCCTACCCGCAAGGGAGAGGGAGAATCACCCTCAACTCCGAGCTGCTCGATCGGTTGAGTGCGCGCCCGGGCGTTGCAGCGGTGGCGCTGGCCGGCGCGCCTCCGCTCGGCGCCCCCATGGGCAGCATTGGCCCGATTCGTGTGGACGGCGCCCCGGCAGAGAGCAGCGGCGTGTCTTACAACGTTGTTTCAGCGGATTATTTCAAGACGGTGGGCGCGACCCTGATTGGAGGGCGCTCGTTCACACCCGCCGACGGCCCCGGAGCCCAGCCGGTCGTCATCGTCAACCAGAGTTTCGCGCGTCGGTTCGTCCGAGGCGGGGACCCCGTCGGGCACTACCTCCAGATTCCAGGGCGTCGCACGATCGTCGGAGAAGTCCATGACATCCGGCAGCAGGCCCAGGACATTCCTGCGGAGCCCGAGATGTTCCTTCCCGCGGCGCAGGTCGCGGCCCCCGTCCGGGCAGCAGTAATCCGGACCGTGGGTGATCCCACGGCGCTGGTCGCGTCGGTGCGCAACACCATGCAGGAGGTCGACCCCGAGCAAGCGGCCCCGCGCGTCTACACGCTCGAGAGCGAACTGGCTCGACACACTGCCCCGCGGCGGGTGAACGCGATCCTGCTAGGAATTTTCGCCGGCGTGGCGCTGCTGCTCGCGGCGGTCGGCCTGGCCGGTGTCATGGCGGGCCTGGTCGTCCAGCGCACCCACGAAGTGGGCGTGCGCGTGGCGCTCGGCGCAGAGCGGACGGATGTGCTGCGGTTGATCGTGGGGGAGGCGGCGCGCCTCGTCGCGGTCGGCGGGGTCATCGGGATCGTCGCCGCGCTGGCGCTGACCCGGCTGCTGCGAAGCTTGTTGTTCGGCGTGCAACCGACGGACTTGGCGACGTTCTTGATCGCGCCGCTCGTGCTCGGGATTGTCGCTCTGCTGGCCACAGCGCTTCCCGCGCGGCGGGCAACGAGAGTCGATCCGATGGTGGCGTTGAGATATGAATAGGGGTCAGGGGTCGGGGATCAGGGGTCGGGGACGCGCCGCGAGCATGCGGGCGCGGGCACCGGCTCTCGCTCTTAGACGCCCCGACCCCCGATCCCTGATCCCCGACCCCCGATGAGCGACCTCCGCTACGCGCTCCGCACGCTCGCCCGGAGCCCCCGGTTCGCGCTCGCCGTGGTCCTCTCCCTCGCCCTGGGGATCGGCACCGACGTCACGATGCTCGGCCTCGCCGACTCGCTCTTGTTCCGGCCGCCCGCGCACGTCCGCGGCGTCGACCACCTGGTCGACATCCGGTTGCGCACCTACCCTGACTACGTCGATCTGCGGGATCAGACGCGCTCGTTCAGCGGCGTCGCCGGGTGGTGGGCTCCCCCGCGGCCCTACGCAATCACGGACGGTGACCGCGTCGTGCCCGTGCAGCAGATGCTCGCGTCCGGGTCGCTCTTTCCGGTGCTCGGCGTGCAACCGGCGCTGGGCCGGTTCTACACCTCCGCCGAAGATCGCCCTGGCGGGCCGCACCTTGCGGTGCTCGGCTACGGCCTGTGGCGCCGTCAGTTCGCCAGTGCGCGGGACGTCCTGGGACGTACGCTCCACGTGGCCGGTGACGGGTACACGATCATCGGCGTTGCGCCGGAGGGGTTCACGGGCGTTGCTCTCACGGATGTCGATCTCTTCCTGCCGATCACCACGACCAAGTTCGACGCCGGGCCCGCCGCGCTGACAAACCGGAACTATTCGTGGGTGCGCGTCGTGGCGCGGCTGGCTCCTGGCATGACGATCGCCCAGGCACAAGCCGAGGCGAAAGTCGTCTATCGACGTGGCAATCCGGACAGCAGTGTTTCGAGCTGGCAGATCGCGATGCTGGGCGGCCAACCCGCCGACGTGCACCCGGTCATGGGGCTGCGGCGCGAGCTGGCGGCGGGCAGCATCCCCATCACGCTGTGGCTCGCGGGCGTCGCGACCTCGGTGCTGCTCATCGCCTGCGCCAACGTGGGTGGGCTGCTGCTTGCCCGAGGGGTCCGCAACCGACGCGAGATCGCGGTACGCGCGAGCCTGGGCGCCTCGCGCGGCCGGCTGTTCCGTGAGCTGTTGCTCGAGACTGGGATACTCGCGCTCGTGGGCGGCGTGCTGGGGTTCCTCGCGTCGCGCTGGGCCGACGGTCTGATTCGTCGCTTCATCCTCACCGACTTGGCCGCGGTGGCGTCGCCGCTCGACGCACGGCTCGTCGGTTTGGCCATCGGCGTGACGACGCTGACGGCGCTCGTCGCCGGCGTGTGGCCTGCCATGAGAGTGGTGCGGGGAGAACTCACCCAGGAGATCGCGAACGCCGCGCGGTCCCTTACCGCACCTCACGCCCGCGCGCGCCGGCTGCTGCTCGCTGCCCAGCTGGCGCTCGCCACAGTGCTCGTGGTGGGCGCCGCGCTGTTCACGACGAGCTTGCGCAACGCGCGCGCCATGGACCTCGGCATGTCGCTCGACTCCGTGCTCGTCTCCGATCTCGACTTGGCCGGCGCGGGATACACGGCCGAGCGCGCCCACGCCCTCATCGATCCGATCACCGACCGGCTGATGGCCATCCCTGGGGTTCATTCCGTGGGACTCAGTGATGCCGAGATGCGGCCGGGGTTCATCACATATGGCTACTCGGTGCCGGACCGCGATTCACTGCCGCACGTCGCGTTCTTCAGCCCGAGCGCCGTGACCCCAGGATTCCTTGAAACTCTCGGCACGCCCATCGTCCTGGGGCGCGGTTTTACGCGCGTGGACCGCAGCGGGCGCGTCATCATCGTTAGCGCGAGCTTCGCGCGTCGATACTGGCCGGGGCAGGGTCCCTTCGGGCAGTGCGTGAAGGTCGGCGGCCGCACGTCGCCCTGTCTCGAGGTGATCGGCGTCTCCCACGATCGCCACACTGCACCCGGCGACACGACCACCCTGTACGAAGCCTTCGTGCCGCTCGGCTCGCCGG
>QHTT01000020.1:31899-36767 GCA_003220935.1 Gemmatimonadota bacterium
ACCGCGACCGATGTATCACGCCTGGTGCTCGGGGAGACGGTGCGCGTAACCATGGTCGGAGTGGCGTGCGGCATGGTGGGGTCCGTGCTGCTCGGCCGCGGCGTGCGTGCGTTTCTGTTTGGGGTGGCACCGCTCGACCCTGCCGTTTACGCGGGCGCGGCGATTGGGCTCACGCTGGCGTCGCTTGCGGCCACAATCCTGCCGGTGCGCCGTGCGGTCGCGATCGATCCTACGGTCGCGCTGAGGTCCGAGTGATATGAATAGGGGACAGGGGTCGGGGATCAGGGGTCGGGGACGCGCCGCGAGCATGCGGGCGCGGGCACCGGCTCTCGCTCTTAGACGCCCTGACCCCCGATCCCTGATCCCCGACCCCCGATGAACGACCTCCGCTTCGCGGTCCGGACCCTCCGCAAGAATCCCGGGTTCGCGGCCGCCGCGATCCTCACCCTGGCGCTTGCCATCGGCTCCAACACCGCCGTGTTCAGTGTGGTGAACGGCGTGCTGCTTCGCCCGTTGCCCTTCGCCGAGCAGGATCGCCTCTTCATGCTGGCCGAGCAGAGCCGCCAGGGAGCATTCCGGCCTCCGTCCTACCCGACGTTCCTCGACTGGCGAGCCCAGAGCTCGGCGTTCTCCGGGCTTGCGTACGTACGGGGCGGAGGGCAGCGGCTCGCAGGCCCAGACGGCGTTCAGAACATCGTCGGTTCCTTCGCTTCGCCGGGCTTCTTTGCGACGCTCGGCGAGGGCCCGCTGCTCGGGCGGCTGTTCACGCAGGACGAGGAGCGGGCCGGGACGCATGTTGCGGTGCTCTCGTACGCCCTGTGGCAGAGTAGGTTCGGCGGCGACCCGCACATTCTCGGCAGGACGCTCTCTCTCACCGCAGGCGTCTTCACCGTGGTCGGCGTCCTGCCCCACGATGTGGCCTATCCGCCCTGGGCGAGTGAGCAGCTGTACATGCCGATCGCCACGGTCGCTGCGACCGACCGGGCGCTCACCGAACGCGGCTTCCATGCCGACTGTCGCATCATCGGCCGTCTCAAGCGGGGGATGACCCGGGAGCTGGCGAAGGCCGATCTCGACGGCGTGGCTCGGCGTGAAGCAGCCACGTACCCTGGGTTCAACGCCGACTGGACGTCGGTCGCGCTGTTTCCGCTGCGCGATGAGATCCTATTCGGCACCACGCAACAGCTGCTCGTGCTCGTCGTGGCGGTCGGCCTCGTTCTCATGATCGGCTGTGTCAACGTGGCGAACCTGACCCTGGCGCGCGCCGGCGGGCGCGGCCGTGAGCTCGCGATCCGATCGGCCTTGGGAGCGGGACGGGGGCGGGTAGTGAGACAGCTCTTCACTGAAAGCCTCCTGCTCGCGGCTGTGGGCGGCGCGCTGGGCGTGGTCACCGCGTACGGGGCGGTCGCACTGCTCAGGCGCGCCGCGCCCGCAGTGCTGCCCCGACTCGAGACGGTAGTGGTCGGCGGTTGGGTCCTCGCCTTCGCGCTCGGCGTCACGATCATCACGGCCGTCGCCACCGGGCTGTTGCCGGCAGTGCGGGCGGCACGCCCCGACCTGACCGACTCACTAAAGGAAGGGACCGCCGGAGCCGGGACTGGACACAGGCGACAGCGCCTGCGCGCGGCGCTCGTGATCAGCGAAATCGCCCTGGCCGTGGTCCTCGTCGTCGGCGCCGGGCTGTTGATCAGGAGCCTGTGGCGACTGCGGGCGGTGAACCCAGGATTCGACCCGCAAGGGCTCGTCACGTTTTTCATCTCGCCGCCGCCGCTGCGGGCCCAGGACCCGGTAAGGCTCGCGGCGCTGTATACGCAGGTCGAGGACGCGGCGCGGGCGCTCCCGGGCGTGACGAGTGTCGCCCTCACGAATTTCACGCCGCTCGCAGGCGGTGGACTGCCGTCTCCCGTCGAGATCCCAGGGCGCGCCCCGGACCCGCTGCGCGATCCGCGCGTCTGGTTCATGACCGTGTCCCCGGGCTATTTCCGCACCATGCGCATCCCGCTCCGCGCGGGACGCGAATTCACCGAGGCGGATCTCGCCCCCGGCGCGGCCGTGATAGTGAATGAAGCGTTCACGCGCGCGTTTTGGTCCGGCCTTGACCCGATCGGACGCCAGGTGACGCTGCACAAGGCGGTCCAGGGGCGCCCCGACTTCGGTGAGCCGCTCCCCGGCACTGTGGTGGGGGTCGTGGGAGACGTGCATCACTTCGGTCTCGACCTGCCGGCCGAGGCGCAGGTCTACGTCCCCTTCACCCGCAACGTCTGGGGGCATATGAGTCTCGTCGTCAGGACGGCTGTTCCTCCGGGCGGGTTCCTCCAGACGCTCAGCCGGGCCGTCCGTCAGGTCGATCCGGATATTCCGATGACGTTGACCGGCAGCACCGGAAGCATGTCGGCGGTGGGCACGGTCGATATCACTGGGGGCCTCGCGTCTCGACGGTTCGACGCATTGCTGCTGGGCAGCTTCGCTGCTGCCGCGTTGCTCCTCGCCGCGATCGGCATCTACGGGCTCCTGGCGTACGCGGTAGGGCAGCGGCGGCGCGAACTTGGGATCCGGCTCGCGCTCGGGGCGAGCCGCGGAGACGTGATGTCGCAAGTGGTGGGCGAGGGGATCCAGCTCGCGGCAGCGGGGATCGTAGTCGGCGTCTTGATCGCCCTGGCCGTCACTCGCCTGCTTACGGCGCTCTTGTACGGCGTGGGCGCGAGCGATCCCATGACTTTCGTGGGGGTCGTGGCCCTGCTCGCGGTCGTTTCGCTGGTCGCGAGTTATCTCCCCGCGCGCCGGGCGGCGAAACTGGACCCAGTAGTGGCCCTGAGGTCCGAATGATCCAGATCAGGAACCTCGACAAGTCCGTCTCCCAGGGGAACGGCCGCCTGTTCATCCTGCGGCAGGTCTCCGTCGACATCGCCGCCGGCGAGTTCGTCTCGATCATGGGTCCATCCGGGGCCGGGAAGTCCACGCTGCTCGCGGTGCTCGGCATGCTCGACGGCGACTGGACGGGTGAGTACCGCTTCCTCGACCACGTGGTGCACAAGATGAAGCCCAAGGACCGCGTGGCGCTCAACAAGCAGCACATCGGCTTCGTGTTCCAGCAGTATCACCTGCTCGACGACCTCACGGTGGCCGAGAACCTCGATGTGCCGCTGTCGTACCGCAACATCAAGAAGAGTGAGCGCGACTCGCTCGTCGCCGACACGCTCGACCGGTTCGGGATGGTCGCGAAGAAGGATCTGTTTCCGCGGCAGCTCTCGGGCGGCCAGCAGCAGCTCGTCGGCGTGGCGCGGGCGCTGATCCACAAGCCGTCCTTGATCCTTGCCGACGAGCCGACCGGCAATCTCCACTCGAGCCAGGGGAAGGAGATCATGGAGCGGTTCAAGGAGCTCAACGCGAACGGAACGACGATCGTGCAGGTGACGCACTCGGAGACGAATGCGGCGTGCGGAAAGCGCGTGATTCAGCTGCAGGACGGATGGGTGGTGAAGTGATGGACGCCCTGCTCCAAGACCTGCGCTTCGCTTGGCGCACCCTGGCGAAGAGCCCCGGCTTCACGCTCGGCGTCGTGCTGACGCTGGCGCTCGGCATCGGGGCGAACGTCGCGATGTTCTCGGTGGTGGACCGGATGCTGTTTCGGCCTCCGCCCTTGCTGCACGATCCCGCCGCGACACATCGCGTGTATCTCGCAGAGACCTACCGCGGAAAGGAGCAGGCGTCCGGCAGCTTGCAATACGCGCGCTACGTCGATCTGACGAGCTGGACGACGTCCTTCTCGCGCACCGCCGCGTTCACCGAGGAGGACCTCGCCATCGGCGTCGGCGCGGAGGCGCGCGAAATGCGCGTCGGCATTGTGAGCGCGAGCTTCTTCGGCTTTTTCGACGCGCCACCGGTGCTGGGCCGCTACTTCACGGCGGCCGAGGACACGCCCCCCAACGGGACGCCGGTGGCGGTGCTCGCGTTCGCGTTCTGGCAGACGCGCTACGGTGGCCGTAACGACGTACTCGGGTCCACTCTGCAGATCGGGCCCACCGTCTATACCATCGTCGGCGTCGCCCCGGAGGGATTCTTCGGCCTGTGGCCCACGCAGCGACCCATGGCCTTCATTCCCGTCAGCTGCCATGCAAGCGCCTGGGCCGCCATGCGGCTCCGGAACGAAAGCTGGTGGAGCACATATCAATGGACCTGGATGTCCATGCTCGTCCAGCGCAAGCCAGGTGTCAGCCTCGCGGCTGCGACGGCCGATCTCACCAATGCGCTGCTCACGAGCTACACCGCTCAGCTGGCAACCAGTCCGGGGATGACTCCGCTCGCGCTCGCCCGGCCACGCGGCATCGTGGCCTCGGTGCTGAGTGAGCGCGGGCCCAAAGAGTCGAGCTTTGCGAAGGTTGCGACGTGGATCAGCGGTGTCGCGCTGATCGTCCTGCTCATTGCCTGCGCGAACGTCGCCAACCTGCTGCTCGCCCGCGCGCTGCGACGCCGCCGGGAGATCGCCATCCGGCTGGCGCTGGGGGTCAGTCGCGCGCGCCTGCTGTCGCAGTTGTTCGCTGAGAGCGTGATCCTCGCGCTCCTGGGGGGCGTCGCAGGCCTCCTCGTCGCGGAGTGGGGCGGTGCGGTGCTGCGCGGGCAATTCCTGGCCAGGTCATCCCAGGTGAGCGTGCTGGGCGACGCACGCACCCTGCTGTTCGGCGGCGCGGCGGCGCTGGTCGCCGGCCTCCTCACCGCGCTCGCCCCCGCGCTGCAGACGCGGCGCGCCGACTTCGCCGGCGATCTCAAGGCCGGCGCGCGCGAGGGCACGTTCCAACGGTCACGCGCTCGCCTCGCGTTGCTGGTGCTGCAGGGCGCGCTCTGCGTCGTGCTGCTCGTCGGCGCGGGGC
>QHTT01000148.1 GCA_003220935.1 Gemmatimonadota bacterium
CAAGTTGTACGAGGACGACGGCGCCGCGCGGCGAGTCGCGGCGGTGCTGCGAGAGCTGGCCGCCAGAGACTGCGGCGCCCGGGGGGAGATGGCGCTGCCGAGCGTCGTCGCCTACGACGCCCCGCGCCGGCTGCTGCTGCTGACGTACGAAACGGGGGAGTCGGTCGTCTCCGCGATCGCGCATCACCGGGGGCCGGTGGTACCGGCGATCGGACGGGCGCTGGCGGCGTTGCACAGCACTCCCGTGTCTCTGGACACGATCACGACGCCCGCCGGCGTGCTCGACGACCTGCGGCGCCAGGTCGCCGATCTGTGCGCCCGGTTTCCCGGCGACGCGGGTGTGCTGCGCGACGCGCTGACCCGGCTCGAGACCGAGATACCACTCGCGCCCGCCGCGCCGTCATTCCTGCACGGCGACTTCGGCACGGCGAACTTGCTGTGGAGACCCGGCTCCGGCCCCCTGGTCGTGCTAGATTTTGACCGCTGCACGCGGGGCGACCCGGCCTTCGACCTGGGTTATCTGCTCACGCAGCTGCGCCGCGTGACATTGCGCAAGCCCGGTAAGCTGCCGGAGTTCGCGTCGCTGCACGGCGCGATTCTCGACGCGTACCAACGCTGGTCTCCGCCCGACCCGACGTTGGGCCGGCGGGTCGCCTGGTACGAGCAAGCGACGCTGGTGGGCAAGATTCACGTTCTGGCTTTCGATCTGACGCGCCACCCGGAGCCCGATGCACGGCAGCGGCGACAGGTCGAGGCGGGCGAGTTGCTGCAATGCCTGGCAAACGGACGCGATTCCGGCAGATCTTCCTGACGCATCTGCGTCAGGTCAAAGGCCGCCTGGCCATCGCGGCGCTCGGCACGCTGGGGGCCACCGCGATGGAGCTGCTGAAGCCATGGCCGCTCAAGATCATCCTCGATCACGTCATTTACGACAATCCCTTGTCGCGCGCCCTGCGCCTGTTGCCGCACGCCGTCGCTGACGACAAGGTCAAGCTGCTGGTGACGGCGTCGGCCGGGATCCTGGTGATCGCGTTGGGGAGCGGCCTGTTCTCGTACGCGCAGATCTTCATCACCTCGTCCATCGGCTACCGCATGGTGTACGCCCTGCGGCGGGAGCTGTTCTCCCATCTACAGACGCTGTCCTTGTCCTTCCACAACCAGTCGCGGTCGGGCGATCTCCTGACGAAAATCGCGGGCGATACGAACACCCTGAAGGACATCTTCGCGGACTCGATTCTCAAGTTCACCACCTACGTCCTGACGGTCGCCGGGATGTTCGCCGTGATGTTCGCCCTCAACTGGCGGATCGGCCTGATCGCGCTGGCCACGATGCCGTTTCTCTCCTACAGCCTGTTTCATCTCTACCGCAAGACGAAGGCGTCGGTCAAGACGCAGCGCAGGCAGGAAGGGAAGGTCGCCTCCCGGATGGCCGAAGTGCTCTCGGCGATCCCCTTGGTGCAGGCGTTTGCTCGCGAGAAGTATGAAGAGGAGCAGTTCGACGCAGTCACGGCTGACACGGTGCGGGAAAGCATCCGCGTGGCGCGACTGGAGGCCGCGGCCACGCGATCGTCGGAGATCATCACGGCGGTAGGGACGGCGGCGGCGGTGTCGTTCGGCGCACTGCTGGTTCTGAAGCACAAGATGCTGCCCGGCGAGCTCACGGTCGTCGTGGGCTACCTGACCAACATGTACAAGCCGATGCGCAGCCTGGCCAAGCTCTCGACCGATTTCTCCAAAGCGATGGCGAGCGCGGACCGCATTTCCGAGGTACTCGACACGGAGCCGGAGATCCAGGACCGCCCGGACGCCATCGAGCCAGTCTCCCTGCGAGGCGAAATCGAGTTCCGCGGCGTGTCGTTCGATTACGGCGACGGCAAGGACGTGCTGCGGCAGGTCTCCTTCAAGGTAGCGCCTGGGCAGCGGCTGGCCCTGGTCGGGGCATCGGGCGCCGGCAAGTCCACCATCGTCAGCCTGATCCTGCGTCTGTACGAGGCCCAGGAAGGGGCGATCCTCATCGACGGGGTCGACATCCGCCATTATCGCCGCGAGTCGCTGCGGCGCCAGATCGGGCTCGTGCTCCAGCAATCGTTGCTGTTCGGCGCGACCATCCGGGAAAATATTGCGTACGGCCGCCCCGAAGCGAGCGCGGACGAGATCATCGCGGCGGCCAAGGCCGCCAACGCCGACGAGTTCATCCGTCAGCTGGAAGACGGGTACGACAGCGTCGTCGGCGAGCGGGGCGCGACCCTCTCCGGCGGGCAGCGGCAGCGCATCGCCATCGCGCGCGCGCTCATTCGCAACGCCCCGATCCTGATTCTGGACGAGCCGATGACCGGTCTCGACGTGGAAAGCGAGGCGACCGTGCGCCAGGCACTCGATCGCCTGATGGCCGGTAAGACCTGTCTCATGATCACGCAC
>QHTT01000021.1 GCA_003220935.1 Gemmatimonadota bacterium
CAGTGGCTTCATCGGAGGCGCGCTCGTGGGACGGGAGCAACCCGACCTGAGCCCCGACTTCGTGTTTCAATCGCGCGGGCGCGTCACCGATTGGGGATACGAAGTCGAGGTGCGCATTCCGTTCAAGAGCATCCGCTACCAACCGCGCCAGCCGCAGGACTGGCGGCTGAACATCGTGCGCGAGGTCAAGCACTCGGGCGTCGAGGACTCCTGGTTTCCGGCACGCCGCGCGAGCGCGACGTTCATCGGGCAAGCGGGCAACCTGGTCGGCCTGAGCGGTATGCATCGCGGCCTCGTCATGGACTTGAATCCGGAGGCGACCGGGAAGGCGAGTGGTGCTCCCACCCCCGGCGGCTACCAGTACGACCTGGGAGACCCGCAGGTGGGCGGCAACATCCGCTGGGGGGTCTCGGACAACCTCACGCTCAACGGCACGATCAAGCCGGATTTTTCGCAGGTCGAGTCGGACGCAGGCCAGCTCGCGTTCGATCCGCGGCAGGCGCTGTTCTTTCCGGAAAAGCGGCCGTTCTTTCTGGAGGGGAGCGAGCTGTTTCAGGTGCCGCAGAACCTGATCTATACGCGGCGCATCGTCCAGCCGGTCGCGGCGGTCAAACTCACCGGCACGAGCTTCGGCACCGACATCGGCCTGCTCTCTGCGGTCGACCAGAAGTTTGCGTCGGCGACGGGCTCGGAGAATCCCATTTACACGATCCTGCGGGCGCAACGGAGCCTCGGCCGAGGCTCGCGCGTCGGCCTCGCGTACACCGATCGAATCGAGGGCGGCGACTACAACCGCGTCGCGGAGGTCGACAGCCGGCTCGTCTTCAAGGAGATCTACGGGCTCAACCTGCAGCTCGCGGGCAGCCGCACGCGGGTCGGGGGCGTGACCACGACCGCGCCACTGTGGCTGGGCCAGTTCACGGTGCAGCATCGCATCTGGGGTCTGCGCAGCCTGTTCGCCGGCATCTCGGACGAGTTTCGCGACGCGAGCGGATTCATTGGCCGGGCGGGGATCGTGCACTCGTACGTCGACCCGAGCTATACGACCTATGGCAGGCCCAGGGCGTGGCTGCAGCGGTTCACGGGTGACATCGTGGTGGACGGCATCTGGCAGTATCAGAACTTCATCCACGGGCGCCACCTGCAGGACAAGAAGCTGCACTTCAACGGCAACGCGGCGCTGCGCGGCGGGTGGAACGTCGGCGCGGGATATTTCGTGGAATCGTTCGGCTACGATTCCGCCCTCTATGCCGGCTATCGTCTCGAAGTACCACGCGCCGGCGGCGGCCTCGATACGGTGGCGTTCACGGGACAGCCGACGATCGCGAACGGCGAATACATCGTCCAGATCGGGACGCCCCAGTGGAAGCACTTCAGTGGCGGCGGGTATTTCCTGCAGGGCCACGATGAGAATTTCTTCGAGTGGGCCTCGGCTGATTTGCTGCTGCTAAGCATGGACGTGTCGTACCGCCCCACGGAACGGCTGCGCAACACCGTCAGCTATTACTGGCAGCAGGTGAATCGCCGCACCGACGGCAGCCTGGTGAACGTCGGCCGCGTGCTCCGAGCTAAGCTCGAATATCAGCTCTCGCGGCCGCTGTTCGTCCGGGTGGTCGGCCAGTATACCCAGGACAAGACAGACTCGCTGCGGGACGACTCACGGACCGGGGCGCCGATTCTCATCGCGGGACCGGGCGGCGTGACGCGCTCGGCCGCGTCGCGCAACAATCTCTTCCACGCCGACGTGTTGCTGAGCTATCAACCGGTCCCGGGGACCGTGGTGTTCGCCGGGTACGGCAGCAACATGGTGGACGAGGACGCCTTCCGGTTCCGGCGGCTCGCGCGCACGAACGACGCCTTCTTCCTCAAGTTGAGCTACCTGTTCAGGCTCTGAGTCTCGCCTGACTCCGTCCCTGGTGGTCCTCCTCCTGGCGAACGCCCTGCCAATCGCGGGTGTCCTGTTGCTCGGCTGGACGGTGTTCCCCTTGGTGCTGCTGTACTGGTTGGAGAACGTCGTCGTGGGTGGGTTCAACGTGGCCCGACTGCTCCTCGCCCAGCCGCGCGAACCGGCGTACTGGGCGGGGAAGCTGTTCCTCATCCCGTTCTTCGTGGTGCACTTCGGCATGTTCACGTACGTCCACGGCGTGCTGGTGGTAGCGCTGTTCGGTCCCAAGGGAACTGCGCCCTTCGACCTGCTCGGGACGGTCCCACCGGCCATCCGCGCCAACCACCTGGGCTGGGCCGTGGTCAGCCTGGTGGTGAGCCATGGACTCTCGTTTTACTGGAACTACCTCGGGAACGGAGAATACCAGCGCGCCTCCCTCAACGCCCTGATGATACAGCCCTACAGCCGGGTGATGGTACTGCACCTCACGGTGCTGTTCGGCGGCTGGATCGTCATGGCTGTCGGGTCCCCGCTCCCCGCGCTCGTGCTCCTGGCCGTCATCAAGACGGCGGCCGACCTGCGCTCGCACACGGCCGAGCGGCGCAAGTTCGCGACAGCCGCGTTTTCTTGATGCGGCTTGCGGAATATGGATGGCGCTGTTGCGGAAGGCTCGTGACATCTTCGGGCATGTCGTCGTACCAAGACCTCGACGCGTTCAAGGCTTGTCATCAACTGACCTTGGCGGTGCATCGCGTAAGCGAGAAGCTAGCGGAGCGCGATGCAGAGCTTGCGGGGCAGCTCTGGGCCGCCGCATTGATCGCGTCCAGCCGTGTCGCGCGAGGCGCAGGTTTCCGCCATCGCCGCATGTTCGCCGCGTGCGTTGACCGCACACTCAGCGCGCTATCGGAAATCTCCTATCACCTCGAGATAGCACGGACGATGGGCCTGATTTCGAAGGCGGACCACCGCGAGCTCGAGAGCCTGGGTGGGCGGGCCCTGTTCTACGCAATGAAGCTCGCAATGTCCCTGGGACCAGATCCGGCGGCGGGGAGTGCGCCGCCGAGTTGAGAATCGTGCTGAAGTGCGTTGTTGCGTCCTGGGGTAACGCTTCCCAGGACGCTGGAACGGAGACTGCACGCGGTAGGGCTCGTGAACGGCGATGCGGCACTGGAGCGCTGGCGACGGCGATGGGGCCAGTAGGAATACGCAGGGGTGGTGGCCGTAGAGCGAAGAAGTCCAGGTGCCGGGATTGTGGCCGCTGCGTGCGCAGCGGCCGGCGCTTGACACGCGTATATATTCAGCATATACATGGAGGTGCCCGGCTTTCCCGACGACCTGGCTCAATGCACCGGTTTTCAGTGGGACGCCGGCAACGCCGACAAGAACCGGGACTTGCACCAGGTCTCCCAGGGAGAGTGCGAGCAGGTGTTCTTCAACCGCCCACTCCTGGTGGCGCCAGACATCGAACACTCGCAGCGCGAGCCACGTTACGCGGCCTTGGGACAAACCAACGCGGCGCGCCGGCTCGCAGTCGTCTTCACGATCCGTGAGACTCTGATCCGAGTCATCTCAGCGCGGGATATGAGTCGACGAGAACGGAGGATCTATGACCAAGGCTAAGAGAGCGGCTAGGCAGTCGCTGCCGCGCTTCGCAAACGAGGATGAGGAGCGCCGGTTCTGGGCAAAGCACGACACCGCCGACTACTTCGACTGGAGCAGGGCGGTTCGACCCAGCTTGCCAGACCTTCGACCGTCCACGGCGGCTATTTCGATTCGTCTGCCGGTCCCGCTGCTCGAGGAGCTCAAGGCCCTGGCCAACGAACGCGACGTCCCGTACCAATCGTTGATGAAGGTGTTTCTAGCAGAGCAAGTCGCCCGCCAACGTCGACGGAAGGGAAAGGTGTCGGCTTGAGTGAATATGGACCGCTCGGCCGCCGAACTGACGACTACGCAGGGCGAGGACAACGGCCGTACGCATGCAAAGCCTCCCGTTGAATGGTGTCGTGGTCGCGCTTCAGCTTATCGCGGGCAGGATGAACCGCGGAATCGCCTCCCTGACCTGGACCAGCTGCAGCACCAAGCCAAGGACCTGCTCCGAGCGGTCCACGCGGGCGACCCCTAGGGATTCCAGGAATGGAGACACCCCCCACCGAAGCCTAGAGGGTTGTTGTCGATATCCTGCCTGCCCGTCCGTCGTCAGAGCAGAGTAGACCGTCACCCTGAACACGAAGGCTCATCCGATGCCCAAGTTCACGGCCGGCAAGCGAGTGCTGCCCAGCGGGGTGCATGCGACGTTCGCCTTGCGGTCCGCGACACCGTATCCGAGCGGTGTGGTGGGCCTCCACTATGCGCGTCAGCGTGGAAGGAAGTGACGGCCGTGGAGGCTTCATTGCACGCGAGAACGGGGGGGTTGGACCGGCTGCACGGCGATACGGGCGGGACACCGCCGACCGCCGTCATCTTCGCACCGGCTAACTGGCGCGACGGGTCACCACCGTCGCCGCACCGTGGCCTCGACCCGGCGCGCCCGATAGACCGCGTACGCGTCGTTCGACCGGTTATCCTCGAACGCGTACGCCAGGCCCACCTCCCACACCGGCCCGGCGAGTTCGCGGATGAAGGACGCCGAGTAGGTCCAGCGGCGGTCCGCGCGCGCCACTGTGCCGGCCTGGTCCACGAAGCTGCGGGCGTACCCCCGCCGGTTATACGCCGTCACCGCGGGGTGTCGCTCCGGCCTCAACGGGACGCCCGCGACCCCTTGAACCCCATTGCGACCCAGAATTTCGTGTTTCGTCGATCCGCGGTCGACCGAGCACCTGGTGGCGTAGCGCGCCCGCCTTTTCTTTATCCCGGTATGGCTCTCGTGGTTTTCCTCCGGGGTGTCAATGTTGGCGGGCACAGGACGTTTCGCCCCAGCATCCTCGCAAGACAACTGCGCGACTATGATGTCGTGAATGTGGGTGCCGCAGGCACGTTTGTCGTTCGCAAACCGGGATCTCGAGCGACGTTCCGTGCCGCATTGCTCCGGAAGCTACCGTTCGCAGCGGTAGTCGTGCTCTGCGACGGCCGCGAGCTTATCCGTCTGGAGCCGGAGCATCCGTTTGGAACGGAGCCGTCACGCCCTGATGTTGTGCGATTCGTGAGCATTCTTTCGAACGCCCGGCGCGGCCAGGCTTCCATTCCAATCACCCTTCCCCCAAGTGGGAGGTGGTTGGTGCGAGTCATCGGGTCGAAAAACCGATTCGTCTTCGGAGTGTACCGTCGTCACATGAAAACGATCGGCTATCTTGGCCAGATCGACAAACTGTTCGGCGTGCCGGCGACGACACGGAATTGGAACACCATAGTTGCGATCGTGCGGATCTTGAAAGGCCATGGGAAGAAAGGCCGCTGATTACTGCGGCGTTTCCAGCGGATGCTTGCTCCGCTCGTAGAACTCATTTTGCAATCGCAGGCTCTCCCGGTCGGCTTTGACCGCGCGGATCGCCTGCACGATCCCGTTGATCCACGTCCTCGCCTCGAACTCGCCGAGCTCGCGCGTTGCGGCGGCGCCGTCGCCGGCATAGTGATTCGGGAAGCGCGCGTACCACCAGATGCCGGTGTACAAGCCTTCCGGCAGCGCCGCTAGGCGCGCCTGATCGGCACCCGATTCCTGCGGCGCACGATCCAGGTGCGCGAGGTCGGGCCGGGCGATTAGACTCACGGACGTTTCGCTCTCGCCCGCGTGCATATCGGTCGCGGGATTCGTCTTGTGCTTCGGCTCGCCCTGCGCGCTGCGCATGATGCCCAGCACGTACACGACGTAGTCGTGGGGCGTCTCGAGCTGCGACTGCGCGAAGTACGGCAGCAGGCTGTTGTTGCCGCCGTGACCGTTCACGATGATGACCCTCTTACAGCCATTGCGGGCCATCTCGTCGGTCGTCTCCTGCAGCAGCTCGTGCTGCAGTCGCGCGCTGTACGCCACCGTGCCTGGTTGATGTTTCGCTTCAAAAATTTGCCCGAAATAGTACTCGGGAAAGACGATGGCGTATTCCTGCTGAGCGGCATTGAGCGCCACGTATCGCACGTTGAGCAGATCGTTTCCCAACGGCAGATGCGGCCCGTGCTTCTCCAGGATGCCGAATGGGAGCAGGCACGTGCCTTGCGCACGCGCGATGGCGTCGCGGAAGTCGGCCGCGGTCAGTTCTTCCCAGTGCACCGAGAGCTTGCTTTGTGCCGAAGGTGGTGACTGCGTCCACGCGATCGAGGCGCAGAGTGCGTTGATGGAAAGCAGCAGTGATTTGTACAAGTGTCCTCCTGTGATGGGCACGTCGAACGACTCCACGGCGGACCGGCCAAAGCGCGAGTGTGGCGTCGTAGGCGGCCAGATCAAGGGCCTGGCCTCGCGCGGACTTGAACATCGATCGCTGTGTGGCCATCGGCTTGCTTGATCTCGCAACCAGGCTCTGAATCGCGTCCAGCGCCGGATCCCCGCCCTCGGGTAGGCCAACCCGCCGCGGCTACGGCGAGGTCGACGGCCTGCTACGCTCGCACAGCCCCGACGGCGACGACGTGCGACAGTGGTTGCCGGCGAAGGTCGCCCCACTGCCCGCCTCGCTGCGCAGGTCCACCGCGAGGTTGTCGAGCGCCTGGTTGTCCCTCACGACGATGTTGGTGCCGCTGGCGACGTGGATTCCGGCGTTGGTCGTGCCCGTCGTCGAGGCGCTGGGCGTGGAGCCGTTACTGGAGGCGCGGTTCTGTTCGATGAGGGTCCCCGACGCCCCACCGACGTTGCGGATGCCGTTCCCGCGATTCCCGAGGGACACGTTGCGGGCGATCACGTTGTCGGCCGTGGTCCCGCCCGAGATCTGAATCCCCCACTCATTGTTCACGAGACGGTTGTGGCGCACGACGTTGCGCAGCGAGCCGCCCGCGACGTTAATGCCGCACGCGTTGACGGCGGGGTTGTCGATCGAGACGTTGTGCTCGATCACATTGTCATGCGAACCGACTAGCTCGATGCCGTCATGCCCGGCGCCAGTCGTGACGTTGCTCCGGATAGTCGTGGCACTGGCGCCGCTCAGGAAGATGTCGGCCTCGTGCGCGTGCTCGACGTCGAACCCCTCGATCATCACGCCAGAAGCATTGAGAACCCGGAAGCCGAAGTCGTGACCGTGGGCGTCCACCACCACGGAGGCGCGGCGTCCACGACCATAGGGGCCCGCCTTGTTCTGAGCGTGGATGCGGACGTCGTTCGTCGATACGGTCACCTGCTCAAGATACGTGCCCGTGCACACGAGGATGCGATCGCCAGGCGCGGCCGCATCCACGGCTGCCTGGATGCTCGTGAACTGCGCGTCTGAGCACTGCGCCCCGTCGTCGTCCACGATCAAGGAGGCGCCCGACGGGTGGACCGCTGAGAAGAGGGGTGCGCGATTCTCGAGAGGCGTCGGTCCGTCCTGACCGCAGCTCAAGCAACCGGCCGTGAGCAGCAGAGGGAGAAGAGGGTGGCGGGTACTCATGGTTCCCTTCCTCTGGACGCAAGGTTGGTCGCGACGCGGAACGTCGTGAGATGGGGGGGAGCGGCGCTGGGCAATGTGAGACCGGACGCGATATGCAGCCGGCGGGGGGGACGCGGTTCTCTCAGAGCGTGCTACCCCACGATGATACCTCGAAGGGCAAACGGCTGCGGCTGAAACTACCCGCGGCACCACCGAAGGCAAGGGTACCGTAGCCGAGGGTGATCGGTACAGCTACATACGCAACTCTTCGATGAGCGCCGCGAGTGCCGCTGGTAGCTGCCGCTGACGAGGATAGTAAAGGAAGAAGCCGGGGAACGGCGGGCACCAATCTTCCAGCACGCGCACGAGCTCCCCGCTCGCGAGGTGCGGCGCGGCGCGGTCCTCCGACATGAACGCCAGACCCACGCCATCGAGCGCCGCACGGACCATGATCTCCACGTCATCGACGATCAGGGGTCCGTTCACCGCGACGGTGAGGGACTGCTCGCCCTTGTCGAACTCCCACCGGTACACGCCGGCGGATCCGTGTCGAAAGTTGATGCAGCGGTGGCTTGTCAGGTCACGCGGGTGCCCCGGCTTCTCGTGCGACTCGAAATAGCGGGGCGAACCCACGATGGCTGGCCGGTGATCCTTGGATACGCGGAACGTGATCATGTCCCGTTCGATGAATTCCCCGAAATGAATGCCAGCGTCGAAGCCCGCGGCGACGAGGTCGATGCGACTCTCGTCGGTCGTCACATCGAGCACGACGTCCGGGTAGTCGCGCGCAAATTGTCCCAGCTTCGGTGCGAGGACCGTCGTCGCGGCAATGGGCGACACTACTAAACGCACGCGTCCCGACGGCCGGTCCCGCAGGCCGGAAATCAGGTCCAGCGCTCCCCGAATGTCGCCGAGCGCCGGGCGCAGACGCGCGAGGAGCTGCTCTCCGGCATGTGTCGGGGCGACGCTGCGCGTCGTTCGCGCCAGCAGGCGCACGCCAAATCGTTCCTCCAACCCCCGAATGGCGTGGCTTAATGCGGAGGTAGACACCCCAAGACGCGTCGCCGCGCGCGTAAAGCTCCGTTCCTCGGCGACGGTCAGAAACGCGGAGAGAACGCTCAACTGGTCGCGCACCATTTGTGAATAATACTCACAAACCCTTCTCGATTTTCCCGGCTACACAGGCGTGCGCGGTCCCGCTACGATTGGCCGCATGGATATCAAGCGAGGTGGCTCACAGCCCTCCGGCAGAGGACCTGCTGAGTGGTTCACCGGCACTGTACGTGTCGACCCGTTGTTCCAGGCCCCTGATCCGGCGCGCGTGGCGGGCGCCAGCGTCACGTTCGAGCCCGGTGCCCGGACGGCATGGCACACGCACCCACTCGGCCA
>QHTT01000022.1 GCA_003220935.1 Gemmatimonadota bacterium
ATACTTCTCCTCGAAGCGTGTTCGGAACGCGAGATCCCGGAGATTGCTGTCGGTGTACCAGGTGCCCTCAAAGAGCTCCCGGTGCTCACTGATCGACGGCGCTACGACAGATGCGATGTTGTGGATCTTCGCGTCCGACAGCTGCCGGCCGAGGATTTCCAGCTGGGGGCTGAAGGCTTCGACATAGTAGACGTCGGGGTTCGATGCTCGGGCCTCGGCGATTCGCGTCCGAAAGTCGGTCACCGAATCCGGGAAGACGTAGTCGTACGAGACGGAGAGGCCAACGCGCGTAGCCTCCGCCTTCACCGCCGCCACGTGCCCCTGGATGCTCGGATAGTCACGGGTGAGCAACGAGATCCTTCGGATCCCGCGCCGCTCGGCCTCTCGAACCCACAGCAGGGCCTCGGCCTCGGGCGTCGGAATGTTCGTGAAGTTGTACGCGCCGTCGCCAATCGAGGTGACGCTGCACACGCACGTCTGCGGGATCCGCGCTGCGCTTGCCAAGGGCTTCGTCAGCAGCCCGAAGCGCGAGATGCCGCCAACGATGGCGTCGACCCGATCGACGCGAAGCGCTCGCTCGATCGCCACTCGCGCCGTGCTTTCGTCCGTGCCGATGTCGACCAGGACGAGTTGATACTGGTACTTGGTTCCCCGCAAATCGTCCTTCGCCATCTGGACCGCCTTGAGAAACGAGTTGCCGAGGATGGCGTACGGCCCCCCAGTCGGGACGATGACGCCGATCTTGACGACGCCGCCCACGGGCGCAGCCCAGCGGTCCCGGTCCACGAGCACGAACGCGGCGACCAGCCCCGCGGCGGCCAGGAGAGCACTGGGCCGCGCCAGGCCTCTGGGCAGGACAAGAACACCCCGCTTCGCCCTGAGGAGCTGGAAAGCATAGTACGCGACGAATAGGCTGCCGATGAACATCAGGATGCCGCTCGCCTCGAAGCCGTAGGGCCCGAGCATCGGCTTGGGATAGGCGGCGGACACGGCGGCGAGGCCGGTGCCGAGATAAAGCGGGAGCGTGATTCCCCAAAGGCCCTTAATCAGGCCGAAGCCCACGACGATCCAGAGATTCATGAACAGGTAGCCGGCGAAGGCGACGGAGCTCCGGGTGTTGCGAAACCACCAGAGCAGCGCCGCGGGACCGACGAGGAGCACCGCTCCGAGACCGAACGCCTTCGGTCCGAGCACGTAGAGGTGATTGGCGGTGATCATCACCGCCGTGAGCGTGACGCTGATGAGCGACCGGCGCGCTGCCTCTTGCATGTGTCCTCCGTGTTCTGGGACGTCGGCTGCATCCTTGTTCGTGAACATTGCATTCCGTACTTGACATACTGTTCGCTAAAGAACATTGTGTCTAGTATCAGCGGTAGGCAACCGACACCAAGCGGCGAAGCGTACGATTTCGAACAGCGACGCCCACTTCGTTCAGTTCAGGACACCGGCGGCTCGGCTGTTCGGGAATGAGGCGACACGGTGAAGAGATCGACCGACCGGCGGGTCCAACGCACCCGCCAACTCCTGCAGGACGCCTTGATCTCGATGATGATCGAGAAGGGGTACGAAGCCACGACCGTTCAGGATATCATCGACCGCGCGAACGTCGGCCGGGCCACGTTCTACGCGCATTTCGCCGACAAGGAGACGCTGCTCACCAGCCGGCTCGAAGACCTGCGGAATTCCCTCAGCGAACGGCAACGACAGGCCCCGGGGAGTCTCGGCTTCAGCCTCGCGATGCTCGAGCACGCGCGCAGTCATCTCCCGGTGTGGTCGGCGATCGTAGGGCGAGACAGCGGTGCGTTAGTGCTGCAGCGCATTCAGTCCATGATCGCGGCCCTCGTGGACGTTGACATGAGGGCGCTCGCCTTCAAGGGCACGCCGGCGCAACGCGATCTTGCGGTCCAGTACATCGCGGGGGCCTTCATGGCCGTCTTGACGTGGTGGCTCGACCAGGGCGCGAAGCTTCCGCCGGAAGAGGTGGACGCCATCTTCCGCCGGCTGGTGATGCAGGGTGTGGCGGGGGAGTGGGGGCTGCGAGCGAACAGCAAAGGAAGAGCCCCACATCTCAAGTCGATGTGAGGGTCGGCTGGGCACTTCTACGTCTGGCCGCGATCGGGCTACCGAGACCGCGTGTTGGCAGTATTGGACCGAAGAGGACATGTTGCAGGCATGAACGGTCCAACGACAAATCCGCTGATCAGCAAGGCGGCGTGGCTGTTCTGAGGACGCCCTCGGCAGGTGCGGACAGTGGGAATTCGACTACCCCAGTTACGCTGCACTGAGGTCGCCATGATCAAGCGTCTCGGGCCTCTGCTGATTCTGCTCGCCTGCGGGGAAGGTACCGGCCATGGCGGATCTCCAACATTTGTGTTCATGAGCAAGTCGTCCGACACCGTACCCAACGAGTTCGACGTGTATGTGATGAATTCTGACGGTACTCATGTTGTGAATCTCACGCAGCACGTGGCGATAAACCACGAACCGGCGTGGTCGTCCGATGGGTCCAAGATCATTTTCAGTTCCGCCGGTCGTGATACGACCGGGCGCTGGCACCTCTACGTCATGAACGTCGATGGCAGCCAGCTGAGTCGGCTGACCTTCACGTCGCGGAGCGAGATGCAGCCGGCGTGGTCTCCCGACGGCGGGAAGATTGCCCTCATTTCAAACAACGATCTGTATGTCATGAATGCGGACGGCAGCGCCATCACACCCCTCGTCGCCGGTTCCGGGATCGAGGCCGATCCCTCCTGGTCGCCGGACGGTCGTATTGTCTTCTTCTCGACACGCGCCGCGAGCTCGCGGATCTCCGGTCACCTATTCGTCATTAGCGCCGATGGGACAGGCCTCACCTCCTTGGGCGACAGCACGACGGAAGATGGCTCACCCGCATGGTCACCGGACGGCACCAAGATCGCATTCTCCTCGCGCCGGGAGACCACCCACAGTCAAGTCTGGATCATGAATCCGGATGGCAGCGCGCCCCTCCGGCTGACGAATGATTCGACAGGCGCCGGGGGCCCTTCCTGGTCACACGACGGGACTAAAATCGTGTTCACATCGAACAGAGATGGAAATGTCGAGATTTATGAAATGAATGCCGATGGCAGCAACCAGACTCGTTTGACCTACCGCCCGACGTGGATCGACATACGGCCGCGCTGGCGGCCTTAACATGCCCGACCGAAGCCCTGTAGAAAGAGTGTAGAGACCGGCGCGACGCGAGCCGATTCGAACGGCCACGTGCCAGGATCGAGGTGGCCGGTGCCGAAAGCTTCTCCGGCCGAAACCTGGCGACTGCTGCGTCTTGTGCTCGTATGGGTCGAGCCGATGCCCGCCCCGGCAGACTGAGGAGGCGTGACTCCGCCGGCGGCTTGGTAGTATATTGCACAACGCGCATGAAACTCACGTTACTGAGACTTGTCGCCACGCTGCTGTGGAGCGGCCAGATATTGCCGGTTGGCCTGCCGCTCCTGTGTGACCAAGTCCAACGAGCAACGCCGGCGAACTGCGACCAACAGATGGCGTCCCACCCGTCTGGGCCGGCCGTGAATGCTACGACCCACGCAACCCCGTGCGCCAATTCAGCGTTCTGCGCGATCACGGCGCCCGCAGTGGTTGCGCTTGGCGCAGCAGTTTCCGTTTCAGCAGGAGAATCTCACATCGTCGTCTCGGGCGTATCGACGTTCGCCCCCGCCGACCCGCAACCGCCACTCCCTGCGCCTCCCCAAGCCTAGCCTCTCCCAAGCGTAGTGTGCCTGCAAGTCCGACAACTGATTCTAGCCGCGAGCTCGCTCGTTATCGCGGGCGCCAGTCCTGCATTCGGGCAGGGCTCGCCGGTGTCCGTCGTTGGCGACTCGACTCTACCGTCGTTGGTCGCCGAAGCGCTCGCGCGCAACCCGACAGTCGCGCAGCGGCAAGCAGCAGTTCGAGCCGCCACGCTCCGCATCCGGCCAGCCGGCACGCTGCCGGATCCGATGCTGACGCTAGGCGTGATGGATCTGGTGCTGCCGCACTTCCAGTTCAACCAAAGCGACTTCACCGAGGCGGACGTGGAGCTGAGCCAGGAGATTCCTTGGCCCGGCGCGTTAGGCGCGCGCTCGGGGGTCGTGCGCGGGGCCGCCGCCGGCGCTAGGGCAGAAGAAGGCACCCTACGCCGGGACGTTACGACCGCGATGGCGGTCGCCTACTACCGGCTTGGCTACGCCATGACGGCGCTGGAGACGCTGCGCCACCAGCGGGACCTGCTCGACGCCGCCGTCCAGCTCAGCACGACGCGCTATGCGACGGGCGCCGCGCCGCAAAGCGATCCCCTCCAGGCAAAGCTGGCCCGCGATCGCCTGCGGTCCGAGGAGTTCGCATTGGAGAGCGAGCGAGTCGCCGCGCTCGCGGCGGTGAATGCGCTGCGGAACCGCGCACCCGGAGCCACGGTCCCGGTCATACGGATCGACCCGGCTGCAGTGCATGCCGGGGTTGTGCCCCAGCTTGCCACCGACTCGCTCGTGGCCCTGGCCCTCGCAACCCATCCCCGGCTCGCCGCTCGCCGGGCGGCAGTCGACGTGGCGACGCGCACAATTCAGGTCGAGCGTCTCGGCGCCCGACCCGACTTCACCTTGACGCTGCGCTACGGTTACCGACCACGGGCGTTCAACTTCAACTTTCCGGACTTCTTCTCCGCCTTCGTAGGCCTGCGCCTTCCGGTGTGGGCGTGGCGCAAACAGCACCGGCTCGCGGATGCGGCGCGCGTGGATTCAACTGGGGCCGCGGCTTCGCTGCGCGACACGGAGCTCCAGCTCAGTCGCGAGGTCACCGAAACCGCCGCCCGAGTCCAGGCGTCCCAGCAGCGCCTCGCGCTCCTCGTGGACGGCGTCCTGCCCAATGCGCGGGGAACAGTCGAATCGGTGCTGCGGAGCTATCAGGTCGGTCGCGCCGAATTCCTGACCCTGCTGTCGGTCGAGGATGCGCGGTACCGGGCCGAGCTGGAAGCGGTCGCGGTGGCGGCGGACTACCAGTCTCAACTTGTCATGCTGCGGCAGTTGACCGCAGGGGAGACGCAGCCGTGAAACGAATCTTCATTAGCCTGGTCGTCGCCGCCGTGACGCTGACCGGATGCCAGAGAAAGCCGGCTCGAAGCGACGAGGTGGCAGGCATGAAGGACATGCAGGGGATGCCAGGGATGCCGGCGGCCGGCGCTGACACGTCGGGCGTTCCGGTGAGCCGCACTGAAGCCGAGCGACTTGGCATCACGTTCGCGCGGGCGAGCGACCGGCCGGTCCGGTCCTCCATCCGAGCGGTGGGCGTGCATCGGTAAGCGTGTCGAGCAAGGCGACCCGCTGCTGGCGCTCTACTCGCCCGATCTGGTGAGTGCTCAGGCGGAATACCTCTTGGCGCGGCGACTAAAGGACGACACGCTCGCGGCCAGCGCCCGGAGCCGCCTCGCCCTGTGGGACATCCCGTCCGATCAAATCGACAGCCTCGAGACGAGAGGAAGTGTGACGCGCACGCTGTTGCTGCGTGCCCCGCGGAGCGGCGCAGTCACGGAGAAGATGGTCATCGAAGGCCAAGCGGTGAAGGCCGGGGACAATCTGTTCCAGATCGCCGACGCCCGAGTGCTGTGGGTGGACGTCGCGATCTTCGAGCAGGACGCGGCATCCGTCCGCGTCGGCACCGCGGCCACGACCACCGTGGACGCGCTCTCAGGACGGACGTTTCGCGGCAGCGTGACGTTCATCTACCCGCAGCTCGACGAGAAGACCCGCACGCTGACGGCCCGCGTGGCGGTAGAGAACGGCGACGGCGCCTTGCGCCCGGGAATGTACGCGACGGCGGCGCTCGCGACGGCGGGCCGGCGGGGTGTGAGTGTCCCGCTCGAGGCGGTGCTGCCCACGGGGACGAAGGACATCGTCTTCGTGAACCGCGGCGACGGCCGGTTCATGCCCCGGGATGTTCGCGTGGGGCTCCGGGGCGACTCGCTCGTCGAGATCGTCGAGGGCCTGAAGCCGGGCGACGAAGTCGTGGCCTCGGCGACGTTCCTGCTCGACTCCGAGTCGAACCTCGCCGCGGCGATTCAGGGACTCATGCTCCAGATGGGGATGGGCCTGAACATGGGCGGGATGCAGACGGGGAAGGGGGAAGGGGGAAGGGGGAAGAGGCAATGATCGAAAAGCTCATCGCGTGGTCCATCAAGCGCCGCGAGCTCGTGGCGCTCGGCGCGATCTTCGTGCTCGTGGCTGGCGTGTTCCTGCTCCGCACGATGCCGGTGGATGCGATCCCGGATCTCTCGGATACGCAAGTGATCGTCTACACCGACTACCCGGGCCAGGCGCCCCAAGTCGTCGAGGACCAGGTGACCTATCCGTTACTCACCACGTTCCTTGCCGTCCCCAAGGTGAAAGTCGTGCGCGGGCAGTCAATGTTCAGCTCGTCCTTCGTGTACGTGATCTTCCAGGACCGGACCGATCTCTATTGGGCCCGCTCGCGGGTGCTCGAGTACCTGAACGCGATCCAGAGCCGGCTCCCCGCCGGCGCCAAGACCCGGCTCGGACCGGACGCCACCGGCGTAGGCTGGGTCTATCAGTACGCCCTCGAGGGTCCCGGCTACGCGCCCGACCGGCTCCGCTCGATCCAGGACTTTCAGGTGCGGTACGCCCTGCAGTCCGTGCCGGGCGTAGCCGAGGTCGCGAGTCTGGGCGGCTTCGTGCGCCAGTACCAGGTTCTGCTCGACCCGGCCCGGCTCCTCGGCTACGGCGTAACGGCGCGCGAGGTCATCGTGGCCGTGCGCGGGGCCAACCAGGATGTGGGGGCGCGCACGGTGGAGGTCGCGGGCTCGGATTACGCGATCCGCGGGCTCGGCTACTTCCGTGGGGTCGGTGACATCGAGAAGGTCGCGGTCGGCGTCGGAAAGGATGGGCGCCCGGTACGGGTCGGCGATGTGGCCCGGGTGACGATCGGGCCCGACCTGCGGCTCGGGATCGCCGAGCGGGATGGAAGAGGAGAGGCCGTCGGTGGGGTCGTGGTGATGCGCTATGGGGAGAACGCACTCAGAGTGATCGACGGCGTGAAGCAGCGGATCGCCGAGATCGCGCCCGCGCTGCCGGCCGGCGTCCGAATCGTACCGACGTACGACCGCTCGGACCTGATCCACGGGTCCATCAAGACACTGTGGCGCACGCTGCTCGAGGAGTCCCTGATCGTGGCGCTCGTGTGCGCGGTGTTCCTGCTGCACGCGCGCAGCGCCCTCGTGGCGATCGCCACGCTGCCGCTCGGCATTCTGGTGTCGCTCGCGGTCACCCGCTGGCTCGGCATCAACGGCAATATCATGAGTCTCGGCGGGCTCGCGATCGCGATCGGCGCCATGATCGACGCCGCGATCGTGATGCTGGAGAATCTCCACAAGCACTTCGAGCACGAGCCGGACCGGCCGCACTGGGAGCGCGTGTTCGCCGCCGCGCGCGAGGTGGGGCCGGCGCTGTTCATGTCGCTGCTCATCATCACGCTCTCGTTCCTGCCGGTGTTCACGCTGGAGGACCAGGAAGGGCGGCTGTTCCGGCCGCTCGCGCTCACCAAGACCTTCGCGATGGCGGCCGCGGCGCTGCTCTCGGTGACGCTCGTGCCCGCACTCATGGGGTGGTTCGTCAAGGGGAAGATCCGTGCGGAGGCGGAGAACCCCCTCAACCGCTGGGCGATCAGGGTGTACCGCCCGGTGCTCCGCTGGGCGATCGGGGCCCGGTGGCTCGTGCTGGGCGGTGCGGTGGGCGTCCTGGTGCTGACGCTCCTTCCGTTAGCGGGTCTCGGCAGCGAGTTCATGCCGCCGTTGAACGAAGGATCGCTGATGTACATGCCCAACACCCTGCCAGCGGTGTCCCTCACCACGCAACGGCGCCTGCTCCATGTGGAAGACTCGATCCTCATGACGTTCCCCGAGGTCGCGTCGGTGTGGGGCAAGGCGGGCCGGGCGAATACGGCCACCGACTGGGCGCCAATGTCCATGGTCGAGACCGTGGTGAACCTGAAGCCCGAATCGGAGTGGCGACGGGGGATGACTCAGGATCGCCTGATCTCGGAGATGGATCAGGGGCTGCGTCTCACGGGCGCCGTCAACACGTGGACGATGCCGATCAAGAACCGCACGGACATGCTGTCGACCGGCGTGCGGACGACCCTCGCGGTCAAGATCTTCGGTCCCGACCTCCAGACCATCCAGCGCATCGGTCAGGACATCGAGCGCGCGCTCGCGCCACTGCCGGGCACGGCGAGCGTCTACGCCGAGCGGTCGTTTGGGGGGCGCTACTTGGATATCCGTCCGGATGCGGATGCCCTCGCCCGCTACGGGCTCACCACTGGGGACGCGCAGGAGGTGATCAGCCTGGCGCTCGGTGGGGAGGAGATCACGACCACCGTGGAGGGCCGGGAGCGCTATCCCGTGCAGGTGCGCTATGCCCGTGACTTCCGGGATGACCCCACTACGATCAGCCGGCTCCTGGTCGGGAGCAGGGACGGCCCGCAGGTGCCGCTCGGGCAGGTGGCGCACATTCAGTTCAGCCCCGGCCCCCCGATGATCCGGAGCGAGGGCGGCTATCTGTACGACCAGGTGTCGATCGACGTGCGGGGACGGGACGTCGGGAGCTATGTGCGCGACGCTCAGGGTGTCGTGGCGCCCGAGGTGAAGCTCCCCACCGGCTACTGGCTGCGCTGGAGCGGGCAGTATGAGGCGATCGAGCGGGTGAAGGCGCGGCTCCGAGTCGTCGTCCCGCTGACGCTCGGGATCATCGCGCTGCTCCTGTATCTCACCTTCGGTACCGTAGCCGAGACAGCGATTGTGATGCTGTCGCTGCCGTTCGCCCTCGTCGGCGGGGTGTGGATCATGTGGCTGCTCGACTACAACCTGTCGACCGCGGTGGCTGTGGGTTTCATCGCCTTGGCGGGTGTCGCGGCGGAGACGGGCGTCGTGATGCTGATCTACCTGGATCACGCGTGGAAGGCGCGGGATGCAGGAGGCGGGATGCGGGAGGCGTCGCTCATAGCGGCCATCGAGCAGGGCGCTGTGAACCGCGTTCGGCCCAAGCTCATGACGGTGCTCGCGATCATGCTCGGGCTCGTGCCGGCGCTGTGGAGTCACGGCGCGGGGGCGAGCGTGATGAAGCGGATCGCAGCGCCGATGGTGGGCGGGATGGTGACGTCCACGGTCCTGACTTTGATCGTCATCCCGGTCATCTATTACCTGTGGCGCCGCCGAGGACTGAACGGCCAATGAATCGCGTCGCTTTACTTCGCCGAGGGGTCGCGCTCGAGGGCGTGACGGTCGGCTACAACGCGCTCGAGGGCGTAATAGCGATCGCCGCCGGTCTCGCCGCCGGCTCCGTGGCGCTCACGGGATTCGGGATCGACTCTGTCATCGAGGTGACGAGCGGCGTGGTGCTCTGGTGGCGGCTGCGGGCGGAGCTCGGGTCGCGCGAACTAGGCCCCGCGGTCGAGGCGCGCGCGGCGCGGTGGGCCGGCCTCCTGCTCCTCGCCCTGGCGGTCTACATCGTGGCCGAGTCGGGGCGTCGGCTGCTGACCGGCGATCGGCCCGGAGAGAGCGTCGTGGGGATCGTGCTCACGGCGGTTTCATTGATCGTGATGCCCCTCCTGGCCCGAGCGAAGCTCCGCGTGGCGGGCAGTCTCGGGAGCCGGGCACTGCGGGCCGACGCGCACGAGACCATCGTGTGTGCGTGGCTCTCGGCGACGACGCTGCTCGGTCTGGGTCTGAACGCGGGGCTCGGCTGGTGGTGGGCGGATCCGGTAGCTGCTCTTGCGATGCTGCCGTTGATCGTGCGCGAAGGTGTCGAGGCTTGGAGAGGGGAGGGTACCGACGGCGAGGTTGCCTAGGACAGCGACGGTCTCCCGAGGAGGCGGTGGAGTACCGTGTCGAGCAGCAGCCCGCTAAGTTTGGGGGCGTCTTCGCCACCGTAGCTCAGTGGTAGAGCTCTCGATTCGTAATCCTACGCGGCCAGCGCACGCCAGCGCTGGCCGTTGTGATTTCAATGCGTTAGGGGATGCACGCACCAGTCAGCGACGGTCAGCGACGGCCCCGTTGGCACCACCGTTGGCACCACTCAACGGCTCCTACCGACGGCGGATCTGCTCCTCCGCATCGCGCACGAGGTCGTGCTCGACGATCTGCTCGAGGTTCGCCACCGCCCGCTTGGCCCACTCGCGAATCACCGGCCGCTCGTCCTCGAGCCATTTCTTGGCTTCGGCCAATCTCCCTTTGCTCCAACCGGAGGCCGACCCTGTCCAGGTTCCCGAAATGAATCCCCCGAAGAAAACGTCTCCGACGCCGTACTCGGTGAACCGCTCCAAAAGGGCGGCGTGCAGGTCGGACGGACGGCCCAACGGCTGGCCAAGAACGTCGGCCAGGTTGTGTGCTCTCGGGTCGGGCTTCGCCGCGACCCAATCGACCAAGAAGTCGACGCCCACCTCCTCGACCGGGAAGTGTTCAAGCGCCTGTCGTACGCACCAGCCCCCACTCGTCCCGGCGTCTAGCCAAGGGGCGAGTACCTCCGTGAAGAAACGTCGCTTGTCCGGCGCCGCCGCCCAGGCTCGTTTGAGAATCTCGTCGAGCATTAGGTCGTGCGCGTATTCGCGGGCCGCGATGTCCTGCAGCAAAGCCGCGGCGACCTCCAGCGGCGCCTCCTCGGCGTAGAGCTTCGCCAGCTCGTCCCATTCCCAATCGAAGGTGCTTCGCTTCTCGTCTGCGCGAGGCCTTTACGAGGACCCGCAGCACGAGGCCGCGAAAGAGACTCCGCGTCCCGGCTTCCGCATCATGGAGGTAGTGCCCGAGGAACGTCACCACGGCTGCGGTTGCCTAGGGGTCATCGGCAGCCGCAGATGCGACGTCGAGAGCCTCCTCTGGCGAGAGACTCGTGCGCCACGACGAGAAGCCGAGCGAGGCGATCGACAGCCCTGAGACGGCCTTCGACCTGAACAGGTCGACGACGACTCGGACGCGGGCGGGAGAGTGGCCGGCGCGCACCAGCAGGTCGAACGACTGCGCGGCGCGTGTCGGGTCGCCAACGAGCGCGGCGGCCATTCGGTCGACGTGGTCGAGTTCGCCGCTCGCCTGCCCATGATTTAGATCAACCCGTTCGTTGAACGTGGGGTAGTGTCACTTGTCCGTCCCTGTCCACCAGCGGCGCTGGCGGCGCCACTGCATGGCCCTGGGCATACCCCACCCCAAGGCCGCGCAGCTTTTGCAGAATGGTTTCGCTCTCTACCTCTTCTGCGATCGTGGTGATGCCCATGATTCGACCGATCTCGTTGACGGCGCGCACGAGCGTGCCGTACACGGGGTCGTCGGCCACGCCCCGGACGTAATGCCCGCCGATCTTGACGTAGTCGACCGACAGGGCCTTGAGGTGGGCGAACGAGGCCAGGCTGTTGCCGAAGTTGTCCAGCCCGACGCCGCACCCCGTCGCCCGGATCTCGGAAATGAGGCGCACCAGTTGCGCAAAGTTCCCGAGCGCGGCGGCTTCGGCGATCTCGAAGCACAGAGCCTCCGGCGGCAGCCGGCGCTGCGTCAAGTACTCTCGCACGGCGGGGATCAGGTCCGCATCGTCCAGTGAGGAAACGCTGAGGTTGATCGAGCAGAGGGGCAGCTCCAACTCCGGGTGGTCGCGATGCCACTGACCCAATACGGTAGCCGTCTGGCGCACGACCCATCGGTCGATGGCCGGCATCAGGCGATGGCGCTCCGCTTGCGGGAGGAAGGCATCGGCAGTCTCCACCCCTCCCCGCTCGTCCGGCAGGCGCAGCAGAATCTCGCACCGCGGACGTGCCGGAAGCTCCGGTGCGAGGGGTACGATCGGCTGAGCGTACAGCTGAAACTGGCCCTCGTCTACGGCTCGGGTGAGACGCATGATCCGTCGGGTCTCGACCTGCTGGTGGACCCCAGGGGCCGCCTCCGGCTGCGCGACATGGACGCGGTTGCCTCCGGCGTCCTTGGCGGCGTAGCAGGCTTCGTCGGCGGCGCGCAGCACGTCAGCCGTGCGTCCGCTCGCGGCGGTGATCGCGACGACGCCGATGCTGACGCCCAGCGAGAAGCTCCGCTCCGCCCATACGTAGCGGAACTCTTCGATCGCCCGCTCCAGCTTCCCGGCGATCTCTTCCGCCTTAGTCAAGGAACAGTATTCCAGTAGGACACCGAATTCATCGCCGCCGAGGCGTGCGAGCGTGTCCCGGCTGCGCACGTGACCGCTCAGCAGGCGGCTGATCTTGCGGAGCAGGTCGTCCCCGGCTTCGTGACCGCACGAGTCGTTCACGAGCTTGAATCGGTCCAGGTCCAGGTAGCACAGCGCGTGCTCCGCTACTCCGGCCGCGGCCTCCGCCAGCACGCGCGCCAGGCGCTCCTCGAACTCCTTCCGGCCGACGAGCCCCGTCAGGGTATCGTGCGTGGCTTCGTGCGAGAGTTTGCGGGCGGCGCGCCGCCGCTCCGTCACGTCGTGAAAGACCAGCACCACCCCGATCGTCGTCCCGTGGCGGTCTCGGAGCGGGGCCGCCGAGTCGCCGATCGGCACCTCCGTCCCATCGCGGCGCAGCAACAGCACGCCATCGGTCAGGTCTACCGCGCGCCCCTCGCGGAGACAGCGAGCCGGGATGCTCTCCAGGGGCTGTCGCGTCGCGTCGTTGACGAGCGTGAGAACGGTGTCCACGGGCTGACCCAGCGCTTCCGTGGTGCGCCACCCGGTAAGCCGCTCCGCCGTGGGGTTCAGGTACGTGATCCTTCCTGCCACGTCGGTCGTGATGACGGCGTCCGCGATCGATGCCAGGGCGACGATGGCCTGCTCCTTCTGCCGGAACAGGCTCTCCTGAACGTCCCGCCACTCGGTGAGATCGCGCATCGTCACCAAGAATAGGGCGTCCTCGCTGGGACCGAGCGGGCTGCGGTGGATTTCCACTGGGAACTCGCTGCCGTCACGTCGTCGGGCGAAGATCCTGACCGGAGCACGCTTCGGCGGGCTCTCCGGCGATTCGGCATCGCTCACCCCGAGGGCCTCGTACACCTGCTGGAAGCGCTGGGGGATGAGCCGGCTGGACGGCTCGCCCCGGACCTCTGCATCGGTCCACCCGAAGAGCCGCTCGGCCTCCCGATTCAGCGCCACCACGCTACCCGCCTGATCGACCACGACCATGGCATCGGGGGCGGCGTCGAGCATCTGCCGGAATCGCTTGTCCTGCATGCGAGGCGTTGTCATGGTCCGCTATCCCGATTTAGGCCTCGAGCTTGAGATGAAAACCTCCCTGTCGGTACCAGCTGGACGCGTCGATGCGCCTGTGCACGTGCAGCTTCTGCAGGATGTTGTGCACATGGTTCTTGGCCGTCGCCACTTCGATGCCCAAGTGGCGGGCGATCTGTTTGTTGGACATGCCCTGATCGACCAGTTGCAGGATCTCCCGCTCCCGACCTGTAAGCTCGTGGACGGGGCTGAGTGCCGCCTGCTCTTTGCTCGCTGTCACGCTCCCGAGAGCGATCGCTCCCACACGGCGGAGTAAGGTGAACGCCACGCGAGGAGGGCAATACAGCTCTCCCCGCACTGCGCTCTCCACCGCAATGATCAGATCGTCGAGCGATCCATCCGGCAGCACATAGCCGGCGACGCCCGCCTCGGCCAACTGAATGACCTCCGCCTCGGTCTCGCCTAACGTGATGGCCACCACCTTGACGCTCGGCGTCCGGCGCCGGATCTCGGCCACGATGGTCGCCGCCTCGGGCATCGCGAAGTCGACCAGCACGATGTCCGGAGGGGCCTCCACAAGGCGTGCAAGAATCTCTTCACGATGTGACGCCGTTCCCAGCACACGCACACCGCGAGCTTGCGACAGAGCCACGGCGAGGGCCTCACGATGAACGCGGGTGCGACCGGCAATGAGAGCGCGAATCATCGAGAGCGCGAATCATCGAGGGAGGGCTGGCTTGGGCATGACTCTTGAACTGGAAGAATACGAAGCAAGACGGCCGCGAACATCGGGGAAATCCCCGACACGCGGCGTTGCGGCGGCTACTCGCCTTGGAGCAAGCCGACCTCGACGGCGAACCGGAACAGCTCGGCGCGGCTCTTGAGGCCGAGTTTGTCACTCAGGCGCTTGCGGTGGGTCTCGATGGTCTTCACGCTTACGGCCAGGTGGTCGGCGGCTTCCTGGTTCGTGTATCCCTGCGCCAGCAGCCGGAGCACCTCGGCCTCGCGCGGGCTCAACGGCCTGGGCTGCCCGGCAGCGGGCGAATCGCGGGAAACGCGCCGGACCTGGGGGCCCGGTTCGCCCGGACGCGTGAGATCTACGAAGGAGCGGCCCTGGTTGACCGCGCGGATCGCGGTCAACAGCTCGATGTCGGCCGCTTTCTTGACGATGTAGCCGGACGCGCCCGCCAGGAGCGCGACCCGCAGGTACGCCGGATCGTCGTGCATCGTGAGCACGAGCACGCGGGGGCGCGGCTCGAGCCGCCCGAAGTGCTCGATCGTCTGCGTGAAGCGCGCTCCTGGCATGGAGAGATCGAGCAGCACGACATGCGGCGCGGTCGCCCGGGCGCCGCGCA
>QHTT01000147.1 GCA_003220935.1 Gemmatimonadota bacterium
GAAGATGGCAACCCCGTTGACCGCCGTCACCGTCGTCGTGCCCAGGAGCGCGGCCCCGCTGGTGCCGGTTCCCGCGGTGATGGCTAGCGTCACACCACCCCCGAACCCTGTCGCCACGTTGCCCAGCATATCGAACGCCGTGACTCGCACGGCCGGTCTCATCGTCCCCGCCGCCGTCGTAGTCGTCGGCTGTACGGTGAACACCATATAAGCGGGCGCCCCTGCCGCGACGATGAAACCGCGGCTCGTGTCGGCGCTCAGGCCGCTCGCGGTCGCCCGCAAATTGTAGCCAGTGCCGGTGCGGTCGATGCTCAGATCATTGAAGGTCGCGACGCCGGCGACTGCCGCCACCGTCGTCGTACCGGAGAGAGAGCCGCCCCCCGGATTGTGCTCGATCGCCACCGTCACGCTGCCGGTGAACGTCTCGACCGCGTTCCCCAGCGCATCCCGCGCCACCACCGGGACTGGCGGCGCGATGGTCGCGCCCGCCGTGGGCCATGGGGCCGTGGGGTCCCCGGGAATCCGCTGCGGGGTGAACGTGACGTGGGTCGGCGCACCGGCGTTGATCGTGAAGAAGGAGCTGGTGGCGCCAGCGAGACCTGTGGCGGTGGCCGACAGGCTGTACGCGCTGCCGCTCTGGGCGATGCTCAGGTCGGCGAAGGTCGCGACCCCGGCGACCGCCGCCACTGTCGTCGTGCCCGAGAGGGTGGCCCCGCTGGTGCCGGTTCCGGCCGTGATCGTCAGCGTCACATCGCCCGCGAAACTCGTCGCCGTGTGTCCTGAGGCATCGCGCACGGTGACCTGGACGGCGGGATTGATGGTCACGCCCGCCGTGGTGCTGCCCGGCTGGGCGGTGAACACGAGCGCCGAGGCCAGCGCAGCGGTGATGTCGAACGGGGCACTCGTCGCTGCCGTTAGGCCGGGCGCGGTGGCCGACAAGGTGTAGCCACCGCCAGCCTGGTTGATACTCAGACCGGGGAAAGCCGCGACTCCGGCGACCGCCGCCACTGTCTTCGTGCCGGACAGGCTGCCGCCGCCGGGATTGCTCCCGATCGCCACTGTCACATCGCCCCTGAACCCCGTTGCCGTGTTGCCCAATGCATCCCTGGCGATCACCTCCACCTGAGGCGTGATCCGCGCCCCGGCCGTTGCCGTGCTCGGCTGCACCCTGAACACCAGCTCGGTCGCGGTGCCCGCGAACACTCTGAACGCGGCATTGGTGGACGTCAGGCCGGTCGCACTAGCTGTCACCGTGTACCAGGAGTCGCCCTTGTCGATCGTGAGATTCGAGAACGTGGCCACCCCGTTCACCGCCCCCACTGTGGTCGTGCCCGAGAGCGTGGCCCCGCTGATACCAGTTCCAGCCGCGATCGCCACCGTCACACTCCCTGTGAAGCTGGTCACCGGACTCCCCGATGCATCCTCCGCGGTGACCTGGAGCGCCGGCGTAATGACGGCCCCGGCCGTCTGCGAGTCGGTCGCCTCCGCTGTGAACACGAGCTGGCTGGCGGTCGAGGGGACGATGTCAAAGGGCGCGCTCGTGGCCCCCGTGAGGCCGACCGCCGTCGCGGACAGCGTGTAGCCGCTCCCCGCCTGGTTGATACTGAGCGAGGGGAAGGTCGCAACGCCGGCGATCGCTGCGAAAATCCGCGTCCCGCCCAAGGTGCCGCCCGCGGGGTTCGTGCCGATCGCCACCGTGACGTTGCCCACGAACCCCGTGGCCGTATTCCCCAGCGCGTCCCGCGCCGTGACCCGTACGGCCGGCTTGATCGTCCCGCCGGCCGTCGCCGTGGTGGGCTGCACCGTGAACACGAGCTGCGTTGCCGAGCCGGGCGTGACCGCAAACGCCGCGCTCGTGGCGCCGGACAGACCGGCGGCCGTGGCTGTGAGCGTGTAGCCCGTGCCGCTCTTGTCGATGCTGAGCGTGGAGAAAGTCGCGACGCCGGCGACCGCCGCGACCGTCGCCGTGCCGGAAAGGGCGCCGGCCGCTGGATTCGTCCCGATCGCCACCGTCACCGCGCCGCTGAAGCCCGGCACGGGATTCCCTCCGGCGTCCAACGCGGTCAGCCGGACGGCTGGCGCGATCGTTGCCCCCGCCGTCGTGCTGCCGGGCTGCACGGTGAAAGCGAGCCGGGTCGCCGCGCCGACCGTGATGGTGAAGGGTGCGCTCGTGGCCCCGGTGAGCCCGCTGGCTGCGGCCGTCAGGGTGTAGCCGCTCCCGCTCTGCTCGACGGCGAGATTCGCGAAGGTGGCAACGCCGCCCACCGCCGTCATCGTCGTCGTCCCGGATAAGGTGCCACCCGCCGGATTCGCGCCGATCGCCACCGTTACAGCGCCGGTGAAGCCCGGTACGGTGTTCCCCAGAGCGTCCCGCGCCGTCACCTGTACGGCCGGCGTGATGGCGGCTCCGGCCGGGGTGCTACTCGGCTGCGTGGTGAAGGCGAGCTGGGCCACCGCTGCGGGCGTGATGGCGAAGGCCGCGCTCGTAGTGCCAGAGAGACTTCCGGCGGTCGCCGACAGCGTGTAGCCCGTCCCGCTCTTGTCGACGCTGAGCGTGGAGAAGGTCGCAACCCCCGCGACCGCCGCCGCGGTGGTCGTGCCCGAGAGCCTGGC
>QHTT01000023.1 GCA_003220935.1 Gemmatimonadota bacterium
CGCGACGAGCCCGGTGCCGGTGCTCGTCAGCTCCGCGAGCAGGTTGTCGCCGTCCCACACGAAGTGGCTCTGCGGCGCCCCGTTCACGTCCTTGCGCACCAGCCACCCCGCCGCGTCGTACTGTAACGCAATCGTCTGGCCGCCTACGGTGTAGCTGGCGAGGCGCGACTCGGCGGTCCACGTGAACGTCACCGTCTGGCCGCTGCAGGTGCGGGAGGTGACATTGCCGTCGTTGTCCGTCACATAGCTGCACCCGCCAAAGGCCGTGATTCGATTGCCTGTCAGGAAGCTGCCTCCGTTGGCCGTGTCGTTGCTGGCGGCGTCATAGGCAAGTTTCGTTCCCGCGGTGGCCTGCCAGCCACCCGCCGTGATACACGAGTTGCCGTTCGGGTCGACGATCGGTGGCGGGTTCCCGTCGCACGTGGACGAGGGCGCGACGTTCTGCATCGTGGAGTCGCTCGTCAGCCGCCCGATCCCGTCGTAGGTGTACTGGTCCGCCATGCTCCCGTCGCCCACCGCCTGCTCGCTGATCCGCCCATGGGTGTCGAAGCCGATCGAGCGGGCAATGGTGCTGTTGTAGGCTGCGGTCGTGCTGATCTGTGTCACGTTGTGCAGCGGATAGTATTGCCGGCTCACGCGGTCACCGCTCGGGAACGTGACGGAGGTGTCCTGCAGATCCTTGTTGCGCGCGATGCTGGTGACGGCTCCGCCCACGTGGAGCTCGCTCAGCGTACCGAAGGCGGAATTCCAAATCCACTTGCGTGACTTGAAGACGATCCCGCCGCCGGAGACGTCCAAGCTGTCGCGCAGCCCCGCGGTTGTGTAGCGGTAGCGGCGCCAGTAGGTCTGCCCCGCGAGCTTGGTGCGGATCGAATCGGGCTGCCCCGCGACGTTCAGGTACACGGTCTCGGTGTCAACGGGGCTCGTGTTGGTGAGCACGCGCCGGTCGGTCGAATAGCTCCAGCTCTCGCTTGCGGTGTTGCGGCCCGACTTGCTGGTGGGGCGGTTCAGACCGTCGTAGCCGTAGGTGAGGGTATCCGCCCGCCGGTTCGTCCAGCGCTTCAGGTTGCCGTTCTTATCGTAGGCATACAGCAGGGCGCGACCCGCGGGGTCGGTCCGCTGCGTGAGCCAGCCGAGGGCGTTATACGTGAAGCCGTAGACCTGCCCCTTGGGATCCGTCACGTTCCGGACGAACAGCGAGTCGTACACCGTCGCTGTCGGATTCGGATTCACGCCGTCGAACACCTGAATCGCCCGATTGAGCGCGTCGTAGACCACCCGTCGGCGCGCCACGCCGGGGGCCTGGACGGCGGTATCGCGCCCGTAGCTATCTGCGAAATACGTGGTCACACGATTCCCGGGGAGCGAATCCTTGCTCAGATTGCCGTTCGTACCCGCGTAGGTGTGTTGCCCGAGCAGGTGGCCCTGAGGATCCGTCGTCGACAAGACGCGGCCGCGACTGTCATAGGTGAACCGCGTCGTGTCCTGCCCGCCGAGAATGGTCTGGTCCACGGTCCCGGAGAAGCCGAGAATATTCCGCACCGTGGGTCGGCCGGTCCCAGCCACGCTGTCCGGTTGGCCGTAGCCGCCGTAGTGGATCGTGACGGCCGAGAGCCCCGCCGGCTGGACGAATGTCGGTAACCCGTTCGCATTGTACGCCACGGTGTCGACACCGCCCGTCGGGTAGGCGGTGCGAACCGGTAGCCCGTTGGCGTCGTACGACACCGTCGTGACGCCGCCCAGCGCGTCCGTGGTGCGCACGGGCGAGCCCCATGGGTTGACCGTGAACGTCGTAGCGAAACCGCGAGCGTCGACGATGCGGGCCGTGACCGAATCGATGGACACCGGGGTAGCCGCGGTTCCGGTTGTCGAGGTGTACGGGACGCCGAGGGTCTGCCACGGGTAGTGGCTTTCCGTCGGTGAGACCGTGCTGTCCGCGCCCGAGGCCAGGACCAGCCGCGCTCGCGGGAACGTGATAAAGGTCAGTTTCCGGGACGGCGTGTCGTAGCCGAACGTGGTGGAGTCGCCGCGGCGGTTGAGCACCTTCCACAGTTGTACCGTCGCGTCGAACACGAAGCGGGTGCTGACGTTGTCGGGATCGGTGATCGCCGTGACTCGGCGGCTCGCATCAACCGTGACCGCAGTGGTGCGAGCCGGGCTGCCCGGATCGGTGATGCTCGCCACGCCGTTCGTTCCGTACACCAACGTGTCGCGCAAGCCCGCGGGATCGGTGATCCTCACCACCCGGCTGCTGGCGTCATAGGCGATCGTCGTGGTGTTCGCGAAGCGGTCCAACAGCCGAATCATCCGTCCGGCGCTGTCGAACACGGCTTGCGAGCCGTCGACGTAGGACCGCGCCCAGCGCGCGCCAGTCTGCGTGGTTTGTGCAAGGCTCGAGAACTCCCCCGCCGGTGCGACGAACGTGCCCCCCACGTTCCAGAAGTACACCGCGTTCCCGTCCCCCTCGGTGATGATTGCCGACCCGTCGCCTTGGAGGTACAGCCGCTGGATGCCGGCGAGCGTCCACCCGGCGGCAACCGGGGCAGTCGTCTCGTTCACGATCACAAGCTTGGTGGGAATCGACGTGGTCACGAGGCCCGTCGGGGCCGCGTACAGCGCCGACACGATGATGTCCAGCGGGTAGACGCCGGTGGGACCGGCGTTCGCTGCGGCGGCGTCGAACTGGCCGCCGAGCCGTACCTTCCCGGAGCCCGGATACATGAACCGAAGCGTCTGATCCCCGTTCACGAACGTGACAAAGGCGTTGTTGACCTTGACCTGGAGCTGGTACTCGAGGGGCGTGCCCAAGCTCAAGTCCGGCGTCACGTTGACGTGCACGAACGGTCGCGGGTTCACGCGATCGCTGTTATACACGAGCGTGACACTGCGCGGCGTATCGAGCGAGAGATACGGGACGGTGCTCTGCACGTACACCGTGGCGAAGCAACTCACGGCACAGCGGCTGTAGTCCTGCTTGCCGTAGTTGTAGGGCGCTACGTCCACGATGGGCGCCCCGGCCGCCTGGCCGACCAGCACGGTGTACGACCCGCCGTCCGAGGAGAACCCACTACTTCCCGTCGCCGTCAAGCTGAGGGAGGCCGTGCCGGCCGTGCCGACGGAGTAACTCACCGTCACCGTCGTCGAGGCCGTGCTCGCCAACGTGGCGCTGCTCGGACCAACGGTTCCGCACGTCACGTTGGCCGCTCCCGTGCAGGCAAACGTGAACGATTCCGACCCGCTCCCCGTGTTCTGTACCGTGAAGACCGCGGTGTACCCGCCCGTGTTCGGAACTCTGGTGGGCGCGGCTCCGCCGTCCGGCGTCACAGCGACGCCGAAGCTTTGAACAGGTACCGTGACCCAGCCACCATCCGAGGCGTTGGCGCCGCTCGCGCTGACGGTCAGGGTCCCCATGCCCGGTGCACCCACCGAGTAGGTGGCTACCACCGTTGCTGCATCGCTCACAGAAGTCGGGCTCACGCCGGTGCACGTGACGTTCCCGCTGCCCTGGCACCCTATCGCATACGTCTCCGGGTTGCCCGTCCTCTGGACGAAGAACGCTTGTGTGTAGCCGCCGGTGTTCGCGCGACGCGCTGTGGTCGTGTCGCCTTTGGGGGTTACGGACACGCCGTAGCACTCGGGCGGGGGCGGCGGGTTGATCTGGGTGCATGGATCCTGAGCCCCGGCAGCTGAGCGAGGGGCGAGGGCGAATGCCAGCGCGCACGCCACACCGGCGAGGCAATACGAGAGCGAGAAGCGGCGGAGCACAGAGACCTCCCGAGAGCGAGCCGCTCACCGTTTTGGCAGGTCTCGTGCCGGGTCTCGTCTCGCGGCCGGTCGAGATGGGACAACGAGTTACGACACGTGGTGCGCGGCGCGGTTCAGCGCAGTTCGCGCGAGTTCAGTGAACTCCGGTGAACGATCGTGAACTCCCGGAGGCTTCTGAGAGAGACACCCCACGCCTTCAGCCGTTTGAAGAGAGTGGTCCGGCCCACGCCCAGGGCGGCGGCAATCCGCGGCGCCTGCCAGCCATTGGCTTCGCAGATCGCGACGAGCTCGTCGACGGCTGGCGTCGGCGGTTCCGCGATCGGGATGGCACGACCGCTTCGCGTTTCCCCCTCGAGCTCTCGGCGCACCGCGTCAGCGGAGACGCGTTTGCCGTCGTGACTGAGCACGAGACGGCCCACCACCTGCTTCAGCTCCCGCACGTTGCCGCGCCACGGGGCCGCGCCGAAGAACTCCACGCCGGCGCCTTCGAACCAGTCGGCCGGGTAGCCACGGAGCGTGAGGAAGTGCGCGACGAGCAGTGGGATATCGCCCGCGCGCTGACGCAAGGGTGGTAGCGTGATGATCGCCCCGCTCACCCGCTGCCACAAGTCTTCGCGGATCCCGCGTCCGATCCGAGACATGGGGTCCCTCGCCTGGCACGAGACCACCCAGCGCGGCGCCGCTGGGCGCAGGGTCACCCCGCCGACCCGCCGCGCCATGCCCTCTTCGATCACCCGCAGCAGCTTCGCCTGGCAGGCCTCGGAGAGCGCTCCGAGCTCGTCCAGGTACAGCGTGCCGCGGTGCGCAATCTCAACCAAGCCGGCCTTTTCGCGCTTGGCGTCGCTGAACGCCCCACGCTCGTGGCCGAACAGCTCGCTTTCGAACACAGACTCCGGCACGGCCACGGCGTTCAGCGCGACGAGTGGCCTCCCGCGCCGGGGGGAGAGCGCGTGCAGCGCCTGAGCCACAAGCTCCTTCCCCGTTCCGGTCTCGCCCACGATCGCGACGGGATCGTCGAGCGGCGCGACGCGCCGCACCAGACGATACACGTCCCGCATGCCAGGTGAGGACCCGATCATGCCGGGTAGCGGCGCATCGTCGAGGTCGGGCCGTACCAGGCGAAGCGGCTCGGCCACGGCTCGCTCCCTCCGAGCTACGAGGTGGCCGTCGCGCAAGCCGCCCAGCCGGTGAACCGGACGGTGCTGCCTCCGGTCTTGCGAGACACGGTGTAGGCCCACGTGTCGCCGGCAGAATTGGGATGACTCTCCTGGACCACCACGCCGTAGTTGGCGTTCTGCACGCCGCCGCTGAAGACCCTCTTCCCGGAGGGACACAGCAGACTGCGCCCGAAGCTGAGGGCTTGCGGCAGCATGCTGTCCGGCCGCGAGACCAACACGTACCCGGTGATTGTCGAGTCCGCGCAGATCGCCCGGCCGGTGAACGTGACGGTCGTGCCTCCGGTCTTTCGGGAGACCGTGTAGGCCCAGGTATCGCCGCTGGACTTCGGATAGGTCTCCTGAACCACCACGCCATAGTTCGCGTTCTGGACGCCACCACCGAGCACCCGCCGCCTGAAGGGACACAGCAGACCGCGTCCAAAGCTCAAGGTTTGTGGGCCCATGCTATCCGGCTGCGAGATCAACCCGTATCCGGAGAGACCCGAGTCTGCGCAGACGGCCCAGCCGGTGAATCCCACGCTCGTGCCTGCGGTATCGCGAGACACCGTGTAGGCCCACGTGTCACCGGAAGCATTCGGAGCGCTCTCTTGGATCACCACACCGTAGTTCGCGTTCTGAACGCCGCCGCCGAGAATCCGCTTGCCGGCGGGACAGAGGAGACTACGCCCAAAGCTGACCGCTTGCGGGCCCATGCTGTCGGGCTGCGAGATCAGCACGTAACCGGAGGCCGTCGAGGAAGAGAAGACCGGTCGGCCAGGACCAGCTGTCCTGGCCGATTGGTCGGGTTCAAACGTGTCGCGACGGCATCCGTTGAGGAGAATGAGGCTCGCGATGACCGAGCCGAGACACCGCGAGACCGGTGTCAGCTGGCTCCCGAGAATACGGCGTACTGCAAACATGTTGCACGTGATGGGGTCTCCAGATGCGCGAACGGCCGGCACGGCGACCTGAAGCCCGGGGGAATAACGACGAGCGACCACAAGAGACTCCAACGGAGAGGTCGCCCATGCTGAAGGCATGCTGCGTGCCAGCTGCGCGGCCTAGCCGGCCCCGGTGAATCAATGAGTTACAGCGCTGCCCCGGCGGGAAGAGTCCGCTAGTTCACGCAAGTTCAGTGAACTACGGTGTACTCGTGAACTTTCGCTCGCAGGCGTTCGCTGGGCCGCAGCGATGGGTTCACGTCACTCTGGAACTGGAAACCGGACGACCACGCTAGACCGCCAAGCCGTGTACGTCAGGGCTCGTAGTGTCGCCGCTCGTGTGCGCTCGGAGCATACCGGATCACCCGCGGCGAATGGTGTTAGGCACCGCGGCTGCTTACGTGAGGAACAGTACGAGTATCATTGCGGATAAAGCGATGGCCAACGCCTGGAATTGCCAACGCAGCGACCATCGCCACCAGTGTGCCCCTGTAGTCACGCCGAATACAGGAGGCAGTGGGGAGGCAGACCAACGCGGCAAGGAATACGTAGCTAAGATCTCGCCCCTATCTTTTTGTGACGTTTCAAGTACTCGACGGTTAATGTCGTCGATACCGCTACGGCGGCTGGGCGTCTCGCGGTTGGCGCGTGCTGACTGAGAGCGTCACGTAGATGGAGGCTCCCTAACGGGCTGTGCCTGAGCAGCGCTGACGCGACGATCGCGTGCGGATTGTCCAGACGCCGTATCCAGCTGTCCTTGAGGATGACCGCTGTCATGGAGCCTACCCTTGGGCCCGATGGAAAGTATCGCGCTTACCGGTTGTATACACCTCGCAGGTAGAGACCCCCCACACCGCCGTACACGATCGCGAACCCTAGCGTGATTCCGACAAGGAGCCCGACTCCGAGAGATCGTGGGGCGACCAGAATGACCGTAAGCGTCGTTATCGGCAGCATTGCAATCATTCCAACGAATGCGGCTCCCAAGGAAGTCCGACAGAGCGGTCGCAGGGCACCAACTATAGCTCCGATGCTCGGAATCCCCAGCCCGTACAGTGCCACCACCCCGAGTGCTGCCATGTGATTCCGCTTGAGCATGGCCGAGCCACCAAGAATCATCAGTACTATTCCATACACGAGGTAGCGCCGGGCAAACCACCACCCCTCGTGCAGGCCCCAGCGGACGTTCGCCCAACCCCAGAGTGTTGCCGGGGGCTCTTCTCTCTGCGGAGGCAACGCGATCTGTAACGGCACGATCGATCCCTCGGTCACCTGCTAGGCCGCTTGGTCGGACCGTCCCTCGGCCTCCGTTCGGGGAGGGCCGAGGATCGTACGCGCTTGAAGAGGAATCAGGGCTTGACCGGGCCTATCTGCGTTAGTCTTCATCTTCAATTGTACGCGCCACAGCATATGCTGCAATCGCGCCCGCAATCAAGAGGAAGCCCCACGCCCCACGAGCTCCGCAGAACGGCAACGGACATTTCGTCATGCTTGAGCACACCCACCGCAGTTACCCCCCCGATAGCGAAGTAGGCGCACAGGATCCAGGGGAGGTAGTGAAGCCGGGGGCGATTCCGGACAAAGGGCTCGAGTAGAGTGTACAGAGCGCCGCTCAAGGCCCCTAGGGCGAGCATGAAAGCAAACATGCTGTAGTCCCGGTAGAACAGCGCCCTAAATGACAGGACCCCGCCGCCAATCGCGACGTTCCGAACAAACCGCGTCGTCAACCCGATCCACCTTCGCCGAGAGGTTCCGGAGTCGTACGAGGCCTTGCACGACCCAACCGCAGCGCAGGCCAATCCGCGAGAACCCACTTGTCACCCTCAGGGGGGCACTCCACTCCAGTTCCTGGGACATTTACATCCGTCGCCAACACCTCACGCGCCCGCGCCGGACGACTCTACCACCACATGAGGTACATCGCCACCGCTAGAGCACCACCAACCAGCAGAACGGCTGCGACGAAGCGCCAGTTCGTGCGAGGTTCGCGCCAGCCAGTACGATTGAGAGACCACATCCGAAGTCCGGCAAATCCACCAACGACCGCAGCACCAAAAACTGTGGCCCCAACATTCCAGGCCGACCACCGCTCACCCGCTGGCCGGTTGACTATCACAAACATTGCGTATACCGGGGCTATGAAAACGAACCCAATGATTACCCACCCGGCCGCCCAGCGGCGAAGGAGCGACCAGAGACTCCCGGCCAGCAGACCGCCCATCGAAAACCCGGCATAGTAGAACAAGACGGCTCTCCAAAATGGAGTCCCCGCACGCTCAAACGGAGAGGTCCCGTTTGAGACGCGAAGTAGTGTGATCCACGCGCTGAACGCAGTCCCCAGGAATAGCCCGAATCCCAGCCCACGCAAGGCGTTCGTTAAGACACCTTTCATTCTGGATCGCAGGCGGCGACCATCTTGTCCTCGTTCTCGTTGAATGTTGAGAACGGCACGAAAGCCTTTGACGCGGGAGGTCCTCAGGCTGCGGGGTTTGACCGGGCTTATCAACGCGGCCTCATTCACCGCCGAGGAGGGGTACTCCCCAGAGGCGATCCCCCGATGCTGACCTGCCCTAGGTCGGGGGACGTCGCTCCCTGCGAGACCTAAATCGGAGGTTGCATGCCTCAAGACGCCCCGGGGAGGTTTAGTCTCGTGTACCCCTCCTTCGAAGTGTGACGTGCCCGCAGGACAAGCTGGTAGCGTCGAGCAAGGAAGATCACGGCACCCATGGGGACCGCTACCTCCAAAATCACGGGTTCGTACGCACTGCCCCGTAGCCATCCAGCTCCTAGCAGGAGCACNNNNCTCCGGTCGTCCAGTTGAACGACAGGACCGGGCTCCCGAGAAGGATTAGCAGTATCCAAACCCCCCGGCGGCGAATCGGCGTGCGCAAGCAGACGATCTCGACCCCAAGGATGAACAACAGAACCAGCATCGCGAGGACGAGCATCATATAATGGGCTGGCGACTTCCCAGATAGGGCGAAAGCGTTGATACGCTGGAGCGGGCCCGTGAGGTTGTCGGTTCGCATCCCCACCACCCACAGCTGTCCGATTGAGTCCTCCTCCTCGCTCACCCTCGCAAGCACGTACCGTGTGCCCTCATGTGCCGAATCCAGCAGCGCCACCTGATAGCTGATGGACACTCGGTGTCGCGATCCCCCATTCCCCGCAACTGACGAGGAAACCTGAAATCCAACCAGCTGCAAGCTCTCAGCGGCCTGACCACTCAATTGCTGAGCGATGGCTGCTAACGCCGCTGGGGTGTCGGGACTTCGGGCCTCCCGGACAAGCGCGTTGCCAGCCGCCGCAGTGTCCCCCTTTCGTAGGGCAGCGATGTAGTTACGAGCGAGCGCCTCGGACCCTGGGGGGAGTACACTCGAAGCCACCGGTCCCAGGTCCCCAGTGCAGCCAATGACGATTAGCCCGAACGTAGGGACCCATAGTTCCCATCGGAACCGGGTAGGCCCGCACTCAGGCTGGAAGCACCTCATAGATCCTCCCTCACCGAAGGCGTCACAGAGAGGAGTTAGCCAGCTAGTGCGGCGCAACCCGTCGACTGCCGTTGACGCTCTCGGCAAAACGGTGGGGCGCGCTCTCTACAGCGATCTGATGCGACCTCCGAAATGCTCACTTCCCCAGAACCAAAGCACGATCGTCGCAGCCCAGAAAATCCAGGTAATCCAGAACCAGCTCCGGCTAGCATCGTCATACTCGTAGGGATTCCAGCTCCACATTATGCCCAGTCGTCGCCAAGACTTTCCAGGCTCGTTGAGCCACGTCTCCGAGAGGCCCTCTTTGGCCCGCTCAAGGCTGTAGAATGCAATAGCTGTGAGAGCACCTACGGCCACCAACCACAGAGTGACTTGTCGTCCTTGCGGAAACCCTCCGAAGCGCAAGAAGAAAACGGGAATTCCAACAACCACGGCAACAACCTTCACGACGAGCCACGACCGATTCATATCACGTCGCGATCCTGTGTTATCAGAAGTGAGTGGTGAGCATGAGTCACGGTTCACTCGATGGTCCTGACCAGTTGCAGATCTGGAGAATCGGCGCCGCGTACGAGCCCCCAGCAAAGCCGCCGATTCCGAGCGCCAGACCCCCAATCGTGCCTTGCCCTCCGTCGTTCCCTACGCGACCGAACGCTACGGGGTTGACCGCGCCCGTAGCCTCCCAGGACGGGCCGAAGAACGCCGCCTGCGATCCCTTCCAGCGAATAACGGTGAGCGTTGCATCTACTCCTGCGCCCAGGCCACCTTGCGCACTCGCGTAGAGTGAGACTTGCCCGCCCCCGAACAATAAGCCCACTCCCCCGCCGCCTGAGGCGACTCCTTTACCCGCTCCAACGCCCAAGTCAAGCGCCGTATAGGACGTCGCTTTCGGACTCGGACAGGAGAGAATGCGGTTGAAAGTGCGGTGCAGGTCAACGAATACCTGATAATAACGGTTGCCCGCAAGAGGCCCCTTCGCAGCCGCCTTCGCGCCGGATCCGGCCCCACCTGTCGGTCCTGCCCCAGAACCACCAGAGGTGAACCAGCATGTCTGCGTCTTATCATCCCAGTGACCGGCAATGGATCCGCAAAAGGCTGAACCCATATGCCGGAGGCACTCGGTGTGTCCCATTGCATGGCACTCCCAGTCGTAGTAATAACAGACGATCATGCCGCTGTACATTTCGCACGTATACAGACCGCTGGGATCCCGCCCATTCACGGGGTCATTGCCAGCGTAGGTGTACAGGTTCGTCCCCCCCGCGATGCCCGCTGGGTCTTCGGATAGCCAGCGCCCCAACACGGAGTCATAATAGCGTGCCCCCATGTGGTAGAGCCCGGTCTCTTGGTCGTACTCTTGCTCTCCCATTCGGTAGCGCAGGATGAAGCCCGTATCCGCCGGCTCCTGCCCCCACGGCAACAGCGGGCTGTTCCCCACGCGGTCGGGAAAGGCTTTCAGTACCGCGCCGCCGTTGGCCCGCGCGATCCCGAGCACCGTGCCGATCGTGGGCGTCGTCACCGCCACCGCCGTGTCCGTCGGTGTCCGGAGTGCGTACAGATCGCCGCTCTCCGTGAAGGCGTACTCTGCCCGCATCGCGTGCGTGGCCGAATCCAGATCCATTGCGACTTGATCCCGATCATAAAGGAACCAGGTCGTGACGCCGCTGACAGTCTTCCCGATGCGACGCCCCAGCGCGTCATACCGGAAGGTGACAACGGTATGGGCGCCGCCCGCCGGCCACTTCTCCACGCGGGTCAGCTGCCCGATGGCATTCCACTGGAGCGTGGTGGTATCCGTGCTGGTCCAGATCCCTACCGCGCCCAGTCCGGCCTTTTGAATCACGCTGCCGTTCGGATCATACGTGAGCGCGTATCCCTTGAACCGGGTGACGCGGTTTCCGGAGACGACCACCGGGTGGGCCGTCGTGTCGATGCGGTTGCCGGCGGGATCGTAGGCGTACGCAGGGACGGCCGCCTGATTGTATTCGTTGTTACAGGGGCCGGTGGAAGACTGCATCTGACACGCATTGATGAGATTTCCGGCTGCGTCATAGCTGTAGGGTTCGCTCGGATAGGAGCCCTGGAGCTGCGACCCAGACGCCACGCGCCCCAAGGAATCGGACGTCCACGCGGAGGTCAAGTACGTCTGCGGTGTAGTGGCAGAAAACGTATCGAACAGCGTCGCAGATCGTCTCAACCTTCCCGGTGACTGTCCTCCTTTTTGAAACACATGCACGTCCTCAGAACCCAGCTCACAATACGAACAACAAGAGCAGGCACGCCAAACCTGCGGGCCGCGGTGAGGGAGCGCTCCCGGAGTCGGTTATCAGAGTAGAAGCCCTGTGGACGCTGTTGGTCGGCGTGCGCCCGTGCTACGATCTCGGGGACATCCTCTAGGCGTCTTGCGAAAGCCTCTTCCTGCTTGTGACAGATCCGCTCGATCCGGTGACGGATACGTTCGTCATACCCGAATCGCAGCAGGCGCGCGTGAGTAGCTTCGTGCACAATCGCGCACGCGATATTGGCCGGCCGTACGTCGGGTCTCAGGACCCAATCCACGGTCAACAAACACATGTTCAGCGTCGGTAGCCAACGCGCAACGTACGGCGCGCCGGTCCCGGATACGTACAAGCGCCGTACGCACCCTCGCACGCATGCGAAGACACGCTGATCATGCGCTTCGATCATGGCGAAGGCTGCACTGAGTTTATCGAGGACGAGAGCCTGAGCCTCGCCGTGGATACGCGAGACCCCGACTCTGAACCCGTAAAGGTCACATTGCGTTGCGAGCCGCCACGCCGTGCCATATAGCCACGTGTCCAGGTAGCGCAAAAACGTGATCAAACGTTCAACCAGCCGCGCGGTGCCACCGCCCTTGTCGATTCCGCTCTGTGTTGGTGATCACGGTTTCTCACTCTCTCGCGTTCAGCCAGGGCGAGGATACCAATGGTCTCGTTGGTGCGCTCCTTACGCGCCACCGGCATCGGAGCCAGAGCCCTTCCCCCGCAAGCTCCACCAGTACAAGCCGATGCCGGGTCCAATAGCGATGGCGGTAAGAACAAGCACCTCTGCCGTTGTCAACGTCTCTTGATAAACCGCCACAGGGAGCATGGTCATCATTAGAATCCAGCCCCACGCCTGTCGCCTCTCGCGTGCCGCCCGTGCCGTGGTGATACGGCGGAGCAGCCAGAGTTCCGCTCCGCCTAGAGTCACAGATACCACGTAGGCCATAAGGACAAGCTTGTCACCTAGGCTCACCAAATCCTCGCTTCCCTAATCCAGCGTCAATACAATCCTAGCGGCTCAAGCACACAACCGTTGATGAATTCGCCGATCCTCATTCCTAGCCCCAGGAATGGCGTCGCCCTCATCGCTCTGTACCAGCCAGGCTCTTGGCCCGTCAGGGCATGACCGATCACCCGGCCGGCTACGCCTGCGCCACCGGCCAACCGGCCTACACCCTTTATGCTGGTCCTTAATGCCTGCCCCGCCGTCCTCTCCGCAACTTCGGACTCGATGGCACTCAGATGGTAAAGGCCGGCGTTCGCAAATCCTGTTGAGGCCGCGTCAAAAGCGCCTGCCTCGGTCGCCAACGCTCCAGCCTCAGCGAAAGTCCCTGCGACCTTAAGAAGTCCGGCGCCGGCGGCGTATGCAACGGCGTCTACACCTACGTCTACCGATGCCCCCTTGCACGAGGGAGCAGGCCACGCCAGCCGCTGCGGTTCGGGAGTCGAGGGCTCAGCCCCACCGCCATTTTGGCCACCCGTCCCACCCCCACCTGTCGGTCTTTGCCCAGACCCGCCAGAGTTGAACCAGCATGTCCGCGTTCTATCATCCCAGTGACCGCGAATTGAAGCGCAGAACTCCATCGATATCTTGTGAGCACACTGGACCTGTCCGATTCCTGGGCAATCCTGGTCTTCCCGATGACAGACAAAGTAGCTCGAGTAGAGCTCGCAGCTATAGAGACCGCTCGGATCCCGCCCATTCACGGGGTCATTGCCGGCGTAGCTGTACAGGTTCGTCCCCCCCGCGATGCCCGCTGGGTCTTCGGACAGCCAGCGCCCCAACACGGGGTCATAATAGCGTGCCCCCATGTGGTAGAGCCCGGTCTCTTGGTCGTACTCTTGCTCTCCCATTCGGTAGCGCAGGATGAAGCCCGTATCCGCCGGCTCCTGCCCCCACGGCAACAGCGGGCTGTTCCCCACGCGGTCGGGAAAGGCTTTCAGTACCGCGGCGCCGTTGGCCCGCGCGATCCCGAGCACCGTGCCGATCGTGGGCGTCGTCACCGCCACCGCCGTGTCCGTCGGTGTCCGGAGCGCGTACAGATCGCCGCTCTCCGTGAAGGCATACTCTGCCCGCATCGCGTGCGTGGCCGAATCCAGATCCATTGCGACTTGATCCCGATCATACAAGAACCACGTCGTCACGCCATTCACGGTCTTGCCGATGCGACGCCCCAGCGCGTCATACCGGAAGGTGACAACCGTATGGGCGCCGCCCGCCGGCCACTTCTCCACGCGGGTCAGCTGCCCGATGGCATTCCACTGGAGCGTGGTGGTATCCGTGCTGGTCCAGATCCCTACCGCGCCCAGTCCGGTCTTTTGAATCACGCTGCCGTTCGGATCATACGTGAGCGCGTATCCCTTGAACCGGGTGACGCGGTTTCCGGAGACGACCACCGGGTGGGCCGTCGTGTCGATGCGGTTGCCGGCGGCATCGTAGGCGTATGCAGGGACGGCCGCCTGATTGTATTCGTTGTTACAGGGGCTGGTGGAAGACTGCATCTGACATCCGTTGAGGAGCTCTCCCGCCGCGTCATAGCTGTAAGTCTCCCTCGGGTAGGCCGACCCGCCCGGCCCCAATCCATACCTCACGCGCCCGAGCGAGTCGTACGACCACGCGGACGTCAAGAGCGTACTCGGTCCGGTGGCGGTGAACCCATCGCTCGTGACATGGTGCAGGGAATCGTAGGACAACGTGTGCGACCACGTGTTCGCGTTCTGGGCGTTATACGTGACGGTGACCGGCTTGAGCTCCGTGTCGCGCGCGACGGCCGTGCAGGTCCCCACGGCGCACATCGTGTCCAGGATGCCAAGGGCCGGACGGAACACCCATCGGGCCGACGTTCCACTTGGGGGTGCCGTGCGGTTGATCAGGTGCCCGGTCGAATCGTACGTGTAGCTCATGGCGTACGTCGTGGGGTCGCCGGGGAAGTGTTGGGCCGCGTAGACGAGGCGTCCGGCTTTGTCGTAGGCGAGCGAGTCCCGTCCGTTCGTGCTCGAGGCCACCGTCCAGGACCCGCCCGCCGCCAGGAGGCCGTAGCCGAACGACTCAGCGGGGAAGTCAGGGCCCGTCCGGGTTAGCGGGCGGCCCAACTGGTCATACGTGAGCGTGATGGCGTCTCCCCGTCGGGTGATCGCCGTGCGCGCTTGCCCGGCGGCATCGTATTTCAGGGAATCGACCTTCGTGGTATCGCCAAGATCGTGCTGCGCCACGACCACGCCCCACGGGTTGCGGTCAAACTTGTACACCTGCCGCTTGGGGTCCGTGACACGCGCGAGACCCGTGGCCCCGTACGCGTACCGCGTGACGTATCCCAAGCCGTTCGTCGTGGCCGTGTCCCGGTTGATCGCATCGTACGTCGCCGCCTGCTTGACGCCGTTCGCGAGGATCGTCGTATCGGCAAGGCCGTAGCCATTGTAATGGAAAGCTGTCACGTGGCCCAGCGCGTCGGCGGTCTGAAGCAGATTCCCGCCGGAGCCGGCTGCCGCATAGGTCCACCGGGTCGTGTGTCCCCCTCCGTCGATGACCAGGGTGTCTTGGCCGTAGGCATTTGGGTAATGCCACGCGACGACGGCCCCACCCGAGGGCTCGGTGCCGGGCGCGAAGGTGTTCCCCACATACACTTCTCTCAGCGTCCCGGCGGGCCCCTGCGAGCCGTTATGGTAGTAGTAGTCCAGCCGCGCGGGTCCACCCTGGACGGCCAGGAGCTGTGTGCCGCTACTGTAGTTGGACCACACCACCGCGTAGGGGTCCACCGTCCAGCCAGTGTTGGCGAACACCTGCAGCCGCACGAGGCCACCGGGGAGCGTGCCGGTCGCGGTGCCGCGCAGGGCGAGACTGATCCACACCGGGCCCCCGCCCGAGAATGTCAGGGTGGGCGCGAACACCTGCACCGTGGTCGCGACGCCAGGAGTGTTCTGGGTCGCCGTGACCTGCGAGGGCTCACCCACGCTCGTCCACGACGCCCCACCGTTGGTAGAGTACGCAGCATACGCGTAGGCAGTGACGGTCGAGTTGTTGCCGGGCGTGATAGTCGGCGTCATCGCGGTCAACTTGAACTGGACCGTGTACTTCCCATCGGTTGCCGGTAGGTTGCTACCGGCGCTCGGGTCGCCGAGAGTGTTGTAAACGGGTGCCGCGAAGCTCTTGTCATCGTTCGCGTTCAAGCTCAGTTGGTTGAGTCCGGCGCCGCCGCTCGGGTCGTTCCACCCGTAGTGGGCGGACAGCCCCTGACTCGCCGTGCTCCGCCCAAAGGTGTACGTCACCGATTGGCGCGTGCTGCTGTCGTAGACTGCCGTCGGGAAGTAGCCGATGTACGTGGCGGTCGTCGCGTGGCCCGTCGGCTCGTGCACCCAGGTCGCGTTCCCTAGGGTATCGCGCCCGATGGTCGTCACCTGACTGAGGGCATCGACGACTTTGGTCGCCTGCCCGAAGCGATCGAGCTGGACCTTAGTCACATTCCCGAGCGGGTCCGTGGTGGCGAGGTAGATCGTGTCGGGCCGCACGCTACCTTTCGGCGCGCCCGCCGAGGTGCCAGAAATGCCTGCCTGCCATTGGACTTCGGCGGCCGTCACGACGGTAGTCGTGGGACGCACGTTCGCGCCCGTGTAATCCGTTGCCGAGGGGGCACGGACGGTGTCACCCTGCTGGAGCGGGTTGTACCCATAGTTCCACACGCCGCCGGTTCGGCTGTTCAGCTGCGTCAGCAGGTTGTTGCTATTGTAGGTGAGCGAGTCTATCCCACCGTCCGGGTCTGTCATCTTCACCAGGCGCCCACTTGCGATGCTCGTGCTCGTCGCGCGGCCAGCGAAGTCCGTGATCTGGGTGAGGAGGCCGCCGGTATAGCTGAGCGTGAAGCCTCGCCCACTCGCGTCGGTCACCGCCGTGAGCAGGTTGTTCGCCCAGGTGAACGTCAGGTCTTGGATGCTCGGCAGCACGTTGTGCCGAACTAGGAAACCCTGGGTGTTGAAATCGGCGAAGCTGCCATCGAGCGCCGTGAGCCGGAACAGCGTGTCGCTGTAGGAGACGAGCGTGCCGCTCTCGCCGGCGGGAGACACGAAGGCACACCCCGAGCAGGTCCGATCGAAGTACTCCATCGCCCCGCTCCCGTCCACGAGCAAACGCCCGTAGCTCCCCGTCATGGTATACAGGTGCCCGACGCCCGCTATGCCCACGCCGGCGCCGAAGGGGCTCGCCGTTTGGTCGTTGACCAGGATCCAAGACGCAACCGTTGTCGTCTGCGTGCTTCCAGGATACGTAGTAGTGAGGACGAGATTGACCGGATAGCTGCCGGTGGCGAGGCCGTTGGCCCTCGCGTCGATCGCCGCGGTGAGCCGATCCACGACGCCTGGCGTGGCCGTGTAGTACACGGCGGTCGCGCCATTCATCAAGGTGAGGTTCACGCCGTTGGAAACCAGTTGCACTTGCACCTCGTAGACGCTCGGCGCGGGCGAGGTCGGTCCGGTAACATCCAAGAACACAAGCGCAACGGGGCGCGCCGCCGTGCTATTGTAGACGAGGGTGAGCGCCTGCGTCGTCCCCATCGAGCCCACGGCCGGCGTCGCGTGCACGTAGCTTACGCCGTCTGCCGCCGGAGTCAGGTTCGCACTGTACGGAAGGCTGACGGTGGGCGGCGGGGGCGGCGCGACGGCCGTCACCACGTACCAGCCCTGATCGGTCGGTGTCGCTCTCGCCCTCAAATAGACATTGCCGCCAGTAGCGCCGACGGTGTAGGTAACGTTCACTGTGATCGAGCAGACTAAAGTCATCCCTTCCCCGGCCATCGCTGGATCGTTGGGTCCCATGCCTCGGACCGGCGCTGTCTGCCCACCCCCACAACCCCCGTCAATCCAGGCCGCCGCGGGGTCCACTGAGACACACCCGATAGTGCCGGTTGCGGAGCACGTGAAGGAATAGGTCTCGCCGCAAGGACCTGTGTTGGTGACGTCGAACGACGCCGTGTTAGTGCTGTTCGCCGGTTGCGAAAGCGCCGTGCCTTTTGGGCTGACGACCACGGAGAAGGGAAGGCATGACTGATCGGGCGTGATACTTTGCGCGACGAGTCGCGGCACGGCAAGAAGGCCCATTACGGCGGACAGAACGAAGGCACGCTGCACCACGGGACGAGCGATCATCGCGAGCTCGGGGTCGAGGTCGCTGCTTGGTGGGGCACGCGTACTTGTGAACTTTCGCTCAGCCCGTAGAGAGAGGCCGAGCTCCTTCAAGCGCTTGAAGAACGTCGTGCGACCGAATCCGAGCTCTGCCGCCGCGCGCTCCGCGTCCCACCCGTTGCGCGATAGCGCCGCGAGCACGTCGCCACGAGACACGGCATAGCGTCCCCGCAATCTCGACCCATTGCGCAGAGTTCCTTGAAAGAGCTGGCCAAGCTCGATCGCTTCCGCCACCGCGGAACGCGACAAAGTACCGTTTCCCACAAGCTCCCCGGCGCGCTCAAGGGCCATCCGCAGTTCGCGCACGTTGCCGGGCCACCCATAGCTCAGAAGCTCCTCCTGGACTCCTGCCTCGAGGCGCCGGCCCTGGGCCGCCGCAAAGTGCTCGGCCAGCGGCATCACGTCCTCGGGGCGTGCAGCTAGGGGCAGCAGCTCGATCAGAACGCCCGCCAGCCGTTGGAAGAGGTCCTGGCGGAATCGCTCCGCCGCGAGGGCTCGAGCCATGGTGTCCTGCGCGGCGCTAACGACCCGAAGATCCACGCGCCTATTCGCCCCAGCGCCCAGCGGCTCCACATACCCGGTCTCCAGGACCCGAAGCAGCTTGCCCTGTGCAGACAGCTCGAGGCCCGCGAGCTCGTCCAAGAACAGAGTCCCTCCGTCTGACCGCTCCACGTAGCCGATGGTCGACTCCACTGCACCGGTGAACGCGCCACGCCGATGACCAAACAGCAGACTCTCGACCATGTCGCGCGGCAGGGCGCAGCAATTGACGTCGACCAACGGACCGGGACGGCCGCTGCGCTGGTGGATGTATTCGGCAAGGAGCTCCTTTCCCGTGCCCGTGGCCCCCACGACCAGAATGGGGAGCCGGGTCCGGGCGTATCGCTCCGCGAGCACGAGCGCGCGCCGAATGCAGGGCGAGCGGCCGACGATCATGGGCCGATCCCCTTCGGCAGCCGCGGGGCGGTGACGCTATCCGCATCCGCATCGGTCTTGATGATCCGCGGCGTCAAGAACAGATACAGCTCCGTCTCCGTCTTCCGCCGATCCGAGCTCCCGAATAGCCCGCCGATGATCGGGATGCCAGACAGGATCGGGATTCCGGTCTGCGTCACGTCCCGCTGCCGGTCCCGCAGCCCGCCGAGCACGATTGTCTGGCCATCCTTGACGAGCACCTGCGTGACCGCCTCGCGCGTCGAGATCACAGGCGCGTCGAACTGAACCTCGCTCGTCGCCTGGTTCACCTCCTGCTGCACGAGCAGCGAGACGTAGCCGTCCTGGTTGATCGTGGGACGGATGGTGAGACGGGTGCCGACGTCGCGGTACTGCACCACCTGATCGCGCGTTGGCGTGTCGGTGGGGAGGGAGCGGCTCACCTGCACGAATGGCCGCTGCGACCCGACGAGCAGCCGTGCCTCCGTGTTGTTCGACGCAAGGAGCACCGGCCGCGACACGATCTGCACGTCCCCCTTGCTCGCCGCCGCGCGCAGCGTGGCGTTGATGTCCGCGTGGCCGAGGTTCATCAAGTGAATGACGAGATCGCCCAGCCCGCCGCCGGTGCTCGTCGCGTCAACGCTACCGTCTCCCTTGTCGGCGCTCTGCGGCGGTACGAGGAAGTCCGCCCCCAGGGAGAAGCTGCGGTCGTGCCGCGCCTCCACGATCAGCACCTCGATTAGGACTTGCAGCGGCCGGATGTCGAGCTGCTCGACGGCCTGGCGCAGCACGTCGAAGTCCGCCTGCGAGGCGCGAATCAACAGCGAGTTGGTGAGCTGGTCGGGGACGATCGTGACCGAGCCGGACAGGGTCGCCCCCTTAGCGCCAGCCGGCGGAGCCGCCACGCCGGCGGCAGGCGGCGCGGCGCCCGCCGGTGGCACGACGTTGCGGCGCAGCTCGTCGGAGAGCGTCGGCGTGGCGAGACCGGCACGCCCCGAGAACTCCCCCCCCGCGCCGAACAGGAGGTTGACCGTTGCTGCGACATCGGCAGCGCGAGCGTGCCTCAAGCGGATGACGAAGAGCTGCACTTCCCCGCCACCGCCTTGCCCCGGTCGGACCGTCGGACTGTCGGACGGTCGGACCGACTGATCGGGAGGCTTCGGCCCGACACGGAAGAAGGTCGAGTCTTCCGTGAACTGGAGGCCCTGCGACTCAGCGAGTCCTTTCAGCAGCGCCAGGACGCCGCCCCGCGGCACCGGCGCGGGCGTCTCGAGCGAGACCTTCGCTGGTTGGATACTGCCCACCAAGACCGGCTTCGCCAGATAACGCCCGAGCGCCTGGATCACCGCGCGGATGTCCGCCTCGACAAAGCGCACCGTGACGCTGTCATTGGCCAGGCGGACCGCCGACGTGTCTTGCCCGTGCAGGGAGCACGGCGCGATCAAGAGTGCGCTCGCAGTAAGAATCAGCGTCCGACAGTCCGACCGTCCGACCGTCCGTCGCATCACCGCCATGGCTCCCTCACCTTCAGCACCCACGTCGTATCCATCCCGACGATCCGCACCTGAGCACGCCCGATGCTCTGCACCCGCAGGCCCGCCACCACATCGCCGACCCGCACCACCCGCGCCGCGTCTGCGCCCGGGAACCCTTCGATCACGGCCGTTGGCTCGTGGCCCCCGACCAGCCCGATCAACAGGAGCGTCGGCTTGGGCAGAGCGTTCGTGACGGTCTCGACGCCTCCTGGGCCCCGAGTTGGGTCGTACGCCACCCCTGCTGCCCGCCGACCGAATCGAAACGGATCACGCCCCACGAGCACACGCCCCAGCGAATCGGCGGGATAGGCGCGCGGCAGCTCTGTCGCGGCGCGGGCAGCCGGTGTCGGACTGAGCGGAGGAGCTTCGAGCACCGAGCCGACAGCAGCTCGGAGCAAAGCGACCACTCCGGCGGCGCTGGCGATCGACGTCACAGCGAGGTACGCAGCGCGCGCGCTCACGAGCCCTCCCGCAGGAGGTACCACCCTGCAATCGTGAGCTCGATGTGTAGGCGCTCGGCGACCTTCGGGTCACCCCACGGATCGAGCGCCTGCACCGAGAGGTCGGGCACGCTGAGCAGCGGCGCTCCGGTCTCGAGCGAACGCAGCAGCGCCGCCAACCCCGCCACGTCGCCTTCGCACTCGACGTGCAGCCCGACACGATGAAACACCCCGGCCGCAGAATCGTTGATCGGATCGAGCCGGAGGACCTTGAGGGAGTGGCGGGCCGCGGCTAGCGAGACGAGCCCCGAGAGGCTCGCCTGTGCTTCGGCGCTGGTGCTGCCGTCCACGAGCTGCGGCGCGAGCCCGACGATGGCGGCCAGCGCTTCGCGCAACGAATCGCGGCTCGCCGGGAGCCCGGCGGCCAGGTCCCGAGCCCGCACCAGCGTCGCGGTTCGCTCGATTGCCCGCGTCCGAAACGACACGACCTGTCGCACGGTCCAGGGCACCACGCGGAGCAGGAGCACCGCGGCGAAGAGCACGCTCCCGCCTACCAGCAGGGCACGCCGGTCCCGAGCCGTCATCGCTCCACCTCCACGCGACCTACGATCGCGAAGCGATCGAGCTCTCGGGCTCCGTGACCCACTTCGCGGGTGACGGGGCCCTCGAACTTGGGATTGCGCAGCGCCGCCACCTGCTCGAGGTCGGCGAGCGCGCGGGCCGCGACTGGAGCGTAGCCTCCGAGTCGCAGCGTTCCGTCCGGCGCCAAACGCAGCGCAACGAGGAAGCTCGAATCCCTGAGCGACCGCGTGAGGTCGGCGAGCAGCACGAGGTGGCGGGATCGAGCTCGCTCGGCGTGCGCCATGAGGCCGAGCGTCGCACGCGCCGCTGTGAGCTCGCGCCTGACGGCGAGCGCGCTGTCGATGGCCGGAGCGAGCCGGTTCAGCTCCCGTTCCGCGCGGCTCGCGCTGCCGACCAATCGCGCTCCGTAGATCCCGGCCGCGAGCGCCCACAGCGCGACGCTCGCACAGCCGAGCCACGCCAGGCGACGCCGGGTGGAGCACTCGCGCGCGAGTTGCGCCTCGGGGGGGAGCAACAGCAACCGCGGCGCTCGCACGGTTGCGCCGTAGGCCGCCGCGAAGTGACGCGCTTCCTCGCCCAAGGAGGCGAGCGCGGGCACCCAGTCGGGCAAACTGCCGTCGCAACCTCGTACTCGCCGGCTCCGCCACGTCCCTTCGGGTCCGACCTCGAGTACCTCGCTCGCCCCGCCGTTCGGGAAGCTGACCGGACTCGTCGACCGCCGCACGGCGCTCGGCAGGACATCCGCGGCGGGGCCGAGCGCTTCGACGTGGAGCCCCGCCTCGGCGCACCCGCCGAGAATGGTCCGCAGCAGCGCTTCGGGCGCCGCGGCCGCCCAGAGCGCGCGGTCCGTCCGCGTCACCGGGACGAGGGCCGCATCGGTGACGAGCGGCGCGTCGCTCTTCCGGAACAGCCGCGCCGCTTCCAGCGCCACGTAGCGCCTGACCGCCCCAGCTCGGAGCGGTGGGGCGGGCATCAGCGTGCGCAGCTGGACCAGATCGCGCTCGAGCGCCACTCGCGCCCGTCGCACCGGCTTTCCCGACTCGGCCGCCAGCCGGGCGATGACCTCCGCCAGATCGCTCGCGTCCTGGTAGCACGCAGTTCCCGCCCAGGCAACCGTGCCTCCCACGCCGAGCACGGCCCGGACGCTCGTGCCGCTGATCGCGAGCCCCAGCACCGCGCTCACCACGACCTCCGCCGGATCACCGCGAGCCGCCCTTCGAGCGGCACGACCAGCAGCTCGATCGTCGCTCGCAGGTCGTCGACCTGGCCTGCTACCCAGCCGTCGGCGAACACGAGCAGCTGGGGTGGCGTGGTGGCGACTTGACGGGCCAGGTCAGGATAGCTCTCGAGCAGCCTCGCGCGGGCGGGTGGCGACAGATCGGCGGCGAGCGCGTCCAAGTCCGTGAGCTTGGGGCCGAATGTCCGGCGCCGGAGAACCCGCTCCACCGCCTCGGGGGTCATCCCTGGCAGCACGGCGAGGATCGCCGCGGGCGCTGCCGACAGATTGATGGTTCCCGCCCCGTCGACCGTGAGCACATGGCTCCACGCCGTGTCGAAGCCGGGGAATCCGGTGAGCGCACGGGCGTCGGTGAGCGGGTCACGCCGGCGCCGCTCGACGACCCCTGCGACAAACGAGTCCACCGAATTCCTTTTGGGCGCGAGACTCGTGAGCAGCGCTCGCAGCACCTCGGGATCGGCGGTGTTCACGTTGAGCTTCGCCGCCGGGTCCTCCACCAGCCACCTGCAGCGCGTCGATCGACCGAGCTCGATCGTGGCGGTATCGGCGAGCTGGTGGTCCGCCCAGCGGGCCGCCGCGATGGCGAGGCACGCCTCCGCCGCCCACCTGTCCCGCGCAAGCAGCACGCGGTTCCGTGTCGTCAGCGTGCCGAGCCGCGTGGTCGCGAGTGCGACTCCGAGCAGCGCCGCCAGCGCCGTGATCACCCAGAGAACTGCGATGAGGGCGAAGCCGCGCCGGGAACGGGCGGCAGAGGGCGGTCGAGGGCGGTAATGAGTCATCCCCGAGGCCCTACGATCATTAGTAAGGTGTCAACGCAGATATCATTGCCGGTCACGCATCGCGCTCGCGACAGGCGGATCCGGATCGCGAGCGGCGCCGACACCGGTGATTGCCATGTGCGGACCCAGGGTGCGTCCGCGCCGTAGTCGAGCAGGTAGTCCACATCGAGCTGCGACACGCTGTCCGCGAGGACGAGCGGCCCGCCCGCGAGCCCCCTGACGGTGAGCGCTCCGCCGTCCACGCCCAGCCCGATACGCCGCCGTTCGAGCCAGCCATTCGAGTCCTCGATCCACGTCGAGAAGGCGACCCCGCTTGGCCTGCCGTTGAACCCGCTCGACCCGGGCAGCCCGATGTCCAAGTCCCCGACGAGCGCGGTGAGTAGGCGACGGGCGTTCGCTTGGCGGTCCAGCGCAGCACGTGCCTCGGCCAAACGTTGGGCTCCATCGGTGACCGCCGCGAATACGCGGTGCGCGAGGAGCACGACGAGCGCGCTCAGCGTGAGGGCGACGAGCATTTCGATCAGGGTGAACCCCGCCGGCGTTCCAGGGGGTCGGGCCCATTTGTTCCCACCCTGAAGGGTGGGCTCGGCACGGCGCTGTCCTAAAGGACACACGCGTTCACGGGAGTGTGCCTCAGCACAGTGCCGGCCGAGCCCAGGCTTTAGCCTGGGAATCAACTCAGGGACCACTCTTGATGTCTCCCCGGTATAAGACCGTCACTAGATCCTCCGCCTGTGCCATTTCGCTTCTAGCGATCGCGACGCGGTACAGCGTCGGCTCCGGCCGCTGCACCGTGACGAGATACGGCCCCGCCGCGCGCGTGCCGAGCCGGCGGTCGAGATCGGTTCGTTTGAGCAACGCGTACGCGGTGATGAGCCGTTCTTCATCCACAAGCTCGCGCTCCCGGGCGCGATCGCTCGCGGCGGCGCGGATTCCCTCCGCGACGAGCGTCACGAAGCTCAGACCAGCAGCGGCGAGGATCGCAATCGCGGCGAGCACTTCGAGCAGGGCGACCCCCCGCTCACCGGATCGCATGCACCGCTCCCGTCAGGGGGTCTACGACGACCACGACACCATCGACGATCGTCCCACCGCTGGACGAGCCATCGGGGAGGAAGCTCACGGCGACGCTATCGACCCGCACCAGTGCAGCGTTGCCGGTCCGAATCGCCTTGGTCCGTGCTGCTTCGAGCGCACGCACCGACTTAGCCACCCTTGGACTCCGCAGCGCGCCGAGCGCCAGTCCGCTCACCCCGACCAGCAACCCAAGGATCAGGAGGACGGCCAACAGCTCCATTAGCGTGACGCCTCGGTCATTCCGCATTCCGCATTCCGAATTCCGCATTGGTTACGGCCTCAGCGAGTAGACTGCCTGCAGCAGCGCCGCCGCCACGAACGCCACCACCCCCGCGAATGCGAGGATCAACCCGGGCTCGAGCAACGTGACGAGGAGCTTGAGCCGCCGCTCCGCTTCCTGCGCCTCGAGCGCGGCGGCACGGATCAAGAGATCCGGCAAGCGCCCCGAGCCTTCCCCGATCGCAGCCAGCTCGAGCGCCGTGGGCGAGAGGGCGGCGGTGCCGTTCAACGCCGCCGCGAGCCCCGCGCCTTCCGCGACTCGATCCCGAGCGCTCGCGAGGCGACGCGCCACTGCTTCGTCCCCGACCGCTTGACGCGCGATGTCGAGCGCAACGAGCGCCGGCGTCCCAGTGCCCAGTAACACGCCGAGTGTGCGGCCGGCGCGTGCAGTAGCGACGGCGTGTCGCACGGGACCGAAGAGCGGCAGGCCGAGCAGCCAGGCATGCCACGCCGCACGCTGCTCCGAGACGAGCTGTACGCCGGCTACTGCCCCCGCGAGTAGGGCAGCCCCGAGCACGAGGCCGTAGCGACGCAGTCCATCGGATAGAGCGAGGAGCAGTCGCGTCGCCGTCGGCAAGGCCTGGCCGAGGTCGCTCAGCAGAGCAGCGAAGCGCGGAACGATGACGAGGACGATCAGCGCGACGGACAGTGTCCCCACAACCGCGAGCAGCATCGGGTAGGCAAGCGCCGCCCGGATCCGGCCCGCCATCTCCGCTCGGGCCTCGAGCTCCGCTGCCGCTTGGTCGAGCGCATGGGCGAGCCCGACACCGCGCTCGCCCGCCCGCACCAGGCCGATTGTCACGAGGGAAAAGACGCCCTGCTCGCCGCCGAGTGCGCTCGCGAGCGAGGACCCTTGACGCACCCGGTCCCCGACGCGAGTCCAGGCGTGCCGCAAGCTTCCGGCGGTGACCCGTTCCGCCGTGCGCAATGCGTGCTCGAGTGGCACCCCGGCCTCGACGAGCGACGCGAGCCCACGGAACGCGGTCGCCAGCGCGCGCGCCGGCGGTCGCCCGAAGAGACCTGGTCGCCGCTCCGGTGCCGCCTCCACGGCGATCGGAAACAGGCCCCGGGCCGAGAGCACTGCCGCGGCGTCCGGCCCCGACGCTGCGTCCAGTACCCCTCGCACCGTCGCGCCGTCGGCGCGGGCCGCCTCGTAGCGGAACGCCGTCATTGGCCCAAGTCCCGGTCCTCGCCCTCGCCGCCCGGCTTCCCGTCCCTTCCATAGGAGATGAGATCGTAGCCGGTCGGGTTCTGGCTGCCGGGCGAGATATAGATGTAAGGATGGCCCCACGGGTCGAGCGGGATCGGCTTCTTGAGGTACGGCCCGCGCCAGTTGGCGGCAGGGGGCTCGCCCACCGGAGCCGTGCGCAAGGCTTCGAGGCCCTGCGCGGTCGACGGATAGTAGTCGTTGTCGAGCCGATACTGGTCGAGCGCCAGGCCGAACAGCTCGAGCTGCGCCTTCGCGGCCGAGATCTTCGCGTCGCCCACGTTCCGGAACACCATTGGCCCGACCAGCCCCGCCAGCACCGCGATCACGGTGATCACTACGAGGAGCTCGATGAGGGTGAAGCCAGAGTCGGAACGCGTTGAGCTAGTGCTCCGTAACACGCAACACCTCCTCGACCGTCGTGATACCAGCCTGCACCTTCCTCCACCCATCTTCCCGGAGTGTCGTCATTCCGTCGCCGCGCGCGAGTGATCGGAGCTGGGCGAGGGGCTCGAGGCGCGCGATCGCCTGCTTCAGCTCGTCCGTGATGACGAGCAGCTCGAACAGCCCCGTGCGGCCGCGGTACCCGGTGTCACGGCAGGCGGCGCAGCCGCGGCCCCGCTCGAGCGTGATCTTGCCGACCGGCTGGTGCGCGAGCAGCGCCGCGGCCTGCGGGTCGGGGCGATAGCGCTCACGGCACTCGGGGCAGATCTTGCGGACGAGGCGCTGCGCGAGCACTCCTTCCAGCGTCGCCGCGATCAGGTACGGCTCGACGTGCAAGTCGGCGAGCCGCGTGATGGCG
>QHTT01000149.1 GCA_003220935.1 Gemmatimonadota bacterium
ATTTCTCGGTGGCGGGCCAACGCCCCACGGCAAACGCGATCACGCTCGATGGCCTGTCGCTCGGCTCGAGCAGCGTGCCGCAGGATGCGATCCGCTCGACCCGCGTCGTCACGAGCAGCTACGACGCGGCCCGCGGCCAGTTCTCCGGCGGCCTCGTCGCCTCGACGACGCGCAGCGGCAAGAACATCCCGCAGGGGTCGTTCACCTACACGCTGCGCGACCGCTCGCTCGCCTGGGGACAGGTCACCGCCTCGCCATTCGGACAGGGGTATACTCAGAACCAGGTGAGTGGCGGGATGGGCGGTCCGCTCGTCCGGAACCGTCTGTTCGTGTTCGGCGCGCTGCAGGGACGCTGGCGCGGGCAGGCCCTGCCGTCGCTCACCTCGGCTGACGCCGCCAGCCTCGCGCGGTTGGGCGTGAGTCCGGATTCTGCCGCCCGATTCCTGGCGCTGGCCGCGGCGAGCGGTGCGCCGGCGCAGATCCGTGGGCTCTCGGACGAGCGCACGACCGAAAACGCCATCGCGTTCCTGCGGTTCGATTGGAAGGTGTCGGAGGCCCAAACGCTCACCCTGCGGCTCGACGGGCGGTGGGACTCGCAGCAACCCACGCGCGTGAGCCCCCTCGGCCTCCCGCCGACCGGGGGGACACGCACGGAGCGGGGCGGCGGGGTAATGGCGTCGCTCACGTCCCACTTCGCGGGGAGTCTGATCAACGAAGTGCGCGGCTATCTCTCGGCGGATCGACGGGACGCGACCGCCCTCGTCACCGTGCCGGCCGGGCGAGTCCAGGTCGCCTCCGATCTCCCGGACGGTCGTCAAGGCGTGGCGACGCTCGCCTTCGGCGGCAATTCCGGCCTGCCGCAACGGGTCGACAACGTGAGCCTGGAGCTGAGCGAAGAGCTCTCCTGGCTGCCGGGTGGCGGTGGGCACCGTCCCAAGCTCGGCGGCCTGTTGAGCGGCACGGGCCTGGACCAGAACCAGACGCCGAACCAGCTCGGCACGTTCGTCTTCCCGTCGCTCAGCGCCCTCGCGGCCGACAGCCCGGCGAGCTTCTCGCGCGTGTTCGCCCCCGTGGTCCAGGGCGGCACCGCGTGGAACGGCGCGTTGTACCTCGCGGATTCCTGGCGCACCGGCGGCCTCCAGCTCACGTACGGAACCCGGCTCGAATCGGCGCGCTTCAGCGGCGCGCCGCCCTACAATCGCGCGGCGGATTCACTCTTCGCGTTACGAACCGACCGGATTCCGGAACACACCCGACTTTCGCCGCGCATCGGCTTCATGTGGACCGGTGGAGGTGGAGAGGGCGGGGGCCCGACGATCCTGCGCGGTGGCGTGGGCGACTTCCAGAGCCCGACGCCCGTCGCCCTGTACAGCGCGGCCCTCGGGGCACCTGGACTCTCCAACGCGGAGACGGAGCTCGTCTGCATCGGAGCGGCGGTCCCGATTCCGGATTGGGTGGCATATGCCTCGGATCCGTCCACGATTCCGGGGCAGTGCGCGGACACCGGCAGCACGGTGGCCACCAGCCCGCACCCGAATGTCACCGCATTCGCCCGCGACTACGCACCGCCGCACGCGTGGCGCGCTTCCTTTGGCGTGCAGCGCCGCCTGCTCCACGCGTTCACGGTGTCGCTCGATGCAGGCTACGCGCGCGGCACGAGCCAGTACGGCTTCCGCGACGTGAACCTGGTCGCGACGCCGCGCTTCACGCTCCCCGACGAAGCCGGCCGCCCGGTGTACGTGCCGGCGGACTCCATCGTCCCGGGCACGGGCGCGCTCGGCTTCACCGCCTCGCGGGTGCACCCGGAGTTCGGGGAGGTGCTCGTGATCGGATCGGATCTCCAGTCGGACACGCGGCAGGTCACCCTCGGAGTCGGCGCGGGTACGACGCGGGGCGCGGCGTTGCGCCTGTCGTACACCTTCACACGCGCCCGTGATCAGTCGTCGTTCTCGTGCTGCGCCGTGTCCCACGGATTCGCCGCGCCCAGCACCGCCGCCGACCCCAACGTGCGGGAATGGGCGACGAGCGATCTCGAGCGGCGCCATGCCTTCCTCGCCACCGTGACCCTCCCCCTCGCCACCGCCCTCGAGCTCGGCGCCATCGGCCGCCTGACATCGGGTGCGCCGTTCACCCCCGTGGTCGGGTCGGATATCAACGGCGACGGCGCGCGCAACGATCGCGCGTTCATCTTCGTCCCCGCGCCCGCGCCCGACACCGCGGTCGGGAACGCGATGCGCACCCTGATCGCGGACGCCCCCGGCGCCGTGCGGCGGTGTCTCGTGACCCAACTCGCACGTGTCGCCGCGCGGAACTCGTGCACCGGTCCCTGGCAGCCGTCGCTCGACCTGCAGCTCAGCTGGCGCCCCGCCTTGTTCGGGCTCGAGCGCCGGCTCACGCTCTCGGTGCTCACGGTGAACCTGCTGGGGGGCCTGGACGAGTGGCTCCACGGCGCGGCGCACCTGCAGGGGTGGGGGCTCGCGACCGCGCCGGACCCTGTCCTGCTGTACGTGCGCGGGTTCGATCCGGCGACCGCCCGGTTTCGC
>QHTT01000150.1 GCA_003220935.1 Gemmatimonadota bacterium
GAAGAGCGATGCTGGCCTCGCTTCGATGACTGTGCTGCTGCCTAACTAACAGTATGCCTAGTCATCGGATGCTTCGAATCGATCTGTCTTGCAAGATAATCCGCTCCGCTAGCCCTGGCGTCGCGGTGGCCTAAGTGCTCGCCGACCTGCGGGATAACGTGGCGGAATAGGTCCGTGACGTCTGGGCAATCCTAGCAGGCTACCAGCCATAATCCCCTCGCGGCATAATCCTCACGTAGGGAGATCGTCGCTAGAGTGAATCGGCGGGGCTGCGGACGCCGAGGCCGCCGCGGTTGAGCACGTGGGTGTAGATCATGGTCGTGCGGACGTCCCGATGGCCCAGCAGCTCCTGTACCGTCCGGATGTCGTGACCCGACTCGAGTAGCTGCGTGGCGAACGAGTGACGCAGCGTGTGGCACGTCGCGCGCTTAGCGATGCCCGCCTCGCGCACGGCCTCAGTCACCGCCCGTTGCACGACGCTCTCGTGCAGGTGATGGCGCCGCCACTCCCCGCTCGCCTCATCCCGGTGCAGGCGGGCCGCGGGGAAGACCCACTGCCACACCCACTCCCGCCCGGCCGCTGGGAGCTTGCGCGCGAGGCCGCCAGGCAGCTCCACGTAACCCGCGCCCCGCGTCAGGTCCGCCCGATAGCGGCGCTCGACTTGCTCCAGATGCTGCACCAGCCGCCGGCGCACGCGCAGCGGCAACATCGTGACGCGGTCGCGCGCACCCTTCCCCTGCCGCACCACGATCTCCCCCCGCCCGAAATCGATGTCCTTCACCCGCAGCGTCAGCGCCTCCAACACCCGCAGCCCGGACCCATACAACAGCAGCGCAACGAGCCGCGGCGTGCCCTGCATCCTGCCCAATACCGCGCGCACTTCCTCTCGCGTGAGCACCACGGGCACCCGCCCCGGCTCCTTCGCATGCACGATCCCGCTCGGACGCGCGAACGAACGCCCCAACACCTCCTCATACAAGAACCGCAGCGCGCTCGCGGCCTGGTTCTGCGTCGTCGCGCTGACCCCCGCCTCGGCCAGACTCGACAGGAACAGCGCCACCTCCGGCTCGCCCAGCTCCGACGGATGACGCAACCCCGCAAACCGCACGAACCGGCGCACCCACGCCACGTACGCCTCCTCGGTGTGCCGGCTGTAATGCCGCAGGCGGATCGCGCGGCGCACCAGCGTGAGCAACTTCGGCCCCGGCCCCCGCGCCATCCCGTACCCTACTAGGTCGCACCCCGCCGCCACTCATCGGGTTCGCGCCCGCAACATCATTCCAACGCACTTCCGCGGGGTCCTCACGTTTCCCGCATCCCGCATCCTGTTGCCCGCCCTTACCCCCCCGTACTCCCAAACCCTCCCCCACCCCGCTCGCTCACAGGCAGCTCGGCGACCTCCACGAGCTCCACCTGCTCCACGCGCTGAAACACGAGCTGCGCGATCCGCGTGCCGCGAGACACCACCACCCGCTCTGTGCCGAGGTTGATCATCGGAATCATCAGCTCGCCACGATAGTCCGAATCGATGGTGGCGGGCGCATTGGGAAGGGTGAGGCCGTGCTTCAACGCGAGCCCCGATCGCGGCCGCACCTGCGCTTCGTAGCCGTCGGGGATCGCCAGCGCCAACCCGGTACGCACTAACCGGCGCTCGAGCGGCCCGAGCGTGAAGTCTGCATCAGCGCTGTGCACATCATATCCCGCCGACCCGGATGTCTGCCTCGTCGGCAACGGGAGCCCGTCGTGGTGCGGCAGCCGGCGCACCTGCACCACCGGCGGCGGCATCAGGCGAGCGCCCCGGGATCTCGCTCCCCCACCGCGTCCAGCACCAGCGGCGGCGGCTCCTCCTCGATCAGATACTGGAACTGCCGGCGGAACTCCTCCACCGACACGTGGGCGGTGGCGGCGAAGCGCGCCAGCTCGTGCGGATCGTCGAAGTCGTCGCGGCGCAGCCGGATCATATAGCGGCGCGCGATGGCGTAGCGGGTCGACGTGATGTCCACCCGCCGCGTGCGCGTCCGGCCGGTCGTGGGATCGATCATCGCGGCGAAGGGAATGGGGACGAAGCGCCCCGCCTGCAGCGAAATCACTGCCGCGTTGCCGCCCCCCAACACGTACTTCGCGGCGCAGTAGCCTAAGTCCCGCGTGTACTCCATGTCCATGGGGATCGGATCGGCACAGCGCAGCTCGTAGCCGATGTTCTTCGCCGCGATGGTCGCTTTCAGCCCGAACTCCTTGAGGCGCTTCTGCACCGCCGCCTTGAGGATCTCGCCGATGTTCACCTCGGCGATGCGGACGTTGCCGTGCGTATCCCGCTCGACCTCCTCGAAGCCCGCGAGATCCGCGGGGTCGATGCCGAGCGCCAGCCCCTCGGCGAGCACGGCGACGCCGTCCAGCCGGCCATACGACAGCCGCTTGATGATGGCGCCGACGAGCGTATCCACGACCGCCTTG
>QHTT01000088.1 GCA_003220935.1 Gemmatimonadota bacterium
TTCTTCGGGGGTTACGCCGCCGTGCAGGAACGAGCCGCGGTAGCGGGCCTGGTATTCGCGCAGCTTGGTGGGGTAGACGAAGAACCGATCGCCAGCGGCGAGCAGCATCCGTACGCCCAGACCCATCCCCGGGAGGCCGAAGGACTTCAAGTCCTCGACGGCGATCGCGGCCTCCGGGTCCTCGCTCCGCAAGTCCTCGCCGAACTTGTAGCGCAGGTTCGCGGTGGCGTCTCGCTTGGCGTACACGGTGGCCGGCGTCTCGCAGTGGATCGAGCCGTGATCGGTGGTGAGCAGCACGGTGACGCCGCGCCGCTCCGCCTCGAGCAGCGCGGTGCGCACCGGGGAGCGCTCGAACCAGGTGCGGGTCAGGCTCCGCAGCGCGGTGTCATCGCGCGCCACCTCGTAGAGGATCGCGCTCTCGGAGCGCCCGTGCGTCAGCTGGTCGATGAAGTTGAACACGAGTGCGGTCACGCCGTCCTGGGCCAAGTGCGCCGGCAACCGGCGGAGCAGGTCGCCGCCGTCGGCCGAGCCGAAGAGCTTCTCGTAGCGCACCGGCACGGGCGTCCCCACGAGCTCCCGCAGCTGCTCGGTCAGAAGCTCGGCTTCGTGGGCGTTGAGGCTCTCCTCGTCCGAGGCCTGGCCCCACCAGTCGGGATGGCGTGCGGCGATTTCCATCGGGAAAAGGCCGGAGAAGATGGCGTTGCGCGCGAACGGCGTCGCGGTCGGCAGAATGCTGTAGTAGTGGGACTCCTCGACGTCGAACAGCGGCGTGACGAGGTCTCGCAACGCGTGCCACTGGTCGAGCCGCAGGCAGTCGACGACGATGAAGAGCACCCGCCCCTGGTCCTTGAGGACGGGCACGAGGAACTCGGCGCCCACGTCCACCGAGAGGGGCGGCCGGTCGCCCTCGGGACTCGCGAGCCAGCGTGGATAGTGGCGGGCGATATACCCTGCGAAATCCTTGCGCAGGCTTGTCTGCAGCGCATGGAGTGCCTCCGAGAGGCCGGGCTCATTCGAGGCGGCGAGGCGAACTTCCCACCGCGACAGCTCAACCACGAACTCGATCCACTCGCGCCACGCGAGCGCCGAGCCGCGCCGCCCTTCGAGCTCGCGAAAGCGCGCCACGAAGTCGCGAGCGAGCCGCTGTTGCCGGATGCGCTCGCCCTCGAGCAGTCGCGTCACCACGGAGAGGATCTGGCGCGGCTGCACGGGCTTGACGAGGTAGTCGTCGACCTCGACCCCGATCGCGTCGCGCAGCGTCCCGTCGTCCTCGCTCTGAGTCACCATCACGACCGGCACGCCCGCATCGATGGCGCGGATCTCGGGGAGGAGCTCCAAGCCACGCCGCCCCGGCATCTGCTCGTCGAGCAGCACCACGCTGTACGGCTGGCGCCGCAGCATCGCCAGGGCGTCGTCGCCGTGGGCCGCCGATGCCACCGTGAATCCCTGGGTCTCGAGGAAGCGACGGTGCGGGGCGAGCGCGTCGATCTCGTCGTCCACCCACAGGATGCTCTTCGGTCGTGGCATGGGCGAAAGCTAATGACGACTGGCGAACGACGGCAACGCGATCGTAGTTTTCGGCCCCGTGCTGTGCGTCCTCCTGGTGCGCTTCAGTTCCATCGGCGACATCGTGCTGACCACGCCGCTGGTGCGCGCGCTCGCCCGGCGCCACCCGGAGGCGAAACTCGTATACGTGACCAAGCGGGCCATGGCGCCGCTCGTCGCTGACAACCCCCACCTCGCCGAGGTGGTGGCCCTCGAGCCCGACGAGCCGATCCGTCACCTCGCCCGCCGGCTCTCCGCCCTCGCTCCGACCCACGGCCTCGACCTCCACGGCAGCGTGCGCAGCGCCGCGCTGCGCCTCCTGGTCCGCTGCCGCTGGTCCGGGTACCGCAAGCGCAAGCTGGCTCGGACGTTGCTCATCGCCACGAAACTCGATGCGTACCGCGTCCGCGTCCCGGTGGCGGAGCGCTACTTCGAGGCCGCCGCGCGGCTCGACACCCACCCCGACGGCGCCCCACCGGAATTCTGCCTGGGCCGCGGGGCGACCGAGCGCGTGGCGCAGTGGCTCCGCGAGCGCGGGCTCGCCGACGCACGACTCGCGGCCCTCGCCCCCGGCGCCGCCCACGCCACCAAGCGCTGGTCTGTCGCCCACTGGAGCGCGCTCATCGAGCAACTGCGGGCGGGAAGCTATCGGCCGGTGGTCATCGGTGGCCCGGAGGACCGCGGACTCGCCCAGCAGCTCGTCGCGGGCGACGCGGCGGCGAGTGCCGCGGGAGAGTTCTCCCTGCAGGAGACCGGTGCCCTACTCGCGCGCGCCGCGGTGGCCGTCTCGGGCGACACGGGCGTCATGCACATGGCGACCGGCGTCGGGACGCCCGTGGTCGCGCTGTTCGGGCCGACGGTCGAGCAGTTCGGGTTCTTCCCCTACCGGGCGCGCACCGCCGTGCTGCAGCGGGAGCTGGCCTGCCGCCCCTGCTCCGCGACCGGCACCGCCACGTGTCCGCTCGGCCATCACCGCTGTCTCGGCGACATCACGCCGGCCGAGGTGGCGGCGGCCGTCGCGCGGCTCGTCGCGTGATTCAGGCGACGACCCCGGCGGAAGGGCGGCTCCTCGCGCTCGTCGGTGCGGCGGTGCGCGGCCCAAAGCGCGACGGGCTGTTCGCGCTTTGGCTGGTGCTGCGCACGGCGGAGTCGCTGCTGCCACCGCGTGCCGTGTCGGCCAAGAACCACCGGCGCCGACTGCAGGCGCTCGAGACCCGGCTAGCGAGCCTCGCCCTTCCCACACCCCTCAAGCGGGCGCTCTCCGCCGCGCGGCAGCACCTCGAGCCGGCTACCCCCTCGGCCGCCGCTCTGGTCCTGTCGCAGCTCGTCGCCCCCGCCCGGGAAGTGCTGGGGTCCGAGGCCGGCGACGCCGTGGCGGTTGCCGCCCGGTCGGCCCGCATACATCTATAAGGCTGGACGCACAGACGCCGAGACGCACCGACGCACAGGAGAACACGATGCCACGACGGCTCGAACGCCGCGCCTCCGCCCCTTCTCCCGAAGCGCTGGTCGCGCGCGTCGATCAGCAGCTTCCGGGTGCGATCTCGGACGACACCGTGCCCACCGGCTTCCCGTCGGTCGATCGCATCCTGGGCGGGGGGCTCCGCCGCCGCGACCTGGTGGTGCTGGGCGGGGACGTCGGCTCGGGCAAGTCGGCGCTCGCCCTCGGGATCGCGCTGCGCGTCGCCCAACAGGGGCTCGGCGTGGCATTCTTCTCCGGGGAGATGGATGAGGAGCGGTTGATGGAGCGAGCGCTCGCCGTCGAAGGCCGGGTCGCGGTGGACGAGTTGCGCGCCGCCAAGCTGAGCGACCAGACGCGCGCCGGGGTGGGCGGGGCCGCCGTGCGGCTGCGCGGGCTGCCGCTCGCGATTCTCCCGCTCGCTGCCGCGGACTTCGAGACGCTCACGGCGCGCCTCGACCCGCTCCGCCAACTCGGCCTCATCGTGGTGGACTACCTCCAGCTGGTCCCGACCCCGGCCGGCACCACGCGCTCTACCCAGGATGAGGACCTCGCCCTCGTGCTGCAGCGGCTCAAGGCGCAGGCGCTCGAGCGACAGGTGGCGCTGCTCGTCGTGTCGCAGCTGTCGCGCTTCGCTGTGACGCGCGAGAACGCGCGGCCCAACCTCGACGACTTCGGCCACCTCGGCGCGATCAAGCAGCACGCCGACGTGGCGCTCGGCATCTACCGCGAAGAGATGTACCATCCGGGCTACGGCGTGGAGGGCGCGACCGAGTTGCTGGTCCTGAAGAACCGCAACGGCCCGACCGGGTTCGTCGATCTCTACTTCTACCGGCGCTGGATGCGGTTCGAGGACATGCTCGACCCGGATCGCTGAGCCCCCGTGCTGTCCGCGCCGGGGAGCGTGCCCACGAGCGTGTACGTGGTCCCCGGACCGCCGGCGTTCCGCCGGAGGGTGATCCACAGCGGTTTTCCCCGGCGCTCCGCGTAGAGCGCGATCGACCCGTCGGGCATCGGCTGATCGCCCTTCACCACCCAGTCGTTCAGCTTGAGGTTGACGCGGTACCACCCGGCTACGGCCGCGAGGGGCGCGGGCGTGGTGAACGCCGCTTGCGCCGCGTCCGCGCCCGCCGACACGCTCACGACCGCGGAGGATGGGAAGGCGAGGACGTCCTTCAGCGCCTCGGCGGCCAGCGTGCGGTCGGCCGTCCCCTCGCCGGGACGCTCGCACGACGCGAAGAGGATCAGCCCAAGCAGGAGCCACCGGGGACGGTGCATGGCGCGGTATCCTAGCTGTGGCGTGGCGCCCTGGTCAAGTTGTAGTTTTGGACGGGCGTGACACGTCCCACGTCCCACGTCGCACGTTGCACGAGGGCGCCCGGCCGTGAAACGTGTGACGTGTAACCTGTAACGGGTGCTCCCATGGCCGGCCACAGCAAGTGGAAGCAGATCAAGCGCAAGAAGGCCGTTACCGACGCGCGGCGCGGGGCCCTCTTCACCAAGCTGATCCGGGAAATCACCATCGCGGCAAAGCAGGGCGGCGGGGATCCAGCGGGCAACGCCCGGCTCCGGACCGCGATCGACGCGGCGAAAGCGGAGAACATGCCGCTCGACAACATCGAGCGTGCCGTCAAGAAGGGCACGGGGGAGCTGGAGGGCGTGCAGTACGAAGAGGTGTCCTACGAGGGGTACGGGCCGGGCGGGGCGGCGATTTTCATCGAGGCCACCACCGACAACGCGAACCGGACCGTGGCGGAGATCCGCCACATCTTCCAGCGCTACGGCGGCAATCTCGGGGCGGCGAAGTCGGTGGCGTGGATGTTCGACCGCAAGGCGCACATTACCCTGGATGCCACTAAGGTGGACGAGGACACCGCGATGGAAGCCGCGCTGGAGGCGGGCGCGGAAGACCTCGTGCGCGACGGCGATGTGTTCCTCATCACCGGGCCGGTGCACCAGCTGCACGAGATCACCGAGCAACTAAAGAAGCGGAAGATCCCCGTGCAGTCCGCCGAGATCGGCATGGTCCCCAAGAGTACGGTGAAGGTTGACGGCAAGGACGCGAAACAGCTGCTCGAGCTGATCGAGGAGCTGGAAGCGCTGGACGACGTCGCGAAGGTGTCCTCGAACTTCGACATCGACGCCGAGGCGATGGCGGCGGCGACGGCGTGAGGTGAGAGTCCTGGGCGTCGACCCGGGGACGCGGGCCACCGGCTACGGCGTGATCGAAACCGGGAACGGGGCGCCCGGCATGGGCCGGTTGATCGAATGCGGCGTTATCACCTTCGCGCGCCACAGCCCCCTCCCTCGCCGACTCCATCAGTTGCACGTACAGATCGCCGATTTGATCGCGCGGCACCGGCCGAGCGCCCTGGCGCTCGAGAACGCGTTCTACCACAAGAACGTGCAGACGACGCTCGTCCTGGGGCACGCCCGGGGTGTGATCCTGCTGGCCGCGGAAGAAGCGGGGCTCGCGATCGCGCAGTACCCCCCAGCGACCGTGAAGAAGACGGTCGTCGGGGCGGGCGGCGCGCCCAAGGCCCAGGTCGGCGCGGTGGTGGCCCGGCTCCTCAAGCTGAGACAGGCCCCGGCGCCCGCGGACGCGGCAGACGGCGTGGCGGTCGCGCTCACGCACATCCTCCGCGCGTGAGCCCCGGATGATTGCCCAGGTCAGCGGGCGCCTCGCCGCCAAACAGGCCGACCGCGTCGTGGTCCAGACGGCGGGCGGCGTGGGCTACGAGATCGCCGTCCCGCTCGGCGTCATGGAGCAGCTACCGCCCGTAGGCGAGAGCGTCAGCTTCGCGACTGAGCTCGTGGTGCGCGAAGACGGTTGGGCGCTGTATGGCTTCCGGGACGAGTCAGAGCGGCGGTTTTTCCAGCGGCTCATCGGTGTCACCGGCATCGGGCCGAGGATCGCGATCGCGCTCATGTCCGCGCTCGGCGTAGCACGTGGGGTGCGGGCCGTGCAAGAGCGGAACATCGGGTTATTGTCGTCCGTGAACGGCATTGGCAAGAAGACCGCAGAGCGCCTCGCGCTTGAACTGGCCGACAAGCTGGGCGAGTTTGCGGAGCCGAGCGCGGGGGCGGGGGGGGCGGGGGCGGGGCCGGCCGACGGCACCGCGGAAGCGGCCCTCAAGGCGCTCGAGCGACTGGGCTACGACACCGCCGAAGCAGACCGCGCGCTGCGCGAGGCGCTCGCCGCGGCGGGCGGCGGCAGCACCGAGACGCTGGTGCGGCGCGCGCTGCAACTTCTCACCCATGGGTGACGATGGCGACGACCGCTGAATGGATCTGCACACGCTGCGGCTCGACCAACCGGCGCCTCGTTCCGGACGGCGCGACCCGCGCCGTGGACGAGTGCCTCACCTGCCACGTGCGTCACGAGATCGCAGCAGACGCGCGCCCGGTGCGCTGGCGGGCTCGGCCGGTGGGGAAGAAGGTCGCGTGAATGCCACGCCTTCCCAACTAAAGCCTGGGCTCGGCAAGGCACTGTGCTGAAGCACACTTGTCCTTCAGGACAGTGTTTCGCCGAGCACGCTCTTCAGAGTGTGATACGGTGACGAAGCAACGCGTTCAGATCACCACCCCCGAGGCGCTCCCGGACGAGCGCGTCACCGACGCGGCGTTGCGCCCCTCACGCCTCGACGAGTTCGTCGGCCAGGCCAAGGTCAAAGAATCGCTCCAGATCGCGATCGACGCGGCGAAGCAACGCAAGGAGCCCCTCGACCACGCGTTGTTCTTCGGGCCCCCGGGCCTCGGAAAGACCACGCTGGCACTGCTGATGGCGCGCGAGCTCGGCGTGAACGTCCGCACCACGTCGGGGCCAGTGCTCGAGCGCCCAGGAGACCTGGTCGGCCTCCTCACGTCGCTGACGGCAGGGGACATCCTGTTCATCGACGAGATCCACCGCCTCCGGCCCGCGCTCGAGGAATTCCTATACCCCGCGATGGAGGAGTTTCACGTCGACGTGCGCATCGCGGACGGGCCGCACGCGCAGACCATTCCCATGGCGCTCGAGCGCTTCACGCTGGTCGGCGCCACCACGCGGTTCGGCCTGCTCACCCCGCCGATGCGCGCGCGCTTCGGCCTGGTCGAGCGACTGTCGTACTATCCCCCGGACGACCTGGCTCAGATCCTGGTCCGCTCGGCGGGGATCCTCGCCGTGCCTGCCGATGCGGCGGGCATCGCCGAGATCGCCCGGCGCAGCCGTGGCACACCGCGCGTCGCGAACCGGCTGCTCAAGCGGGTGCGCGACTACGCCCAGGTCCGTGCCGGCGGGAAGATCACTGCCCCGGTCGCCGGTGAGGCGCTCAAGCGGCTCGACGTGGACGAGTTCGGGCTCGACGACATGGACGGCCGGATCCTCAAGACGATCATCGAGCAGTTCGAGGGCGGGCCCGTGGGACTCACGACGATCGCAGCGGCCGTGGGCGAGGACCCCGGCACGCTGGAGGAGGTGTACGAGCCGTTTCTCATGCAGCGCGGCTTCCTGGCGCGCACGCCGCGCGGCCGCTGCGCCACGGGAGCCGCGTACAAGCATTTTGGCTTCATTCCGCCCCGGAGCGCCGAACAACCGACGATGTTTGACGGCTGAGAGACTGATCTTCCGCGCCTCGGACTTCGACTACCCCCTCCCCGTCGAGCGGATCGCTCAATATCCCCTCCCCGACCGCGCCGCGAGCCGCCTGCTCGTGCTCGAGCGCGCGGGCGGCACGGTCCGGCACGCGCAGTTCCACGACATCGTCGGCCTCGTCGCGCCCGAGGACGTGCTGGTCCTCAACACATCCCGCGTGATCCCCGCGAGACTCCACGGGATGCGGGATGCGGGAAGCGGGATGCGTGGGCCTGGTGGGACGGCAGAGATCCTGCTTGTCCGCGAGCTATCAGACAGAACCTGGCTCGCGATGGGCCACCCTGGCGGGAAGCTCAAGCCAGGACGGCGGGTCACGTTCGGCGGGGACAGTGCCGTAGAGATCGTCGAGATGCTGGGCGGCGGGCTGCGAAGAGTGAAGTTCGTGGGCGCGCTCGACGCTGGCGCGACGCTTGCCAAGTACGGCGAGACGCCGCTGCCCCCTTACATCCGCCGGCCGCCGGGCCCGGACGACCGCGAGCGCTACCAGACCGTCTACGCGACGCACGACGGCAGTGTGGCTGCGCCCACCGCGGGGCTGCACTTTACCCGGCAGCTGCTTGAGCGCGTGCGGGCGCGAGGCACGGCGGTGGCGATGCTCGACCTGCACATCGGCCCCGGCAGCTTCAAGCCGGTCGAGGTGGAGGACCTGGTGGATCATCCCATGCACGCCGAGGCGTACGCCGTGAGCGAGGCGGCGGCGACGACGATCAACGAGCGGCGAGAGGCGGGAGGCCGAACCTGGGCGGTCGGGACCACGGTGGTCCGCACGCTCGAGTCATGCGCCGACGAGCGGGGCGCGATTCGCGCCGGAACCGGCGAGACCTCGCTCTTCATTCATCCCCCGTACGCATTTCGCGCCGTGGACCGCCTGCTCACGAACTTCCACTTGCCACGCTCGACGCTGCTCATGTTGGTGTGCGCCTTCGGGGGCTATGAGCAAGTAATGCGGGCGTATCGGGAAGCGATCGCTCAAGGCTACAGGTTCTATTCGTATGGCGACGCCATGGCTATCGTTTGAAGGTGACGCATGTTCGACTTCACGATCCACGCCAGCTGCGGCGCCGCCCGCACCGGCACCCTCAGGCTGCCGCACGGCGCTGTCGAGACGCCGGTCTTCATGCCCGTGGGGACGCAGGGGACGGTCCGGGCGCTCTCCCCCGGCGACCTGAAGGCCGTCGGGTCACAGCTCGTACTGGCGAATACCTATCACCTCCATGTCCGCCCCGGAGAGCGCGTGGTAGACCGGCTCGGCGGCTTGCACCGCTTTATGGGCTGGGACCGGCCGCTCCTCACCGATTCCGGCGGCTTCCAGGTGTTTTCGCTCGCAGGGTTCCGGCGCGTGGACGACGACGGCGTCGAGTTCCAGAGCCACGTCGACGGGGGCCGGCGGCACTTGACTCCGGAGCGCGCGACCGAGATCCAGTGGACGCTGGGCGCGGACATCGCGATGGCGTTCGATCACGTCGTGCCGGGGGGGGCGGACGAGACCACGGCTCGGGACGCCCTTGAGCGGACGCTTCGTTGGTTAGAGCGCTGCGCCAAGAGGCATCGCGAACTGTCGGACGGTCGGACGGTCGGACAGTCTGACGGTCAACGCCTTCCCGTCCGTCCGTCCGACGGTCCGACGGTCCCACAGACGCTATGGCCCATCCTCCAAGGCGGTACCCACCTCGGGCTGCGCGAGGAAGGTTTGCGCCGGATCCTGGATCTCGGTGCGTGGACCGGCCTCGCCATCGGCGGGCTGTCGGTAGGAGAGCCGAAGCCCGTGATGTACGAGATGCTCGAGGGCCTCGAGCCCCGGCTGCCCCCCTCCTGGCCGCGTTATCTTATGGGCGTGGGGTTCCCCGAGGACCTCGTCACGGCAGTGGAGCGCGGCCTCGACCTGTTCGACTGCGTCGCGCCCACGCGCAACGGGCGCAACGGTTCGGCGTTCACGCCCGACGGCCCGGTGAACATCCGCAACGCCGAGCACCGCGACGACGCGCGGCCGCTCGACGCGACGTGCGATTGCGAGACGTGCGCCACGTTCTCGCGCGGCTACTTGCGGCACCTGTTCGTGGCCGAAGAGCTGTTGGGACTTCGGCTGCTGTCGTTGCACAACGTGCGGTTCCTGATACGGCTCACCCGGGAGATGGGCGCCGCGATCCGCGCCGGAACTTTCCCGCGGTGGGCCGCTGAATGGCGACGCCGCTACACCCGATCGGACTGACCATGCACGCATCCTACGCGCTGCTCTTCACGCCCTCCGGCCAGCAGGGGCCCGCCGCGGGCTGGTTCGTGTTCCAGCTGGCGGCGGTCTTCGCCATCATCTATTTCATGATTCTCCGCCCGCAGAAGAAGCAGCGGGAACGCCACAACCAGCTGCTCGCCTCCCTGCAGAAGGGGGACAAAGTGCTCACGTCCGGCGGGATCCTCGGTGAGGTGGTGCACCTGAAGGACGACGAGGTCACGGTGAAGAGCGGCGAGGCCCGCCTCGTCATCGTCCGCTCGAACATCGCTAACATCCTCAACCGATCCATCGAGGCGAAGTCGCAGTGACGATCCGGAGGCTCCACCTGCTGGGCTCGCCGGTGCTGCGGCAGCCGTCGACACCGGTCGCTGCCGTGGACGACGAGGTCCGGCGGCTGGTGGACGACCTGTTCGACACCATGCACGCGGCCAAAGGCGTGGGACTCGCGGCGAACCAGGTGGGCGTAGCGCGGCGAGTTGCCGTCGTCGACGTGGGCGAGGAGTTCCCGCCGCCCCTCGTGCTGGTCAACCCGCGGATCGTCAAGCTGAGCGACGCCGTCGAGACGGCCGAAGAGGGGTGCCTCTCGATCCCCGACATCTACGGTGATGTGGAGCGCCCGCTTGCCGTCACCGTCGCAGCGCTCGATCGCGACGGCCAGCCGTACTCGGTCGAGCTCTCCGGCTTCAAGGCGCGCGCCGCGCAGCACGAGATCGATCACCTCGATGGCATCCTGTTCCTCGATCACTTGAGCGCCGTGAAGCGTCATCTGCTGGTGGCGAAGTGGAAGAAGGCCCGTAAGGGGCAGGCGGGGTATCTCAAGGAAGTGACGCCGGAGCCGGCGGGCGAGCTCTAGGTGCGCGTCGTTTTCTTCGGCACACCTGAATTCGCGGTCCCCTCGCTGCGAGCGCTGCTCGGCGAGGGGTTCGACGTGCTCGCCGCCGTCACGCAGCCCGACCGGCCGCAGGGCCGCTCTCGCTCGCAGGTCGTACCGCCGCCCGTGAAGGTGGAAGCCGAGGCGGAGGCGATCCCCGTGCTCCAACCCGAACGCCCGACCGAGCGCGGCTTCCTCAACCGGCTCCGTGAGCTCGCGCCGGATGTCGGCGTCGTGGTCGCGTACGGGCATATCCTGAAGCCGGAGCTGCTCCGGCTCCCTCCCCGTGGCATGGTCAACGTGCATCCGTCCCTCCTCCCGGAGCTGCGCGGCGCGGCGCCGGTCGAGTGGGCGATCTTGAACGGCGTGGCGAGGACGGGCGTCAGCATCATGCAGCTTGACGAGGACCTCGACTCCGGGCCTATCCTGCTCCAGATCCCGCACACGATCGAGCCGGACGAAACCGGAGGGGAGCTCTCCGCGCATCTCGCCGAGATCGGCGCGCAGGCCCTGGTCGAGGCGCTCGCGCTGTGGGAGCGGGATGCGCTCCGCCCCGTCCCGCAGGATCATGCCCGCGCCACCTACGCGCCCAAGCTTACACGCGACACCGCGCGGATCCGGTGGGACGATCCCGCCGAGCGCGTCGCGCGTCTTATCCGCGGCCTCGACCCGAAGCCCGGCGCCTGGACTACACTACCGGGAGACGGGAAACGGGAAACGGGAAACGGAGAGCTCAAGCTGTTTGGCGTGCGGGTAGAAGAGGGCCACGGCGCGCCTGGCGAGGTGCTGACGGCTGACGGCCGGCTGCTGATCGCGACCGGGAGCGGCGCCGTGGAGGTGGCAGAGGTCCAGCCCGCGGGCAAGGTGCGCATGGCGGTCGCGGACTGGGTCCGCGGCCGCGGCGTCCAGGCCGGCCAGCGCTTCGCGTGACGCACGCGGCGCCGCTCCCCCGGCTGCACGCGATCACCGACGAGCGGGTCGCGCGCCGCCAGGACTTAGACACCGTCGCGCAGCAACTCGCGGCCGGCGGCGGCCACGACCTCGCGTTCCACGCGCGCGGCCGCGGCCTCTCGGGCCTGGCGCACTACGAGCTCGCTGTCCGTCTATCCGTCTATCCGCCTGCCCGTCTGTTCGTGAACGACCGTCTCGACGTCGCGCTCGCCGCGGGCGCCGGCGGCGTCCAGCTCGCCGGTCGGAGTCTCGACCCCGAGCACGCGCGCCGTTTCAACCCCAGCTGGTGGATCGGCAAGTCCGTCCACGACTTGCGGGAGGCGCACGCCGCACGGGTGGCTGGGGCCGACTATCTTTTAGTGGGGCCCGTTTTCCGAACGGCGACCCACCCAACGCATGATCCGTTGGGGCCGGGCCCGCTGGTTGCACTCGTCGGGCTCGGGCTTCCGGTGATCGCGATCGGCGGCGTAACGCCCCAGCGGGTGCCCGAACTGCGGGCCGCGGGTGTCTACGGCGTGGCGGCGATCCGCGCCTTGTGGGAAGCCGCCGATCCGGCGGCGACGGCCCGGAGGATGGCGCAGGAGCTGACGCAATGAGCGACACGATCGATATCACGCTGAACGGGGAGCGCCGCGCGGTAACGCGGGGCGTGACGCTGCTCCAGCTGCTCGCTTCGCTCAAGCTCGACCCGCGCGCCGTCGTGGTGGAGCACAACCGCACCATCGTCCGCCGGCCCGCGCTGGGCGAGGTCCGAGTAGCTCCGGGGGACGCGGTCGAGCTGGTGCATTTCGTGGGAGGGGGGTGAGCCGATGGCCACCGCCGTGGAGACGCTCCGCGACACGCCGTTCACCATCGGCGGGCGCACCTTCCACTCGCGCCTCATGGTGGGGACCGGCAAGTATCGGGACAACGACACGATGGTCCGCGCCATCGAAGCGTCGGGGGCGGAGATCGTCACCGTCGCCGTGCGGCGCGTCGACCTGGACCGCACCAAGCAAGCCGGCGTCCTGTACCACCTGGACCCCAAGCGGTACTTCCTGCTCGCCAACACCGCGGGCTGCTCGACGGCGGCAGATGCCGTGCGCTACGCCCGGCTCGCCCGTGAGGCGGGGTTTAACGAGTTCGTCAAGCTCGAGGTGATCGGGGACCAGGAGACGCTGCTCCCCGACGTGCAGGGGCTGCTCGAAGCGGCGACCATCCTGGTCCGCGAAGGCTGCAAGGTCCTCGCCTACACCAACGAGGACCTGGTGACGGCGCTGCGGCTCGAGGACGCGGGCTGCGCCGCCGTGATGCCGCTTGCGTCGCCGATCGGGAGCGGGCTCGGGCTCCTCAACCCATACAGCGTGCGCACCATCAAGCGGCGGCTGCAGCTGCCTGTGGTCGTCGACGCCGGCGTGGGGACGGCGTCGGACGCCTGCCTCACGATGGAGCAGGGCGTGGACGGCATTCTGATGAACACCGCCCTCGCCGCCGCACAGGATCCGGTTGCGATGGCGCATGCGATGCGCCTGGCGGTCGAGGCGGGCCGAACTGCGTACCTTGCGGGGCGCATGCCGCGGCGCGAGGTGGCGGTCCCCTCCTCGCCCCTCGGAGGGATGCTGGATTAAGGACGCCACCGCCGCCCGGCGCGCGGCGCTGCAGATGCTTCAGGCAGTGCGCTCCGGCGCCAGCTTTGCGGCGGCGCGCGACCGGCATCTCCCCGGGCTCGCCGAACGGGACCGGCGCCTCGCCTACCAACTCGCCGCCGGCGTGCTCCGTACCCAGGCCGATCTCGACCGCGTGCTCGCGCTCGCGACCGCCGATCCTCGTGTCCACGACGTCCTGCGACTCGGCGCCTATCAGCTGCGCGCGCTCGCTCGCGTGCCCGCGCATGCCGCGGTGTCGACGAGCGTCGAGCTAGCGCGGGAGACCGCTGGCGAGCGCGGCGCCGGTTACGTGAACCACGTCCTCCGGAGGCTGAGTCGGGATGCGGGATGCGGGATGCGAGATGCGGTCGAGACGCATCCTGCCTGGTTGCTCAAGCGATGGCGAATGCGCTTCGGGGAATCGGACACGGAGCGATTGGTCTCGTGGAACGACACGAAGCCACCCTTCACGCTTCAGCCCATCCGCTGGACGAGTGAGACGTTGCGCACCCGGCTCCAGGACGTTGGTTGCGGGGTACAAGATGCGCCGTTCGGCGCGGGGCTTCGGGTGCTCCGGGGCAAGGACGCATCCCGCATCCCGCATCCCGCGCAGTTCCCCGGGTACACTGAGGGCGCTTTCATCGTGCAAGATCCCGCCCACGCGCTCGTCTGCGGCTACGCCGCGATTCCGCGGGGAGCGCTCGTCTACGACGCCTGCGCAGCTCCAGGCGGGAAGGCCGTCATGCTCGAGCGGCTCGGGGCGCGGGTCGTGGCGGGCGACGCGCGGCGCGACCGGATGGGGCCTCTCGCCCACACGGCGCGGCGCGCCGGAGTGGCAATTCGGCTCACCGTCGCCGATCTTCTGTCGGCGCCGTTCGCGGCGGGGGCGCTGGCCGCCGTGCTCGTCGACGCCCCGTGCACGGCTACGGGAACCATGGCGCGCCATCCCGACGCCCGCTGGCGGATCGCCGCGCGCGCGATCGCGCGCGCGGCGATCCGCCAGCGGGCACTGCTCGAGGCGGCGGCGTGTCTGGTGCAGCCGGGCGGACTGCTGGTATACGCAACCTGCTCGCTCGAGCCAGAGGAGAACAGCGACGTCGTGACTGGTTTCCTGGAGCGACACCCCGAGTTCCAGCGCGACGCGCTCGCGGGCACCGTGCCCGCCGAGCTGCTGACGGGGGAGGGCGACTTCCAGTCGCTGCCGCAGCGGCACGGGGTGGACGGTGCCTACGCGGCACGCTTGCGGCGGGTACGCTGATGCGTTTCCGCCGCCATCTCCCCCCGATCCACGAGTGGCACTTGCCCGGGCTCGACGCCCGCGGCGCCAAGCTATGGGGCAGCGCCCTCGTCTCGGCGCTCGTCGCCGGGTACCTGACGGCCTACTTGGTCATCTTCCCGGCGCCGATCCTGCACGGGCACCAGCTCGTTCCGCGGGTGCTCGGTCTGACGCTCCAGGAGGCGTCGGCCGAGTTGCGGAAGGCAGGGCTGCAGGTCCAGGACGGCGGGTCGGAACCGCATCCGACCGCGCCGCAGGGGACGGTCATCTGGCAAGATCCACCGGCCGGGGTCTCGGCACCGGCGGGGGTGCGAGTGACCCTGGTGGCGAGCGACGGGCCCCCCAAAATTCCGGTACCGGACGTGGCGGGGCTCGACGGCGCCCTAGCGCAGCGCCTCGTGGCAGCCGCCGGCCTGACCGTGGGCCAGGTCGAGTCGGTGCAAGCCGCGACACCCCGGGGGATCGCGATGCTGACCCGCCCGCCGGCGACGACCGTGCTGGCGCCGGGCGCGCCTGTGACCGTCGTGGTGAGCCGCGGGGCACCGACGATTCCGGTGCCGCCCCTGCTCGGCATGTCGCAGGCGGACGCGCGCACCCGGCTCGAGCTCGAGGGCCTGACGCTCGGCACGGTGACGCGGCGCCGCACCGCCGACGCGAACCCGGGAACCGTCGTAGCGCAGCGGCCGGCCGCGGGGACGCTCGCCGCCGCCGGCACAGTGGTGGACATTGTCGTGGCGCGGAGCCCGCAATGACCAACGGCATTCGCATCGCGCCGAGCGTGCTCGCGGCCGACCTGACCCGGCTCGCCCAGCAGGTGGGTCAGGTCCTGGAGGGCGGCGCCGACTGGCTGCATGTGGACGTGATGGACGGCCGGTTCGTGCCCAACCTGACCTTCGGCGCCAACATGATCGAGGCGCTGCGGAAGCTCACCGACCGGCCGATCGACGTGCATCTGATGGTAGTCGAGCCGGAGCGCTACATCGAGACGTTCGCCGCGGCCGGCGCGTCGGTGTTTACGCTCCATCCCGAGGCGACGATCCACGTGCAGCGTCAGCTCGCTCGAGTGCGCAGCCGCGGGATGCTCGCCGGATTGGCGCTCAATCCGGGCACGCCGCTGGCGCTCGCGGACGAAGTCGTCGCGGATCTGGATCTGCTGCTCGTCATGACGGTGAACCCCGGGTTCGGCGGTCAAGGGTACCTGCCCTCCTCGAATGAAAAGATCCGGCGGGCGCGCGAGCTGCTCACGGCGCGCGGCTCGCGGGCGTTTCTGGAAGTGGACGGCGGGATCACGGCGCAGACGATCGCGGCGGCGCACGCAGCCGGGGCCGATACCTTCGTGGCCGGCAACTCGGTCTTCACCGGCGCCGACCCCGGTCGCGAGGTTCAAGATCTGCGGCGCCGCTGTCTGGTGACCGTATGACGCAGCTGCGGCAGTGGACGATCGGGATCGGGGCCGGGGCGGCGGTGGTCTTCGGGGTGGCGCTGGCGGCGAAGATCCGGTCCCAGGTCGACCTCGTCGGCGTGGGGTCGCGGGCGCCCGAGTTCCGCGCGGTGAACCTGCGCACCGCTCAGCCAGCGTCGCTCGCCCGCTACCGTGGGAGAGTCATCCTGCTCAACGTCTGGGCCACGTGCTGCCCGCCGTGCCGGGTCGAGATGCCGTCGTTGGAGCGGCTCCACCAGAAGCTCGCGGGTCAGGATTTCGAGGTCGTCGCCGTGAGCATCGACGACGGCGACTCGAGCAGGGTGATGCAGTTCGCGCGCGAGCTGGGGCTCGGCTTCGACATCCTCCAGGACAAGGAGGGGGCCATCCAGCGGACCTATCAGACCACCGGCGTCCCCGAAAGCTTCGTCATTGACCGGGACGGCATCATCATCAAGAAGGTGATCGGCGCGGCGGAATGGGACGGGCCGGTGAACGAGGTTCTCATTCGAAAGCTCATCGATGCGCGTTAACATCGGGCAGCTCTTCGCCCGCAACTGGCCAATCAAGCTCGCGGCGATTTTCTTCGCGATCATGCTGTACGTTGCCGTGGCCGCGCAGCAGCCGCTGTCCCAACGCTTTGCCCTTCGGCTCGCCGTCACTGTGCCGCCGGGGCGCTCGGTGCGGGAGCAACCCACAGGTGTGACCGTCACCGTCAGCGGCAAGGGCAGCGAGATCCTGAAGCTGCGCTCGTTCCCGCGCATGATTCGCAAGACGATCCCCGACACGTTCTCCGGTTCGGTGTGGAGCATCCATCTGCAGCCGTCCGACGTTAACCTCCCGAAGGGGACTGACGTGCAGGTGACGGACATCGCGCCGCGTGACCTCGACGTGCTGCTCGACTCGGTCGGGAAGAAGGACGTGAAGATCGTGCCCCTGGTGCGCGTTGAAGCGGAGTCGGGGTACGTGCTGCGCGGCCTCTCGATCGTGCCGAGCGTGGCGCGCGTCGTGGGGCCGGAGAAAGGCCTCGCCGCCATCGACTCGATCACCACGCTGCCCACCGTCATTTCGAGCGTCAACGGCCCGTTCTTCCGGACCGTCCCGCTCGACACGTCGCCGCTCGGCGTCGTCCGCGTCGCGCCGAAGGAGGTGCGGGTCGCGGGCGAAGTGGCGGCGATCATCGAGCGCGCGATCGACGCGGTGCCCATCACGACCGCCGCGTCCGGGTTCGCGGGGTTCCTGCTCTCTCCCGAGCGGGTGAACGTGACCGTGCGCGGCCCGGAGTCGAAGGTCAACACCCTCACCAAGGACAGCGTGCGCGTGACCGCGCACCTGGTCGGCAGGGCCGGGCCCGGCGGCTACGCTCGCCTCACCGTGACGGCGCCCCCGGGGATCTGGGCGCGTGCGATGCCAGACTCCGTCGCCCTCAAGCGCAAGACGGGCCGTGGCTGACGTCGTGCTGGGAATCGAGACCTCCTGCGACGAGACGTCGGCAGCCGTACTCGTAGGAGGGGGGCGCGCGCCGGAGCTCGCGAGCCTCGTCATCCTGTCGCAGGACGTGCACAAGGTCTTCGGCGGCGTCGTCCCCGAGCTCGCGAGCCGGGCGCACCTCGCGGCCCTCCCCGCGGTCGTGGAACGCGCCCTCGTCGAGGCGGGCGTGGGCTGGGGCGCCGTGGACGCGGTGGCGGTCACCCAGGGACCGGGGCTGGTAGGCGCGCTGCTGGTGGGCGTGGTGTACGCCAAGGCCCTCGCCTACGCCGGCGATCGCGCCTTGGTCGGCGTGCATCACATGGAGGGGCACCTCTTCGCGCCGGCCGTCGAGGACCCCGACCTCGCACCTCCGTTCGTCGCGCTGCTGGTCTCGGGCGGCCACACGCTGCTGCTCGACGTGCCGGCGTGGGGGCAGTATCGTTTGCTCGGCGCGACCCGCGACGATGCCGCCGGCGAAGCCTTCGACAAGGTTGCCATACTCCTCGGGCTCGGCTATCCCGGCGGACCGCCCATCGAGCGCCTCGCCCAGAGCGGCGACCCGGCGCGTTTCACCTTTCCACGCCCGATGCTGGACGAGGGGTTTGAGTTCTCGTTCTCAGGACTCAAGACAGCGGTGCTTCACGCCGTGCGCGCGAGCGACGATCTGGAGCGCGACCGGCCGCACGTGGCGCGCGGGTTCCAGGACGCCGTGCTCGACGTGTTGGTTACGAAGCTGGAGCGCGCGGTGCGCGCCACCGGCCGCCGCACCGCGGTACTGGGCGGCGGCGTCGCCTGCAGCCGTGCGCTCGCGAGCCGCGCCGCCGAGCGACTCGCGGGACTGGCCCGCGTCGCCGTGGCGAGCCCACGCCTCAACGCTGACAACGCCGCCATGATCGCGCGCGCCGGCTGGCATCGGCTCGGCCTGGGCGAGCGCAGCGACTGGACCCTCGACGCCCGCGCGGATCTACCGCTGCCGGGATTAGAAACCGTCGTCATTCCGCAATCCACAATCCGCAATCCGCAATGACCATCTACCCGTTCAAGTTCCTGCTCGGCCCCCTCACCATCACGGGGTACGGGCTCATGATGATGGTGGCGTTCCTGATGGCGGGCTGGGCGATCCAGCTCGACTTGCGGCAGCGGCGGATGAACGAAGACTACGCTGCGGACATCGTGTTCGCGGCCGTCGTCGGCGGCATCATCGGGGCCAAGATCTGGTACGTGCTGCTCACGGGCGAATGGGAGGCGCTGTTCCGCCGCGGGGGGTTCGTGTGGTACGGCGGGTTCTTGGGCGGCGTGGCCGGCGTGCTGCTCAACGGCTGGCGTAAGGGCATCCCCGCTCGCTGGACCATGGAGCTGACCGCCGCCCCGCTGGCGCTGGGGTACGCGCTCGGGCGCGTGGGGTGCTTCCTGGTGAACGACGACTACGGCGTGCCGTCGAGCCTTCCCTGGGCGATGAAGTTCCCGGATGGGTTGCCGCCCACGCGAGTCGCAGACCTGCAGCAACAGCTGCACGTAACCTTTCCGCCCGGGACGAACCCAACGGACCTCGTCGCCGTGCAACCCACGCAGCTGTACGAGACCGCGCTCATGATGCTCGCCTTCTGGGTGCTGTGGCGGCTGCGGGACCACCGGCACGCCACCGGCTGGCGCTTCGGCGTTTACCTCGTGCTCGCGGGCGCCGAGCGGTTCCTAGTCGAGTTCGTGCGCGCGAAAGACGACCGCCTGCTCGGCCCCTTCACCCTGGCCCAGGCTACCAGCGTGCTGCTGGTGGTGGTGGGCATTTACGTGATGCAGCGGCTGCGCCAGCCCGACGCCGCCGCGCTGGCGACCCCGCCGGCGCTCAAGCTTCAGCCCACCTGATGCGCCGGTTGCCGGCGGTGGCTCTCACGGCGCTCGCGCTCGCCGCCTGCGCCCGGGGGAGGGCGGGACCGCCGGAGCTGATCCTCACCGGCGGCCGCATCTTCACCGCGGACCCAGTGCGGCCCTGGGCCGAGGCGCTCGCGATCCGGGGCTCGCGCATCGTCGCCGTCGGCACGACGGACTCGCTGCGCCGCCTGGCGGGGCCGCGCACCCGGATGCGCGATGTCGGCGGCCGCACTGTCATCCCCGGTCTCAACGACGCTCACGCCCATCCCGGCCCGGAGCTGCGGGGCACCAAGCTGGCGACGGCGACCGGGGACGGCGGCTTGCTCGAGATCGCGCGCTCGCTCGCCGCAGCAGCCCGCCTCCGCCCGCGCGGCACCTGGCTGTTCGCGACGGTCGGCGACCGTGTGCTCGACGACCAGCGCGCCAACCGGTTCCTTCTCGACAGCATCGTTCCGGACGACCCCGTGGTGCTCGAAAGCTGGTCGGGTCATACGGCCGTCCTCAACAGCGCGACGCTCGGCGCCCTGGGGATCGGCCATGGCACGCCGGATCCGCTGGGCGGCCACTACGGGCGGGTGCCGGGATCGGGAGGGGGAGGGGGAGGCGGAGTGCTGGACGGCCGCATGACCGAGTACGCGTGGTGGAACGCACGGCGCCGACTCGCGAGCGCCGTGCCCGACAGCGCTAGCCGCGCCGATTTCCGGCGCTTTGCCGAGGCGGCGGCGCGGTTCGGCATCACCACGGTGCAGGACATGAACACCGCGCTCAGCACGGCGCGGGCCGTCGCGCTGGTGCGCGCGGCCGACCTGCCGATCCGCTGGCGCGTGATCCGCTTTCCGATGACCAGGCCCGAGGGCCGCGACCTCGCCGACACGCGCAGCGCCGACCCACACCCGGGCGGAATGCTCGACGTCTCGGGCACCAAGTACATCCTGGACGGCACGCCGGTCGAGCGAGGCGCGGCGATGCGCCGGCCGTACGCCGATCGCGAGGGGTGGCACGGCGAGCTCGACTTCCCGCCCGAGACGCTGCAGGCGATCATCCGCGAGGCGCTCGTATCGCGCGACCAGTTGATGGTGCACGCCGTGGGCGACAGCGCGATCGCGGTGCTGCTCCGCTCGCTGGCGGCCGCCGCGCCCGAATCGACGTGGCGCGCCCTGCGTCCGCGGATCGAGCACGGCGACTTCCTGGCCCCCGACCTGCTCCCCCTGGCGCGCCGCCTCGGGGTCGTCGTGGTGCAGAACCCCGCGCACTTCTCCATCCCCGAGCTCATGCACCGACGCTTCGCGCCCGACGTTGCCAGCGCGGCGCAGCCGCTGCGCTCGCTGCTCGCCGCCGGATTCCCCATCGCGCTCGGATCCGATGGTCCCATGAATCCCTACCTCAACATCATGCTCGCCGTGGCGCACCCTATGAACCCCGCGGAGGCGCTGAGCCGCGAGCAAGCGGTGCTGGCCTACACGCGCGGCTCGGCCTACGCGGAGCTGGCCGAGCGCGAAACGGGCACCCTCGCGCCGGGGATGCTGGCCGATCTCGCCGTCTTGTCGCAGGACATCTTCACGGTACCGTTGGGAGAGCTGCCGAAGACCGAGAGTGTGCTGACGCTGGTGGGAGGGAAGGCGATATACGACGCCGGCGTGGTGCAGTGAGCCGTCAGGGAAACGACGGCCTGCTGCGCTGCCCGCCGCCCACCAGCCGGTGTCGCTGCAGCCACACGATCGCGACGAGCAGCAGCACGAAGAGCAGGAACTGCAGCGACAGCGACTGCAGCGTGGGGTAGACCCCGAAGACCGGAATCCGCGGAGCCCATTCGAGGACCGTCGTCTTCACGATCCCCGCCTCCTGCAGGTCGGCGATTCCCTTCCCCGCGAACACGAACGCCATGTAGTAGAGCATCGCGCTGGTGATCGCGAAGAACGGCCTGAGGGGGACCTTAAGCCCGAAGCGATTGACGCCGACGTAGATGAGCACGAGCGCCGCGGCGCCGAGCAGCAGTCCGCCCACCACCGCGGTCGCCCCGCCCCCCCCCGAGCCAGCCGACGTGAGCAGCGCTTTGTAGAACAAGATCGTCTCGAAGCCCTCGCGGTAGACCGCCAGAAACGCCACAGACGCGAGGGCCCATCCCGAGCCCGTCGACAGCGCTCCCTCCATGCGGCTCTTCACGAACGCGTTCCACTTGGCCGCCTCGATCTTCGAAACCAGCCAATAGCTCACGTAGAACAGCACCGCCGTCGCGAGCAGCATGGTGACGCCCTCGAGCACCTCCCGTTGACCGGGAGTGATCTGGAAGAGGACTTCGATCACCACAGCCGTGACCACGCTGGCCCCAACGGCCGCCCAAGCGCCCTGCGCGACGTGGCGGTGCCGCTCCACCGCTCCCGCCTTCGCGAGGAACGTCATCAGGGCTGCGACGATGAGGATCGCCTCAAACCCCTCACGCAACATCAGCACGAACGACTCCATGAACAGGTTGGCGGGGGAGCCCCGGTCCGCGACCAGTCGCTCCGCGCGCTCGAGGCCGGAGAGGAGGCGCGCGTGGATGGCATCGAGCTCCTCGGGTCCCGCCCCGGCGGCGGCGCGCGCCCGCAGCGCGGCGAACGCGTCCTCGAGCTCGCCCGCGAGGGCCGGATTCCGGGCGCGGACCTCAGTCTCCACCTGCTCGAAGGTGAGGTAGGCGTCGAACGCCAGCTGGCTCGACCTGAGCGCCACCGCGGAATCGACCTGGCGCCGTGCCGCCGAGAAGGTCGCCGCTGCGGGTGACGCGACGTACCGTTGCCGCTCGGCCGTCGGGAGCACGCGGAGGAAGGCCACGAGCCTCGCCGCGCTCTGCCGGTCGAGGACGCGGGCGAACCCGGGCATCGGCGTACCAGGACGGCCGCGCAGCATGAGGTCCGTGAGGTCGTCGTCGGTGAAGCGCCCCTGGATCGCGAGGTCCCGCAGCGCCGGCGGTCGCACCGAGAGCGACGCAGCGAGCGGCCCGTCGCCTCCCCCAGTCGCGCCGTGGCACGCGGCGCAGGACACGGCATACAGGCCCTCCCCCTCGCGCTCGTCACCGTGTGCCGCGCGGAATGTGGCGATGTAGGTCGCCACGGCCCAGCGGTCCTCGGGCGACAACGTCTCCTCGAACTGCGGCATGGCGGTGCCCGCAACCCCGATCGTAACCTTGCGGTACACGTCGACCGGCGACGCGTTACGCATCAGCTCCGGGTCGGCGAGACTCGCGGGCGCCGGCCCCTCGAGCTGCTTGGCCTTGGGGCCGTCGCCGCGGCCGGTGGGGCCGTGACACTGGAGGCACTGCTCACCGTAGATGGCCGCCCCACGGGCGAGTGACGGCGGTCGGGTCGGGAAGGGGTCGAGCGCGCCGCCCGTGGCGGCCGCGATGCGCGCCACCAGCACGTTCGCCCGGGCGGCGACCGAATCGGGCGGCGCGGCGCGCACCACCATCGCCCGCAGGAGGGCGAGTTCCGTGTCGGCGACGGCGCGGACACGGGCCGGCAGGGCGGGAGCGTCGAGGCGCGCCTGCTCGAGGAACTGCCGCGCTTCGTCCACCTCGGCGGCAGCCGTAACGCGGCCCCCCCCGGGCACCACGCCGGCGGCGTACTCTTTGGCAGCGAGCGCCGTGGCGGCGACGATGCGACGCGCCACGGCGAGCGAGTCGCCCGCCTGCCCTGCGGCTTGGGCTGCGGCACACGCGCTCAACAGCAAGCTGACAAACAGCTTACGGAAGATGAGAGTGATTCTCAATGAGGGGGCCTCAAATACTAGAGTGATTCTGTCGGGAATTCAAGGATGCGCACCTAGGCGCGCTCCAGCACCGCGATCGCGACGGCCGCTAAGTGTGTGTGGGAGAGCGACAGCAGCACACGCGTCACGCCCAACTCTTGGGCCCGTTGGGTCGCGATGCCGCTGAGACTCACGTCCGGCCGCCCATCCGGCGCGCGAGTGACTTCGATCTCCCGCCACCCGATGCCGCGGGCCCGCTCGCTCCCCTGGAGCGCCTTGTAGACGGCTTCCTTCGCAGCGAGCCGCACCGCGACGTGGGTGGCGATATCGGGGCGGCTCTCGCAGTACGCCCGCTCGGCGGGCGTCAGGAGGCGCTCGAGCACGCGAGTCCCCTTGTCCTTCAGAATCGCGCTTACGCGCGCGACCTCCACGAGATCCACGCCCACGCCGATCGCGCTCACGGCCAGGGCTGCATCATGCGGCGGAATTCATGCGTCGTTACGCAACCTTCTAGAACCCCAGCCGCGTGGCCAACCATGCCGGAGCGGGCACGTAGCCACCGAGCGCGAGCCCCAGCCACACCAGTGCCGCGGCGACTGGCGTCCAGAGGATGAGCAGCGGCCAGAGCGACGGCCGCCACCGCTCGAGCGACTCGAGCTCCGGGCTCCAGCGCCGCTCCTCCTCGGCCACCACGGCCTCGAGGGCGAGCCATGCCGCCTCGAGCCGGCGCGCGGCGCTGCGCAGCGCTTCCTGCCATTCGCCGTGCGCGCCTTTGTCCAGCACGGTTGCGTCCCGCACCCGGGTGGCCACGGCGTCGAGGGCGTCGAGCGCCGCGACGAAGGGCTCGCCCCCGGTCGTAAGGCGCGCCGCGATCGCGCGCTTCTCGGACGGGGAGAGCAGTCGCCGCCGCCAGCGGCGGCGGGGCATCCGCACCCGACGCGCGGCCCGCTCGATCCGGCCGTCCAGCGCGTGAGTCACCCGGTCCGCCGCGCGCCGCACCGCTTGCTCCCACGCGGCGAGCCACGCCCGGCGGCTCACCGTTTCCAGCACCCGCTCGCGGTCCTCGCGCTCCGCCGCCGCCCGCGCCTCCCCCCCGAGCTCGAGCACGCGCGTCGCGAGCGCTTCCCGGATGTCGTCGATCGGCACCCATGGCTCGGCCACGCGCCGCGGCACCAGCACTCGCCCGAGCGAGGGGGCGAGTTCGGGCACGCGCAGCGGCATCGGGATCTTGACGGAGCTCACGTGCGGCGCTCGGTGAGGCGGGCGCTGCGCCCGGTGCGGGCCTCATACCGCCCTACGAATTGCGGCAGCGACTCCGGAAGGAAGCTCTCCCGCGGCAGCCCCGTCGCCGAGATGGCACGCTCGATCGCGGCGGGCTCGCCTTCCACCTCCAGCAGCACGTCCATCGCGGGGTACCACTCCAGCCGCAGCACCGCTTCACCCAACCGGTAGACTTCCACGGTGCGATCGATCCGCAGCGTGACCGCGAACCCCGCGTGCTCGAGGATCGCGACCGCGGCATCCGGGTCGGTGACGCGGGTTTCGGCCTCGGCGCGGTGGCGGTACACGCCGCGCTGCGAGTGCGGACCTTTCCAGCCCAACATGCCAAAGGCCGCCGCGCCGTCGGCGGGCTGAAAGATACGCAGCCGCAGCACCTGGTCTCGGGCGGCGAGCGCACCGTCCCGATCGAAGCGCCGGTCCAGCATGGCGCCGCGGAACTCGAGCCGGGCGCCCGCGCGCTCCAGGGCGCGACGCACTGCGTCGGGGTCCTCGACCCGCGCTTTGACTTCGAGTTCGTCCCACGCAGCGGAATCGCTCGAGTCCATCAGGCGAAAATGGCGTCGAGCACGGCGTGCGTGTCCGCGAGCGTCGCGAACACGCGCGCGGCGCCGGCGGCGCGGAGGGCGGCGACATCGTAGAAGCCGGTCGCTACCGCCAACGCGCGCGCCCCGATCGGGCGGCCGCAGGCGACGTCCTCCGGCGTGTCGCCCACGAGGACCACGTCCTCACCGAGGAATGCCCGCCCGGTGAGCGCCGCGGCGCGACGGGCCGCTACTGCGGGAAGATCGGCGCGACGGTGTGAGTCCGATCCGAAGGCTCCGACCCGGAAGCGGGCGGGGTCGAGCCCCGCGGACTGGAGCTTGAGCGCGGCGCCGGGCGCGAGATTTCCGGTCAACAAGCCCACACAGGCCCGGCTCGCCCGCTCGTGCGGCTCGAGGGCCGCGAGCAGCTCGCCAATCCCGACCATGAGCCGCGTGGCCCGGGCGGGCTTCGCCAGTTCGGCCGAGAGCAGCTCGACGTAACGGCGACACACAGCTGCGATGCACGCTTCGTCAGCGGCGCCCGGATGGCCCGCGAGCGCTAGCAGCTCGCGCACGATCTGTGGATCGGTCTTGCCGTCGAAGCGGTAGGTCTCGATCGGGCCCGCCGTCCCGGTCTCGTCGAGCAAGGCGCGATGGATCGCCCGCCGCCCCGCGCCGTCGGTCCAAAGCAGCGTGCCGTCGATGTCGAAGAGGACGAGCTTCATGAGAGAAAGATAGGCGGATAGATGGATAGACGGATAGATAAAAGCCTCATCCGCCTAACCGCCTAACCGCCACGAGGTACTCCCGCAGCCGCTTCGCCGTCGGCGTATCGGCGAACAGGTCGTCGGACGTAACGCCTCCCCGCGACAGCGCCGAGTGCACGATACGCCCGGCTCCGGACCACAGCGCCACATGCGAGATGCGGTGGCCGTCGGCGAAGCACAGCAAGTCGCCCGCCTGGTATCCGCCGCCGGTCGCCGAGAGCGGGACTTCCCGGCCCGCCGTCGACTGCATGTCGCTGTCCCGCGGCAACGCGACGCCGCGCGCCGCGTACGTCGCCTGCACCAGGCCCGAGCAGTCGACCCCCCACGCGGTGCGCCCGCCCCACAGATACGGTGCGCCGGAGAACCAGCGGAGCGCCCACTCCGGCGCCGCGACGAGCCGGGCCTCGACCCGTAGCTCCGCCTCCGGTCGCACCGCGCCGGCTGCGATGTCCCACCCCCGCCCGTCCGTCGTCTCCACGTGACCGCCGCGCAGCGGCGCGGCCCGCGCGCCGAGCGCGAGCCGGAAGCGGGCGTCCTCGCATCGCAGCTCGGCGCCGAGCGAGCGCAGCGTCGCGCGCCCGGCCCAGTCATCGGCCCACGCGGCGGTACCGAGGGCGACGTAGCCCGAGTGGATCCAGGCGTGGTAACCGTCTCCAGCCCGTACGCGCAGCCACGCATCGTCGCGCCGCTCGAGCACAGCGAGGATCTCGCCGTGCAGCGCCTCGCTCACACGGTCGGCGCTCACGCGTGGCTCGCGCACCAGGGGCGCGACCGCCGCCGTCACCGCCGCCGCGGGCTCGTCGCCCACCGAGGCGTCGGGGAGCAGACGCACCTCGGCGGCGCGCCCTGCGACGGCGGCGATGCGGCGCAGCGCGGCGAGCGCGTCGCGGCTCGTGGTGCAGCCCGCGAGCGCGCCCGGGCGCACCGCGACGTCGAACACCCCGAGCCGCGTGTCGGGGACCCACTTGCGGGCGACATCGGAGACGTCGCGCTCGAGATGGTCGCTCATGGCTCGTCTGCGAGTCCCGGGATGTCGCGTATCCCGCGCGCCAGGCGCACCGCGCGCTCCACGGCCTCCGGCACTGCGAGCGCTGCCAGTGCTTCCACCTGCAGCGGTGTCGCAGCTGCCACGGCAGCCGTGCTCACCGCGAACACGACGTCGCCGTCGAACGCGGTGCCGAAGGGGACGATGCGGCGGGCAAGCGCGTCGCCCGCTGCGTGCGCCAGGCTCTGCAGCGCGACCCGGTCGAGCTGCGCATTCGTCGCCACCACCGCCAGCGTCGTGTTGCGACCCGCCCCCCCCGCCCCACCCGCCCCCCCAGACCGGCTGAGCGCGCCGAACGGCGTGCCCCCCTGGGCCAAGTAGCGGAGCGCTTCCACGGGCTTGCCGTCTGCCCCCCGGGCGCCAGCGAGGATCTGCCCGCTCGCGTCCACCACGTTCCCCACGGCATTCAGCACGACCAGCGCGCCCACCACGACGTCGCCCGCGCGGGTCGCCCACGTCCCGACGCCGCCCTTCATCGCGCCGCCCGGGCCGAGCGCCTTGCCAACGGTGGCGCCGGTGCCGGCGCCCACCGACCCTTCCGGAATCTCGGCCGCGGCCGCGGTGCAGGCCCGGTAGGCGTCCTCGGCAGTCGGCCAGCGGTCCGCCTTCGAGCCGGGCGCCAAGTCGAAGTCAAAGATGACCGCCGTCGGGACGATCGGCACGACGCCCGCCGGCCCGACCGGGAACCCGCGGCCGTGCTCTTTGAGCCAGCGCATCACGCCGTCCGCGGCGCCCAGACCGTATGCCGAGCCGCCGGTGAACAGCACTGCATCGATGTGTCCCACGAGGTGGCGGGGGTCGAGGGCGTCGATCTCGCGCGTGCCGGTGGCGCGACCGCGCACGGCGCAGGCCGCGCGCATTCCCCCCGCTGGCGCGAGGACTACGGTGCAGCCCGTCGCGGTCCGGAGATCGGTCCAGTGCCCGACGGTGATGCCGGGCACGGCGGCGAGATTCGACGGGACGGCTGCGGTCATCGGAGCGCGAAGATAGCTTGGCTTGCTCGGGTTGTGGAGGGCACATACGTTAGCGCCATGACCAAGACCGACGCGCAGGCCGCTCCGACCACCGTCCTGGTGGTTGACGACGAGGACGGGATTCGCCAGGCGCTGGACCGGTTCCTGACGCGCCTAGGCTACCGCGTGCTGCAGGCCGCGAGCGGACCCGAGGCGCTCGATCGCCAGGCCGCGGAGCAGCCGGAGGTGATGCTGTCCGACATCCGGATGCCGAACATGACGGGCGTGGAGCTCGTCCCCAAGGCGCTTGCCCAGGATTCCGATCTCGCGATCATCATGCTCACCGCGATCGACGAGCCCCGCACGGCGATCGAGTGCATGAAGCTCGGCGCCTACGATTACCTCATCAAGCCAGTGGATTTGGACGAGCTCGAGATGTCACTGCAGGGCGCCCTGCGGCTGCGGCAGCTCGAGATCGACCGCCGTGAACTCGAGCAGTGGCTGGCGCGCGAGGTCGCCGTGCGCACGCGCGACCTCGAGGAACGCACCACGGTCGCCGAAGAGGTCGCGCTCAGCGCCCTCGCGGCAGCACAGGGGTGGGCGGGCGCGAACGACGCGATTCACAAGCTGGCGCAGGAGCTGGGCACCTCGCCCGAGGACGTGGCGCGGGAGGTGGAGAAGAGGCGGGGTTAGGGTTAGCAGAGGACCAGCTGTGGCCGGACCGCGACAGGCGCAGCGCAGTTTCGACTAGTCTCGTGAGTGGCAGCGATGCGGCACTACGCCCCGTTGTAGCGTCGCGCGCGCGGCACATCGGTTGCGCCCCCTCGGCAACATTCCTGCTATGTCAGCCACCACCGAGCGCAAGCGCTATCCAGAATGGCACTGGTCCCAGTGGCCGGTGTCCGACGAAGCCGTCGACGCGCACCTCCGGCTGGCCTCGGACGTGTACCGGCGGACCAGATTTGACATTTTCCGCCGGCTCGTCGGCAGGGACCTCCGCGGGAAGACGGTCCTGGACTACGGTGGCGGCGCTGGACTGCTCGCCGTCCGCTGCGCGGAGCAGGGAGCCCGCGTAACGCTGTTGGACCCTGAGCCAAACTCGCTCGGGATCGCTCGCCTGCTGGCGCAGCGGCGTGGTGTCTCCGAGCGTGTGGAGACCGTGCGTGCCGAGTCCTTGCCGCCCAGCGTTGCCGGGCGCCGGTACGATCTCGTGGTCTTGATGGACGTGATCGAGCACCTGCCAGACGACGGCGGCGTGCTCCGAGCGGTGGCTCGCTGTCAGCAGCCCGGCGACAGGTTGTTCGTCAGTACTCAGAACCGCCTGTCGCTCAACTATCTGCTGGAAGGCACCTATCACAAGAAGTGGCTGCGCGAGGAAGACTGGTGCGGTTGGGATCCTACCCACCTGCGGTTCTACACGCCCGGCTCGCTGCGACGTCGATTGGCACAGGCGGGGTATCGGCCGACGCGCTGGTGGGGGATGTTCATCGTGCCGTACAACATTCTCTCCTGGCTGGTGCTGCTGCGACGCAACCTCCAGTGGTCCGGCCTCCACAGGCTCGACCTCGCGCTCGGCGGCGTGTTCCCGTTCAACCGGCTCGGGTGGAGCCTCATAGTCCTCGCGGAACGGGCAGGGGCCTAGGCCTGTTTCGCTGCCTTGGCCTTCTCCTCACACGCCTTGCAGCGCGTGACCCCGCGGAACGAACAAATCAGGCAGATGAACGTGCCGCAGTCCGCGCAGGGGTAGCCCTCCGAGGCGCGCTCTTCGTTGCCGCAGTAGCGGCACACCATCGCATCGTGCTCCATCAGTTTGGGCTTGTCTACCATAGGCGCCTCAGAGGTTGAGTGCGTACGCCTTAATCTTATTGATCAGCGTTGCCCGCGAAATGCCGAGCTCCTGCGCGGCGCGGGTGCGGTTGCCACCGTGAAACTTCAGGGCGCGCTCGATTTGCTGGCGCTCCACTTCGGCAAGCGTCTGCGCGGTGTGACGTCGGTCGCCCCCGCCCCCGCCCCCCCCGACCTTGCGCAGGTCCGCTGGCAGGTGCTCGACCCCGATCTGCGGCGCCCCGCGCGCCAGGATCATGCCGCGCTCGAGCACGTTGCGCATCTCGCGCACGTTGCCCGGCCACGGCGCCGACAGCAGGCGATCGAGCGCCTCGGCGCTGCAGGCATTCGGACACCCGGGCATCTGCGGCCCGAGGTCCTGCAAGATCCGGGTGAGGAGCGCGAGGCGATCCTCGCGTGAGCGGTCGCGCACCGCCGGGAGGCGCAGCGGCATGACGCTCAGACGGTAGTAGAGGTCCTCGCGAAACCGTCCCACTTGCACATCGTGTACCAGGTCGCGGTTGGTCGCCGCGATGAGCCGCACGTTCACCGTCATCTCGCGTGTGCCCCCCAGGCGCCGAAACGTCTTCGTGTCGAGCACCTTGAGCAGCTTGGGCTGCAGCTCGGGCGCCAGCTCGCCGATCTCGTCGAGAAAGATGGTGCCGTCCTCGGCCAGCTCGAACAGCCCTTGCTTACGCTCCTTCGCGTCAGTGTAGGCCCCTTTCTCGTGTCCGAACAGCTCAGAATCGAGGAACGTGGCAGACAGCCCGCCGCAGTTCACCTCCACGAAGGGGCCGCTCGCCCGCGGGCTCAGGTGGTGCACCACTCGCGCTGCCCATCCCTTCCCCGTACCGCTCTCCCCGGCCAGCAGCACCGTCGAGCGATCGCTCGCCGCGAGCAACTGGATCTGGCGAGCCAGCTCGCGCATCGCCGGCGAGACGCCGAGCGAGTCGAGCCCCTCCCCCTCGTGGTCGCGCGCCCGTAACAAGGCGTTCTGACGCGACAGGCGCACCTTCTCCGCTACCCGCGCCGTGGCGGCGGCCAGGTGATTCATGTCCACCGGCTTCGTGAGGAAGTGCTCGGCGCCGAGCTGCATGGCGCGTACCGCGGTCTCGATATCGCCTTGGCCTGTGAGGAGGATGACCGCCGCCCCCTGTGGGCGCAGTCGCTCGAGCACCTCGAGGCCGCCGACGTCGGGGAGGTGCAGATCGAGGATCACGACGTCGGGGCGCAGCCGCTGGAACGTCGCGACGCCCCCTTCCCCGGTGTCCTCGCGCGCCACGTCGTAGCCTAAGCGCTCGAAGTAGTCCCCCACGGCGCGCACCAGGTCGGCGTCGTCGTCGACCAGGAGCAGGGTCTCAGCCACGGCGGTCCACGATCACCGAGAGGGCGCCCGGCAGCACGCGCGCTTCGAACGGCGTGTCGCCCCTGGGCTCGCCGTCGAGCTGCATCGGCCGCGCCGGGCCGTCGAGCACGTCGACCCGCACCACTCGACCGCGGCCGAACCACAACCGTCGCATCCCGTTGCGCGGCCGGCGCACCAGCTCGACGAACGCCGCGAGGCTCTCGACGGTCCCCTCCGCCCGGAGCGCCAGCACGTCCAGCCACCCGTCGTCCGGTGCGACATCGTCGCGCAGCCGCAGAAAGGGCGGGACCAGCTCGCCGCAGTTCGCCACCAGCACCATGGCGGCCGGGAGCTCGTGGGCCGCGCCGTCGACGGTCACCCGGTGCAGCGGGCTCGTGACGGCGGGGAGCGCGGCGAAGGCGCGCGCGATGTAAGCCGCCATCTTCCAGCGCCGCTTCTCGGCCGAGCCTGTCGCGGCCATCAGCGCCGCATCGAAGCCGGTGCCGCAGCACACGGCGAAGTAGTGGGTCCCATCCGCGCGGTCAACAGTGCCCAGGTCGATCGGCAGCGGCTTGCCCTTGAGGATCGCCCGCGCCGCGGCCGCCGGACTCCGCGGCAGCCGCAGATTGCCGGCGAGCAGGTTCCCTGTCCCTCCCGGCACGAGCCCGAGCGGAATGCCGCTCCCGGCCGCGCCCGCCGCGATCTGCATCGCAGTGCCGTCGCCGCCGTAGCAGACCAGCACATCGAACCCCTGGGTCCGCCCCTCTTGCGCGAAGCGGCGGGCATCGCCCGCTTGGGCCGTCGCGAGCACATCAACCGACCAGCCACCGCGCCGCAAGGTGTCGCGGATCGCCGTGACCGCGCGCGCGTCGGTGCGCGCCGCCGCGGGGTTGGTGATGAGGAGGGCGCGCGTCATGTCAATAGCGCTTCTCCCAAAACAGGTCCAACCCGACCTGGCGCGGCACCGTCCCGCCTTGCGACTCGGTGCTCGGGTCGGCGCACGTCTGCACCGGCTCGAAGCTCGCCTCGGTGCGCCACTCGGGGCTGATCCGGAACTGCAGCGACAAACCCGGCGTGTTGCGCACGCTGACCTGCCGCCCCTCGCAGAACCCGGCGTTCAGCACCAGGAACGTCTTGGCCCCGAGTTGTCGTCCCACGGCGAACTGCCAGCTCGACAGTGGTGCGCCCTGGCCGCCGCCGCCCGGGCGGATCTCCACATAATCCACGGGCACGCCCCCCGACACGATCGTCTGCTCGATCTCCCCCGAGAGGACGGACAGCGCGCTCTGGAGCAAGGCGCGCTGGTCGGTGATCCCCCCCTGCTCGCCCAATTCGACGCTGCCCTTGCCGAACAGCAGGTAGGAGATGATCTCGGTCTGGGAGAGGTCGCGCTTGTCCGCCGCGAGCGTCACCTTGGGCACGAGCAGCGTGCCACCGATGTGCGCCACCACCGTGATGTCGTCTGGGTTCTTCTGGGCCAGCGTGGGGACGGGATGGACGACGTGGCGCGCCTCGATGTCGAGCGCGGCGTCCTGGTCCGGCGTGCCGAAGTACTTCACCGTTCCCTGCGACACCACGAATTCTCGGGTGACGGGGCCCAGCTTGAGCCGGTAGGTGCCGCGCGCCGCCTGGAGCGTCCCGCTCACCAGGTAGAGATTGCGCTGCTTGGTCAGGTGCGCGCTCCCGGTGAGCTGAATGTTCGCCTCGTTCGAGCGCAGCCACACGTCGCTGCCCATCTCGAGCTCGAGATCGTCGATGCGGAGGCTGTCCAGGAAGACGTTCTGAAACTCAGGGCCCAGGCGCTGCTGCTGGATGATCGCCGCCAGCGAGGTGTCGGCGAGCTCGTCCAGATTCACGATGCGCTTCTGAACCAGGTCGGCGAAGTACAGCACGCCCGACGTGACGTTGGCCCGTCCCTTGAGGGCTGCCCCGAACAGCGGCCCCCGCAGCGCCAGCTGGCCGCTCAGCGTGATCGTCACGTTGTTCTTGAGGTCAAGCGCCTTGAACTGGTTGGCCGCGATCCGCAGGTCGAGCACCGGGTGCGTGAGCTGCTCCAGCCGCACGACGCCGGACACGTCGGCGCGCCCGCGGTCACTCCGGGCGGAAAGGGTCTGGATCGCAATCGAGTCCCCCGACAGCGCGAGGCGACCGTTCACGTCCTCGTAGCGGACGTTCAACGCCGGGAAGCTGGCACCGCCCGCGATGTCGAGCGTCCCGCGCAGCCGCGGCGTGTCCCACGTCCCGGCGATGCCGAGGTCGGTCGAGAACACGCCCTGCACCTGCCGCAGGGCGGGGGTGACCGCTTCGAGCACGGACAGATCTACGCTGTCGGCGGTGGCCCGCACCGAGAGCGTGTCGGGGAGCTGGCGGCGCGCCACCGGAACGAGCGAGAGGTCCAGCGGCAGGTGCGCTTGCACCGTCAGGATCTGCTGTCCCGATCGCCAGAGGTTGAGTCCGGCGTCGAGCCGGCGTGCCCGGTACTCGAACGCGCCGTCCACGAACGGCGCACGGAACTCCCCCAGCGACCCGTTGGTGAGCGAGAACGTGCCGGTGGACACGGGGTCCGCACGCGTCCCGGCGAGAGCCGCCGTAGCGGTGATCGCGCCGCCGACGCCGGCCGTGTCGCCCTCCAGCAGCGCGTACACGCCCGCGAGCGGGAACGACTCCAGCTGGAGATGCGCGTCCGCGCGGGCGCGCGTCGGCAGGTCGCCCGCGAGCGTGAGCTTTCCCGCCCCGTACACACTGTGCAGCGCGAGGGCGGCCACACGAGCGGCCGAGTCGGTCACGGTGAGCTCGGTCGGCCGCTCGAGCACCCACACGTCCCCCGGTAGCTGCAATGCGAGGGAGTCGATGCCCACGGCCGTGACCCTCCCGTCCCCCGACGGCTCCCGCGCGAACCGGCCGCCTGCGAGGAAGGCCGCGCCCTCGCCGACCCTGGAGCGTGCGAACCAGGTGAGCGAGTCGCGCGTGCCGCGTACCGACGCTGCGGCGGCGCCGAAACCCAGCACGCCATGCGCGAGGGAATCGAGCGTCGCTTCGAGCTCGAACACCGGCACCGCGCCTGGCCGATAGGCGAACCGCACGCGCCCCCGCGGTACCGCCCAGCTGCGCCACTGCAGGCGCTCGACGCTGGCGCGGGCCTCGAGCCCGAGCGAGTCGAGCGAGCCCTCCAGGCCGACGAGCACGCGCGCCGCGCCCGTAAGGGGCCGGCCGCCGGGGTCGCGAGGGTCGCCATCCGCAGTCCTGTCGCTGCCCCCGGCCGTGACCCAGCTCAGCAGCGAATCGAGCGAGTTCAGGCTGTCGGCGTTGAAGTCGAGCGCCAGTGTGCCGCGGTCCCCGTGCCCCCAGCCCAGCGCGCCCGAGCCCGTGGTGATCAAGCCGGGCTGCGCGAGCCGCAGCGAGTCGACGTAGAGGTGGCGCTCGGCGAACCGGACGACCGCGACCCCCGAGTCGAGCGGCGTGCCGGCGAACAGCGAGGGTGCGACCCGGGCGCGGAGCGCCCCCACGGGTGGCAGCGCGCCATCCGCGACCACGCTGCCTTCCACACTGAACGTGAGCAGCGAGGCGGGCCCCCGGTCGAGCCAACGCGCGAGATCCAGGTCGCGCGCGTGCAGCGTGAAATCGCGGGCGCCGGTGCGCGCTCCCTTCCCGCCGAGCAACAACACGCCGTCGGCCTGCACGGCGCCGCCTGCCGAGTGGAGGTCCGCGTGGGTCTCGAGCGCGGCGAGCGGCCCGCTGAGCTGCACCCTTCCCGCGACCGCGCCGCGCAGCGGCAGGGCGGAGAAACTCCCCTTGAGACCGTCGAACGACAGCGAGTCGGCCGTCAGGTCCGCGTACACGCCGAGCGTGTCGCTGCGGCCGTCGAGCCGCACCGTCCCGGTAAGCCTGGTCGGCGGCCGCGCGCCGTCACGGTGCTCGAGCGTGCCGGTGAATTGCACGTCCCGCAACGGTCCATTGAGAGTCCCGTCGGCGTACAGCAGGCCGTGCAGGGCGGCGGCCGGGACGAGCCGCTCCACCGTCCCGAGGTCCACCACCGCTTTGACGGTGAACGGCTGGAAGCGCAGGTCCCCTCCGGCCCCCGCCCCCAGCGCTACCTCGCCTCGACCACGGATCCGCGTCTCGGGCCGGCCCGGGACGAGCGAATCGCGGAAGGTCCAGTCGACGTCGAGCGTCAGGCCCGACACCGGGCCGGTGGCGGTCGTATGGCCGGTCAGCCACCCCGCGAACGGCAGCGTATCCAGGAACGGGCGGGCGAACTCGAGGTCGAAGTCCTGCGCGTCCAGCTCGGCGTCGCGCAGCGCCACGAGCCCCGAGTCGGCGGCGGACAGCGCCGTGAGGTGGCCGGTCACCGTGCCGCCGCCCTGGCTGAGCCGCAGCGGATTGAGCCCGACCTCGAGCACCCGCCCGCCGTGCGACCTGAGCCGGACTCCGCCCGCCAGCACGGCGCCGGGCGCGAACCGCCTGTCGATGAAGTGAAAGTCGCTCAGCGTCGCCGAGTCGGCGTGCAGCGAGAGGTCGAACAACAGCGTGTCGTGCGGCCAGGAGACCCGTCCCCGCGCCGTCCGCAGCTGGGACCGGGGGAAGCGGACCCGCGACAGGTCCACCTCGAGGGAGTCCCCGACCACCCGCAGCCGGCCGGCGAGGTCCACCAGCCGGAGCGCCGGATCGCTGCTCTCGACCGCGAGCCGGGTGACGTCGATTCCGATGCCCCGCGCCCCGGGCGACGACACTTGCAACGCCGCGAGCCGGGCGTCGAGGTGCTCAAAACGCCGGATCCGCTGCCGGCCGTTCGGGCCGCCCCCCTGGATCTCGAGCGCGGTGTCTCCCGGCTCGGCGTGGGCGGCCTGGAGCCGCAGCGTCACCGTGCCGTCCTCGATCCGCACGTTCCGGAACAGGATCAGCGTCGCAGGGCCGTGCGGGCCGGACCCCGTGTCAGGCCCGCCCAGCCGGAGCAGCTCCTCGATGTTGAGCCGCCCGTTCTTGTGCTGCACGATGTTGATCACGGGCTGCCGCAGCGCGAACTCGAACAGCACTACGCGACCGGCGGCGAAGTCGAGCGGGTTGTACGCCAGGTCGGCCCGCGGCAGCAACGCTACGAGCGTCGTGTCGGCGTCGAACAGCCGGACCCCGGTGAGGGTCACCCCGGTGAGGAGCGACCCGCGCACGTCGCCCACTTCGATCGATCCGGTGAACACCTGCGTCAGCGCGCTCTCGGTCACGCGCGCCAGCAGCCCCCGCCCGGCGCCCGTGCCGACGAGTGCCGACAGCGCGCCGAGGAAGCAGGCGAGCAGCCCGACGATCATCCACAGCGCGACCCCGAGGGAGCGACGGACCATTAGAACGCCTGCCCCACCGCGAACTGGACGACCACCCGCCTCCAGAACCCGGCCGGCAGTCCGGGCTGGTACGTCTCACCCGTAAGCGTCAGGTTGTTGGTCTTGTTGTCCTGGAAGTACAGCGGTCCGGGCTCCGCGGGGTAGCCGTTGTAAGCGGCGTCGAGCCGCACGGGCCCGAGTGGCGTGGTGAACCGCACCCCCACCCCCGGCGTCACGCGCACGCCTGCGACGGTGCTGGGGTCGCCGCCCCGCTCCCACACCTGGCCCGCATCCACGAACAGGGCGACCCGCATGCGGTCCGGAAACAGGGGCGTGGCGAACCGCAGCTCGGCGTTCACCACGACGATCGAGTTCCCGCCGATCGGCGCGGCCCGCACGCTCACATCCGGGCGGTAGATCGTGTCGGCACCCTGGACCTCCGCGCTGTCGGTCACGTAGACGCTCGGCCCCAGCTCGTTACGGGCGTAGCCGCGCACGGAGTTCGGGCCGCCGCCGTAAAAGCGCTGGTCGGGCGGGATGAAATGGACACTCTGGCCCGCGAGCGCGATGCGCCGCGCCGGCACGATGGTGCCCGCCAGCGCGCGCCACGCGAACACCCCGCGCCGGCCGAGCCGAGAGTAAGAGGAGACCTCGAACTGGCCCCGGTTGAACTCGTACAGCGTGTCCGAGCCGACCAGCCGCGATGCGTGCAGCAGCGACGCGGTGATGAGGCTCCCCGCCGACGGGTCGAGCACCGAGTTCACCTGGTCGCGGACAGCGGAGACCGTGACCGCGCCGTAGCGCCGGGAGCGGGCGAGCAGCTCACGGTCCGTTGCATCGCACACCCGGAACACACTGCAGTAGACCGCGGCGTCCGCCGTGGTGCGCCCGACCGAGAACCCGTAGCCGACGGTCACCGGGACGTTGCGGCGGGCGTTCAAGATAACGGCTGCGTTCCCGCCCACGGCCTGGCGGGTGTACGCCTTGAACTCGGAGCGTCGTTCGGCGAACACTCCGAGGCTCGCCGTGTGGCGCGGAGAGAAGAACGCCGGCTGGCGCAGCGTCAGCCCGATGCTGTAGTTGATGGTATCGGACGTCACGTCGTCGTGCAGGAAATGGCACACGTTCCCCCGCAACCCGGCGTCGGTGGGTGAGCCGACCCCGAGCTTGGATACCCGGCCGGTCAGGTCAAGCGAGCGGGCGCCACCGAAGAAATCGTAAGCCGTCCAGCCGCTCTGCATGCGGAAGCAGTCCAGGCTGCCGTACCCGGCTCCGATCCGCACGCGATGACGCGGCCCTTCGGCCACTCGCACGAGCACGGTCACGCTGGAGTCGCCGGGGCGCGGCGCCGTGTCGGCTAGCCCCACGTTCACCGAGCGGAACACCCCCATGCCGTAGAGATCGCGCTGGCTCTGGTACAGCCGGTCCTGTCGGAAGATGTCGTTGGGGTGTACCGAGAGCATCTTCCGCACCGTCCCCGTGTCGACCTTCTCGGTGCCGGTGATCACTACGCTCCCGATGCGCGCCCGCGGCCCGGGCAGCGCTTCCAACGTTGCCTCGGCCTTGAGCGCCGTCGCGTCCACGTCGTAGCTCCGCAACAGCTCCGCGTACGGATAGCCGAGGTTCCGCAGCCGGTCCGCGATCGTGTCCGCAGATGCCTGGAACAGCGTGCGGTTGAACGGCTCCCCCTCCCGGAGCGGGAGCGTCCGCTTCAGCGCCGCGACGCCGAGGATCGAATCGAGCCCGACCAGCTTGAGCTTAGTGAGGCGGACCGGCTCCCCCTCGTAGATCCGGAACAGGACGTGGACGTCCCCCCCTTCCCGGCGCACCATGGTGTCCACCACCGCGTTCATGTACCCGCTTTGCCGGTAGAGCAGCAGCAGCCGCACCACGTCGCGGCGGAACTCCAGCTCATTGAAGTAGCGCTTCTCACCGAGCCCCATCCAGCGCAGCAGCCACAGGCTCGCGAACACGCTGGAGCTCGAGGTGGCGATTGCCGTTTCCAGCGTGTAGTCGTCGATGGCGTGATTACCCTCGAAGGAAAGGCCGCGCACCACCCGCTCTTGCTGCGCCGCGAGGGGAGCCGCCGCGGACACAGCGACGAGCAGAAAAGGAAGGAGGGCACGCAATTGACGGGGCCGTGCTGCTCCCCTATGTTGGCTACCTCCCGCCACACTGTCAACCTTTTCGACACCTGACCGCATGCGCACGCTCCGAGTGACCACCCTCGCTTGCCTGGCCACCACCCTCGCCTGCGGCGGGGCGGGGGAGCGGGGAGGGTCGCCCCGCGCGCACGGATCGCTGCTCGCCTACTACGAGACGTACGACCCGCGCTCGCTCGACCCGGCGCTGTCTACTGATGTGCCGACCGGCGAGATGGTAGCACTCGCGTACGAGGGGCTGACGCAATTCGACCCTGATGGCCAGCTGCTCCCCGCGCTGGCCGATCGCTGGACCGTGACCCGCTGGAGGCCGAGCGGGCTCCGGTACGTGTTCCACCTGCGAGCGGGCGTCAAGTTCCATGACGGCACGCCGCTCACGCCGACGGCCGTGCGTCAAAGCTTCCTGCGGGTACTCGCGCCCGCCACGCGCGGCGGGCGCGCCTGGCCGCTCTACCCGATTGCCGGTGCGGAGGCATACGCCGCCGGCCGGGCGAGCGACGTATCGGGCATGCATGTGCTGGGAGATTCGGCCGTCGCCTTCGACTTGCCAGAGCCGCTCGCGATCTTTCCCAAGTTCCTCGCGATGCCGGTGGCCGCGGTCGTACCGGCGTCCCTCTCCCCGCAGGCGGACCTCGGTCAGCATCCGGTCGGCACCGGCCCCTGGCGCTTCGTGGCCTGGCAGCACGACGACTACCTGGTGTTCGCCAAGAACCCGGACTATTGGGGCGGGGCGCCGGCGGCCGACACGCTGACGGTGCGGATCATCCCTGAGCCGCTCACGCGGGCGGCGGAGTTCGAGGCGGGGCGGCTCAGCGTGATGGAAGTGCCCTTCGGCGAGACGGCGCAGTGGCGGCGGCAACACCCGGACCTGTTGCTCGAGAAGCCCGCCCTGCGGGTGGTGTACGTAGCGCTCAACAACCGGCGGGGACCGCTCCGGGACGTGCGGGTGCGGCAGGCGATCAACTACGCCGTAAACGCGCCCGAGATCCTCGCCACGGTATACGGCGGGCGCGGCATTCTCGCCCGGGGGGCGATCCCGCCCGGCCTTGCCGGAGGCGAGCGCGACACCGCGCGCACGGGCTACCACTACGACCCCGCCGAGGCGAAGCGGCTGCTGGCCGCCGCCGGCTACGGCAGCGGGATCACCCTCCAGCTGTGGCGCAATACCAGCAATGTCGAGCTCGCGCGGGTGGCACAGGCGGTGCAAGCCCAGCTCGAGCCGGTCGGCATCCGGGTCGAGCTGGTCGAGCGCGACGCCTCGAGCCAGCGCGAAGCGGCCCGCAAGGGCGAGACCGACATGGTAGTGCTCGACTGGTGGGCCGATTACCCCGACGCCGACAATTTCCTCTATCCGCTCTTCTATTCCGGCAATTTCGGCCCCGGCGGCAACTATGCGTTCTACTCGGATCCCGTGTCGGACTCGTTGATTCTGCGCGCCCGCCGCACCACCGACGATGCGGCGCGCACAGCCCTGTACCGGCAGATCGACGAGCGGGTCTACCGCGCCGCGCCGTGGCTGTACCTCTGGTTCCCCACCGACCTGTGGGCGAAGCGCCCGGACGTCACGGGGTGGGATGTGTCGGTGATCTTCAACGGTCAACATTGGACGGGAGCGCGGCCCGCGCCGTGATCCCGCTGCTCACACGCCGCCTCCTGCTGGCGCTGCCCACGCTGCTCGGCGTGCTCGTCGTCGCGTTCCTGCTCCTCAACGTGGCGCCGGGCGACCCGGTCACGGCGATGGTGGGTGAGCGTGCCGACTCGGCCACAATCGCCCGGCTGCGCGCGGAGCTGCGCCTCGACGACCCGCTCCCCGCCCAGTTCGCCCATTACGTGTGGGACGTCGTGCGCGGCGACCTCGGACGGTCCTACATCACCCAGCGGCCGATCGTCCAGGATCTGCGGGAGCGCTTTCCCAAGACCGCCGAGCTCGCGCTCGCAGCTATGGCACTCGCCGCCGTCTCGGGGATCACGTTGGGCATACTGGCGGCCGTCAGACCGGGCGGGGCGGTCGACCGGATGGCGATGCTGCTGTCCTACCTCGGCGTCTCATTTCCGGTCTATTGGGTGGGACTCCTGCTGATCCTCGTTTTCGCGGTGGCGCTCCAGTGGCTGCCGCCCTCGGGGTCGGGCGGGCTGGCGTACCTCGTCCTGCCCGCGCTCACGCTCGGCATGCGCTCGATCGCATTCCTCGCCCGCATGACGCGCGCGGCCATGCTCGAGGTCCTGTCGAGCGACTTTGTGCGCACCGCCCGCGCGAAGGGATTGGCGGAGCGCGCCGTGGTGCTGCGCCACGGCTTTCGCAACGCCTTGGTGCCGGTGATCACCGTGCTCGGGCTCGACACCGGCAACTATCTCACCGGCAGCATTCTCACCGAGACGATCTTCGGGTGGCCCGGGCTGGGGCGGTATGTGCTCACCGCGATCGACAAACGAGACCTCCCCGCGATCCAGGGGAGCATCCTGTTCATGTCGGTCGTCTTCGTCGTCGTCAACCTCGTCACCGATCTCCTCTATGCGAAAGCTGATCCTCGCATCGCTTACGATTAGCTCCACCCTGACGGCGCAGTCGAAGCCGCGCACGGCGCCACTCAAGGGCTCGCTCGAGCGGCGGCTCGCGACGCTGCTCGACCAGCCGCCCTTCGACCGCGCGAACTGGGGCGTGTACGTCGTGGACGATGGCAAAGTGCTGTTCGCGCGCAACGCCGACCGCTTCTACGTTCCGGCGAGCAACACCAAACTGGTCGTGACGGCGGCCGCGACGGTGCTGCTGCCCCCCGACTATCGCGTGACGACGAGCGTGTACGCGAACGGCCGGGTGGACAACGGGGTGCTGAACGGCGATCTCGTGCTGTACGGGCGCGGCGATCCGACCTGGTCGGAGCGGTGCTTCGCCGTGGACAGCCTGGCGCCGGGCGCCTGCGACTCGGCGTTCACCGCCGTCGACGCCATCGCAGACTCGATCCGCGCACGGGGGTTGCGGCGCGTCACGGGGAAGCTCGTGGGTGACGGCTCCTACTTCGATCCTGTGCTCGTCCATCCCGGCTGGAACGCGTGGGACCTGAACTGGTGGTACGCCGCCCCCGTCTCGGGGCTGGGGTTTCACGACAACAGCGTGGACTTCCACATCGCGGCCGGCGCCGCCGTGGACCAGCCGCCGGTGATCACCTGGTCGCCCGAGCTCGCGCTGTTCACGTTCGAGAACCGCGCTCGCACGGTCCCTGCCGACTCGACTTCGACCATCGGCGACAACTTCTTCCGGACGCCGGGCACCTGGGACATCTGGGCCGAGGGGACCGTGGCGCTCGGCCGCAAGCCCTGGATCGAGAGTTTCGCGCTACCCGACCCCAACCGCTACGCCGCGCGGGCGCTCGCGGCCGCCCTGATGAAGAAGGGCGTCTCAGTCGAAGGTGGCACGGCCAGCACGATCGACTCTCTCACCTACCGCAGCGTGCGGGGCTGCTGCGCGCCGCTCGTCGAGTACCGCGGCCGCCCGCTCCCGGACATCATCTTCCCGATTCTGAACTCGAGCCAGAACTGGTTCGCTGAGATGCTGCTCAAGATCCTGGGTCGTGAGCTCAAGGGGGAAGGGTCCTGGCGCGCCGGGCTCGAGGTGGAGCGCCGCTTTCTCATCGACTCTGTGCGCATCGACTCGACGGCGTTCGCGCTGGAAGACGGCTCCGGGCTCGCGGCGGGGAACCTGATGACGCCGCACGCGTTCGCCCAGCTGCTCGCCTACATGCACCGCCATCCCAAGCGCGCTCCCTTCCTCGCCGGGCTACCGCATTCGGGACAGCCGGGCTCCCTGTTGAAGCGGTTCGGCGGCACCGCCCTCGAGGGACGGGTGATCGCGAAAACGGGGAGCATCGACCGGGTCAACAGCCTTTCCGGCTTCATCGAGCGCCCCACCGGGCGGACGATCACCTTCAGCATCCAGGCGAACACGCACGCGGTCCCATATCAACAGATGCTGGCGCAGATAGACTCGGTCGTGGTAGAAATAGGAAAAACGTCGCGGTAGCACAACCGAGGTGGGTGCCTTGGGTTGGCTGACCCCGGGGCGCCGCCCCGGGGTCAGACCCGTCAGTCTTCTGTCTGACCGAAGATGGCCATGTTCGAGCTATGTCCCGGCTCGACCTTGGCCGCCGGGTTGATGAAGTGCACGGCGTGGTTCACGGCGATCGCAGCCTCGGACGCGCCGGTGGCGATGAGCTTGAGCTTCCCCGGGTAGGTGATGATGTCCCCGGCCGCGAAGATGCCGGGGATGTTCGTGGCCATCGTCTGCGACACCTTGATCTCGCCCTTTTCGATCTCGAGTCCCCACTCGGCGATGGCACCGAGGGCGGAGATGAAGCCGAGCTGCGGCACGACGCAGTCGACCAGGACCCGCTCCTGCTGCTTCGTCTTGTTGTTGACGATGGTCACACCCTCGATCCGGTCGGCGCCGTGGATCTCCTTCAGCTCCCAGAAGGTGCGCAGCTCCATCTTCCCGGCGGCCGAGAGCTCCTGTACTTGCTTTACCGTGGCCGCGTGGGCGCGGAAGCCGTCGCGGCGGTGGATCATCAGGATCCGTTGCGCCACCCCCTGCAGGTTCACCGCCCAGTCGAACGCCGAATCGCCGCCGCCCACCAGCAGCACCCGTTTCCCTGAGAACACCTGAGGATCGAGGATGCGGTCGTGCAGCCCCCGGCCGTACCAGCGGTCTACATCCTTGAGCGGCAGCTTGCGCGGGGTGAAGGCGCCGATTCCACCGGCGATGAGCACGGTGCGCGACGGATAGGCGTCTCCTTCGGTGACCACGG
>QHTT01000024.1 GCA_003220935.1 Gemmatimonadota bacterium
GCGATGGGCGTGTACGGCATGGGCGTCGTGCTCGCGCCCGCCTTCGGTCCCACCCTGGGCGGCTGGCTCACCGACCGATACGCGTGGCCGTGGATCTTCTACATCAACGTCCCCATCGGGGTGCTCGGCCTGCTGCTGGTGCAGCGATTCATCGCGGACCCACCGTATCTGGTGCGCGAGCGCGGCCGCGTGGATGTGCCCGGGATCGCGCTGCTGGCACTCGGCCTCGGCGCGCTGCAGCTGATGCTCGAGGAAGGGCAGCGCAAAGATTGGTTCGACTCGTCGTTCATCGTGACGCTCGGCGCCGCTGCGGGCCTCGGCCTTGCCCTGTTCATCTGGCGCGAGCTCGCCACCGACCGGCCCGCCGTGGATCTGCGGATACTGAAAAGCGCCTCCTTCAGCTCCGCCACCGCGCTGGGCGGGGTCCTCCGGCAGTCTGTTCCTGTTGCCACTGTTCCTGCAAAACCTGCTGGGCTACCCCGCGGAGACGGCCGGCCTCGCGCTCATGCCGCGCAGCCTCGCCATGGCGGTCGTGATGCCGATCGGGGGGCTGTTGTACAACCGCCTGGGACCGCGCCTGCTGATCGCCGCGGGACTCCTGGTCAGCGCGTTCTCGTTCCAGGAGCTGTCACATCTCACGATCGTCGTCGGGTTCTGGGACGTGTTCGTGCGGCAGCTGTGGCAGGGGGTGGGGTTCAGCCTGATCTTCGTCGCGCTCTCGACCGCCGCGCTGGGCACGATCGAAAAGGCCAAGATGACGGCCGCGGCGGGCTTGTACAACGTCGTGCGTCAGGTGTTCGGCAGCGTGGGCATCGCGGTGGCGGCCACGACCCTCACCACCGGCATCGCCCGTTACCACGACTCCCTCGCCGAGCACGTGACCATGTATGACCCCACGACGCGCCAATGGCTCGCCACCGCGACCGCCGCGTTACGCGCCGCCGGGTCCGACGCCTACACGGCGTCGCGGCGCGCGCTCGACCTCCTCAATGGCGACGTCACACGCCAGGCGGTCGTGCTGTCGTATAACCACGTCTTCGCCCTGGTGATGCTGCTGTTCGCGATCGCGCTGCCCCTGGTGCTGTTGTTGCGCGCGACGGGGGCGCCGCGCGACGAGGCGGCTGCACTGATCGGAGAGTAGCCGTGAGCACCAGCGCCTTGCTCGTGATGGACGTCCAGCCGGGCATCGTGGACCGCTACTCGCGGGATAGCGGTTACCTCGCGCGGCTGCGTCGGACCATCGACGCCGCGCGCGCGGCGGAGATCCGGATCATCTACGTGACGGTGCGGTTCCGACCCGGCTATCCCGAGGTCAGCCCGCGCAACAAGAGCTTTGCCGCGTTGGCACAGACCCCCGGCTTCAGCGAGAGCGATCCCGCCACGGCGATCCACCCCGACATCGCACCGGCTCCCAGCGACATTCTCGTCACCAAGCGTCGGGTCAGCGCGTTCAGCGGCAGCGATCTCGACGTCGTGCTGCGCGCGGCCAATATCGACACCCTCGTCCTCACCGGGATCGCCACCAGTGGGGTCGTGCTCTCGACCCTGCGCCAAGCCGCCGACCTCGACTACCGCCTCGTGGTGCTCGCCGACGCGTGTCTCGATGGCGACGCGGAGGTGCACCGGGTGCTCACGGAGAAGGTGTTTCCCCGGCAAGCAGAGGTGCTCACCGTGAGCGGGTGGGTGGAGCGGCTCGGGCCCCGCTGATACCGAACGTATATTGTACTTCATGCGGACAAGCCTGATTGCCGTCGCAGTCGCCCTGTGCGTCGCCTGTGAGGCACCGGTGCCGCAAGCACCACCGGGCAAGCTGGCGGGTGTGCGAGTCGTGGACTTGATCCCAGTCTCGCTGAGCGGGGAAACCTGGCAGGACGCCGAGCCGTTCCTGGCGTTGTACGTGTCCAACCCGCAACTCCTGGCGGCCTCTGCCTTCACGCCCAATCCCGGCGGCTCCACCAGCGCGACAGCTCCCATCTTCGTTTCGAACGATGGGGGCGACTCCTGGACGCTCCGCAATACGCTCCCCAGCCAGTTGCAGACGGCCGATATCACCCACGCCGTGGGGGGCTCACCTCCCGTCCTGTACGCAGGGATACTGAAGGTGCCCGGGTTCCCCTTGAACGAGCTCAAGACCGTCGACTTCTTCTCGCCCGCGACGATGACGCTGCAGGCGTCGCGCGCCGACATCGATCAGCCCTTCGTCCGCGCGACCGAGGTCGCGAGCGCCGATCGCGTGTATGTCGGCCTCAATGATTTCGACGCACCCGACGGGCGCACCGCCACCGTCGACATCTCACTCAACGGGGGCACGACCTACACGTCCCGTCGCATCGAAACCCGCAACACCCTGGGGCAGAATGGCCCCTCGATCCGTCCCGCCGTGGCGCAGGATCGCACCGTGTACGTCGCGTACTTTGGTTGGCGCTCGCAAACGGGATCGGATGTGACGAGCGACGTCGTCGTGGTGCGCGACGACAGTGGCGCGAGCGGCGCGACCCCGTTTCGGGACCTGCTCGACCCGTCGGACCACCTCCCCGGCCGCCTGGTAGCGACCCACGTGACCATCCCCTGGTCGAACGCGCCGACGCTGGGACAGGAGCGTATCGGCTCCACCCTGTCGATCGCGGTCGACGCGCTGCACAGCGACAACGTGTACGTGGCGTGGGCGGACCGCGTCGGGACGGGCGACATCTATACGGTGCACGTGCGGCGCTCGACCGACCGCGGCGCGACGTGGAGCGGCGACCTGCGCGCCCTCACGAACGCCACCGATGCGAGCCTGGCGGTCTCCACCAACGGCACGGTCGGCCTGCTGTATCAGCAGGTGACCGGGGCCGGGAGCGCCAGCCGCTGGGTCACCCGCTTGGAGCAGTCCAAGGACGGCTTCGCGACCCACCAAGATGTCGTCCTCGCCACCGTGCCGGCCACGACGCCGCCCTTCCAGTTCCTCCCGTACATCGGCGACTACAACGGCCTGCTCACCCGGGGAAGTCAGTTCCTCGGCATTTTTTCGGCGAACAATACGCCCGACTCCGCCAACTTCCCGCAGGGCGTGGTGTATCAACGCCGCGTGGACTTCGCGACGCATCGGCTGCTCGATGGCTCGGGGGCTGCGGTGGCCGTCTCGATCGATCCGTTCTTCTTCAGCGTCCCCGTTCTGCCATGACGACAGACGGTCGCAGTGAGGGCCCTATGCACACTCAGACAGCAATTCTGCTCGCGGTCGCGCTGTCGTTCCTGGGCGCCGCCGCCCCCGGCCCCGCCTCCGCTCAGGGGGCCCGGACAGCGCTCGTGAAGCAGTCCGACATCATCTTCATTGGAACCGTGACCAAGGTCGGCGCCGTCGCGGTCCCCGAGGTCCCCGCATCGGACCGGACGGTCGTGGTCCGAGTCGACCAGGTGCTCGAAAAGCCCGCCGCGGTCGCCCTGAGTACGGGCGACTCCGTCACCGTCCTGACCGAGCGGCGGGGCTCGCCGAAACCAGGCACGCAGGCGACGTTCTATACGACGGGCTGGATCTTCGGGCGGGGCGTGGCGGTGCGCGAGGTGGGCCACGAACTGGGACACTCCCCGGTCGCGGTGGCGGACCAGCAGGAGACAGTGGTGCGGGCTCGGCGCGAGGTGAACGACGCGGACCTGAAGGCGCACATTCAGAAGGCGGCCATGGTGGTCGCGGGCCGCGTGGAGCAGGTGCGTCCGGCCGAGCTCGCGGCCGCGCCGGGGCGTCCCAAACGGATCACCGAGCACGACGCCGACTGGCAGGAAGCGATCATTCAGGTCCAAGATGGCCTCAAGGGAGCCCAGGCCGGGCAGCAAGTCGTCGTTCGGTTCCCGGGCTCATCTGACGTCGCCTGGGTCGGCACGCCCAGGTTCGCCGTCGGGCAGGAAGGCACGTTCCTGCTTCACAAGGACTCGACCACCGGTTCGCCGACCACGACGATCGGCGGCCGGCCGGTGCCTGCCTACACGGCCCTGCACAAGTTGGACGTGCTCTCCAAGCAGGACGCGACGCGGGTTCGCGCCCTGATCAGGAAGCCATAGTTCACGGAGCAGGCCATACGTCTTCTATGACGCGCTTGCGCCGCGTGCTGGGCTGGGCGGCGATCCTGCTCGCTACGTCAGGCTGTGCCGCTCACTCACCCCACGACCGCTCCCCGGCCGCGGATCGCAACCTGCTCACGCAGGAAGAGCTGCGTGACTACCAGTTCGCCACGGTGTTCGACGCGATCGAAGCGCTGCGCTCACCCTGGCTGCGGGAGCGGGGACCGGACAGTTTCTCCACCCCCGGCCACGTCCAGGTCTATCTCGACGATTCCCGACTCGGCGGCGTGGAAGCGCTGCGCACGCTTCCGCTCGCGAACGTGCTGTACATCCGGCATGTCAATGGCGTCGACGCCGCCGCCCGCTGGGGGCTGGACCACGGCCAGGGAGTTATCCTCGTCTCGACGCGCCGCTGACGGCGCTCGCCACCGGGTGATGCGCGGGATTCCACCGCAGGATAGCGTCCTCGACGCCCTTCAGATGCGCGCGCATCCGTTTCACGCCGAGCTTCGCATCGCGCCGCTCCAGCGCGTCTAGAATGGCCAGATGACCCTCGTGATCGCGCTCGCGCGAACCGAAGATGTTCAGGATTAGCCGCTGCTCTTCGGTGAACAGCTCGCGGAGGACGTCGAGTAGCTGGACCAGGACGGCGTTGCCGGAGGCCTGCGCGATCTGCCGGTGGAAGGACATGTTGACTGTGTTCAGGACATCGTCGTTGGCGAGGTTCTCGCCCGCCGTGGTGAGCAGCCGCCGCATCTCCCTCAGGTGCGCGGCGGTCGCGTTCTGGACCGCATCGGCGACCGACTGCGCCTCGAGCGCCATGCGGGCCCGAATGAGGTCCAGCAGCAGCTTCTTCGTAACCGTACCCGGGTAGTCCGGGCTGGCCAGCACCAGCACCTCTTCGCTCCGGCTCACGTACACGCCGGACCCGTGGCGGATTTCGACCACCCCGATCGTCTCGAGCTTCTTCAGGGCCTCGCGCACCGTCGGATGCCCCACGCCGAACCGCTTCGCCATTTCCATGATCGCGGGTAGGCGATCGCCGACGCGATACTGCCCCCGCTGGATCATTCCTCGGATCCGCCGCGCCAGTCTGTCCGACAGACTCTGCTTCAGCTCTGGTGCGAAGGCCGTGTGCGCGGCCTCGCCCGCCGTCGATCGCCGAGCCACAGTACCTCCCGGGCGCTACGCCCGATTCAAAGCTAACGGCGCGCAACCCCGAGCACCGCATCGAAGGCCGGTTTCGGACGGCGCTGCCGGTCGAACAGCAGGGGATAGCTCGTCCGTCCCCGCATCGGCCAGTTGTTGAGCCATGAATCCCCGTCCGCCACTCCCCAGAACGTCACCCTGCTGATGTCGTGGGCGTGCCGCAGGTACACGGCGAACAGCTCAGCGTAGCGCTGCGCCAGTGCCCGCTGCACCGAGTCCGGCAGAGAGTCCCGATAGGGGTTCAGGTCGGACGGCGCCCCGGTGGGCAGGCCGCTGTCCGCCGCCGGCCGGTCACGGCGCGGCAGCACGTCGATGTCGAGCTCCGTGATCATCACCCGCACGCCGAGCGCGGCGAAAGCGGCAATCGTGGTGTCCTGCTGGGCCGGCGTGGGCCAGTCCATCCGGTTGTGGCCCTGCAATCCGACGCCAGTTACCGGGACGCCCTCGGCCCGCAGCCGTCGCACCAGATCGAGTGCGCCACGCCGCTTGGGGGCGTTCTCCAGCGCGTAGTCATTGTAATACAGCTCCGCGTCGGGATCGGCCTGGTGGGCGAACCGGAAGGCCTGGGCCAGGTAGTCGGCGCCGATGATCGTCAGCCACGGCGTCGGTCGCAGCGTGCCGTCGTCGTTCAGGGCCTCGTTGACGACGTCCCAGCCGCGGATCCGGCCGCGGAACCGCCCCACCACCGTTTTGATGTGGTCGCGCAGCCGCTCGAGCAGCGTGTCGCGGCTCACCGGCTGGCCGCTCGAGTCTTGGAACACCCAGCGCGGGGTCTTCTTGTGCCAGATTAGGGTGTGACCGACGATGAACATCCGGTTGCGCTCGCCGAACGCGACGTACTGGTCGGCGGCGGTGAAGTCGTAGGTCCCGGGGCGAGGGTGGAGCGACTCCCACTTCAGCGCATTCTCTGGCGTGATCGCGTTGAACTGCGCCGTGACGAGGGCGGCCCCGAGCGTATCACGCCCGGAAAACTGCTCCGCGTTGAGCGCCGCCCCCACCAGGAAGGCGCCCGCGAAGGCCGCACGCAGGGTGCGGGGCGGCCGTGCGCACCCGGTCGCGAGCATGCCCACCAGCATCACACCGCTCCAGGCGGGGTGGAGCGTGCTTATGCGCGCCCCATCAGTACCCCGGGTTCTGCGGGAACGCGCGGGTGCCGCCGGCGGTCAGGTCGATCTGGGCCTGCGGGATCGGCCGCAGGTGGTGCTTCGCCTCGTTGAAGAACCCGCCGTGTGACGGCGAGGCCTGCCAATTGTCGTCCACGATGCGGTGCCACAGGCCGGTGCGGGCAAGGTCGAGCCACCGCGTCAGCTCGCCGTACAGCTCGCGGCCGCGCTCGTCCAGGATGTACTCGAGGTCGATCGTGGCCGGCATGTGCGTGGCGTCGACGATCAGCACCCGGTTCGCCGCCTCGGCCGCGCAGCCGCCGCAATTCGCGGCCCGCTGCCGGAGCGTCACGATGTACGCGCGCGCGCCCGCCTGGTCGCCCGCCCCCAGGGCGGCTTCGGCGGCGAGCAGGTAAGTCTCGCCGAGCCGCATCAGGAGCACGTCGCGCCCGCCGTCCAGGTTGTTGAAGTCCGGCCGCGCCTCGTCCTGCCACTTCTTCATCGTCGGGTATCGGAAGATGTCGTACTGCCCGACGGTGGTTTGGTTGGGACAGGGCTCCGCGTTGCACGGCTCGTAGATGGCGTACTTGACCGCCTGCCGCACCGCCTGTCCCACCATATGCCCGGGCTGGTAGATGGCCGTGTCGCCGATGGCGAACGCCGCGCCGTTGGTGCAGTTGGTCCCGAACGTCGGCAGCCCGCCGGAGCCGCAGGTGCCGACGGTGTACCCCGCGCCCCGGCTCGCTCCCTGGGTCTGGAAGCAGGCGCCGGAGTTGGACCAGTTGGCGAGCCACACGCTCTGGAAGGTGCCGTCGTAGCGCGTGTCGAGCGTCGTGGTGTAGGTCGAGTCCGTCCAGCGCTGCCACAGGTTGCGCGCGTACAGCGTGGGCCGGGCGCGGCGGAAGCCCCGGCCGTTGTTGCAGTCGCGGGCCATGCCCTGGCGGTCGTCGTAGAACGACAGCATCTGCACGAACAGCGCGTTGCCGCGATCGGTCGTGAACAGTCCCGCCGTGGTCGTGAACTGGACGGACCAGATGAGCTCGGCGTTGTTCTCGTTCGTGGCGACGTTACAGTACGAGCCCGGTCCACGGGCGCCCATCGGCGCGCAGAAGTTGTCTACGTAGTTGGGCAGCAGCTGGTAGGTGCTGCCGCCGATGTTCTGGATCAGGGTATCGGCGATCGCCCGCGCCGCTGCGAAGTCGGTGGCGGAGGTCGCGCCCGCTTCCCGCAGGAACGTCGGGCCGCTCAGGTAGAAGTCGGTGTTGGCCGCCTCGTAGGAGTACGGATGATACGCCCGGGTGAGGAGGACCTTGGCCAAGAGGTGGCGGGCCGCGCCCTGCGTCGCCCGGCCGACCTGGCTCTGAGTGACCGGGAGGTCCGTGATCGCATCGCGCAGGTCCTTGACGATCTGGAGGTAGATCGAGTCCACCGGCGAGCGGTGCGCCACATTGCTGGCGCCCTGGCTCTCCGTGAGGGGGAGCGGCGCCGGCCCGTACATCTGGACCAGCCAGAAGTAGCTCAACGCGCGGAGGAACTTCGCCTCGGCAATGCGAGATGCCTTGACGGCCGGGTCCATTCCGGTCACCGCCGGAGCCCGTTCGATCACCGTGTTGGAGGTGTTGATGCCGCGGTAGAAACTCTGCCACGGGAACTGGTAGTGGACGGCGCTCGCGTTCAGGCCGG
>QHTT01000089.1 GCA_003220935.1 Gemmatimonadota bacterium
GGCCGCCCGGCGGGCGAGATCCGCGACGCGCCCGTTGCCGGAACGGGCGGCGCCGGGCGGCGCGGCGGCAGCCGCGGCGGGCTCGACCGCGCCGCCGAACAGCCGTGCCAACCCGGCGTCGAGCGTCTCCTCCATGACCACCCGGTTCTGGTGGGCCACGACGACGCGCTTCATCTCAGGGATGCGCCCGCCCTCGGCCCGCAGGTAGAGGGGCTGCACGTAGATGAGCGACTCCTCGATCGGGATGACCAGCAGGTGGCCGCGGATCACCTCGGAGCCACGCTGATCCCAAAGCGAGATCTGGCGCGAGATGTCGGTATCCTGGTTGATCCGGTTGACGATCTGGGTCGGCCCGTAGACCAGGCTTTGCTTGGGGAAGCGATAGAGCACCAGCCGGCCGTAGTGCTCCCCGTCGTTTCGTGCCACCATCCAGGAGGCCAGGTTGTCCTTGCCGCGCGGCGTGAATGGCACCATCAGGATGAACTCCGCCTGCCGCTCCTCAGGCAGTCGCATCACCATGTGGCGCAGGAAGGGATCCGGCCGCTCGCCCGGCCGCGACAACACCGGCTTCTGCCACTGGTCCTCCCGGTGGTAGAAGATCTCCGGCTCGGACATGTGGTAGGTGGCGTACATGTCGGTTTGCACCCGGAACAGGTCTTCGGGGTAGCGCAGATGCGCGCGCAGATCCGCCGACATCGCGTCGAGCGGCTGGAAGATCCCGGGGAACACCTTGGCCAGGGTGAGCACCAACGGGTCGCGCCGGTCGGCGAGGTAGGCCGTGACCGTGCCCTCGAAGGCGTCGATCACGACCTTCACGCTGTTGCGCATGTAGTTGATGCCGTTGTCGAGCGGTTGCGCGTAGGGATAGCGACTCGTCGCGGTGTAGGCGTCGAGGATCCAGCGCAGCCGCCCCGAATCGCTCACGACGAGGTACGGGTCGTCGTCAAACAACAGGAACGGCAGCGCCGTGCGCGCACGCAGCCGGATGTTCCGGATGTACATCGCGCGGCTATCGCTCGTGATGTCGCTCGAGAGCAGCACCTTCAGAGAGCGGAGGTGGGTCGCGAGCACCAGTCGGCGCGGGAACGAGCCCACCCGGACACCTCCGCTGCCGGTGTAGGAGGTGAAGATGTTCTCGTCCCCCGAGGGGTAGTCGAACTCCCGCTGGTGGGTCCGGGCGAACACCCACGAATCAGTGAGCTCGCCGAAGTAGAGTTCCGGGCGGGTCACCCGCAGCGACACACTGGACGCGGGCGGTAGGTCCTTGATGAAGAGGACCGGCAGTCCCTCCTGCGTGACTTGGTTCACCGGCCCGAGCGTGAGTCCCATCCCGTGCGTGAAGGTGAGTCGCTCGTTGATGAACGTCCGGGTGGGGAGCGAAGCCGAGTTCAGCTCGCGCGGCGAGAGAAGCACCTGGCGGTACTGCCCGTCGATCCAGTAGCGGTCGTCGTCCACCGAGACGAAGTCGTAGTACGTACGGATCTCCTGCAGCTGCCCGAACGTCTGGAGCAGCGGGTCGCGGTCCCACAGCCGGACGTTGTCGATGGTCGGCCGGTTGGCCCGGATGTCCCGCTCGGTGAGCCGGGCCTCGCCAGTGAGGTCGCGCGTCACGACGCTGTCCAGCCCCCAGGCCCGCCGCGTCGCCGCCAGGTGGTAGACGAGCTGCGGCGTCTCCTTCACCAGCTCGTTCGGCGCCACGACCAGCTTCTGGACGATCGTGGGGTAGAGAGCGACGCCGAGTAGCGACACGCCGAAGTAGAGTCCGAGCGCGAGCAGGGTGTTGCGGGCCAGACGCTGACTGCGGGCTCCTGACAGGACGAGTGCTCCGCCCGCCACGGCCGCGAGCCCGGCGAGCCGCAGGCCGGTGAGCTGGGCGTGGAGATCGGCGTAGCTCGCCCCCGCGAGCGGTCCGGTGGTGGAGTACAACAGTCCCGGAAGCCGGACGAAGTACACCCGCAACGCGACCAGCAGGAAGAGCAGGGCGATCAGCACCGCCAGGTGGAGGCGAGCCGATGGCTCCACCGTGACCTGCCGACGGAACGCGACGATGTCCCGGCGCAGCACGTATAGCATGATGGTCGCGAGCAGCGTGAGCGTCGTGACGGCGGTACAGAGACCGATTGTGCCCGCGATCACTGGCACCGTGAACACGTAGTAGCCCACGTCGCGGCCGAACACGGGGTCCGTCACGCCGAACGGCGTGCGGTGCAGGAACTGGAGCACGCCAAGCCAGCCGCCTGCGGCGCCCATGCCGAACAGCAGCGCCAGGCCGAGCGCCGTCGGCAGAGCCAGGCGGCGGAACAGCCGGGTCACGTCCACGGCGGCGGCCCCGGAGCTGAGCTGGACGACCAGCGGGTTCGGGACGAGGCCGCGCTGGGCGATCCGCAGGTTGACGTAGAGGAACGCGAATACGAGGCCGCCGACTCCCACGCCGAGCACCGCCTCGGCCGCGAGCCGTGTCGTGAACACGCGCTCGTAACCCAAGGCCTGGAACCAGAGCCATTCGGCGGCGAGCGGGACCAGATTGGAGAGGAGCAGCAAGAGGGCGAACAGGACGACCAGCACGACCAGGCCCAGGCGACGCCGCCGCCGAGGCGGCAGACGGGCTACGCTTAGCGGAGCGGTCATGAAAGGCAGACTAACTCAAGAGCGGGGTTGCGAGTCGCGTCTCGAATGGCCGACGCGACACTGCGTGTGATGGCTCGCGGTCCCGATCCCACGGCAGACGTTGTGCACGACGACGAGCAGGGCGACGTCGAGACGATGCGGTGAGTCGTGCTGTCACGCATCACGGGGCGCGCGTCGAGTCCATGGAGGGTGCGCTTGAACGAGCATTAGGCGTCGTCGGACAGCACCGTCCACATGAGTACGTTCGGCGCGTACCGGCGAAACAGCCGGGGTGTGGTGGCAGCTTGCTTGGTCACGACGATGACCGCGTCGTCCGCTTCCCGCACTCCCACGAGGGCGAGGCGTACCTGGCCGTCCGTCTGCGCCTGGAAGGTGAAGCTGTCATGCGACGGACGGGTCGCATACGGTTTCGCCCACACGGGCGGCTTGGCGCCCGAGAACGCGATGACCTGCAAGGGCTGGGCGAGTGTGACGTCAGAGAGCACCTGCCGCTCGTACCAGGTGCTCGTGCGTGAGCTCGGGGCCTTGGTGTGCCGGTGGCCGGTCTTCGGGTACGTCGTGTGCCTGCCCGCGGGACCGCAGGCGACAATCACCACGTTGGCGGTGCTGCTTACCGACGCGACCTGGTACGGCGTTCCGTGCCAGACTCCCACCACGTCGATGTCTCTCGGCATCCGAGAAAGGTAGCAGCGCGGCCGGCCAGGGGTTTCTGCCCCCCGCGGTGTCCCTTCGTGTCCCGGAACCGGGAATGTATCCCGAGTGCCAGGTAATGCGAGCGCCCCGCAGCGGGTCACTCGGCCGTGGTGTGGCGCCGCCGCTCGGTCCCGCGGCGCCGATCGGCGAGCACGCGCCGCTCGCCCCTGCGCCACTCCGCGGGCTCGGCTACGCTCACGTGGCGGCGCTCCACCTCGCAGCGCCGCCCGGGCGAGCACCGGCGTTCGCCGACCCGGCCGATGGGGAAGAACAGGATTGAGTCGTTACCGACCATGGTGCGCCTCGGTGCTGACGGACCGTCGGGGGTGATATACCTGACCGTCGCGCGCTCAGCCAGGCGAGCGCCGCACGTTGAACCCTCGCCGAAGGGCGAATCAGCTACGGAGGTCTAGTATGCCACCAAACCAAGCCGCCTGCGTGGGTGGCAGTGCCTTCACGAAGGCGAGCGCATAACCGAAGATGGCGTCGGTTAGCTCATCCACCGGCCATTCCCATTGCTTGGTCTGCTCTTCCCGTGCCCACTTCACGCCGTCCGCGCTGAGGTGAGCGAGTCTGCGGTCTAACCGGTCTGTCAGATCGGTTGTGAAGACTGCTGGTCCGGCTGACCTCTACTGAAGAACTCGTACAGGCATCTCACGTGGATTAAGAACGCCTCTAGACTAAACGCTCCTGCGAACGCCACTTGGTGCAGATGCCGAGCCGCCAGCTGGAGCTCTGTGGGGCTAGCCATTCGCCTTGTTGTCCATGCAGCGGACATCGTTCTGGAAACCCTAAGATAGGTGGCGGCAGGACGCTCGCTGCTACGCGGCGGGCTATGGTAACGGCCGGTCTACGTGGGGGCCTGCCCGCGCTTCGCGAGCGTTTGGCAGCCCCGCAGTTCACCGCGTTCGGCCGAACCGCCGATCACCCCCGTGCCTCGTCCCCGGCCGCGACGTCGCGCCTCCGCTGGCGCCGGAGCTCGGCGTGCTGGAGCCGAATCGCTGCCATCACGCGGTCGATCACCGCCCGAGCCGGCTCCCGCGTACGCGGCATCGCGAGCAAGTCCGTATAGTCCACGGGCGAGCCGAAGGACACGGCGATGCGCTTGAAGATCCGCGGGAGGTAGCGGCCGATGGGGAGCACCGCGTGCATCCCGTCGATCGCGACGGGAATCACCCGCGGCCGAGTCGCAAGAATCAGCAGCCCCGCTCCCGGTCGTCCCGGGCCCACGGCGCCGTCCCGGGACCGGGTGCCCTCGGGAAAGAGCGTCATCACGCCGCAGGGTAGTACCTGAATCATGCGGTGGAGGGCGTGCAGGTCGCGGCGCCCTTCCCGGATCCAAATGCATTTCCAGTTGTCTGCCAACCAGGCCAGCAGCGGGTTCTTGTAGAAGTTCTCCGCCGCCGCCGGATTCCAGGGAATCAAATGCGGCTTGAGCCACGACTGGGGATAAAATGCCGCTATACCCACCAAAAAACTATCGAGCATCGACTGGTGATTCGAGAGGAGGAGTGTGTTCGGCTCCTCGCCGACGTTCCGGCGACCGATGACCATGGTTCTGTTGAACACGAAGAAGACGAGCCAGAGCAGGGTCACGGTGACATTCGTCACCACATAGGACGTGACCGGCCACAGGAGGTGGAACAGCTTCCCTCGGCGTGGCGCGTGCTGCGCCAGCCTACGTCCGCGAGTCCCCGAGTCTGTATCGGTGTTCGACGGCCGCTTGTCCGATGCGGAGTCGGCAGGCATTCCCATCGCTGGATTATACGCCGCCTAGCCGTCTACCGAAGGGGCGGTCCGGTGGGGAAAATAGGACGATGGTGAAGTTGCTGAAGCGGCTCAAGGTTGGTCGGGGGACAGTCGCAATGTTTCGAGGGGCCTACGTCTTCGATGCGGTTCGCCCGCCGAGCCGACTGCTCTTCCCTTCGTATCGCACAGGTGAAGAGACGATGCTGTCGGACTTCAGGAAGCTGCTCGATGCGGTCGCGGCGCGGGCCGGGTGGCAGCGAGGGGAGATCCGGTCCAAGATGTTCCGGCACACCTACTGCGCGGCTCGGCTGCAGACTCTCGACCAGGGCGCGCCGGTCAGCCTGTTCACCGTCGCGAAAGAGTAGGGTCACGGAGGCGAAGCCATGGTACGTCGCGTGTACGGCCACCTCGGCCAAGTGCGGCACCGCGCCGAGGAGGTGGAGTACCGGATCGAGGCGTTCGAGGATAAACTGCAGGGCCGGCTGGCGGCGCTCCGGGGCGCCGTTTGACACTATTTTTGGCACTGCCGGTGCAGGACCGCGGTTGCGTCGTGTAAGTCACTGCCCCACAACACGCGCCAGTAGCTCAGCTGGATAGAGCGTCGGCCTCCGGAGCCGAAGGTCGTGGGTTCGAATCCCGCCTGGCGCATACCGCAACCGGGGGCGTCGTTGAAGAAGTTCGGCATGATGGTGCTCTCCGGCGTCGCTGCTCTAGCCCTGATCGGAGCGCTCGCCACCCTTTTCTGGAACCTGTTTCGGCTTTTCGAGTAACCGGACGGCGAGCGCCGTTCGACCGTGCCTCGGGAGCCGAAGGTCCCGCGTTCGAATCGCGGCTGGCGCATGGAGTACCAGCCAGGTTTCCCCATGGCGGGGGCTGAGCTGGGGCGACAAGGCGTCGCCCCTGCAGGATGCTTTGTTTTCTGACCGGAGTCGGTCTACAACATGTAACAGCGTGGGAGACGTCACGCGGGCTCCAGAAGTCCACGAAGCCCTTGGATGCCGTAACCCCCTCGAAGCGACCCGTTCTCACTGCCGCCCGCCGCCAAGTCGCCCGCCCGCGCCGCGCAGCGCCGTCGTGATCCCAGCCGCGAGCGCGCCCCCGAGCGCGACGAACAACCCGGGACCGAGTTGCGGCACGAGCATCGGGTTCGTGCGCAGTTCGCGGTAAGTGATGAGCAGCTGCACGATCAGCCACAGCGCATACCCAGTGAGCACCCAGCCGAGCACGGCCACGCCTCGCCCGAGCCCCGGCGCTGGCCGGAGCCAGTAGCGCACGCCCGCCACGAGGCAGACGCCTCCGCCCGCCGCCAGCAGGCGGCCGTTCAGGCCGATGACGCCTCGCAGCGGGTGGAGCCCGGCGAACAAGGACAGCCAGGGCAGGAACGCCCCGGCCGCAACCAGCGCGCCGCCCACGAGGGCGGCTGCGGCGACGAGGCGCTCCGGCGCGTTCCTGATTGAGGTGGCCATGGCTATGGATTACTGCTTCCCGGGCGCACGTCGAAGAAGAGGTAAACGTTGGTCGGGATGTCCCCGGTGATCTTGGCGCCGCTTGGATCGGCGGCTTGCAGGGCCCGCACGGTGGCGAGGCTCTTGCCTGCGACGATCTGGTCCCAGGTCGCGCGATCCTTCACCCCGACGACGTCGAGCTCCCACCAGTTCCCCTCCGCCTGATCCACGATGTGGCTGTGGGCCGGGAGCGGCGCGTTCTCGGTCCCGGCGCCGAAGACGCGCGAGAGGTCGATCGTGGACGGGTGGTTGATGCAATGGCCCACGATCGGGCATTGCAGCGTCGCCTCGGCTGGCCGGAAGCCGATGGGCGTCATCACGAAGAGCGTCGGAATGTTCCCGGGCCGCGGATCGGCGGTGCCGTCGGAGCCGAGTTCGCAGTCGGTGCTCGAGCCAACGGGATTCCCGTCCTCGACCGGCGTGCGGCAGAAGAAAGGCTTGTGATAGAAGAACTGGACGGTCGTGCCCTGGAGCCAGCCTGCCGTGAACCCGAACTCGGCGCCGTCCACCTGGTTTTGGGCTTGTTCAAACGACGCAGCCGCAAGCCCGGGATGGAGCTGGGTGGGCGCACCATGGTCTGAACAGGCGGCGACGGCAGTGGCGAGCGTGAGTGCGGTGCAACGACCAAACGTGTTGGGGCGCATAGAGCACCTCCTTGGCGAACGTCCGGCTACAACGACTTCAAGTATTCGACCAAATCCTTCTTCTCCTGGGGCGACAGCCCGAGCCCGAAAAACCGGTCGTAGTGCTCGACCACGTCCAGCAACGTCGCCGCACTGCCGTCGTGGAAGTACGGTGGGTGCTGCCCGAGTGCCCGCAGCGGCGTGGTACGGTACTTGTGGTTCTTCAGTCTCATCGCCCGCACGGGATCCATACCCGTTTCGGACGGCTCGTGCAGGATCCCGAGGTTGACATCAGTGAACGCCAGGGACGGAATGTGGCAGGTAGCGCACCGCGCGGTCGCATCGAACAGTTGCTTGCCGCGCTCCGCCGCCGCAGGATCGAAGCTCCCCTCGCGTGGCGGCGGAGTGTTCAGGCTGAGCTGATACGCACGCAGCACGGGCAGCACCGGCGTCACGCGATCGGGCGTTTGCTGGATGTTGATCCCCAGCACGGCGTCCGAGAACGAGCCGTGGCCATGCATCTGGGTGACAGCCACGTAGTTGTTCCAATACGTGACCGGGCCCTCGCCGGTGTAGGTCTCGAGCGCGACTCCCTGCAACCCCAGAGCCGGCGGGATCACGACAGGATTGTTGAGGCCGTCCCGGTTGAACTCCGCGTCGTACTTGCCCGGACCCCACGAATTGAACACGGCCCGAACGGCCGGTGGGAGGACGGGCGAGAGCGCGACGATGGCCCCGACGTTGAGATCCCGGTTCGGCAAGCCGTCGAGTCGCCGGCCGACGCCGGCCGTCACCGCGTTGTCGACGGTCGAGTGGCACAGCGCGCACGTTATCCCGAGGCTCTTGATGTGCCGATCCGCCGTGACCACGGCTTCCACCCCCACGACGGCGTCGCGGCGCAGCAGCTCCACCGTGGTCGCAGGGCTTGTGAGATCGGCGCTCCCCAGGAATCCCGGCGGCAGTCGCTCCGCATCCACCTTGAGACCCACCGCGAGCGCCGTGGCCGGTGAGACCGCCGTCTCGACGACCTCGTTCAGATGGAGGGTGTCGGTCCAGAACGGCTCGTCGCCAAACGTCCAGTGCCGAAAGATGTATTGGCCCCGCGCCGGGACGTCGAGCCGCGCACCCGTGAGCAGGCCCGCCGGTGGCGGCCGGACGACCTGGTTTGCCGGGGTGGTGAGGCTGGGGTGATCGGTGCAGGCAACGAGGAGTGCGGCCAGGGCTGGACAGAGTGAAGAAACGCGCATGATGACCTCCCTGAAGGGACCAGGCATCGCAGATCTATAATATATGTACGTCTGTTTTAGAGCGAGTGGTTCTCCGCGCCCTCGACGACCCTAGCGACTCTACATCTGACTACAGGGGTTTATCGTGATGACTATTCGGAGGCGGCAAGGAGCCGGGAGGAACGGCGTCGTCGCTGAGCGCCACCCTGGCCATCCGTTCGTCAGACAGTAGGTTGCATATGTGCAACCAGTCACTGGCCGGATCGACCCGGCGTGGGTGCAGCGGCAGCTCCACGAGATTCGGGGAGTTGCCGATGACGTGGAGGTTCGCGTTCGTGAGAAGGCGCTGTGGGAGGCGGTGTTGGCCGCGACGGCGCTCGGCAACTGCGAGAACCCGCGGGAGTGTGCCCGGCTCGCGCTCACCAGCAAGCGAACACTCGACGTGGAGTTTCCGGACAAACGAGAGCGCTCGGCGGCGTTGCTGCGGCAACTCGTGGCCCGTCACCACGAGGCGGCCAAGGCGGCCGAGGCAGGCGATCTCGTCGCCTATGAGCGGATCGTCCACGCCGCTCTCGGGCTCGTCGGGGACATCAGAAAGCTCGAGGAGGGACGACCCTAACCGGCGCTCGAACCGCCGCTCAACGCTTCAAGTCCCGTGGGGTGCGCTGTACTCGTGCTCCAGCTCGAACTCAAACATTTCACTGCACCGTCCACAACGCATCCGTTCCGGCCGCGTCCCCAGCGCGACGCGCTCGGCACAGTTGGGGCAGACGGCGTAGCGCTCGCGGGGAACGACCGTCCACTTGCTGGGGCGGGCGCGGACGATCTCCAGATAGGCTGGCGGTACGATCATCGACTGGTGCCGCACGACCAAAACAGCCTCGTCAGGCCCCAGGCTCAGTACGGGATACCACGCTCCGCGGCGCAGCTGGCACCGCCGCACATCGTCCAGCAAGCGGGCCCACCGTCCAGCCGGAAGTTTGTCGAGACGTTCCAACGCCACCACCTCACTTCGTCGAGCAGCCGCACGACGGTACTGCAGCCCGTCCTTACCCACGCCGATTTACCGGCCCGTCCACCCGGCGTCAAGCCCAACGGCAGTGACCGGCCTGTCGCGCCGGCGACACGCCCACAAGGAACAGACTACGGGTTCCGCGCGTTCTGCAAGTTCTGCAAGTTTCGTGGAACAGAGACGACCGCACGCCGCGACGGCTGGCCGCGCTGAGCCAGGCCAGCTTACCTTTGTGGACCAGCACCCGGAGCCGCGCCAGTGCCGAAACGTTATTGGGCTCGATTGCGAGCCGACCTGGATTGCCCGCTGCGCCGGGGCGCCTGGTACGAGGTCCGCAGGCTGCGCCCGCCCGAGGCGGTGGTCGACGTCATCGGGGAGCGCGTGAGTGTGCCGCGGTCGGCGCTCGAGATCTCGACCGCGCCGCCCCGGCGCTGGTCGGTCGTGCCCCGTCCCAAAAACCCGGCCCGGTTTCCCGGCGTGGCCGAGTACGCCGTGTGTCCCAACTGCCGTGAGCGCGTGCCGCTCACGGAACGCTTGGCGCTGATGGAGTGCCGGCGCTGTAAGGAGATCTCGGACGTCGCCTGGGACGAGACGTACTTCGCGGAACCGTAGCGACCCCCTAGAAGCCGATGCCCAGCCCCAGGCGCGCCAGCGTTTGCTGAATCGGCGCGTCGATCTCCCCGGTCCCACCCGGATTCGTCTTGCGGTTCACGCGCTCGAACGCGTAGTCCACCACGCCGTGCAGCCGGCCGGCGAGGCGCACGTCGAGGCCGAGCCCGAGATCGATGGAGAACGCGGCGCGGCCGCCCCCGGAGAACTTCGGTGCCGCGAGATAGTCGACTCGGAACGAGACGGTCGCGCCGGGACCCAGGTCGTACGTCGAGCGCACGCCGACCCGCAACGCACCGAGCGACTGCGCAGCGAACTCGGGGTCGGCGGTGCGTCGGAGGATGCCGACCTCGACGCTCGCGTGCGACGCCACATCGTAGCCGACCCAAGCGTCCAGCTGGGTCGCCTTGAACCCTGCCCCCGCCGTGCTCTGGTCCGTAGGGTCGAGCGTGAGCCGCACGACCGACGCGGCCGCGCTGAGCTTGCCGTGGTGCCCCGTCGCCACGCCACCGAACCCGGAGCCGGAGTAGCGCAGGCCGGAGGAGACCTCGCGGTAATCGACGAGTACCGCCTGCGGCGCAACCGTGAGGTGCTGGGCCCCCGCCCCCGTCGGCCAACCCCCGAGCCCGAGGAGCACCATGGCCACCGGGACGACGCCCCCGCCACCCCAGCCCCCGCGGCTCACCGGGGCGCTCCGGTTTTCAACGACGGCCCGATTGTGAGCTGCACTTGCTGGCGGCGCGCGACGTTCTCCTTCGCAATCTCGGCGTTGCGCCGGGCGATCTGCTCCGTGAGCAACCGATTGTAGAGGATGTTGCCCTCGGCCGGGCGCGGCGCAGGCCTGCGCAGCGTCATGACGAACCCGGTGACGAGCGCCGCCGCACCCACGACTCCGAGCTCGCGCTTCGAGCTCGCTCCCAGGCTGCCGCTCTCGAGGCCCAGCGTGCCGATGAGCGCGCCCCCTGTATAAAGGAAAGCGACCCCCAGGGGACGCCACGTCTGCGCGGGGATCTCCGTCTCCGGCAGGTACTGGTAGCCCGGGAGACTCGTGAGGTGCGGGAGCGTGTCCACGCGGCCATGCGTGACACGGATCTGCTGCGAGGCGGAGAAGGTGTTCTGCCCGAGGCGCGCCTCCACGACGACCGTATAGCTCCCGGCCGGCACGGGGTCGCCGTTCGGCAACCGGGGGGACCAGCTCAGGTTCACCTGGCCGTTCCAGGCGCTCGAGTCGACCAGAAAGTTTGCGGGACCGCCCCCGCCCCCCACGCCGATTGCTCGCGTCACCACGCGCGCGGGTTGGGTGACCATGAAGCGGATCGGCACCGCGCCCTGCCCCGCCACGAAGCTGGTACTGTCGACGCGCAGCTGCCGGACCAGCAGCACCTGGCGCAGGGCTACGTCAAACGCGCTGTACGCCTTGGGGGAGACGCGGTTGGGGTCGAGCTGGCGCTCGGGGTCGATGAGCACCATCTGCTTGAACGCGTCGACCGCCTTGAGAATCGAATCGAGGGCGGCGTAGCTGAAGGCGACGACCTCGTAGGCGCGAGCGCGCTCGGCGCCGGCGAGGCGCTCGCGCAGTGCCGCCTGGCCGAACGCGAGCGCCTGGCGGTACTCGAGGTTGTCGTACGCCTGCTGCGCCCGGCGGAGCGTGGCATTCTGCAGGGCCTGCGCCCGGCCTGCCGCCGGCGCGAGGACCGCGAGCAGGAAGAGCCCGCCGCCGCGGCAGGTCGTCACGGCGACTCCGGCAGCAGCGCGTAGCGCTTGCGCACGGTGGATGTCCGATCCACCTGCACCGTCTCCGTCACCGTCTTGTAGCCCGGATGTTCGACGCGAATCGCGTGGCGACCCGGTGCTACGGCGTACTCGACGATCGGCGTCTGGCCAACGTCGGTGCCGTCGATGTACACCTCGCCGAAGGGACTCGCGTCGATCGTGAGGTAGCCCTGCGGCACGGGCGCCGGCGCATGCACGGCGGGCGCGGGCGGCCGCGGCTTCGGTCGTTCGGGACGGTGGGGCGCCTGTGATTGGGCCGTCGTGGCGGACTCCGCGACTGGGCGAGCTGGGGCGCGCGCTGTGTCCACCACCGGAGGCGCAGGCTTCGCGCCGGCCGCTTGCTCGGAGCGGGCGCCACGGCCCAGCGCGAGATACCCGCCCAATCCCGCGGCTGCGACCACGACCAAACCGACCACAAGGCCCGCCCGCGACCCTTTGGCCTTGCGCGCGGGGAGCGGCGTCGTGGGCGTACCGGTGGTGATCTGGGTCAGCGCGTCCGCCGCGGCCTTGGGGCGCGGGCGGTGAGCGGCCCGACCCTTCGTAGGCACCGCGACGGGTTGCTCCGGCCAAACGGCGGTCGCGAACGCCTCCATGGTGGGATAGCGGTGCTCGGGATCCTTCGACATCGCCCGCGACACCGCGGCCGAAAGCCGCTCGGGCACGTCGGCCCGGCGCGAGGCTGCGCGCGGCGGCTCCTCGAAGATGTGCTTGTAGAGGATGGTGTGGACCGAATCGCCCGCGAAGGGAAGCTCGCCCGTGATCATACGATAGCCGACGATGCCCAGCGAGTACTCGTCGGCGCGTCCGTCCACGGTCAGGCCCTTCGCCTGCTCGGGGGCCATGTAGTGCGGCGTGCCGATGATCATTCCGGTCGCGGTGAATCCAGTCGCGGCCTGCAGCGCCTTGGAAATCCCGAAGTCCGTCAACATGGCCCGCCCGTCGTGGTCGAACATGATGTTGGCAGGCTTCACGTCGCGGTGCACGACGCCGCGCTGATGCGCGTGGCCCAGGGCACAGGCCGCTTCCCACAGGATGCGCTGGATCTCGGGCACCGGCAGCGGCCGCTTCTGGTCGAGCAGGTCTTCGAGCGACGTGCCGGAGACGTACTTCATTACGAAGTAGTTGAGCCCGCCCTCACTCTCCACGCGATAGATCGGGATGATGTTCGGATGGTCCAGCTTGGCGGCGGTCTTCGCTTCCTGCTGGAACCGTCGCACGATCTGGTCGTCCTGCGCGACGTCGGGCGGCAGCACCTTGATCGCGACGTCGCGCTCGAGGGCGAGGTCGTGAGCCAGGAACACGGCGCCCATCCCGCCCTTCCCTAGCAAACGCTCGATCCGGTAGCGGCCCTCGATCAGCCGCTGCAGCCGCTGCTGCAGCAGGTCGACGTTGCTGGTAGTGGGCGGCGCGCCTCCGCCCGACACGTCCGCTCCGCACGACGAGCAGTACCGGCTGTGCTCCGGCACCGGTGTGCGACAGCGGTAGCACTCCACGACGCCGTTGGTCATCGCCATCGGGCCGCAGAGCGCAGCGGCGCGAGACGCGGGCCACGCCGCTCGATCGCGGCCTCCAGCCGGGTGCGGCGCATCACGCTCGCCTGCGGCTGCGCCGCACTCAGGGGGACCGGCGCCGCGGCGGGAAGGGCCGTGCACTTCGGACTCAGCAGCGTGCTGGCGAATCCAATACAGAGCGAGTAACGGGTCGGTATCCCGGCGAAATCCACGACCACGGCGTAGTAGTCGGCCGGCGCGGCGAGGGTGAGCGTCGTGTCCACAGTCGACCCTGCCCTCGCGATGGCTACACCCGTCATCACCGTGTCTCCCGAAGCCGGCACGTTGAGTACGTACAGATCGATGTCGCTCGAGTCCACTGCGGCGAGCGGCCGGGGGGCGGTCCGGAAGCGGACCGGCTGGGCGCCTGAGCCGGGGACGTTGAACCGAAACCAGTCCACGTCGTGGGCGTTCTCGATCGCGAGCGTGTCCAGGTAGGTCCCGTTAGGGAGGTTGCCGAGCAGAATCGGCTTCGCGTCCGCCGCGTCGCAGAAGTTGTCCTCCTCGTGCGCGTCTCGCTGAATCCGCTTGTCGCTGAGGGCGTAGCCCTCCACCACGGTAAGTGCGTACCGGCCCTCCCGCGTGTACACCGCGATTGCGTCGAGGGCCGTGTCGGCAAAGTTGTGGAACGCCACGACCGTCGATTCCGCCGGCGCCTCCTTGGGGCCGAACGCCGCGCCGTGACAGGAATGGGACTGCGGCCCGAACGTCCACGCGTTCCGCCCGAGGAAATAGGTCGTGTCGGACGAACGGTAGCCGAGCGAATCCGTGAGGAATGTCTGAAAAGTGCCCGGCACGTCGGAATTCACGACGACCGTGAGGTCGCGGGTCGTAGCCTGCCGTAGGTGGTACCAGTCGGCGCCCTGCTTCACGTCGCGCAGCAGCGGCTCGAACGACAGCGCCGGGTTCAAGAACAGCAGAACGTTGAGGATCGTGCCTGGGAAGGGCCGCGATGTCTCGAGGTCGATGCGGGTGGGCGAAGTTTCGTTGGGCTCATAGAGGTCGCGCCGAATGACACGCACCGTGTCCCTGGAGAACCCGAATACCCCATTGCCGATGAAGAACATCGAGTCGCTGTGCGCAGGCGGCGGCACCCAGAACGAGTTGCGCGCGTAGCCGGCGGCATCGCGCGTGTTCGAGAAGAAATAGGGAATCAGGACTCCCTGACCCAAGGTCACCTGGAACAGGGAGTCTACGCCGACCCCGTAAATCGTGACCGTCTCGCCGTACTTCACTGTTTGCGGGCGAATGCTGTCGATTTCGAGGGGGCCGGACACGCGTAGGGTGATCTGACCCACGGTGGCCCGCTTGTCGAAGTTCGCAGCCGCCGCGCGAATCGCGGTCCTGCCGGACTTGATCCCCACGACGTGCCCGTTGGCATCCACGGTGGCGGTCAGCGGGTCGCCGCTCGACCAGACGAAACTGACGTTGGCGATCGGCTGGGAGTCCCCCGCCGCCACGATCCGCCAGGCGCGGGCGGTCGCGTAGGTGTCGGTGCCCCGGATGAGCACCGGCAGGGGATCGACGGTCACGCGGACAGAGTCGTCTCGTTCGGTGGGAAAGACGCAGGTCGTGAGGGTCACAGAACCGAACACCATCGCCAACGCCGCGGGGCCGCGGGGGGGTCGCATACGCTGGGACCCGGGAAAGTTGGGCCTAATCTACAGTGACCGCTCCACCCGGGCCACGACGACGCGCATCACAGTCGCCCGCGGCGCTTGAGCTCCAGGTACTTCGCCACCACCGCCTGCGCCGCCCGTGCGGGCGGGACGTCCAGCACCAGTACGCCGCCGCGCCGCATGCGGCTGAGCGCCTCTTCGCGGGCGTGCAACAGCTCCTCCGCCGCCGCCTTGCGAAACGCATCGCGCGTCGCCTCCGGCCGAAGCGCCGCTACGCCGTCGAGCTCCGGATTCCGGAGCGTGACCGCGAGCGGCAGGTGGCGCGGCCGCAAGCTCGCCACGTTCGCGACCAGGGCGTCCGACGCGAGCCGGTCGATGACGTCCGTGAACAGTACCGTCAGTGCCCGCTTGCGATTGCGCGCGGCGAGGTAACGAAACGCCCCCGGATAGTCGGGCTCGACGAGCTTCGGCTCGACCGCCGCCAGCACGTCGAGCACGCGTTTCAGGCCGAGCCGGCCGCGCTGCGGCGCCACGAAATGCTGCACCCCGTCCGCGAATGCCATGACGCCGACGTTGTCGTCGTGCTGGGCAGCCACGTACGCGAGCTCGAGCGCGGCCTGCACCACGTAGTCGAGGCGGGACACACCGGCGATCTCGGCGGTCAAGAGCCGGCCGGTATCGAGCACCAGCAGCACCTGCTGCCGCCGCTCCGCCTCGTATTGCCGCGTGATGACCTTGCGGCGCTTGGCGGTCGCCTTCCAATCGATGTGCCGCAGATCGTCGCCCGGTACCCACTCGCGCAGGGATTCGAACAGCCGCCCCTCGCCGAGCTGACGGATCGGAGTCACGCCCTGGTGGCGGCGCGCCGCCTCGGCCACGGACGCCCGCAGCCGGACGGTGACGAGCGGCGGGTAGACGGCGGCGTCCCACGGGAGCGCCTGCGTAGAGCGGCGCCGCCCCAGTCCGAGCGGCCCCGTGGAGTCCACGACGAACGCCCCTGCTCGCTCGCGTCCCCGCCGCACCGGGACGACGGCAACCGTCTCGCGCACCTCGCCCCGCGGCGGAACCGTGATCTCGCGCGGCGGCTGCGTGCCGCCGAGCACCTCGGGGCGAACCTCGCGCAGGCGCAGACGCGCCGGACGGCGCTTCCGGTTGCCCCAGCGGTAGCTCACCTCACTGCGGCGCCCGACGGAGAAAGCGGGCGGCGCTTCCCGAGTGACGGTGATGCCCCGCTCTCCCAGGGGGCTGGCGTGCCGCGCGTCGAGCCACACCGCGGCGAGCAGCGCCACGTCAGCGAGCAACATCGCGTCGAGCGCCCATGGCACCCTCAGGCCCAGCACCCCACCCGCTGCCAGGGCCGCGCCCACCCACAGCGCGCGCCGGGTGCAGAGGATCACGCGGTCGGCACCTCGGTCTTGTCGAGGATCGCCTTGAGTGCCGCGTCCGCGGTCACGCCTTCGAGCTCGAGCTCCGGCGCCACGCTCACGCGGTGGCGCAGCACCGCCGACGCGAGCGCCTTCACGTCGTCCGGGATCACATAGTCGCGCCCGTCGAGCAGCGCGGCGGCCCGGGCCGCCTTGAGCAGGGAGACCCCGGCGCGTGGGCTCGCGCCCAGCGTGAGTGACGCGGCGTCGCGTGTCGCCCGGACGATCGACGTGATATAGGCGGTGATCTGGGCCTCGACGCGCACCGCCTCGACGCTCTGGCGCAGCCGCTCGAGCCCACCCGAGTCCGTGACGGGCTGCACGCCGTAGGTGGCAGGTCGATCCGCCTCGAAGCCCGCGACGTAGCGCGTGAGGATCCCCTGCTCGTCCGCCGAGCTGGGGTAGTCCACGATCACCTTCACCATGAACCGGTCCAGCTCGGCTTCGGGGAGTGGGTACGTGCCCTCGAACTCGATCGGGTTCTGGGTCGCGAACACCGTGAACACCGCCGAGAGCGGGTGGCTCACGCCGTCGACGGTGACGGTGCGTTCCTGCATCGCCTCGAGCAGCGCGGCCTGCGTCTTGGCCGGTGCGCGGTTGATCTCGTCGGCGAGCACCAAGTCGGCGAAGATCGGGCCGGGCCGGAACGTGAACTCATGCGAGCCGGTGAGGATCGATACGCCGGTGATGTCGGCCGGCATCAAGTCGGGGGTGAACTGGAGCCGCTGGAACTTGACGTCGAGCGCGAGCGCGAGGGTGCGCACGAGCAGCGTCTTGGCGGTCCCGGGCACTCCCTCGAGCAGCACATGGCCGCGCGCCAGCAGGCACACCAGCACATCGCGCGTGGCGGCCTGCTGCCCCAGGATCACCTGCTGCAGCGCGTCTAGGATGCGGCGCGCGGCGTCGGCGGACGTAGCTCCTCCCACACATCCTCCGCGGCTTGGGCGGCTGCGAGCGCCCGCTCAGGGCCGCCGGGTTGGGTGATGAGCCGTTGCAGCCGGCGCACGGCGTCTCGTCCCGCCGCGCTGGGCAGCGCGAGTTCGAGCGCCGCGAGCCAGGACCGCTGTTCGTCGGGGCGCAGCGCTCCCGTGCGGCCGAGCCGGCGGCGCAGCCCGGACACGGTGAGCGCCACTGCGGTGTCGACGCCCGCGGCGCTCTCGAGCCCTGCGGCCAGCGCCTCCAGGTGCTCGAGGGGCGACCGGCGGCGGGTCGCGACGGCCCGGCGGGGCGGGCCGAACCGCACCGCCGTCACCGCGAGCCCCGCCAGAAGCACGGCGACGAGCTGGAGGATCGCCCAGCCGCCCGGCGTTCCCGCGAGCCAGCCGAGCAGCACCGCCGCCATCGATCGTCCCCGCCCGAACCCCTGATGGTATTCGTCCCACACCACGCTCCCCCGCCGCGCCGGCGTCAGCAGCGGAGCCACGAAGTACGGCACGTCGGTCGACCGCCAGACGCGGTTGCGGAAATACCCCGGGTCGGCGACGAGTGTCACGCTGCCTCCCCCCTGATAGTGGAGCCGCAGCACCGCCGGGCGCCCATCGGTCAGGTGCAGCAGGGTGTCCTCCGCAGGCGCCGGAACGGTCTCGCACTCGCCTTCCTCCAGCTGCCCGGCCCGCACCCGCAGACGCGACTCGGCCGCCCCGTCATCCCGCCGTGGCTTGAGAAAGTCGGCGACCGGGGGCAGGGTAAGCGAGCGCGACGGCGCAATGACGCGAAAGCTGTCGCGCGGGAAGAACACCTCCTCGTTGTTCGTACGCCAACCCACGCACCGCGTGATGCCCCCACCCGAGCCGGCGACTACCACGCGGCCGCCCGAGCGAACGAACCGCATCACCTGCGCCAACTCGGCCGGGTAGAGGCCGCGCGGTGGATCGAGCACCAGCAGCACCGCAGGCGGGGCCCGGTGCGTCGTGTCACGGGCGAAATCAAAGAGCGCCGAGCGCCGCCGCTCGACCGGGACCCGGAGCCGCGCCAGCACATCGTACACGGCGCGACTGCCTTGCGGGCCGGAGACCAGGGAGGAGGTGCGGAAATCGAGCGGCGGCGCGCTGGCACCGCGACTCCCGGCGACGAAGGCCACGGCCACCGCCAAGGCGAGCGCGAGCGCGAGCCCTAGCTCAAGCCGTCGCGACATGCCGGAAGACCGTCTCGGCCGCGACCCCGAACTCGCGGTAGACGTTCGCGTCGCAGGGGACGGCGCCGAACAGGTGCCGGTACAACCGGGCTACGAGATCGGCCAGCGACGCACGGCCGGACTCGTCCAGCCGGGCCTCGCGGACGTACTCGGCGGGCGTCTTCGACGGATGAAAGGTGAGCGCATGTCGCCGCTCCAGCTCGAGGATCAGCGCGACGAACCGGTGCGCCAGCGCCTCCGCGTAGCGTCCCGCACGGGCCAGTTCGTCAGCGCGCTCGCGGTGCGCCCTGGCATCCTCGAACCGCGGCCCGCCCCCCGCCGGCCGCCCCGATCCGGTCGGGGTGCGTCCCGCCGGGCGCGCGATGCGCCACAGCACATAGCCGACGTGCAGCACCAAGCCCGCGAGGATCAGGATCAGCACCGCGAGCAGCACCTTGAACCCCGCCGGGTGCGTTGCGTGCAAGGTCCCGATCCAGTCGAGCAGCCGGTACCACAGCTCGCGCACCCACTCCCCGAAGCTGCGCCGCCCCGCCCAGGCGTACTCCGGCCGCCCGAACACGTCGCCCAGCGCGCGCCGCAGCGAGTCGGAGGGCGGCACCGCTTGCAGCACCGCGCCGGGCTCTCCGGTCAGATGATCCCCAGACGCTGACCCAGGACCTGCAGGTCGAATGCCTCACGGCGCACGCGCAGGTCGTAGTACATGAGGGTGATCACGGCCGCGAGCACCGGCGCCAACGCGAGCGGCGCGACGAACCCCACCGCAGTCAGCGCCACTCCCAGCGGCGGCGCCGAGCCCAGGAAAGCGGCCCCGAGCCCGCGGAACACGAGGGACGGAATCAGGTTGGTCAGCAAGAACGCCACGACGGCCAGGCCCAATACCTTCAGCTTGAAGCTCCGCGTCAGCTCCCAGGAGCGGCCGAACGCGTCGAATGAGCTACCCAGCTCCTCCAGGACGACCACGGGGGTCGTCAGGCCGTACCCGCAAGCCACGTAGATGATGAACCAGCAGCCCCCCACGACCAGCGCGACGGTCAACAGCGCACCGGCGCCCCGGAACAGCGTCGCGCCGACGCCTGCGACGACGCCGACCCCGAGCGTGATCAGCATGAGCACGATGCCCTTGCCGAATCCCACAGCGGTGAGCGGCCACAGTCTCGACCAGCCCAGCGACAGCGCATCCCGGAGGCGCGGCTCGCGGCCGAGATACGAGTCGGAGATGACGCGGATCGTACCGGCCGTGAGCACCAAGCTCGCCACGTAATAGACGAGGCCGACGGGCACGAGATACAGCAGCGCTCGGACCGGGTTCTGCTGCAGCTCCGCAATCGCGCGCAGCCCGAAGTACACCAGCAGCACGAGGGGCACGGATAACGCCGCCATGGCGAGCTTCAGAAACAGCCCGAAGTGCCGGCGGTAGATCATGAGTGACCCGTCGAGGATCTCGCCAAAGTCCATGGGCCGGAGGTCGGGCATCCGCGACTCGCTCCTGTGACGGTGTCGCGATAAGATGAGGACGTGAACGCGCCCGCGCGAGTCCCGGCCTCACCATCAGAGCTACGCCAGCAGCTCGACATCGAGACCCCAGAGCACGTCGCCGTGCGCCTGGAGCTGGCGGGGGTGGGCTCGCGTGCTGCCGCCGCGCTGGTAGACACAGTGATCGTGTTCGCGGTGCTGGTGGGGCTCCAGTTCGCCGCCGGCGCGACCGGACTGTGGCACGTCGGGGCAGCGCTCGAGGGCTGGGTGCTGGCGCTGGTGATCTTGCTCTCGTTCCTGATGTTTTTCGGCTACTTCGCCGCCTTCGAGGCGCTGAACGGCGGCCGGACGCCCGGCAAGCAGGCACTCGGGATCCGCGTCGTAATGGAGACCGGCCATGCCGTGACCCCGACGGCTGCCACGGTGCGCAACCTCGTCCGGCTGCTCGACTGCTACTTCCCCCTGGTGCCGCTCCTGCCGGGGCTGGTGATGGTCTTTCTGCACCCTCGCAACCAGCGGCTCGGCGACTTGGCGGCGGGGACCGTCGTGGTGCGCGACCGCCCGGTGGACTGGGCCCTCGGGCCCGCCCCTGCCGCGGCCGAAGAGGCGCTTGAGACGGGGCCACCGGAGCTCACCGACGACGAGTTCCGACTGCTCGACCAGTTCCTGGCACGAGCGGGCCAGCTCGACCCGGCCCTCCAGGTGCGGATGGCGACGGAGCTCGCCCGTCGTTTCCAAGACCGCATCCCGCGTCGCACCGTGGACGCCGACGCCTATCTCACCACGCTTCTCACCGAGGAGCAGCGCAAGCGGCGGAGCCGGTTCGCGACCCGCGTGCAGACCGGCGCGGCTGGACGGACGACCGTGACGGCGGAGCGGTTTGTGGCCGGGAAACGGGACGCGTGGGCCGCCTTCCATGCTGTCGCCGCGCGCGTAGAGCGCTCGGGAGTCGGCGCCCTCGCGGCGGGGGAGATCCCGGCGTTCGCCGCGCGCTACCGTGAAGTGACCGCCGATCTCGCCCGGGCCCGGACCTACGGGGTCGAGCGGCGGGTGATCGAGTATCTCGAGCGCGTCGTGAGCGCGGGCCACAACGCGCTGTACCGAGCACGGGGGCGTCCCCGCGCGCCACTCGCCCGCTACCTGGTGCAGGACTTCCCCGCCGCGGTCGTTCAGTCATGGCGCCACGTGCTCGCCGCATGCTTGCTCTTTACCGTCCCCGCCGCCGTCGGCTACGGCTTGATCCGCGGCCGGCCGGAGCTCGCCGACGACGTCCTGCCGCCCGTCATGGTGAGCCGTGCCGAACAGGCGGCGGAGCACGAAGCGCGCGGGATCGGATACGCCCAATCGCCGAACGAGGAGCTCCCGGTCATCGCTTCGGCGATCATCAGCAACAACATCGGCGTGGCGTTCTGGGCATTCGTGGGCGGTATGCTGGCGGGGACGCTGACCGCGCTCGTCCTCGTCAGCAACGGGATGAGCCTGGGCATGGGATTCGGGTTGTTCGTCAATTATCACGCGGGCGCCTACCTGGGGACGTTCGTCGCGGGGCACGGCGTGCTCGAGCTGACGGCGATCTTCATTGCCGGGGGCGCCGGGTTCCGCCTGGCCGGCGCGCTCGTCGCCCCGGGAGACCTGGCGCGCAAGGACGCGCTCGTGCTGGCGGGCCGGATCGCGGCTCGCATGATCGGCGCCGTCGTCTCGCTGCTCGCGCTCGCCGGCACGATCGAGGGGTTGCTCTCGGCGAGCGACGCCCCGGCGGCGCTCAAGTACGCTGTGAGTGCCGCGACCGTCATCCTGCTGGGGCTTTATCTGTGGAGCGGGTGGACCTATCTGAAACGAACCGAGCCAGCGCCGTCCACCCTTTAGGGTGGAAATCCCCAAAGGCCATTTGTAATCGGTGGCCACGGCAGCCACGCGTAGCGGACGAAACTCACCCGGCGCGAGTACCACCAGCGCGCCGGCGGGGAGTACCGCGGGCGGTGCCGCCGGCTCACTCGTCCAGAGCTTGCAGGATCTGGCGCATTTTGCGGGCGAGGCTCTCGATCTGCTTCAAGCTCCCGACCGTCTCTGCGTCGAAGCGATCAACGTTGAGGAGCAGCAGCTGGGTTTCCGCCAGGATCGCCGCCAGCGGGTTCGCCAGGTCGTGCCGGAGCGTACGCAGCGGGTCACCGGCCTGGGCCATCACAGCAAGGAACGGTAGAGATCGCGCAAGTGATGGTCCCGCAGGTCGCGGACCGACTGCCACAGATCCGGCTCCGACGTCGCGCAGAAGATCTCGGCGGTGGAGCGCTCCGCCTCGGTGTCTGGCGCCCCGAACAGGATGCGGCCGCGCCAGATCCCGTCCTCAGTCCGGCGTACCAGGAGACGTATGGCGATGAGTTGTCCGTCGAATCGGATGGGGGGAAGGTCGTGAACGACCGCGTCGTTAGAGTCGGGTGCGCTATAGCGTGCCGATTGTGCGGGCATGCGTCGCCCTAGGGCTGGTTTGTCCAAAGATATAAGCCGGCGATACTTACGCAATACGGAAACACGGGTGAAAGGCCGGCGAAGGGCCGGGGAAGGGGGAAGGGGCCCCTCACCCTTCCCCGGCCGTTCACGGGCTTTTCACCGGCTTTTTACAGTCGAAATGGTATCGGCGTGAACGTGACGAGGAACAGGATCAGCCCAATCCACGCGAGCAGGGTCCGCGACCGTGGCAGCGGCCGCTGTCCGTCGAGCACCGGCGGATGGCCGAGGCGGCCGCGCGACAGTACCAGCACGAGCGCTCCCCAGAGCAGCCAGCCCCTCCAGTAGACGCCGAGCGCCACGATCAGCGCCCAGAAGCCTATGGCGACTCGGGCGTGCCAGCGCGGCAGCGCCCCGAACAGGATGTGCCCGCCGTCGAGCTGGGAGATGGGCAGGAGGTTGAGCATCGTGACGAACACGCCGAGCCAGCCCGCGAACGCGACCGGATGAAGCACGATGGCCGGCGTTGACCCGCTCACGAGGTGACGCAGCGCGAGCGTGAGGATCGAGTCGCCGAGCACGGCGTAGCTGTCATCGAGCCCCAGCAGCATCCCGCTCGGCGACGCGCGAGCGGTCGGCGCATGACTCATCGCCAGCCCGATCGCGAGCACCGGCAGCGCCACCACGAGCCCTGCAATCGGCCCGGCGATGCCCACGTCGAGCAGCTGACGCCGGTCCGACACGACGGTGCGCAGCCGGATGAACGCCCCCATCGTGCCGATGGACCACGGGACGACCGGGGCGGGAATGAAGTAGGGCGGCGACACATCGAGCCGATAGCGCCGTGCCGTGAGGTAATGGCCCAGCTCGTGACACAGCAGGATGGTGAGGAGCGGCGCGGCGAAGGAGAGCCCGGTTGCCCAGGCGTGGACGAAGTCCGCCGGGAAGGGGTACGTGCCGAGCACGAGCGCCAGCGGATTCGGGTCGAACGGGATGGCGCCCTTGAGCACGGCGCCCACGAACGTGGTGGTAAAGAGCGTCGCCGCGAAGAGCAGCAGGTGCAGCGCCCACGCCTCGCGGTGTCGACGCCCGAGCGGGCGCGTCAGCACCAAGTGGCGTCCGTCCGGCTCGTCGGACCAATAGGAGGTGCCGGGCCAGCGTTCCAGCGCCGCGGCCAGCGCTGGGGAGGGCCCGGCATGCGCCGGATGTACAAGCGCGTCAATCACTTCCCGGTCCGGGAGCGCTGCCGTCCGCCAGGCGAGCAGGAACTCGCTCAGGTCCATAGACGTACTTGACGGCGGGTGCGCCGCGGCCTAGTATAGATTTGCACTCCTTCGAACTCCCAAAGAACCCATTTTCAACCGGTTACTCCCCCATCCCCGGGGTACGCCCGCCGTAGCACACACGGAGCAGAGCACACGTGGATATCGCTGAACTGAAGAAGAAGTCCGTCGCGGAACTACACGCGATGGCCGAAACCCTGAACATCACCAACTACTCAGGGCTTCGCAAGCAGGATCTCATCTTTCGCATCGAGCAATCGCTCCTCGATTCCGACACGGTGCTACACGGCGAGGGCGTGCTCGAGATCCTTCCCGAAGGCTACGGATTCCTCCGCAGCCCCGACTGGAACTACCTCTACGGCCCGGACGACATCTACGTCTCGCCCAGCCAGATCAAGCGGTTCGATCTGCGCACCGGCGACACGATCATGGGCCAGGTGCGTCCCCCCAAGGAGGGGGAGCGCTACTTGGCACTCCTCAAAGTCGAGACCGTGAACGGGGAGGAGCCGGAGAAAGCAAAGCACCGCGTCGCATTCGACAACTTGCGGCCGCGCTATCCCGAAGCGCGGATCCGCCTCGAGCGCAAGGACGCCGATCTGTCGATGCGGGTGATGGACATTCTCTGCCCCATCGGCAAGGGCCAGCGTGGCCTGATCGTGTCGCCGCCCAAGGCCGGCAAGACCATCCTGATGCAGAAGCTCGCCAACGCGGTCATCGAGAACCACCCGGAGATCTACCTCATCGTGCTGCTGATCGACGAGCGGCCGGAAGAGGTGACCGACATGGAGGAGAACGTGAAGGGAGCGGAGGTGATCTCCTCCACGTTCGACGAGCCAGCGGACCGGCACGTCCAGGTCGCGGACATGGTGATCGAAAAGGCGAAGCGCCTGGTGGAGCACGGGAAGGACGTGATGATCCTGCTCGACTCCATCACGCGGCTCGGCCGCGCTCACAACGTGGTAGTGCCGCACTCCGGCAAGATCCTCTCCGGCGGCGTGGACGCGAACGCCCTCCAGAAGCCCAAGCGGTTCTTCGGCGCCGCGCGCAACATCGAGGGCGGCGGCTCGCTCACGATCATCGCGACGGCATTGATCGACACCGGCTCGCGCATGGACGAAGTGATCTTCGAGGAGTTCAAGGGCACCGGCAACATGGAAGTCATCCTCGACCGTCGCATCGCCGACCGGCGCGTCTACCCGGCGATCGAGGTCCAGCGCACCTCGACCCGTAAGGAAGAGTTGCTCCTCACCAAGGAAGAGCTCAACAAGGTCTACCTGCTCCGCAACTTCCTCTCCGACATGCCGCCCGTCGAGGCGATCGAGTTCCTGCTCGAGCGCATGAAGCGGACCAAGACCAACGTGGAATTCTTCGCGACGATGGCTCAGGGGTGACGGCGGGAGGCCGGTTGTTGGCCGTGGACTGGGGCGAGCGCCGCATCGGCCTCTCCCTGTCCGACGAAACGCAGAGGCTCGCTCAGCCGCTCACCACCCTCACGCGCCGCGCCGGCAAGCGCTTCCCGATGCGTCAGCTGTGCACGCTGCTCGAGCAGCACGCCGTGGCCGGCGTGATCGTCGGCTTGCCGCTCGACGAGCAGGGCGAGGAGGGGGCGCCGGCGCGGGCCGCGCGCGAGCTCGCGGCCGCGATCGGCCGCCAGACTGGACGGCCGGTGGAGTTGTGGGACGAGCGCATGACCACGGCGCGCGCGCTCCAGGCAGTGCGCGAAATGGGAGGCTCGGCCCGGGGTCGCAAGGGGGACGTCGACGCGCTGGCCGCGACGCTGCTGCTGCAGCACTATCTGGATGCGCGGCGGGGATCCGCCACTTGAGAACGCGAAACGCGGAAGTCGGAACGCGGAACAGAGCAGGGAATGTCGAGCGCCTGTTCCGGCTTCCGCGTTCCGCGTTCCGCGTTTTGTTCGCGGGTGCCCTCGCGGCCTGCGGGCGCTCCGACGGCCCGCGGGTCACCGTGACCATTCCGGCCGGCGCCACCCTCGACGCCACCATCGACTCGCTCGCCGCAAACCGGGTGCTCAGCCATCCCGGCTCGTTTCGGCTGTACGCGAAGGTGCGCGGGCTCGGGGGGTCGCTAAAGAGCGGCGTCTACCTGCTGCGGCAGGGCGAGTCGTGGGGCGAGGTCGTGGCCACGCTCGAGCGCGGGCGCGGAGTCGAGCAGCGCTTCACGGTGCGGGAGGGCCTGCGGCTCGGCGAGGTCGCGGACCTCGCGCGTGCTCAGCTCCGAATTCCGCGAGACTCGTTCCTCGCGGCCGCGGAAGACTCCGTGCTGCTCGCCGGGCTAGGGTTGCCTGGTCCGCGTGATGACGCACCAGTTCGCCGAGCAGTGGGGCCCCGAGTGGCAGGTCCGCCTCGATTCCCTCCACTTCTCGCGCCACGAGCTCGTCACCCTCGCGTCGATCATCGAGGCGGAGGTGCGCTACGACCCCGACCGGCCGTTCATCTCCGCCGTGTACCACAACCGGCTGCGGCGAGGGATGCGGCTCGAGGCGGACCCGACCGTGAGCTACGCGTACGGCCGGCGCCTGAAGCGGGTGTGGGAGAAGAACCTCGCCGTGCGCTCGTCCTACAACACCTATCTGCACGCCGGGCTGCCGCCGGGTCCGATCGCGCAGCCCGGGCGCGCGAGCCTCGCGGCGGCCCTCTATCCGGCGGATGTGCCGTTCCTCTACTTCGTGGCGCAGAGCGACGGCAAGCACATCTTCTCCGCCACGTACACCGAGCACCTCGCCGCGATCCGGCGCGTCAAGGAAATGCGGCGCGCAACGCGCGTGTCGCAGCGGCCGGCTCGCTAGCGCTCCAAACGGCTGCGCTCACCGCCACCCCCGCCGCCGCGGCGTGCGCCAGCGCGCCCGCGTTCGCCGCCGTGATGCCGCCGATCGCGATGACGGGCACCCCGGCGGGCGCGAGCCGCGCCAGCGCCGCGAACCCTTCCAGGCCAAGCGGCGGCCCGGCGTCGGGCTTGGTGGTCGTGGCGAAGCACGGGCCGACGCTCCAATAGTCGGCGGGCCAGCCCTGGACCCGGGCCGCTTCAGCGGACGAGCCGACGGAGATGCCCAGGAGGAAGCCGGGCGGCACGTGGGGCCTGAGCCGGTCGAGCGGCGGGTCCTCCTGGCCCAGGTGGGCGCCCGCCGCATTCGCCGCGAGCGCGACGTCCACCCGGTCGTTCACGATCACGGGAACGCTCAGGGCACCCACCAGCGCCCGAGCCAGGGTCAGCACGTCGCGCGGCGCGGCGTCCTTGAGGCGCACCTGGATCATCGTCGCCCCGCCGGCCAGCGCCCGGCGGCACGCCTCGATCGGGTCGCGCCCCTTGAGAAGCGCGGCATCCGTGATCACCATCAAGCGCAACAAAGCCTCGAGTGCCATGAGCAAGACTCTGCGTGGACTGCGCGGCGCGACGACCGCCACCGCGAATACGAGCGAGGCGATCCTGGACGCGACCGCCGAGCTGCTGCGGGCGCTGCAGCACGCCAACGGCTTCAAGCCGGAAGATGTGGAGAGCGCAATCTTCACGTCGTCGCCCGACTTGACTGCCGAGTATCCCGCGCGCGCCGCGCGCGGCCTCGGCTGGCTCGACGTCCCCCTGCTCGGCGCCGCGGAGGTGGCCGTCCCCGACGGCCTGGCGCGTTGCATCCGCGTGCTGCTGCACTTCTACACGACCAAGCCCCAGCGCGAGCTGAAACATACGTACCTGCGCGGCGCCGCAAAGCTGCGGCCGGACCGCCCGCCGTCGTGTTGAACATCCGAGGAGGTTCGGGCGAGATGCAGCCTCGAGTCACTCGGCGAGCGGGGGTCTCAGCGTTGCCGCTCCTGCTGAGTCTCGGAGCCATCGCTCGGTCGCCAGCTCAGACGCTCCGAGGTGAGTTGGTCGGAGCGACCACCGGGCTGCCGGTGGCGTTCGGACTGATCTCACTCCTCGACTCAGCGCGGCTGGAACGCGACCGAACCGTAACGGCAGTCGACGGACGCTTCGTGCTTCGAGCACCAGGCCCCGGCGAATACCGCCTTCGCGCCCTGCGGATCGGGTACCGGCGCTGGGACTCGCCGCCTCTGCGGCTCTCGGCCGGGGAGACTCTGGACTACCGCATCGAGATGCCGGAAGTCCCCGTGCAGCTCGCCAGCATCACGGTGGAACGGCGCAATCGTTGCCGCGTGCGGCCGGCGGAAGGGGAGTCGGCCGCGACGCTGTGGGAAGAGGTCACAAAGGCGCTGCGCGTCACTCAGGTGACGCTCGAGCGGAAGCTCTATCGGTTCCGTACGGAGACGTTTCGGCGAACCCTCGACCGGGCACTGAAGCCTCTGGAAGAGCAGCGGGACAGCGCGCTCGGGTTCGGTGGCTGGTCGTTCGTAAGTCTGCCGCCCGAGAGCCTGGCCCGCCGTGGGTTCGTGTATGACTCGACTGGTGGTCCGGTCTTCGTGGCGCCGGACATTCAGGTCCTCCTGTCGGACCCGTTTCTCGAGTCCCACTGCTTCAAGGTTCAATCACCCGCCGGCAACGACACGGCTCTTGTCGGGCTCGCATTCGAGCCGGTCCCCAGGCCGCAGCGCCGCGATATCGCCGGCGTGCTGTGGCTCGATCGTCGCACGGCGGAGCTCAGGGTCGTCGAATACCATTACACCAACCTCGACCCATGGATGCCTGGCGCGCGCGCCGGCGGTCGCGTCGAATTCCATCAATTGCCGGACGGCGCGTGGTTCATCCGCGGCTGGTCGATCACGGTCCCCATTCTACGGTTCAGGGCGGGCGCGTCGAGGGCCGACCTCTCTGGGTTCAGACAGGGGGGCGGGCAGGTCCGCGAGGTCCTAACGGCCGGAGGGCGGCCAATACTCACGTTTCCGTGAGCGCCGTGAGCACCGCCATCGTCTCCGCCAAGGGGGCCGCACGCTGGCAGGCGGGCCATCCGTGGATCTACCGCACGGATGTCTACGACGAGCCGCGTGATAGTGCGGGCATCGTGAGCGTCGCCGACCGGCGCGGCCGCCATCTCGGCCAAGCGCTCTACTCCCCCAAGTCCGAGATCCGACTGCGGCTGCTGACGCGCGGCCGCGAACCGATCGACGCGGGCTGGTGGGGCGGGCGAATCGCCGCCCGCGCCGCCCGCCGGGCGGGCATCGCGGCCACGGCGTACCGGATCGTACACGCCGAGGGCGACGGCCTGCCGTCACTGGTCGTAGACCGCTACGGGCCATACGTCGTGGCGCAGCTCCTCTCGGCGGGGATCGAGCAGGCGCGCGCCGACGTGGTCGCCGGGATCCGAACGGCGCTCGCGCCCGCAGGGCTGCTGCTCCGCAACGACGTCGCGATCCGGCGACACGAGGGGCTCCCCCTCGAGGTCGTTCCGGTGTTCGGCACCGTTCCCGACGCGGTGGAGGTCGAGGAAGACGGCATCCGCTACCTCGCCGCCCCGCGCACCGGGCAGAAGACGGGGGCGTTCCTCGACCAGCGCGAGAACCGGGCGCTCGTCGCCAGGCACGCCGGCCCCGGCCGGGCGCTCGACTTGTTCGCGTACCATGGGTCGTTCGCGCTGCACCTGGCGCGCCGGGCCACGACCGTGACCGCGGTCGACTCCAGTGGGGAGGCGCTGGCGCGCGGCGCGGAGAACGCGAGCCTCAACGGCCTCGCCAACATCACCTGGCGCGAGGCGAACGCGTTCGACCTGGCGCGCGAACTGGAACGCCGGGACGAGACCTTCGACACCGTCGTGCTCGACCCGCCCGCGTTCGCCAAGACCAAGCAGAGCGTCCCCCGCGCGCTCGCCGGATACAAGGAGATCAATCTCCGCGCGATGCGCCTGCTGTCCTCCGGAGGCGTGCTCTTCACCTGCTCCTGCTCCTATCACGTCAACCGCGCGGTGTTCGCGGAGATGCTCGCCGACGCGGCGCGGGACTCCGGCCGGCGGCTCGAGCTGGTCGCGCTCACGGGCGCCGGACGAGATCACCCCGAGCTTGTCAACGTCCCCGAGACGGGGTACTTGAAGGGGGTGCTGCTGCGGGCCGTTGACTAAACCGGCCCGCCTTACAAGCTTGCATCCCATGCCGCTTTCCCGGCCCGAGGGGCGCCCCGAGACCGCCCTCGTCCGCCGAGTCTTCATCGGCCTCCTGGTCGCCAACCTGATGGTCGTGGCGGCCAAGTTTTTCGTGGGTCTGCGCGCCGGCTCGCTCGCCATCCTCGGCACCGCCCTGGACTCGTCCGTGGACGCGCTGAACAACGTCCTCGCCCTGATCGTCGTGCGCGTAGCCGCGAAGGCGCCCGACGAGGACCACCCCTACGGACACGGCAAATTCGAGACGCTGGGCGCCCTCGGCATCGTCGGGTTCCTCTCGATCACGTGCTTCGAGCTAGTCCGCGGCGCGGTGAACGAGCTGCTGCAGGGCGCCCACCCAGTAGGTGTGACCGACTCACAGCTCGCCGTGCTCGTGCTCACACTGGGCGTCAACCTCGTGATCGCGTGGTACGAAAACCGCCGTGGCCGCGAGCTCAAGAGCGAGCTGCTCGTCGCCGACGCGGCGCACACGCGCACGGACGCGCTCATTACCGTGGGCGTCCTCATCGGCGTGCTGTTTGCCCGGCAAGGGTGGTGGTGGGTCGACCCGGCGATCGCCATCGTGGTAGCGCTGTTGATCGTGCTCGTGGCCTACCGCATCCTCGGGCGCACCGTTCCGGTCCTCGTGGATGAGCGGGCTCTCCCCACCGGCGAGATCCGGCAGACCGCGGAAGGCGTGCCGGGCGTGAAGAGCGCCTACGGAATCCGCTCGCGCGGACCCTCGGACCTGCGGTACGCCGAAGTGACGATCGCCGTCGATCGCAAGGCCGATGTCGCCGCAGCCCACGCGATCGCCGACCAGGTGGAGGAGCGCCTCAAGAACGACCTCCAGCTCCATGAGGTGACGGTGCACGTCGAGCCATGCTGAACGCCCTGCACGACGAACACCGCTCGCGCATCGCGCGCCGGCCGCCCCGCTCGCTCAAGCAGGAGTACCAAGAGTTCCTGTTGCAGCGCATCGAGGAGTACAAGAACAGGCTGTCGCGCGCGGAGCTGCTCGAGATCGGAGACGAAGCCGTGCGCGAGCTGGAGGAGAGCTCGGCCGGCCAGTACCTGCTCACCGAGGTGCTGTTGCTCGAGCACGTCGACCGGATCATCGCGCGGCGGCTCCGGCTGCCTGCGTTCCCCCGCTGGCGCTCGAAGCACCGCGCGCTGCGCGCCGCGCAGCGCGAGCCGACGCACTGGGGCCTCGAGCCCGACGGCCCGCTCGTGAGCTGCGCGGCGCGGCTCGAGCCCGGCGACCTCGCCCTGGTCCTGGGCGCGGCGGCCCTGCCGGCAGCGCTGTACCTCGCGGCGCACGACGCCGAAGTGTTCCTGCTCGATCAGGACCTCGGCGCGATCGAAGCCGCCGAGGGCCGCGCCGTCACGGAGCAGCTCGCGGGCCGGTTTCAAGCCCTCGTAATCCACTGGGGCAGTTGGCTGCCCGACGTAGCGCCGAGCCTCGTCGTCCTCGACCCGGCGGCGCTCGCCCCAGCGCGTGCCCGCGACCGGAGCGCCGTCATCGCGGACCTGAAAGCACGTACGCGGCCGGGGGGCGTCCATATCGTGCTGCCGAGCCCCGCCGCGAACGAGGTGATCCCGCTCGGTCCGGAAGCGCTGCAGGCGCACTACGGCGGCTGGCTCATCACCCGCCGCCGCCGCACCAAGGCCGGAGCCGGGTTCACGGCCACGAAGCCCGAGCGTCAGGCAGACACGGCGGTGAACGTGTCGGAGTAACCACTCCGCCGCGCCCCCCTCCCGTTACACGTTGCACGGCAACACGTTGCACGAGCGATCTGGTGGCAGGTCCTTTGCTTCGCGCGACGTGTAACCTGCAACGTGGGAACGCCCTTTCAATGACAATGACCAGTCTGCCTTTAGTCTTGGACGATGAGCCCATCGGCATCATCCTGAGTGTCGGCCGACAGATGCTCCGCCCAGCCAAGATCTGGGCCTACTGCTGGTTCACCGACGAGGGCGGGGCGGACGACCACACGCACCGCCACCTGCCCGAGCACGTCGACTAAGTAGGCATCGAGGGCCGGCACCAGCCGGCCCTTTCAGTTGTCGCCGCTGTCGCCGCGTCGGCCCGTAGCGCTAATCGTATCTGCCAAGCACGCCAACCACTTAGGGTTGCCGTGCGCTCCTCGCGAGTTCATCTTCCTCGCATGAGCAGCATCACCATCAACGGCCGCACCGTCTCCGCCCAGCCCGACCAGACGATTCTCGACGCCGCCCGGGCCGCCGGCATCGACGACATCCCAACCCTGTGCTGGTATCCCAGGCTGCCCATCGTAGGAAACTGCCGGATTTGCCTGGTGTCGGTGGAGGGCCAGGCGAAGCTCTTGCCTGCCTGCGCGACGCAGGTGGCGGATGGTATGGTGGTGCAAACGGAATCGCACGCCGCCGTCGAGAACCGGCGTGGCGTCCTGCGGCTGCTGCTCGAGCGCTACCCCGGCGACCATCTGGTGAACGGCGGCCGCGCCCAGCCCCGCAACGAATTCGAGCAGTACGTCGTCCGTTACGGCGTCGTGCCGACGCCGCCGACGTTGCGCGACCTCCCGCTGCGCCACGGCGACGAGCGTCCGGGCGACTCCATGATCCGCCACGACATGAGCACCTGCATCCTGTGCACGCGCTGCGTGCGGGCGTGCGAGGACATTCAGGTCGTGGGGGTCCTGGACGTCGGCCAACGCGGCGAGCACACCGAGATCATCGTCGGCGCCGACGGCGACCCCGACAGGGCGGGCTGCACCTGGTGCGGCGAATGCGTCCGCGTCTGCCCCACCGGCGCGATCTTCGAGGTGATGCCGCGGGAGCGCTTCGCCCCTGAGCAGGTGCGCCACCCCGACAAGATCGTCCGCTCCGTGTGCCCGTACTGCGGCGTGGGCTGCCAGGTCGACCTGCATGTTGCCGACGGCAAGGTCCTCCGCGTCACCTCGCCCGACATCGAGCTCGACACTCCCAACCAGGGCTCCACGTGTGTGAAGGGCCGGTTTGGCTACGACTTCCCACAGCACCGCGACCGACTCACCAAGCCCCTGATCCGCAAAGGTTGGGTGAGGGAGAGCGGCCGCTGGATGTGGCGCGGGGCGACGGGCCAGGAGCGCCGCGGCGGGCCGTGGCAGACGATCGAAGGCGAGGGCCAGAACGCGAAGCCGGCCGGCCCGCCGCGCTCCGTCGGCAAGTCGGTGCGCGAGCTGTCGCTCGTCGAGCGGCTGGACCTGGACATCCGCGACCGCGTAGCGACGCCGCCGTCGTGGTACGAGCCGTTCCGCGAAGCGACCTGGGACGAGGCGCTGGACCTCATCATGCAGGAGCTGTTGCGCATCAAGCGCGCACGCGGCGGCGACGCGCTCGCCTGCTTCTCTTCGGCCAAGTGCTCGAACGAGGAGAACTATCTCCTCATGCGCATGTTCCGTGGCGCGCTCGGCACCAACAACATCGACCATTGCACGCGCCTGTGCCATTCGACCTCGGTCGCGGCGATGCAGCGGGCGCTCAACACCTCGGCGGCGTCGGGCTCGATGCGCGAGGTCGAGCACGCCGCGGATGTCATCTTCATCGCCGGCGCCAACACGACCGAATCGCACCCGGTCTTCGGCGCGGCGATCAAGCGCGCGCATGAGCGCGGCGCGACGCTCATCGTGGCCGACCCCCGCAAGACCGAGCTCGCGGGACGGGCCGACATCCACCTCCAGATGCAACCGGGCACGGACGTGGCCCTGTTCGGCGCGATGCTCAACCACATCCTCGCCCGGGGGCTCGAAGACCAGCGGTTCATCGCGGAGCGGACCAAGCACTTCGACCGCGTGCGGCAAGCCGTCGGACCGATGACGCCAGCCGTCGCGGCGAGGCTCACCGGCGTCCCGGCGGAGCGGATCCAACGGGCGGCGGAGCTTTATGCCGCGGGTCCGAACACGAGCACCCTGTGGGCGATGGGGCTCACGCAGCATGCCAACGGCACCGACCTCGTCGCGTCGCTCCTCAACCTCATGCTCGCTTGCGGCATGATCGGCCGCTGGGGAGCGGCGATGATGCCCGTACGCGGCCAGAACAACGTGCAGGGGGCGTCCGACGTCGGGGCCATCCCGTTCGTCTACACCGACTATCGGTCGGTCAAGGAGCCGAAGATCCGGGCGGAGTACGCGCGCGTCTGGGGCGTACCCGAGGAGTCCCTCTCCCTCAAGGAGGGGCTCATGGTGACCGAGACCGTGAAGGAAGAGAGCGGGGTGCGTGGGATGTACATCATGGGCGAGAACCCGATCATCTCTGACCCCGACATCGCCCACGCCGAGCATTGGTTCCGCGAGCTCGAGTTCCTCGCAGTGCACGACCTGTTCCTGACCGAAACCGCCCGCTATGCCGATGTGGTGCTGCCGGGCTCGAGCTTTGCCGAGAAAACCGGCACCTTCGTGAACACCGAGCGCCGGATCCAGCTCGCCCGCCAGGCGGCGGACCTACCAGGCGAGGCGCGGCACGACCTGCACATCCTCGTCGAGCTGTCCAACCGGCTGGGTCTCAACACCCCGTTCGAGACCGCCGCGGACGTCATGGCGGAGATCGTCCAGGTGACGCCGTCGTGGCGGGGGGTGACGTATCCGCGGCTCGAGGGCGCGGGGCTCCAATACCCTGTGCCGACCGCCGACCACCCCGGTACGGCGTTTCTGTTCGCCGACCGCTTCCCGACCGCCGACGGCAAGGCGAGCTTCGTCCCCGTCGAGTACGCGCCGCCAGTGGAACTCCCGGACGACGCGTACCCGTTCGTGATGAACACCGGCCGGCAGCTCTACCACTGGCACACCGGCACGATGACCCGGCGGGCGACGGGACTCGACCAGCGCGAGCCGACGCCGATCATGGAGATCAACCCGGCTGACGCGACCGCGCTCGGTCTCGAGGACGGCGACCTGGCACGGGTGACGTCGCGCCGCAACTCGCTCGTCATCTCATGCCGCATCTCCGACCGGGTAGCGTGCGGCCAGGTGTTCGTGCCATTCCACTTCCGCGAGGCGGCGGCGAACCTGCTCACCAATCCGGTGCTCGATCCGTACGCCAAGATGGCGGAGCTCAAGTGCTGCGCGGTGCGGATCGAGCCGGCGCACGTCGTTGTCGCCGATTAGTTCCACACCCTGAAGGGTGGGCTCGGCGATTCGCAGCCCTGAAGGGCAGTGCCCTTTAGGGCAGTGTCGTGCCGACCCCAGGCTTCAGCCTGGGAATCCCTAACCGGCGCCGAAACCCTCGGATAGATTCCCGCCCCATGGATCTCGGCCTGGCCGGCCGCGTCGCCCTGGTGTGCGGCAGCACCAAAGGGCTGGGACGCGCCGTCGCGAAAGCGCTCGCGCAGGAAGGCGCGCGGGTGGCTGTGAACGGCCGGCACGAAGACTCGGTCAACCGCGTGGCGTTGCAGCTCACGTCGGAGACAGGGCAGACGGTGCTGCCGTTCGTCGCGGACGTGGGCGTCCCGGCCCAGGCCCAAGGGCTCGTGGAGCGGGTGCACCGCGAGCTGGGGCGCCTGGACGTGCTGTTCTGCAACGCCAGTGGCCCGCCGGCAGCACCGTTCAGTCATCAGACAGGTGAGGCGTTCCAGCGAGCCGTCGAGCTGAACCTGCTCTCCGCCGTGCACCTGGCCCGGGCCGCCGTGCCGATCATGCGCAAGCTCCAATGGGGCCGCATCATCTGCCTCGCCTCGGTCGCCGCCAAACAGCCGCTCCCGGGCCTCATCTTGTCCACGACCGCTCGTGCCGGCGTACTCGGCTTCGCCAAGGCGCTGGCCGACGAGGTCGCCGCCGAGGGGATCACGGTGAACGTGCTGTGCCCTGGCTTCATCGCCACCGAGCGGATCACGGAGCTGACCGAGACCCGCGCGAAGCGGGAGCAGCGCGCCTCGCAGGAGGTGATGCGCGACATGGTAGCCGGGATTCCGATCGGACGCATGGGGCGCACCGACGAGCTCGCCGCCGCGGTCGCGTTCCTGGCGTCCGAGCAGGCCAGCTATATTACCGGCGCCGTGCTGCAAGTAGACGGAGGCTTCACGCGATCCATATTCTGACCCATCCTGCCGCCCGCTCCCGGGGACCCCGGGGCATCGCCCCGGGGTCAGCCGCCCCGAGGCGGGTTCGCTCGGCTGACCCCGGGCCGGTGGCCCGGGGTCCCCGTCCTGAGCTTACATGCAAGCGATCGTCAAGGAGCAGCGCGCCCCCGGTTTGAAAGTCGCGACCGTCGCCAAGCCGGCCGCCGGACCGGGCGAAGTGCTCATCGCGGTCCGCCACGCCGGTGTGTGCGGCACTGACCTGCACATCGCCGATTGGGATCCTTGGGCGCAGGGCCGCCTTAAGCCGCCGTTGGTGATCGGTCACGAGTTCGCGGGCGAGATCGTCGCGGTGGGCGACGGCGTCGCCGAGCTCAAGCGCGGGCAGCTCGTCACCGCCGAGGGTCACATCGTGTGCGGGCACTGCATGCAGTGCCGCACCGGAAACGGCCACATCTGCCGCAACACGCGCATCATCGGCGTGGACTTGGACGGGGCGTTCGCCGAATACATCGCGATGCCCGCCACGAACGTCTTGCCCCTCGACGGCATCCCGACCACCGTCGGGGCCGTCATGGATCCGATGGGCAACGCGTTCCACACGGTGCTGACCGCCGATATTTCGGGCAGCACCGTGTTCATCGTCGGGTGCGGGCCGATCGGCTGCTTCGCGGTGGGGATCGCCCGCGCAGCGGGGGCGGCAAAAGTCATCGCGTCGGACGTGAACCCGAAACGGCTCGCGCTCGCCCGGACGATGGGCGCCCACGTCACCATCAACGCCGCGCAGGACGACGTGGTGCGGACGGTCGTAGAGGAGACCGGCGGCGAGGGCGCCGATGTGGTGTGTGAGATGTCAGGCATCCCCTCAGCCCTGCACCAGGCGTTCGCGGCGGTTCGCATGGGCGGCCGCGTGCAGCTGCTTGGCATCCCGAAGGGCCAGGTGCCGATGGACTTCGCCACCGAGATGATCTTCAAAGGGATCACCGTGTACGGCGTCATCGGCCGGAAGATGTACGAAACCTGGCACCAGATGCGACGCTATCTCACCGGCGGCCTGCTCGATCCCCGTCCGGTCATCACCCACCAGTTTCCGCTCGCCAAGGTCGACGAGGCCCTCGCTGCGATCCGCGCAGGCGACGCGGGCAAGATCATCCTGGAGATCGCATGACGCTCGGAACCCGGCTCGAGGCCGAGCTCGACCAGTTCAAGCGCGACGGCGTGTACAAGCGCCTGAACTACCTGGAGTCGCCGCAAGCCGCTAGAGTCAAGATGCAGGGGCGCGGCGATGTCGTGATTCTCTCGTCCAACAACTACTTGGGCCTCTGTAACGAGGCGGAGGTCGTAGCCGCCGGAAAGCGCGCTCTCGACCAGTTCGGTGCTGGGACCGGCTCGGTCCGGTTCATCTGTGGCACCTTTACCATCCATCGCGAGCTCGAAGCCGCCCTCGCCCGATTTGTAGGATGTGAGTCCTCACTCACCTATGTGAGCTGCTGGAATGCAAACGAGGGGCTCTGCCCTACGCTGCTGGGTGAGCAGGACATCGTGATCTCGGACCAGTTGAATCACGCCTCGATCATCGACTCGATCCGCCTGGCGAAAGCCATCACCAAGTGCCAGACCGCCGTCTACCAGCACGCTGACATGGCCGACCTCGCTGACAAGCTCAAGGCGGCGCGAGACGCCCGGCTCAGGCTGATCTTCACGGACGGGGTGTTCTCGATGGAGGGCGACATCGCGAAGCTTCCGGACATCGTGGCGCTGGCGCGCAAGTACGACGCTGTTGTCGCCGTGGACGACTCCCACGCGACGGGCGTGCTCGGCCCGACCGGCCGCGGCACCGCCGAGCATTACGGCATGCTCGGCCAGGTGGACATCATCACCTCTACCTTGGGCAAGGCGTTGGGCGGCGCCGCCGGCGGCTTCACCGCCGGCCCGGCGGCGCTCGCCGACTACCTCACTCAGCGCTCCCGGCCACAGCTATTCAGCAACGCGCTGCCGCCCACCGTCGCCGGAAGCGCCCTCGCGGCGGTGCGCTCCGTGGAGCGGCACCCGGAGCTCGTGCGGCGCCTGCACGAGAACGCGGGCTACTTCCGCAGCCAGCTGACGGCGCTGGGATTCAAGCCGCTCCCCGGTGAGACCCCAATCGTGCCGGTGATCCTGGGCGAGACTGCTAAGGCGATCCAGATGAGCGACCTGCTGCTGGCAGAGGGGGTATTCGTCACCGGGTTCGGGTACCCGGTGGTGCCGCATGGCCATGCCCGGATCCGTTGCCAGCTCTCAGCGGCCCATACCCGGGACGACTTGGACTTTGCCCTGTCCGCATTCAAGCGGGTCGGTACCACGTTGGGAGTCGTTTGAGAGACACTCCAGTTTGTTTCGTTCAGCACCGACGCGTCAACCTTATCGCGCATTTCGCCGGAACTTCCTATTTTGGGGAGCGCCCTAATTACCCAAGGAGTCCACCCATGCGGGTCCTCTCTCTCATTGGGGTGCTGCTGGCTAGCGGGGCTGGGTCCGTCAGCGCCCAACATGCCCACCAGCTTGAGATCGGTAGCTTCGGCAGTTACACGCGGTATGACAAGGACTTACGCCTGGCCGACCAGTTCGGTGCCGGCGGTCGAGTCGGCTACTTCCTCGGCGATCATTTCAGTATCGAGGTTGACGCCGACGTAGCGCAGCCAGTCTCGAGGCTCAGCGGCGTGGGGACCACGGCCGTGTTCTGGAGCACGAGTCTCGTCATCAACTCCGGCGGCGGGAAGAGCAGCCTCTACGCCTTGGGCGGCTACTCCCGGCTCCACATGGGACCCGAGCCACTGTCCGCGTCCGACCTGAACGCCGTGCACGGCGGGCTGGGCGAGCGGATCTTCGTCGGCGACCGGGTGGCACTCCGCCTGGAGGCACGAGCCTATTACCGCGGGGCTGGCAGCGGCCAGGCGAGCTGGCTGGGGCACTTCACAGGTACAGCGGGTCTGTCGTTCATCCTGGGCAGGGCCGGCGAGCAGAAGAGCCAAGTCCCCTAGCAGGTCGTGCCGTCGGTCGGCGTTAGGCGGGGTCTGATCGGCTCGATTTACGGGATATCTTCGGTATCAGCTCGCCTGAATCCAGTCGAACCTTCAAGTACTTTCAAGGTTCAGAGGCTTAAAGCGAAGGGGTATCGCGTTTTCCGACCAAAAACCCTATTTTGGGGGGCATTTTTTTCCGACCTGCCTAGATACCGAGGAGTGGGCCCATGCGGGTAGTCACTGTCGTCGGGGTGTTGCTGGCGGCGGGCGCCGGAGGGGCGGCGACGCTGAGCGCCCAGCACGCTCACCAGCTCGAGATCGGCGGGTTCGGCAGCTACACCCGCTACGACAAGCTCTTCCTGCTCGACAATCAGGTCGGCGGGGGGGGCCGGCTCGGGTTCTTCTTCAACGAGACCCTCGGGCTGGAGGTGGATGCCAACATCGCCTATCCGTTCCCGAAGGCGGGCGGGCCGCATACCCAGATGCGCTTCGGAAGCGTGAGCCTCGTGCTCAACTCAGGGGGCCAGAAGAACATCCTGTACCTCCTGGGGGGCTACTCCCGGCTCGACATGGGCGTGAATCCACCCTACAACTTCGCTCTGCACGCGGTAAACGCAGGATTGGGCGACCGGATCTTCTTCGGCAGCCGGCTGGCCCTGCGCCTGGAGGCGCGGGGCTACTACTCGCCCAAGAACAACGCGGGGAGCTACGCGATGTTCGGGGGCAAGCCGGTCGTGCACCTGCTCGGCTCCGCCGGCCTGTCCTACTTCATCGGTGGCGGCGGTGGCGGCGGTCCGCGCCCAACAGCGCCGCCGCCGATCCCGAAGGAGAAGCGCGATTCCATCATCGCGGCGGGCGGCCAGGTCCCCCCCACGCCCCCCACCCAGCCGGCGCGTCCGCGGGGCGGCCCACGCTTCGAGGAGCGGACCAGCGACTGGGCCCACAAATGGTATTGGGGCGCACAGGGCGGCCTCTTTATCTTCAAGACCAACTACGACAGCTACGCCTTTGAGCCGACGTTCGGCGGGCATTGGCTGATCACCGGTAAGAAGACGGCGCTGTATGTCGCGTACGAGCAGTCGTTCTTCCTGTCAGACCGCCACACGACCATCGTCGAGCCCGACGGCACGATCGAGCCGGGAAACGTGGCGTTTCACGACATGCGCCGTATCATGGTGGGCGCCCTCGCCTTCCCGGCGCAGACGCGGATCGAGCCGTTCGGAGGCGGCGGCTTCGCGATCATGCAGCTGCTGAATCCGGCGGTCACCTGCTCCAGCTGCCAGACGCTGTCGCAGTTCTCCCAGCTCCAGGACGAAGCCGACGCTGCCGCGAGCAAGGCGTTCTTCTGGTGGATGGGCGGGATCGATATCAAGCAGGGACGGCTCGCGCTGTATGGCCATTACATCCTGACCTCATCGGCGCGTGGCTTCCTGCTGGACGGCACCACCCACACGTTCCAGGGTGGGATCCGCTACAGCATGGGGACCGCCAAGGAAGGAGTCACCGAAGGGCACTGAGCAGGCGCAGGAAGTTCTCTCCCAGGATCTTCGCGACCTCGCCGTCCGCGTAGCCGCGCTGCTGCAGGGCCGCGACGAGGAGGGGGAGTGAGGTCGCGTCCTTCATGGGGGCAGGCAGGACGCTGATGCCGTCGAAGTCGCTGCCCAGCCCCACGTGGTCGATGCCCATCACCTGTACCGCGTGGTCGATGTGGTCCACCAGCCGCTCGAGCCCAGGCACACCGAGGCTCTCGGCCTTCTCACCGACGAACTTGTCGATCTCGAACGCCGACTCGCCCGGGCGCCCCCGGTAGCGGGCGTGAATCGAATCGGTCTCGGGCCTCAAGCGACGCCGCAGCTCTTCGTACTGCTCCCGGAAGTGGTCGTCGAGAAACACCGGATAGAAGTTGATGCCCACAACGCCGCCGTTCTTGGCAAGGGCGCGCAGCTGCTCGTCCGACAGGTTCCGCGGGTGACGTGCAATCGCCCGGCAAGACGAATGCGACGCGATCACGGGCCGCGAGGTCGTCGCCAGCACATCCCAGAAGGTCGAGTCTGAGGCATGCGATACGTCCACCAGCATTCCCAGCTGGTTCATGCGCCGCACGACCCTCTTGCCCAGATCGGTCAGGCCCCCGTGGCGTCGCTCGTCCGTCGCTGAGCCGGCCCAGTCGTTGCCGTTGTTCCACGTGAGCGTCATGTAGCGCACGCCCCGGTGATACAGAGAGTCGAGCTTCTCGAGGGAGTTCTCGATGGCGTGGCCGCCCTCCACCCCCATGAGCACGGCGATGTGACCCCGAGCCACCGCTCCCCGCACTTCGTCGGCGTCGGTCGCGAGCTCGGCCGTGGCTTGCGTGTCTACCAGAGCCTGCACCGCGTCGATCAACGCCAGCGCCCGCCGGAACGCGGTCCCCGGCCCGTAGCGGGCGTCGACCCAGATCGAGAAGAACGCCGCGGACAGGCCGCCCTGCTGCATCCGCGGGATGTCGACGTGGCCGTCCGGCAACCGCGCCGAGATGTCGGCCTGCATGTCGAGCATCCGCTGAGCGGTATCGATGTGGCCGTCGAGGATGATCGGCTGCTGGAGCACGAGCAGCAGTCCTAGCGGGAGACCCACGGCGAGCCCTTGATCAGGAACCGCAGTGGCCAGTCAGCGGCCCGCGAGATGCCGACGCGTGGTGTCACGATGATGTCGCGTCGCTGCCGTGAAGGGCCCCGCACAATGCGGAGCACTCCTCGCTGCAGCGACACGCCATCCAGCCGCCCGGTGACGCCGAGCGCGGCGCAGAGCTTCGCCGGTCCGGAGCAGAGCTCGCCGTCGGCGAGGCCGCCGCGCCGACGCCGCATCGTCGCAAGCCCGGCCACGGGCTCGAGCGCGCGGATCAAGACGGCAGCGGGAAAGTCGGGCGCCTCGGTGACGGCGTTGAGGCACCAGTGCATGCCATAGGTGAAGTAGACGTACGCGGTGCCGGGGGGCCCGAAGAGGCTGGCGTTGCGCCGCGTGCGGCGGGCCCGGTAGCCATGGCAGGCGGGGTCGTCGGGGCCGACGTACGCCTCGGTCTCGACGATCCGGCCCGCCACGCGCCGGCCATTGACATCGCTCAGCAGGATGTGGCCCAAAAGCCTACGCGCGACCTCGGGTGTCGGTCGCGCGTAGAACGCCGGCGGGAGCGGCGCAGTCCTCACGCGCCGCCGGTGAGTCCGCGCTTCACCTTCGACCAGAAGGATTCGCCCTCGTCTTCAGGTTCGGCGACCGGCGGGTTGGGCCGGGGGGGCGGGGCCGGCGCGGGCGGGGGCGGCGCGGGCGGCGGAGGTGCCCGGAACGTGGCCGGCTGCTCGTCGGCACCATGCTCATCCCCAGCCGAGCGTTCTCGTCCACTCCGGCCTCGACCACCTCTGCGGCCGCGACCACCGCGCTCCCCGTGCTCTCGGTCTCCCCGGGTTGCGTCGTCGCCTCGCGGACCACCCCCACCCCCGCCCCCGCCGCGACGACCTCGCCCGCCGCGGCCACGACCGCCCCCCCCCCGCTCCCGCCGATTCTCCTCGATGGGAGGCTTGGCCGGTGCCTCCGTGCCTGCGGGCTGGTTGGCGAGCGGGCGAGCCGGGATCAGCTCGATGCGCGGCTTGAAGTTCGGATCCACCTCTACGACGCCGATCTTTGGGATCTCGGGCGGCGCGGCCCGGGGCCCCCGGGAGCCACGGCGAAAGCGGGCACTGCGCGACGGCACGCCCCCGCGTGACGGCGTGGGGGTCGCGGGTCGCAGTGGGGGCGGCGCAGAGGACGCCGGCATGGGCGGATCGTTCGCCTCGTCCAGGTCCGCTGCGCCGACCGGCTCGGGGGCGGTGGGGGCGGTGGGGACGGTGGAGGCGGCTGGGGCTAGCGAGGCCGGCGGCGGCGTCTCTTCGCGGAGCTTCACCGCATACACGCCGTCGTCCTGCTTCGAAAGGTCGATGATCTCGGCGTCATGTGCCTGGCGCAGCAACTTGGGGAAGCGCTCCACGTCGAGCGGCTCGGCGTCGGCACCGTTGAGCTCGATCATCGTGTCACGCAGCTCGTCCGCGCTCACGGCCTTATCGCTGCCGCCGAGCCTGGACAGGGCCTGTTTGAGCAGGCCGAACGCGTCGCCGAGCGAGAACCCTCCGGGCCGCCGGCTGCGGCTCTCTTCATGCCGGCGGCGCGGTCCGCGGGCCCGATCCTCCCGCTCGCGCGGCGCTGGGGCCCCGCTGATGGCCGGCTGCGCTGCGGCACCGGGCACGCCCGGCCCGAGTGCGATCTCGTACTGGCCGTTGTCGAGCTTGGTGAGGTTGATCAGGCCCTTGTGCGCCGCCTCGACCACGAACTTCGAAAAGCGCGAGAACCCGACGTCCTTCTCGTTGAAGGTCGGGTCGATCTCCTGCATCACCTGCTTGAGGCGGTCGGAGCGCATGACGTCGTTGTGTGCCGTCATCTGCTTCACAGCCTCGACCACGAGCTCCCACGGATCGTGGCGCTCGTGGGTGACGTCAGACTCTTTGGTGAGCCCGGCCAGCTCGTTGTAGGAGTAGTACTCGTCGCAGTTCTGGATCAAGAGATCGCTCGACGACTCGCGAATCCCCACGCCGATCACGTACTTCCCGTACTCCTTGAGCTTCAGCACCAGGGAAGAGAAGTCGGAGTCACCCGAGAGCAGGATGAAGCTGCCGATCTCGGGGCGCGTGAAGACGAGCTCCAGCGCGTCGATCGCGAGCCGGATGTCGGTCGCGTTCTTCTTGTTCGAGCCGTAGGCCGGGGCGAAGATCAGGTCGATCGACGACTCGGAGAGGGGGACGATGTACTGGGGGTAGCGCCGCCAATCGGCGTAGGCGCGCTGCACGGCCACCTTCCCCCGGATGATCTCCGACTGGAGGAGCCGCTTCAGCTCCGTCTGGAGATCCGAGCGGATCCCCATCGTGACGTTGTCGAAGTCGATCAGCAGCGCCGCGTTGGGCGCGTGGGCGGGTGGTTCCTTGTGCTGCCGTGCAAGATGGGCATGCGGCTGTTGCATCATGTGGTTGTGCTCAGTTCCAGGCCGACGACCTGCGCGAGTTCCCGTCGCTTCACCTTCCCGCTCCCGGTGAGCGGGAAGGCGTCGAAGAAGCGCACCAGGTCGGGCACTTTGTAGTCGGCGACGGTCTCACGGCAGAACTCCTTGAGCTCGTCGCCCGTCAGGATGGAGCCCTCCGTGCCCACGACGCAGGCGCAAATCAGCTCCCCGAACGTCTCGTTGGGGATGCCGACGACGCAGGCGTCGCTCACGGCAGGGTGCGTCCGGAGGAGGTCCTCCAGCTCGCGTGGATACACCTTGTAGCCGCCGCGAATGATCAGCTCGTTGCGGCGGCCCACGATCGTGACGTAGCCGTCCTCGTCCACGATGGCGAGGTCGCCCGTCAGAAAGTATCCCTCGGGGGTCAGGGACCGCGCGGTCTCGCCGGGCATCCGGTCGTAGCCCAGCATGACGTTCGGCCCCTTCACCGCCAGTTCGCCGACCGCTTCGGGACCGTGCAGCGCGCCGGATTTCAGGTCCACGACGCGCACCTCTACTCCCGCGATCGGCCGACCGACCGTCTGCGTCCGCCGCTCGGGAAGATCCGCGAAACGGGTGATCGTCACCGTGGGCCCGGTTTCCGTGAGGCCGTAGGCGATCTGGACATCGCACCACTGCCGGATCCGGCCGGCCAGCTCCGGGGAGACGGGGCTCCCCGCAACCAGGCCCGAACGGCAGGTGGTCGGTGGTTGCTGCTGGAACGAGGGATCGCGCATCAGCAGCTCGAACATCGTGGGGACGCCGTGGACCACGCTGAGTCGTTCGCGCCGGATCAAGTCCAGCGCGCCGGAAGCATCGAAGCGCTCCTGGAGCACGAGCGTCGCGCCTGCCGTGATCGTGACAGCGACGACGTGTACGCCAAAGATGGTGAACAGCGGCACGCCGCCCAGCACCCGATCGTCGCCCGTGTGCTCGAGCGCTTGGCCCGTGGCGCGCGCCGTCATCACGATGCTGCGATGCGACAGCGCCACCCCCTTCGGCTTCCCCATCGTCCCCGAAGTGTAGAGAATCGCGAGCGGCTGAGTGGCATCGCCCGCCGCCGCTCTAGTCCGCGCGTGCGGCTTCGAGACCAGATCCGCGTAACGGTACACCCGGTCGTCTAGCCAGCGCTCGGCGGCGCCGACGGTGATCAGCGCTCGCAGTTCCGGTACGTCGGGAAGTAGCTCTTGATACAGCTCCAGGTAATCAGCCCCCTCGTACTCCTCGGCCACGACTCCCGCGCGCACGTCGGCGTGGCGCAACTGGTACTTGAGCTCGTGGAAGCTGAGCGAGGGGTCGAGCGGCACTAGCACGGCACCGCGATAGGCCGCGGCCAAGAAGGCCACCACCCACTCCGGCCAGTTGGGGAGGTCAACGGCCAACCGATCGCCCAGCTGGACACCCAGACCGCCGAACGCGTCGGCGAGCGCCAACGCTTCCCGCTGCACCTGCGCGTAGCTCATCCGGCGTGACCCGAACACCAGGAACTCCCGGTCAGGATGCGCCTCCGCATGCTCGGCGAAGAGCACCGCCAGATGATCTGTCGCCACGTCTACCACGTCCCCCACAACGTTCAGAGTCTTTGAAAATAAACAACTTGCGGTGCCTTGGCTACGGTGGGGCGGTGCTGCAGTCTTGACGGCACCGGCGGTTTGTATCACTGTACTATAACAATAATACACACAGGAAATGTGTTCGAGCATCTCGATCCCCGCAGCTCCACGCCGCTATACGCCCAAATAGCGAATCGCTGCAGAGTCGCCATCGCGGCGGGCGAGTTACATCCCGGCGCGGCCCTGCCGTCCGTGCGACACCTCGCGGCACAGCTCCGCGTGAACCCCGCAACGGTGGTTCAGGCGTACCGCGACCTGGAGGCCGACGGGTTCGTCGAGATGCGGCAGGGCGCGGGGACGTTCGTGCGCGAGGTCGCGCCCGAAGGCCGGGCGCGCGAGCGCGCCCGCCAAGCCTCCGCGCTCGTGCGCCAGCTGCTCGCTGATGCCGGCCGCCTGGGCGTATCACTGCCCGAGCTGCAGGCGGCGATCGCCGAAGAGATTGGAGTGGGAACCTCATGAGCAACGCCATCGAGATCCACCAGCTGCACTACCGCGCCGGCAGGACGTTCGAAATCAAGGATCTCGACCTGAGCGTCCCCGCCGGGGCGATCTACGGCTTCCTCGGCCCCAACGGCTCCGGCAAGACTACGACGATCCGCCTCGCCTTGGGACTGCTCCGCCCGCTCGCCGGTCGCATCACCGTGCTGGGCGACACCATCCCCGAAAACGCGCCGCACGTGCTCGCACGCGTGGGGTTCGTGCCCGAGCAGCCGCATCTCGATCCCGTCCTCACCGTGCGCGAGACCCTCAGGTTTCAGGCCGCGTTCTATCCGGCGTGGGATTGGCCGTGGGCCGAGCGGCTACTGCGTCAGTTCGAGCTGCAGGAGCAGCAACCGTTCGGCCGCCTGTCCAAGGGTCAAAAAGGGAAGCTGATGATGCTCCTCGCCCTGGCGCAGCGGCCCGAGCTGCTGGTGCTCGACGAGCCGACCGACGGACTCGACCCGGTGGTGCGGCGGGACGTGCTGTCGGCATTGCTCGACTACGTCTCGCAACGCCGGGCGACGGTGTTCATCTCCAGTCATCTCGTCCACGAGCTCGAGCGTTTCTGCGACTGGATCGGCGTCATGGACAACGGCAGGTTGATCACCGCGGTCCCGATGGAGCGATTCAAGAACGGTGTCAAGCGGCTCCGCATCAGCGACGCCCCGCCGACCCCGGATAGCCCGCCCTTCGTGCTGCTGGCGCGTGAGCCGGCCAACGGCACCACTGAGACGTGGCTGGTGCGCGACTGGGAGCCGCAAATGACTCGCTACTTCGAGTCCATTGGAGCCGTGGTGAACGACGTCATCGACCTGGATCTCGAGGAGGGGTTCGTGGAGCTGCTACGCACGTTTCGCAGCCCGCGCAGTTAGGAGACCGACATGTTCCGCGTGATGCTCTATAGCCAATGGAAGTGGTGCCGCCTGATCGTCGTGCTCGGCAGTGTAGCGGGATTCGCGCTGCCGCTCGTGTCCGTGCAGGGCGCGGCGCGCGCCGACTCGAGTCCGTTACAGGCGGGCGAGCTGCTGCAAGCGGTGCAGTCATGGGGGACGCTGTACCCCGTGCTCGCCGCCGCGTTGGGCCTGCTCGTCGCGATCGCTACCTGGGCGCCGGATCATCGCGGGCGCCACGTGCACGCGCTCTCCCTTCCAGTGCCGCGCTGGCGCTATGTCTTGCTGCGGTTCAGTGCCGGGGCGGTACTGCTCGCCGCACCCATCCTCGCGTTGTCGGCGGGTGCGGTGCTCGCCACCTGGAGCGCCACAATCCCCGCCGGGCTGCAGGGATACCCTGTAGCGCTGGCAATCCGCTTCGCGCTCGCCGTCCTCCTCGCCTATGCCGTGTTCTTCGCCGTGTCGGCCGGTACCGCGCGGACCGCCGGGATCATCCTCGCGGTGATCGGCAGCGTGATTCTCGTGCAAGTCGTCGCCAGCGTGGCGAACGTCGACTTCGACCTGCTGGGGAAACTGCAGGTGGCCGTCCTCAACTGGCCGGGCCCGCTGGCCATCTTCACCGGCCGCTGGATGCTGATCGATGTGTAGCGGGGTGGTGCAGGACTCTCGAGTACCGTGCCGTCATTCCCACGCTAAAGCGTGGGCTCGGCAAAGCATTGTGCTGAAGCACACTATGTGTTTGTGCCTCGTCACGATGATCGCAGCCATGGCAGCCGGGAGGCTCGCGGGCCAGAGCGTCGAGCGGCTCCAGGTCCGCGCGGACAGTCTCCTCCGCGAGTGGCGCCGTGCCAGCGCCCTGGCGGACATGGTCGACAGCCTCAAGCACGGGCGGGCGGCCGGTGGGACGGACACGATCAGCGTCGGCGCGCTGCGGATCGTCGCGACCCCGTCCCCGGCTCGCCTGCGGGAAGCCGCCGCACGCGCCTGGCCGGTCATCGACAGCCTGTACGGCAGCGAGGCCCAGCAGCTCGCGCAGCGTCCCTATCTCATCGCTCCGTACGACCCCGACACTACCAGCCCGAAACCGATGCTGCGCGGTGCGATCCAAGTCCCCTGGGACAAAGACGTCGCGTCACTCGCCATGCTACTCCTGACCAACGTGCCGATCGGTCGGCCCGACCGAGCCCTGCAGAACTGGCTGGGGGGGTCGGTGCTGCCGATCATTCATCCGCTGCAGGCGCGCGCCGCGGTCTATGTGCAGCTCGTGACCGCTCCCTCTCAGGCAGCCCGCAGCTGTTTCCTTGGCGTGATCGGCGACTGCCGCAACGCGCTGGCGTTGAGCGAGTCACCCGATCCGCTGCAACAATGGTATCCGAGCACCGGCGAGCGACGAGCCTTGGTGTTTCGGTCGTTCGCGGAGTACTTCGGCTATTCCGATCACGGCGCGCACAAGTCGGGGCTACAGCAGTGCGGAGCGGGCAGCGATGCGGCGTGCACCGAGCTGCTGCGATCGCTGCCCCCCGGAGCCCTGCCACGCCCACTGACCTACGATGCCCGCGCGGCGCTGGTGCAGGTCGCGTTACGGCTGGGCGGCCGAGCGGCATATCACCGCCTGGTCGCGACACCCGGTGAACCGATCGCCGATCGCCTTGCCGGCGCCGCCGGGGTGAGCGGCGATAGCCTCGTCTCGCTGTGGCGATCGGAGATCCTCGCCGCCCGGCCGGCGCCCGTCACCCTTCCGCCTTGGGGTCCCTGGGCTGCGCTCGGATGGACGGCCGTCTTCGCAGTTTGCGCGCTACGGAGCTCGCGATGGCGCGCGAGCTGAGGTGGTGGCTGGCAGCGGTGTTGCTCGCCTGCGGCGCCGTGGCGGTGGCGTACCTGCCGCCGCGCGGTGCGGCGCGGGGGGTCGGGTTGCGCGACGAGCCGTTCCGACAGACGACGGCGCGCCTACGGGCGCAAGCGCTCGCCGCCCAGTGGCGCACGGCAAGCCTGGCGCTGCGGCTCCCGGAGTATCGCAAGCGGCTGCAGCCGGAATTACTGCGGCGGCGTGAGCGAGACGAGCCGGGTCCCGCGCTGCTCGTCGAGGCACCCGATTCCGTCGCGGCGTTCGCCCGCCAGAGACTGAGAGCCACCCTGGATACGGTCTCGGGCCAGTTGGGGCTCGGCGTGACCAAGGTCTCGGTAGGTCTGGTAGTCGATCTGTGGCGCTACGTTTCCGCCAATGCCGGCGAAACGCCGAGCCAGGACTTTGAGTCGCCCGGCTACCTGTTTCCCGATTCGAGCGATCGGACGACATGCGTGGCGCTGATACCGGCCTGGCGTTGGACGGGGACGCTCGCGGTCCAGCCACAGGTGCGACACCAGCGAGTCGAAGACATGCTCCGGACCGCCCTCGGGCCCTGCGCCTTCTACGCCGCCTACGGGACACCAGGCAGGGGCGTACGGCACTGGTTGGCAAAGCGGGGCTACGACCTGGCCCGCGTCCCCCTCTGGGACCGCGAGCGGCCAGAGCGACCCCAGGACTCCTTCGTGATGTACCAGGACGGGACACGCTGGTGGTGGGGGAGCGTCTATCGCTTTCCGGTCACCGCCATCGGCTGCCTGGCCGGACGCGCACTGAGTTGCCGAGCCGCCGTGCTCTCCGGTGCCGAGGAGGCGAGCGACGACTCCCTGCCCCGATTCCTCGAAAGCGACCCCCGAGGGTGGTGGCGGCGGCAACGCCTCCTCTACAGCGATCGCTATCTGGCGGATGTGGTGCGGGAGGTGGGCCACGATCGGTTCCTGCGGTTCTGGAATTCGACGGACCCGGTCGACACCGCCCTCGCGACCGCGCTCAAGATGCCGGTCGGCGAGTGGACCGAGCGCTGGCAACGCCGCTTCGTGCCGCGGCTCCCGCTCGGGCCGGCTGCACCGTTCAGCGCGACCGTGATCGGCCTGCTGCTGGGCGGGGCAGCCGTGGCCGTGGTCGCGGTGGGTGCGAGACGCCGTCAAGTCTCGTGAACACTCGGCTGCCCGCGGTCATCGCGGTCGGGCTCGCGTTGCTTGTGGCGACGCCGGCGCGCGCGCAGGGAGACAGGTGGGAGCGCCAGGTGCGCGGGCAGCTCGAGCGGGCTGCAGCGTCGCTCGTTGCGAAGGGAGCCGTGCGGTCCCTCGCCACACGCGTCGGCATGCTCGATACTGACGAGTCGGCGTCGTTCACACTGACGCTCCAAGCGGGGGTCTCTTACGTCGTGGTGGGCACCTGTGACGAGGACTGTGAGCGGCTGGGTCTCGTACTGTCCGACCTTTCGAGCCACGACCTGGCGGCCGACCGCGCGAGCGAAAACGCGCCGGTGGTTCGGCTGGTGCCCCACCAGACGGCGTCCTACCGGGTGAAGGTCGTGATGGAGAGTTGCCGCATGAATCCCTGCCGCTTCGGCGTCGCCCTGCTCACTCTCCCAGCACCTTGATGATCACCCGCTTCTTGCGCCGGCCGTCCCACTCGCCGTAGAATAGCCGCTGCCAGGGACCGAGATCGAGCTTCCCTGCTGTGATGGGCACGATCGCTTCGTGACCGATCGTCAGGCTCCGCACAGGATGTCCGCCCACAGCCCCGACTCGTGGTCGTTCACGAACACGGAGGCCGTGATGTGCATTGCGCTCACGAGAACGAAGCCCTCGTGGATGCCGCTCGTGCGGACCTGCTCGGCCACCTCGTCGGTGACGTCGATGATTTCCTGGCGAGACTTCGTGTTGAACCAGAGGTAGTGCGTGTGGGATATCATCTACGCCCCCTTTGAACGCGGAAGTGGGAACGCGGAACGCGGAACAGAGGGGGCCGGCGCCCGCATGGCCTGTTCCGCGTTCCACGTTCCACGTTCCGCGTTGCCAGCGTGTCGAATTGTCACACGGATGCCAAACCCCTAAATTGCCCCGTCAAATATGGCGCTCCCATTCCGCCAGCGGATCTTCCTCATCCTCGGGGCGCTCACCGCGGTGCCGACCGCGCTCGCCGTGGTGGGGTGGGCGCTGGCGGTGCGCACGGTGGGCCCGTCGGCCGGAGCGCGGGTGGCACTGGAGGAAGACGCCGCCTCGGCACGCCAGATGATCGAGCAGATCGACACGACCCGCCTCACGTCCCGCCAGCGCGTCGTGCTGCGGCAGCATCTCGAGCAGCTTTCGAACTCGGTGAGTCTGGCGCGCCGCGCCGAAACGTACCTGCGGTATTACGCCGGCAGCTTCGCCGCGGTGGTGATCGTGTTCGGCACGCTCGCCCTGATCTCGGCGATCCGCCTGGCGGGGCACCTCTCGCGCCAGCTGTCGCGGCCGATCGACGAGCTGGTCGGCTGGACCCGACTGATCCGCCGGCGCATGCCACTCCCCGCAGGACCGCCCACCCACGGTGCCCCTGAGTTCGAAGCGCTGCGCCAGGCGTTGCGTGAGCTCGTGACCGCGCTGGATCAGGCGCGCGAGAAGGAGCTCGAGGCCGAGCGGCTACGCGCGTTCCGGGAGGTCGCCCGTCGCGTGGCGCACGAAATCAAGAATCCGCTCACCGCGATGCGCATCGGGGTAGGTCAACTCCGGCGAGGTGGCGGTCAGGCGGACGGCCAGACGGCCACGGCCGTGGACGTACTTGCCGCCGAGACCGAGCGGCTCGAGCGGCTCGCCAAGGAGTTCGCCGAGTTCGGCCGGCTGCCGGAGGGCCCGAAGAGCGAAGTCGATCTGGTCGATCTCCTGGTGGACCTGGCGAAGAGCGCCGTGCCACCTGCGATCGCCGTGACGGTCCGCGCCAATGGCGGACCGTGCACGTTGCTCGGCCAATACGACCCGTTGCGGCGCGCGTTCGCGAACCTGCTCCGCAACGCCGCTGAGGCGATGGGAGGCCACGGGCCGATCGAGGTCGGTGTGGCGAAGGACGGCCAGGGCGTGCTCGTGACCATCGCCGACCATGGGCCGGGCATTCCGGAGGAGCAGCGGCAGCGGGTGTTCGAGCCCTACTTCACGACCAAGCAGGACGGGACCGGGTTGGGCCTCGCGCTGGTGCGGCAGACGATCGAGGCCCACAACGGCACGATCCGGGTGTCGGAGACGGCGGGCGGCGGCGCCACGTTCTCCATCGTGCTCTCGACCACGTGAGCCCGCGCATCCTGTTGGTCGACGACGAGACCAACATCCGCAAGATGGTAGGGGCGTTGCTGCAATCGGAGGGCTTCGAGACCGATGAGGCGGCGAACGGGACGGCCGCCATCGCGGCGGTCGAACGCGAGGCACCGGACGCGGTGCTGCTCGATCTCATGATGCCGGGCGGGCCCGACGGGCTCCAGACGCTCGAGCAGCTCAAGCGTACCGTGCCCGACCTCCCCGTGGTGATGATGAGCGGCAAGGCAAATCTCACCGACGCGGTGCGCGCCACCAAACTCGGCGCTTTCCAGTTCCTCGAGAAACCGCTCACTCCCGAAGGCCTGCTCACGACGCTGCGCGCGGCGCTCGAGCTATCGCGCACGCTCGCCGAGAACCGGCGCCTGCATGAGGCGCTGGGCCACGCGGACCCGCTCGTGGGGGTGAGTCCGGCCATGGAGGAGGTGCGCGCCCTGATCGCGCGCGTCGCGCCGACGGAGGCGCGGGTGCTGATCACCGGCGAGTCGGGAACCGGCAAGGAGCTCGTGGCCTCCGCGATCCACCGCCAGAGCGGCCGCGCGGCGAAGCGGTTCGTGTGCGTGAACAGCGCCGCCATCCCGAAGGATCTCGTCGAGTCGGAGATGTTCGGGCACGAGCGGGGCGCGTTCACCGGCGCCACCGAGCGGCGGGTGGGCCGCTTCGAGCTCGCGGACAGTGGCACCTTGTTTCTCGACGAGGTCGGCGACCTGAGCCTGGACGCGCAGGCCAAGCTGCTACGCGTACTCGAGACCGGCGTGATCGAGCGGCTCGGCGGCGAGCGGCCGCTCACGGTCGACGTCCGGGTCATCGCGGCGACGAACAAAGACCTGACCAGGGCCGCGCAACAAGGGCAGTTCCGCGAGGACCTGCTGTTCCGGCTCAATGTGCTGCCCGTGCACATCCCGCCGCTGCGGGAGCGGCCGGAAGATGTCCCGCCGCTGGTGCAACACTTCGCGGCACGTCAATCCGCTCGCCTCGGCAGGGTCGTGCGTCTCGACGCTGGGGCCGTCCAGTTGCTCGCGGCGTACCGGTGGCCCGGCAACGTGCGCGAGCTCGCCAACCTGGTGGAGCGTCTCGCGATCCTGGCGACGGGGGAGACCATCGCTGCGGACGACGTGGCGCGCGTCGTCCACCAGGACGGCACGCCGCCGCCGCCGCCGGGTGACTGGGCGGACGTGGCGCTCGCTGAGGCGCTCGACGCCTTCGAGCGCACGCTGATCGCGCGCGCGCTCTCCGCCGCGCGTGGCAACGTGGCGGAGGCCGCCCGCCGGCTGGCGACCGATCGCGCCAACCTGTATCGGCGGATGCGCCGGCTCGGCCTCGAGCCGCCTCGCAACGTGGCGGGATGACACGTTTCCCACCCTCACAACCCGCCCGTCAAGCACGACGGTGCGGGGCCGCGGGCGGCACGGGCCATGCACGTGCTTCCTGCGCCCCCCACCGAGGCCCCCACATGCGCGTGCGCGTCCCGTTCCTCCTCTGGCTGCTCGCCCCGTCGGTCGCCGCCGCCCAGGACACGGCGATCGTCATCAACCCCGAGAGCGTGAGCGTCGCGCCCCAGCCCGGGGACCTGCCGCGCCTCGTCGCGGACGAAGCGATCCGGTTCTACAACGCTCCGACCACCACGCGGCTGGTGGGACGCTCCCGGCTGCCGCGGGGCAACGAGTGGCGCGGCGACGTGGCGGTGCGCAACGGCGCCGTCTCGGTGGGCGGCCGCATTCAAGGCAGCCTGCTCGTGATCAACGGCGATGCCAGCATCGACTCGGGCGCCACGATTTCCGGAGATCTGATCGTGATCGGCGGCGCCGTCACCCGGGCGCCCGGCGCTGCGGTGGCGGGCGAAGTGCGCGTCTACGCTGCGCCTCTCGGCTACCGCACGCAAGGCGACGAGATCGCGCTCGCGCGAGTGAGCCCGCGCCGCTGGCTCCGCAGCGTGGGCGTCGAAAAGTCGTGGGGCACCGCCGATTCACGCTCCTCGCTCACTCTCGCCACGGCGGGAACCTTCAACCGAGTCGAAGGACTGCCGGTGGTGTTCGGCCCGATGTTCGACTGGAAGCTCCAGGAGAACCTGCGGTTCCGGCTCGACGCGCTGGGGGTATTCCGCACGGCAGGGGACCTGACGGACCGGCGCAGCGACCTGGGCTACATGCTGCGCACGGAGCTGCGCTCGGGTGAAGTCCCAGCCTACGGTGCCGAGTTTCGCGCCTACGACGTGGTCCTGCCGGTCGAGGACTGGGGGCTGCGCGGCGCCGAGATCGGCTGGGCCGCCTTCCTGTTCCAGCGCGACTACCGCGACTACTACCTGAGCAAGGGGATCGCTGGCCGCTTCGTCGTCCAGCCCGCGCGGCAGCTCAACCTCACCATCGAACTGCGGCGTGACTGGCAGACGAGCGTGGCGGCGCGCGATCCGTGGACCCTGTTCCGCAACGACCAGCCGTGGCGCCCGAACCCGCCGATCGACGAGGGGCACTACACCACCGTCAGCGGCAAAGTCACGCTGGACACCCGCAACGACCGCGCCGACCCAACGGCAGGATGGTTCCTGACGGCCCTGCTCGACAACTCGCGCAGCGACGACGTGAGCCCGCAGACCGGCGTGCCCGCAGCCGTGCGCGGCCCGATTCCGACCGACGGCTCCTACCAGTTCACCCGTGCGTTCTTCGACGTGCGCCGCTACACCCGCGTCAGCCCCTCAGGGCGCGTGAACCTCCGTCTGCTCGCCGGCGGCTGGTTGGGCGGCGACCCGCTGCCACTGCAGCGACGCCTCTCGACAGGTGGCGCCGACCCGCTCGCGGGCTACGGCTTCCGCCGCAGCGCGTGCAACCGCGACATCACCGACGCGGCCTTCGCGAGCACGCTCGTCGCGGCCTGCGACCGCGTAATCCTCGTGCAGGCCGAGTATCGAGGCCACATCTCGCTTCACTGGGCGTACAACTCGTCGCGGCCCGAGGACGAGGAATCGAAATCGTTGCTCACGCTGCGTGGGCCCGATCTCGTGGTGCTGGGCGATGCCGGCCAGGCGTGGCTCGTCGGCAGCGGGCCGGGCCGGATACCGAGCGACCGGCTACCGACGCTGGGCAGCTGGCTCGGTGACCTCGGACTAGGCGTCGACTGGGGTGGGTTCGGCCTGTACGCGGCGAAGGCGGTGACCGCAGGCGAGCCCCTGCGATTCACGCTGCGACTCGACCATCGCTTTTGAGGTGAGGGGGGGGTTCCGGCTCCTCGCCCTACTCGCGTGCGCGGCGGCCGCCCCCGCTCCCCCGGCCGGTGCGCAACAGCCTTCGCTGACGGTGCTGCTCCAGAACGGCGTGCCCCGCGTCCAGGCCACCGCGCTGCTCGCCGACGGCAAGTTCGTCGGCCTCATGCGGTCCGGGTTTCCGCTGCGACTGCATTACCGTCTCGAGTTGTGGCGAGCGCGCTCCGGCTGGTTCGATCAGTTCGTGAGCGACTGGTCGGGGGACGCGGTGGCGCACCACGACCCGCTCGCCGATGACTTCGTCTTGATCCGTACCGGCGGCGCGGTAGCGCGCTACACGACGGCCGACAGTCTCGAGCGGGCGCTCGAAATCCCCTTATATGTCCGCCTGGCGCCGAAAGGGCCGGGCAAGTTCTACTTTCTCTGCCGTCTCGACATTACGACGCTCAACGACACCGATCTGGAAGAGCTGACGCGCTGGCTCAAAGGCGACGTAAGTCCTGCGGTCTCGGGCGAAGGCAACGTGGGCGGCGCGCTGGTGCGCGGGGCACAGCGGATTCTTGTGCGGATCGCGGGACTGCCGCGCCTCACCCTAGAAGCGAGGTCGGAGCCGTTTACCCGCGGCCCGTAGGGGCACGGCATCCTGTGCCCCCACGGCATGCCGTGCCCCTACAGCACCTCCAGGGTCGCGAGCACCTCGCCGCCGTAGAACATCCGGATGTACTTGGACTGGATCGACGTCAGCCGGCGCACCGCCCAGGCGAGATGCACGAAGTGGGGCTCGAACGGCGGCCGCAGCGGGTGCATCCCGGCCTCCTCGGGCAGCAGGTTACCCTTCCGGGTGTTGCACGTGCTACACGCCGTCAACACGTTGGTCCAGGCGTTCGTGCCTCCCCGCGACAGCGGTACCAGGTGATCTCGCGTCAGGCACTCCCGATGCCGCAGCTCCTGCTGACTGCGCCCGCAGAATTGGCAGCGGTAGTTGTCGCGGGCGAAGAGGAAGGTGTTGGTGACTTGGCGGCGGAAGCGGCGTGGGACGTGGACGAACTTCACGAGACGGATCACCGCAGGCCGGGGTATCTGAAGCCGCTCGCTGCGCACCACGGAGCCGTCTGCCTCCACGATCTCCGCCTTGCGGTCAATCACCAGGCGCAGCGCCCGCCGCACGGGTACCATGGTCAGGGGCTCAAACGAGGCGTTCAGCGCGAGGCAGCGCACAAGCATCTCTCCAAGCGAAAAAGCGGCCGTCTCGCCCGTACACCGAGCGGGACGGCCCCGTATGCTACACAACCGCCTAACGCACGGCAAGAGCTAGCTTTAAGCCCCTCCACCTGGAGCGAATAGCTTGCGAAGCTCCTCCAGCTGATCTTCCACGGACTTACGCGACGCCCCGCCGGGGGTGGCGCGCCCTTCCACGCTGTCTTCCCAGCTGCCCAGCTGCGCCAGCGCCGCGCCGAGCGCGGGGTGGATGCTCGCCGCTACGGCCTGTGGCACCTGGTCGAGCGGCACCCCTGCACGCTCGGCCTCCCGGACCAGCTTCCCCACGAGGCGGTGGCTCTCGCGGAACGGCACGCCGGCCTCGACCAGGAGGTCAGCCACATCGGTGGCGCGCAGCGACGCGTCGAGCGCGGCCAGCATGCGCTGCCCATCGATGCTCAGCGAGGCGACGGCGCCCGTCACGGCCGGCAGCACCACCGCGAGCGTGTCGCAGGCGTCGAACAGCAACGCCTTGTCCTCCTGCAGGTCCTTCGAGTAGCCCGCCGGAATCCCCTTGAGGGTAGCGAGCAGCGCCAGGAGGTCACCGAGCAGCCGGGCCGACTTGGCCCGAGCCAGCTCGAAGACGTCGGGATTGCGCTTCTGCGGCATCAGGCTCGACCCGGTGCTGAAGTCGTCGGCAAGCCGCACAAAGCCGTACTCCGAGCTCGCGTACTGCACCAGCTCCGCGCCCAGCCGCGAGAGGTGAGTGCCCACCAGGGCGATGTGGAACAGCACCTCGGCGACGAAGTCGCGGTCGCCGGTGGCGTCCAACGCGTTCGCGGAAAGCGAGCGGAATCCGAGTGCTTCCTTGAGGAGCACCCGGTCGACCGGAAAGCCTGAGCCCGCGAGCGCACCGGAGCCGAGGGGCAGCTCCGCCACGCGGCGCCGCGCGTCGGCGAGCCGTTGGCGATCGCGCACGAGTGGCCACGCGTGGGCGAGCAAGACGTAGGCCCAGCGCACCGGCTGCGCCCGCTGACCGTGGGTGTAGCCGGGGAGGATCTGGTCGATCCCTTCCCGGGCGCGCGCGACGAGCGTACGGCCGAGCGTCGCCAGGTCGGCGTCGAGCTGGTCGATGGCGTCGAGCGTCCAGAGACGCAGGTCGGTCGCGACCTGATCGTTGCGCGAGCGGCCGGTGTGCAGCTTTCCGGCCGCGGCGCCGACTTCCTCGTACAAGAGCCGCTCCACCAGCGTGTGCACGTCTTCGTCAGGTGCGCCGATGGCCGCCCCGTCCGCCAGCCGCTCCGCCACACGGTCCAAGCCGTCCAGGAGCTGGGACTCTTCAGCCGACGTCAGCACGCCGACCCGCCCAAGTGCGTGCACCCACGCCTTACTGGCGGTCACGTCCTGCGGCCACAACCGGTGGTCCACCGGCAAACTGCGGTTCAAGGCGTCGAGCGCCTCGCTCGGCCCCAGAGTGAAGCGGCCGCCCCACATCTGGTGGGGAGCGGCGGCATGGGTCTCGGTGGGGGGGCGGGTCATCAGTCGGCCGCCGCGCCGACGTCCTGCTCCCGACGAACCGCGTCGAGGCCGGCCCCGATCTTGATCGCGAGACCGTAGAGATGAATGAAGCCCTCGGCGTCCTTCTGGTCGTAGACGTTGTCCTTGCCGAACGTAGCGTACGACGGCTGGTACAGCGCGTACGGGCTGTCCCGGCCGGCCACGCTGACGCTCCCCTTGTAGAGCTTGAGCCGCACGGTCCCGGTGACGCGCTTCTGGGTGCTGGTCACGAGTGCATCGAGCGCCTCGCGCTCGGGCGTCCACCAGCGCCCGTCGTACACCAGGTCGGCGTAGCGCAGGGCGACCTCGTCCTTGAGACGCAAGGTGCGCCGGTCGAGCACCAGCTGCTCGAGCTCGCGGTGCGCGGCGTAGAGCAGCGTACCGCCGGGCGTTTCGTAGACACCGCGGGACTTCATCCCCACGAGACGGTCTTCCACCACGTCGGCGCGTCCGACGCCGTGCTCGCCCGCGACTTCGTTCAGGGTGTCGAGCAGCTCGACGGGCCCGAGCGGCACGTGGTCCACCGAGACCGGGGTCCCTTCTTCGAAGCCGATGTGCACTACGACCGGCTCCGCCGGGGCGTCGAGCGGGTTCTTGGTCATCACGAAGATGTCTTCAGGAGCTTCTTGGGAGGGGTCTTCGAGGATGCCGCCTTCGTGGGAGCAATGCCACAAATTCCGGTCGGTGGAGTACGGCTTGTCCAGAGTCGCCTGAACCGGGATCCCCTTCGCCCTCACGTAGGCGATCAGGTCCTCGCGGCCCTGGAACGTCCACTCCCGCCACGGGGCGATAACTTGCAGCTCGGGCGCGAGGGCGGCGTAGGTCAACTCGAAGCGGACCTGATCGTTCCCCTTCCCGGTACAGCCGTGGGCGACGGCGTCGGCCCCGATTCGCTGCGCGAGGGCGACCTGGTGGGCCGCCGTGGCCGGGCGCGCCATCGAAGTGCCGAGCAGGTAGGTGCGCGCGTACACCGCCCCGGCACGCAGCGTGCAGAACACGAAGTCCCGCACGAACTCCTCGCGGAGGTCTTCGATTACGCAGTCCGTCGCGCCCGAGCGCTTCGCCTTCTCGACCAGTCCGCTGAGCTCCCCCGCCCCCTGGCCCACGTCGGCGGCAAAGCACACGACCCGGGCGCCGTACTGCTCGCGCAGCCACGGCACGATCGCCGACGTGTCCAGTCCGCCCGAATATGCCAGAACCACCAGCGGCCCCATGTCGCGCTCCTCGTGGGTTTATGCAAACGGATGCATAAACATACATGCGCGAAGAGCGCTGTCAACGCCCCCCGAGTCTAGCGCCGGCACGGGCGCGCACCGATCTTTTCGGTCCCGATGAACCGGCGAGACCTGCTCCACCTGCTCGGCGCCACGGCTGCGACCGGCACGCTGGCCGGGCTTCCCGCGCAGCGGCTGCTCGCCGCCGGACGGCGGCTACACCGCCGCGCGCGGCGCGGTGGCCTGCAGGTGCTCGATCCGCACCAGAGCGACACGGTAGCCACGATCGCCGAGCTGATCCTGCCGACGACCGACACGCCCGGCGCGCGCGCCGCGCGCGTCCACGAGTTCGTCGATACGCTGCTCGCGGACTGGTCTCCGGACGACGAGCGGGCACGGTTTCTGGCTGGCCTCGCGGATGTGGACGCGCGCGCCCGCGCGGCGTTCGGGGCGGACTTCCTCGGTGCCACCGAGGCGCAGCGCGTCACGCTCCTCACGCAGCTCGATGCCGAGGCGCAGGCCCGCGCAGCGACGCCCGATCCCCGGCAGCAGCCTTTCTTCCGGCAAATGAAGTTCCTCACGGTCTTCGGTTACTGCACGTCGGAGGTCGGAGCCAAGGCCGAGCTCCATTACGAGACGATTCCGGGCGCGTACGACGGCTGTGGCCCATTCGGCGGCTGGCGCGCCGGCCCGGGAGACTTCTGATGCCCGCGCCCAGCTTCGACGCGATTGTCGTCGGCTCCGGCATCACCGGCGGCTGGGCCGCCAAGGAGCTCTGCGAGCGCGGCCTGACGACGCTGGTGCTCGAGGCGGGGCGGCCGATCGATCCCGCCCGCGACTACGTGGAGCACGTGCCGCCCTGGGAGATGAAGTTCCGCGGCATGGGCGACCGCAAGGCGCTCGAGCGCGACCAGTTCATCCAGCGCCACTGCTACGCGTGCAACGAGTACAGCGGCAAGTTCTTCGTCAACGACCGCGAGAACCCGTACACGTTCGATCCCGCCAAGCCGTTTCACTGGATCCGGGGCCGCCAGGTCGGCGGCCGCTCCATCATGTGGGGCCGCCAGGTGTACCGCTGGAGCGACCTCGACTTCGGCGCCAACGCGCGCGACGGGTTCGGGGTGGACTGGCCGATCCGCTACGCCGACATCGCGCCGTGGTACGACCATGTGGAGCGGTTCGTCGGGGTGAGCGGCGAGCGTTTGGGGTTACCCCAGCTTCCCGACGGGCAGTTTCTGCCGCCGATGGCGTTGAATTGCGCCGAGCAGGTAGTAAAGGAAGGGATGGCGAAGCACTTCGGCGGCGAGCGCGTGCTCACGATCGGCCGCGTCGCCATCCTCACGGTGCCCCATGGTGGGCGCGCGCCGTGCCACTACTGCGGTCCCTGCGAGCGAGGCTGCATCACCCACTCCTATTTCAACAGCATCGGGACGACGCTCCCTGCCGCGCGCGCCACCGGTCGCCTCACGCTGCGGCCCTACAGCGTGGTGCACAGCGTGATCTACGATGCAGCGCGCGGTCGCGCGGCGGGAGTGCGTGTGATCGATGCGCAAACGCGGGAACCGCTCGAGTTCCGGGCGCGCGTGATCTTCTTGTGCGCTTCAACGCTCGAGTCCACGCGCATCCTGCTCAACTCGAAAACCCCGCGCTTCGCCACCGGGCTCGCCAACTCGAGCGGGGAGCTCGGCCGCAACCTCATGGACCATACGATGGGCGGCGGCGCCAACGGCACGATCCCGGGATTCGAGGACCGCGCCCCCCATGGGCACCGCCCGAACGGCATCTACGTGCCCCGGTTCCGCAACGTGCAGAGCAGCCAGCCCGAATTCTTGCGTGGCTATGGGTTTCAGGGCGGCGGCGGACGTGAGGGGTGGGACCGGGTCGTGTCGCAGCCGGGCTTCGGGCGCGAGCTGAAGCAGGCGCTGCGCACGCCGGGGCCGTGGCACTTCAGCTTCTACGGATTCGGCGAGTGCCTGCCGCGCCCCACCAACTACGTGGAGCTCGACCCCCAAACGGTGGACGCCTGGGGGGTTCCGGCGCTCCGCATCCATTGCGAGTGGAGCGACAACGAGCGCAAGCTGCTGCACGACATGTCGGTCACGGCCGCCGAGATGCTCGAGGCTGCGGGGGCGCGTGACATCGCGCCGTTCGTGGACGAGAAGCCTCCGGGCTTGACCATCCACGAGATGGGGACCGCCCGTATGGGCCGCGATCCAAAGACGTCAGTGTTGAACGCACACAACCAGTGCCACGACGTGAAAAACGTGTTCGTCACCGACGGCGCGTGCATGGCGTCCACGGCGTGTCAGAACCCGTCCATCACGTACATGGCGCTCACGGCGCGGGCGGCGGCGTACGCGGTGGAAGCGATGAAACGGAACGAACTGTAGGTCCCCGGGATCAGGGGCCAGGGACCAGGGAGGAACCAACGATGACCAGTCGACGGGACTTCGCGAAAACGCTCAGCGCCGCGGCCCTGGGGTACGCCTTCCGCCCCCTGGCCCCTAGTCCCCAGCCCCTAGCCCCCAAGCGCAAGCTCGACCGCATCGGCCTGCAGCTGTACACCGTGCGGCACGAGCTGGAGCGGGAGTTCGAGGGTACGATCGCCAAGGTGGCCGCAGCGGGCTACCAGGAAGTCGAGTGCGCGGGCTACTTCGGGAAGGCCCCGGCCGACGTGAAGGCCATGCTCGATCACCACGGCTTAACGGCGCCGTCGGCGCACATCCCATCGCTCGCACCC
>QHTT01000110.1 GCA_003220935.1 Gemmatimonadota bacterium
GCGAGGAAGTGATTAGCCAGGACGGGAATGTCGTCTCTGCGCTCGCGCAGCGGCGGAACGTGAATCGGGACCACGCGCAGCCGAAAATATAGATCCTCCCGCAAGCCACCCGAGCTGACGGCTTCTTCGGCGTCGCGGTTGGTCGCCGCGATGAAGCGGACGTCCACCACCGCGTCGGTCGTCTCATTGCCCACCCGCCTGACGACGCCGTCCTGGATCACGCGCAGCAGCTTCGCCTGCGTGGCCTTGGACATGTCGATCAGCTCGTCGAGGAAGAGTGTACCGCCGTTGGCGGTTTCGAGCAGCCCCGGCTTGTCCCGTACCGCTCCCGTGAACGCGCCCTTACAGTGGGCGCGATCAACTCCTTTCCCGAGCCGCTTTCGCCCGTGATGAAGACCGACGCATCCGTCGCAGCTACTCGGTGCGCCAGTTGCATCACCTGGCGGAACGCGGGCGATGCACCCAGCACGGTGACCTTGTCGCTGACGCCATGGCGCCCGCGCTGCGCAGTCTGCACGCCGCCCTTGTCGCGGGCGATCAGGATGGAGTGACTGGCCCGTCCCACCAGAATCTGCAACTGTGTCCCTGAAAACGGCTTCGGCAGGTATTCCCATGCGCCCGCCTGGAGCGCTGCAATGCTCGAGGCGAGGGTTGGGTCGCCTGTCATGATTATGACCACAGCGTCGCGATTGGTGTCGAGCGCCGCCTGCAGCAACTCCATCCCCGGCACCTGCGACATCAAGAGATCTACCAACACGATGTCGAACGCCTGCCGCGCCAGCAGGTCGAGCGCCTCGCGGCCCCGCCCGCAGGCCGTAACGGCGTAACCCTCCGCTCCCAGCACGCTGGCGCAGCTCTCACGCAACGAGTGCTCGTCGTCCACGATGAGCACCCTGATGTTGGCCCTCGCCCCGGCCTCGATTGCGAGCAGGTGCGTCATCTGCTCAGGGAGATTCGGCGCGACGCGCGTGGCAGGCTCGCGCATCTGCGCTTTAGACCAGGATGGAGGCATGCAGGTGACTCCCCGGGCGGGGCTGGTGGCCGCGCCGTCTGTGATTTACCGCACGCCGACGCAGAGTCCGGGCCAGTCCGACCACTGCAGTTACACCTGTCCGGCGAGGCTGTCAAGGGCGACTGTTGCGCGAATGATACAGGCTTTCCTTGTGTACCACTCGCGCAACAGCCGCTCCAAGGAGCGCGGCAAGTGACTGCCCCGTGCCTGGGCAGCCCTGCGGATTTGCATACCCTCGCGCTCACGCCGGGGCGCAGGGCGGTACCAGGATTGCGGTATGGCCTGTCGGCCGCCCCCGCGGCCGTCCCCTCGGAGCAAGGACCCCGTGCCGAGCATCGAGCCACCGCAGCCACCGCCGGACGGCTTCCCCGAGGTTTGGTCGGGCAGCCCGTTTCGGGGCGCGCAGCCCGTGCCGAGCGCATTTCGTCCCGAGCACGACGGTGTCCATGATTGGCAGCAATACCGCGGCGCGGTGGCCCGGTACAAATGGGTGGTCGTCCTGGTCAGCACCGTCGGCACCCTGATTGGCGTGGCAGCCACGCGGTTCCTCCGGCCCGAGTACGAAGTCCAGGCCACGATTTGGATCGAGTCACACGACCCGCGGACCGAGGACCGGGGCCCGATCCGGGGCGACCAGCTGCTCCAAGCGTCCTCCTGGCTGCAGCTCCTCAGATCGTACGTCGTTCTGGACCACGTGGTGCGTGACCTGCGGTTGTACGTCACGCCAGCGTTACCCGCCGACTCCGACCTGTTCCAGTCGTTCGAAGTCGCTGCTCCCTTCCGCCCGGGAGCGTATCGGCTCGCCGTGGACGAGAGCGGGCGGGCGTTCACGCTCTTCACCACGGCGGGCGACAGCCTGCAGCACGCCGCCGTGGGTGATTCGATCGGGAACGGGCTCGGTTTCCGCTGGACAGCGCGCGCCGGAGCGTTGCTTCCCGGGCGGGTGGTCGACTTCACCGTTGGGACGCCGCGGAGCGCCGCCGAGCAGTTGGCGCGGCGGTTGCGTGCCAAGACAGACGAAGCGGGCAACTTCCTGAGCGTCCAGCTGACGGGGAACGATGCTCGGCACGTGACCGCGGTTCTCAACGCCGTCGTGCAGCGCTACGTGGCGGTGGCCGCCGATCTCAAGCGAGACAAGCTCACCGAGTTGTCGAAGATCCTGCAGCAACAGCTCCAGTATGCGGAGCACAACCTGCGCAGCGCCGAGGAGGTGTTCGAGGACTTCCGCGTGCAAACGATCACGCTGCCAGCAGACCGGGTGACGCCCGTCGCGCCAGGCGTCGAGCTCACGCGCGATCCCGGCGTCGCGGCATTCTTTAACATGAAGGTCGAGCGGGAGCAGCTGCGGCGCGACCGCGAGGCGATCGAGCTGGCGCTGGCCCAGGCGGCCGACTCGGCGGCGTCTTGGGACGCGCTGAGCGTCATCGGGTCGGTACAACAGTCGCCCGGACTGATGCAGGCGTTGAAGGAGCTGACGGACAAGCAGGCCGAGCAGCGGGCGCTGGGCTACCGCTACACGGCCGACTTCTCCCGAGTCGGCTACGTGCGCGAGCAAGTCGATACCTTGGAACGCAAGACGATTCCCGGCTTGGCGCGTGCCCTGATTCGCGAGCTCGCCATGCGGGAGAGCGTGGGGGACGCTCGTATTCGCCTGGCGTCGCAGGACTTGCGCCAGATCCCCCCCCGGGCGATCCAGGAAGGGCGGTTGCGGCGAGAGGTGGCGGTCGCTGAAAACCTGTTCACCACCCTGCAGCAGCGCTACGAGGAAGCCCGCCTCGCCGAGGCGAGCAGTATCCCGGATGTCCGTGTCCTGGACGTTGCGACACCGCCGCTCGTTCCCGTGCGGAACACGGCACCGGGAGTGATCCTCGGGGCGTTCCTGGGCAGCATGGCCCTCGGCCTCGTGGGGGTGGTGCGGCGTGACCGGGCGGACCCACGCGTGCGCTGCCCCGAGCAGGTCACGCACGACATAGGGCTTCCCATCCTCGGCGTCCTGCCGCACGTCAAGGTTCGCGGCGCTGGGCCTGAGGACGAGCACGTCGCGCAGGTGATCGAGGCCATGCGCAGCGTCCGTCTTAGTCTGTCCCAGACTCATGGTGGCGGTGGTCCGATGCTGGTCACCGTGTCGAGCCCCGGGATCGGCGATGGCAAGTCCTTCGTGTCGGCGAACCTCGCGCTCGCGTATTCCGGGGCCGGTCAGCGCACCCTGCTCATCGACGGCGACGTGCGGCGCGGGTCGTTGCACCGCGCCATGCTGACGCAGCGCACGCCCGGCCTCACCGACGTCCTGGCCAAGCGTGCCCCGCTCGAGCGCGTCACTCAAGCCACCAGCTACACAGCTCTCGAGTTCATCAGTGCCGGCACACACTTCCGCGACGCGCCCGAGCTGTTGGGCTCGGACGCCATGGTGGAGCTCGTGACGCGCCTGCGCGGCTCCTATGGCGTGATTCTCGTCGACAGCCCACCGCTCGCCTCGGGCGTGGACCCCTACACGCTCGGAATGGTTACCGGCAGCCTGCTGCTCGTGCTCCGTACAGGGGCCACGAGCCTCGAGCTTGCCCGCACCAAGCTCCGCGTGCTGGACCGCCTGCCGATCCGCCTCCTGGGTGTAGTCGTGAACGACGTGCGGCCCCGAGGCGTCTACCGTTACCACAGTTACCTGTCCGGATACGGCACAGCGGACGAAGCGGAATACGCCATGGGCCCGCCGCGCGTGCGAGGCGTGCTTTAGTGATGCAAAGCGACGACACCACCGGCGGCGCGCCGACGGCTTGGCGTCGAGGTGCGGGCGCTCTGCACCGCGCGCGTTCGTGGGGGTAAGTCGAGGTACAGTACTCGATTCGAGCGAGTGCCTCTGGCGCGCCGCGCGCGGCCCGGAACTTGAGGCGCTGTCGCCGCGTGCCAATGCCAGCCGCGCGCAGGCGAGCACCGAGGCGACCGGATGCTATGTCGCCGCTGTGAAGCCCTCTTCCGGTCAGGGAGGCGACGCCGGCCCCGGCTCAGCGCGCCGTTGGCTGTACGCCCGGCGGGCCTCGAGGAGCTCGCAATGGTGTGTGACCGGTGCGGTACCCTCCTCAATGGGGAAGATGTTGCGCAGCGGTTGCTCCAGAAGCAGGAGCAGCTCTCTCGCTTCGGTCTCATCGGTTTCGGGCCCCCGCTACTCTAGGAGTCCTCCATGCGTGATGTGAGAGCGGTCGCTCTTTGGTTCGGATTCTCGTTCGCGTTGCTTTGGCTGCCACGCCCTGCGCCAGCCCAGCAGCTGTCCGCGCGAGATGTCGGCTCGGCCCTAGCTACGCGTCCATACCTGCAGGAGGCGCTGGCCCAGCTCGAGCGACACCGGGAGGATCGGGAAGCGAGGTTGATCCGCAGCAGGCTCGCGAACGGGGACTTCCAGCCTGGCGACCGCATCTTCCTCAGGGTCGAAGGCGAGCAGCAGCTCTCCGATACGTTCACGGTGGGGCCCGGACCGGCCGTGGTACTCCCAGAGGTTGGCGCCGTGCCGCTCGACGGCGTCCTACGCTCCGAGCTGCAGGGCCGGCTGCAACAGCAGCTCGCCCGCGTCCTCCGCCACCCGATCGTCCAGGCTCGCTCGCTGTTTCGGGTCTTGGTGGAGGGCAACGTGGCCAAGGCCGGCTTCTACGCGGTGCCCCCAGAGCTACCGCTCGCGGACCTGGTCACCGCCGCAGGCGGGCTGACGCCGCACGCTAAGGTAGCCGGGATGCGGGTCGAACGGGCGCGGCAAGAGATCTGGAGTGGGGAGCTGTTGGAGCAGGCGCTGGGCAGCGGGGCCACGCTCGACCAGCTGAGCCTGCGCGCGGGCGACCGGGTGTACGTGCCCAGCTCGGGCGACGTCGAGCGCACCGTCCGGATCCTGGGCATCCTCGTCGCCATCCCCGCCGCGGTGTACACCCTGACCCGGATCTATTGATGGACGGGCGCGGTCGCTCGCGCGTGGTTCTCTCGGTCGTGGGAGCGCGTCCCAACTTCATGAAGCTAGCGCCGCTGGCCCGCCAACTGGCCCAGTGGCGCGGGGCCGAGCACGTCATCGTTCACACGGGGCAGCACTACGACTGGGAAATGTCAGAGGCCTTTCTCCAGGACCTTGGCATGCCCCGCCCAGACTATAACCTCGCCGTCGGGTCGGCATCACACGCGCAGCAGACCGCCGCCATCATGCAGCGGTTGGAGCCGATCTGCGTGCGCGTGCAGCCGGATATCGTGCTGGTCTACGGCGACGTGAATTCGACGTTGGCGGCGGCGCTGGTCGCGGCGAAACTCGGCATCAGCGTGGGTCACGTCGAGGCCGGCCTGCGGAGCAGAGATTGGTCGATGCCCGAGGAGATCAATCGCGTCGTGACCGACCGCCTGTCTGATCTGCTATTCATACCGTCGCGTGATGCGGGAGACAACCTGTGCGCAGAGGGCGTACCATCCGAGCGCGTTCACTTCGTTGGGAACGTCATGATCGACTCCCTGGTGGCGCTGTTGCCTGCGGTACGCCGTCGTAACACGCTGCAGGAACTACTCGTGACACTGTCGGAGCTATCCGAAGAGCGGCAGGTATTGTTCCCGGTCCATCCACGGACCCGGGCGCGCCTGCACGGTCTGAATTGGCAGCCTCCCAACAACGCTCTCGTGCTCCTTGAGCCAGTGTCCTATATCGACATGCTCAGTCTTGTCATGGGAAGCGAACTGGTAATCACTGACTCAGGTGGCCTCCAGGAGGAATCCTCGTTTCTCGGCATCCCTTGCCTGACCGTACGTCCGAACACTGAGCGGCCGATCACCTGCAAGGTGGGCACCAATCGGCTCGTCGCGGCCCAGCGCGCAGCCATCCGGGACGCAGCGCACGAGGTATGGGGGCGGCGCTGCGATCCCGCTCCAGTCATCGAGCGCTGGGACGGTAGAGCGGCCGAGCGGATCGTAGTGGTGCTGCGCGAAGGCGCCTGGGCGGGGTCTTGCCACACCTAGCGGGTTAGTCCCCGCCGTGCCATATTCGCCGTGCCCTTGCAAGTGTCGCGCATGCGCATCACCCACCCCCGTTCAGGACGCATCAGCTCCCCCCCCGGGACTCGTTCGGGCCGAATGGTTCGGCGGCAGCTGGATGAGGCCGAGCCCTTCGCGTCCGTGCCCCTGCCAATGGTACGGGCTGCCGCTCGGCGGGTCGTAACCGCTTGGAGCCAGCAGGGCGACGACGCAGAGGTGGCGCAGGTGCTCGACCTCCTCACGCTGCTTACGACTGCCGTGTGCGTTCCGGAAGCAGACGGGCAACGGCCCATCGATCCGCGGGCCGGCAGCGCGCTCGGCCGGCTCCTGCTCGACATGCTGCGTGCCGAGGTCGTGCGCGCGTGGTCTGAGAAGGTGAGCAGGTATGGGGAGGCGCTCGCGACCCTGACCGCGATCGAGCGGGTTCGCGAGGCCATGGGACGCGATGGCGGACGCTATTTCACGTCTCAGCTCTCGGGCCCCGACGGCCTGGAACTGCTGGTGGCGATCGTCCACGACCTGCGCTCTCCGCTCACAGCTATTCTCTTTCTGGCGGAGGAGGTCCAGCGTGGCCGGAGCGGGCCGGTGAACGAGCTGCAGCGGCGGCACCTTGGGCTGATCTACGGCGCCGCGCTCGGGCTGAGCTCGGCAGCAAGTGACATCGTCGAGCTGGCGCGGGGCGGTGACCAACTCGCTGAAAAGCGCCGTGTGCCGTTCTCGGTGACTACCGTTCTTCAGTCGGTGCGCGACATCGTCGAGCCGATGGCCGAACAAAGACGCACGGCCATACGACTCCTCCCACCCGAGCACGACAGTCGTCTCGGTCACCCTGTGCCGTTGAGTCGCGTCCTGCTGAACCTCACGACGAATGCGCTCAAGTTCAGCGATCGAGGGTCGGTCGAGATTGAGACGCAAGAGCGGGGCCCGGACCGAGTCGAATTCGCCGTGCGCGACCACGGCAAGGGCATGAGTCCCACGATCGTCAGGACGCTCTACCAACCGCTGCGGCGCGCCGCGGGGCGGATAGGCCACACTTTCTCGCGGACTGGGCTCGGGCTCACCATGTGCCGGGCACTGGTCGCAGCGATGGGGTCCGAGCTGAAGGTCGAGGCGCGCCGCGGCTGGGGCACACGTTTCTTCTTCACTTTGGGGCTCCCCCGTTCCCCGCGGCCGCCCGCCGTACAGCCTGCCCGTGCGCCTCGCGCAGCCGCCTCACGGCGGCGTTGAGCGGCCTCCGCCGCGTCGGACAGCCCATTGATCGGCGACACAACGCAGCGGCGTGGGCAAGCAATCGACGGGACGAGTTCGAACTGCTCGACGGGGAAGACCTCCTGGGACTCCTACGCGAGCACCGCGACTGACGGGGGCTAGATACACACCGCGCTGGCGCTGGTGCTCACGGGCGGCGGCGCGCGGGCCGCCTACCAAGTTGGCGTGCTGTGCGCGATCGCCGAGCGCGCGCCCGCGTTCGAGTTTCCGATCCTAACGGGCGTGTCGGCGGGGGCGATCAACGCCGTCTACCTCGCCGCCCACCGCGGTCCGCTTGCCGCGGCCGCGGCAACGCTGCGCACCGAGTGGAGCCGCCTGACGGTGGATCGCGTGTATCGCGTCCGGCCGATCGGCATCGGACGCGCGCTGCTCCGCAGTCTTGCGCAGATGGCGCTCGGCCGCCGCAGTGGGGCCGCGGCACTTCACGGCATCCTCGACATGCAACCGCTGCGAGAGTTCCTCGCGGCCGGGATCGATCTCGCCGGCATCGACCTGAACATCGCCGCCGGGCGGCTCCGGGCCGCGGCCTTGAGCGCGACGTCGTACGCGTCAGGCGACACGGTGACGTTCGTGCACGGGTCCTCAGACGTCCCCACCTGGCGGCGTGCTCTTCGCTACGCGGTCCGGGTGCGGTTGACGATAGACCATGTGATGGCATCCGCGGCGTTGCCGATTCTGTTTTCCGCGGTCCGTGTGGGCGACGCTTTCTACGGCGACGGGAGCGTTCGGCAGACCGCGCCACTCGCCCCCGCTATCCATCTGGGGGCCGGAGCGCTCTTGGTCATCACCCAGCGCGCCGATCCCGAGCAACGCTCAGTTGTGCCACGGCTCGGCAACTATCCGACCCTGGCGGAGGTGGGAGGACTGTTGCTGCACTCGATCTTTCTCGACGCGCTGGAGGCGGACGTAGAGCGCCTGGAGCGCCTCAATCGGGTGCTCGCGGGGCTGCCGGCGAGCGTGCCGGCACCGGACGGGTTACGGCCGGTCAGATTGCTGGTGGTGCGCCCGTCCCGCGACTTGGGCGAGCTCGCAGCCGGGCACGGCGCCCGCCTGCCCCCGTTGATCCGCTGGGTGGTGCGCGGCGTCGGCGGGGACCGCGCAACCGCAGTCGACTTCCTGAGCTACCTGTTGTTCGATCCGGCGTATACGACGACGCTGATCGAGTTGGGATACGAGGACGCCCGGGGGGACTGGCCCCGCATCGAGCGCTTTCTGGCCGCGGAGGGCGAGCCGGGCAAGCCTATGGCTTGATCAGCCGCTCCAACCCGTCCTTGTTTATCAGCTTCACGGTGGTCTCCCCACCTTCCGCCAGCACTTGGACATACGTCGGGTCGGATTCGCCGCCGATCAGAAGCCCCGCCCCCAGCTGCGATGCTCCGAGCTTGACATTCGGCCTGCCGGCGGGACTCATCAGACGGAACAACACGGTTTCAGGATAGGGCCTGCCCTTCCACTTGACCTTTGGATCCTCCGGGAGCACCGCCAGGCTGGCTCGAACCTTCCCTCGATCATCGACGATTTCGAGCGCGCGTGCCCGGATCACAGCCGGGACATCGGCCGTCGCCGCCGCACCGGGACGCGGTTGGACCAACTGGTACGAGAGCAGGCCCGCGTTTATGGCGGTGAGGACAATGAGGAGTCGTTGCGTGTTCATGGGGTTCCTTTGAACGGTGTTACCGGTCCTGCCTCTCCAGATGCCCCGATTTGATGCGTCGGCCCGTCATGTGGTTTGAACGACAAGGACCACCGGACGGGAACTTCGAGGTTATAGAGTTGCTTTCTGACGAGAAAGGTTCGCAACCATGCTCAACACTGGTCTATAACGATGCATCGCGTATGAGTCCGTACGGCACCCAGTACCGCTTGGCCCGGGCCCTCCTCGACTACCTGACTGGTCTCGACCCCAGTGCCGTGGGGCTCGTGCAAACGTTGCTCAGTCTGATCCCAAGCCGCAGGTCGCGCGGGGGATCGTCTCGACGATCAAGGTAGAAGTGAATCATCCGGTGCGCACCTCGCTCGGCGAGCTGGCGCTCCTGTTTCTCAAGCTCGGCACCATCGCCTTCGGCGGTCCCGCGGCGCACATCGCCATGATGGAGGACGAGGTCGTGCGGCGCCGCGGCTGGCTCACGCGCGAGCAATTCCTCGACTACCTGGGCGCGACGAATCTGATCCCCGGACCCAACTCGACGGAAATGGCGATTCACATCGGCTACGGACGGCGTGGCTGGCCGGGGTTGATCCTCGCCGGTGTGTGTTTCATCCTGCCCGCTGCGCTCATCGTGAGCGCGTTCGCCTGGGCCTACGTCCGGTTCGGCACCGTGCCCGCGGCGGCGGGCGTGCTCTACGGCGTCAAGCCCGTCGTCATCGGCGTCGTGGTCCAGGCGCTCTGGGGACTGGGCCGTTCCGCGGTGAAAACACCGTGGCTCGGGGTGCTCGGTGCCGGGGCCGTCCTCGCCACCGCCCTTGGGGTCAACGAGTTGGTGGTGCTCGCCGCGGCGGGTGCGATCGCACCGCTCGCCCGCGGCGCGCGCCGGCTCCGGTCGTCGGTCGGAGCTGCCGGCCTGCGTCTCCTGGCCGTCCCGTCGTGGCCCTCGCTCCGAGCGGCTGCAGCCGCGGGCGGCGCGGTGGCCAGTGTCGGCACGACGAGCGCGAGCGTCGGGCTCTGGCCGCTGTTGGGTGTGTTCGTCAAGATCGGCGCGGTGCTATTCGGCAGCGGCTACGTCCTGCTCGCGTTCCTCCGAGCTGATCTCGTGCAGCGGTTTCACTGGCTCACGGAACAGCAGCTGCTCGACGCTGTCGCCGTGGGACAGGTGACCCCCGGGCCCGTGTTCACCACGGCGACCTTCGTCGGCTAGGTGCTGGCGGGCGGTGCCGGTGCGGTCGTCGCGACTGTCGGCATTTTCTTACCGGCGTTCGTATTCGTCGCCGCCAGCGGCCCGCTCGTGCCCCGCCTGCGGCGCTCGCCGACCGCTGGAGCGGTGCTCGACGGCGTCAACGTCGCCTCGCTCGCCCTGATGGCCGTGGTGACGTGGCACCTCGGACGAGCTGCGCTCGTGGATTGGCTGAGCACGGCCTTGGCGCTGGGGAGCGCACTCCTCTTGCTTCGCTACCGAGTGAATTCGGCGTGGCTGGTATTGGCGGGCGGCCTCGCGGGCGTGCTTCTTGAAACCGCGTAACGGACTGACGAGGCAGTTACCGATGTCCAGGGTCAGCATGCGCTACATGATTGACGATGTGCCTGCGGCAATACGGTTCTATACGACGCTCCTCGGTTTCACGCTGGAGCAAGACGCCTCGCCAGCCTTTGCATCGGTCGTCCGAGACGGCGTGCGGCTCCTCCTCAGCGGTGAGGGTAGCTCGGGGAAGCGTCCGTTGCCGGACGGTCGCCGCCAGGTACCGGGCGGCTGGAACCGCATTCACCTGGAAGTGACCGATCTCGCGGCGGAGGTTACGCGGCTGCGTGCTGCGGGGGTGTCATTCCGCACGAGCGACGTCGTGGCCGGGCCCGGCGGCTCGCAAGTCATTCTCGACGACCTTCGGGCAACCCGGTGGAGCTGTTCCAGCCGCGTCGCTGAGACTCCCGGCCCGGCGGGAATCGAACCTGCAACCCACGGTTTTGGAGCGCACCCCTAGCAACGCCGGCGTTGGCGCTCCGCGTCAGGGTCCCTGTACCGATTCTAACCTGTCGCGTCCTCGCGGGCGCCTGGTAGGGCAGTCTTCCGGCAGGAAGGGGCTGTTTTTTGGCGGCATCGTATTGCCGCCCTGCGCACCGCACGGTACGTTCATCCCCCTCCCTCTCGAGGACCTTCCCATGCGCGCCTTCTTGCTAGCCTCCACCGTCGCTCTCATTGGTCACGCCACGGCCGCAGACGCCCAGGCCCGGACTCCAGCGCAGCGCGGTGGCATCAAGCTCTCTCAAGTCGCCGGCACTTGGGACGTCAAGTCCATGGCCGGCCCGAAGGACAGCGTGGTGGTGCCGTCCGTGGTGACGGCCACGGCCGACGGCAAAGGCTGGACGATGAAGCTCGCCAACCGCGAGCCCATCCCGGTCCGGGTTGTCGCGGTCGGCGGCGACAGCGTGGTCACGGAGGCGGGGCCGTTCGAGAGCGTGCTGCGCCCCGGTCAGATGGTGACGACACGCACTGCGGGGCACTACAAGGGCGACACGATGACGGGCACGATCGAGGCGCGCTACGCGTCGGGGGACGTCATCTGGCTGAAGACCGCAGGGACGCGCAGGAAGTGACACGGGGAATCCCCGAAAGCGCAGGGCTTCCGAGGGAGGCGCTCATGTGAAATGCGTGCGTCCGCTTGCAAGGAGCACATTCACAGACGCGTGCTACCTCCACCTCGGAGGCCCCATGTACTACATCTTATGCCGCTTGCTCAGAGCTTGCTCGGTCGAAATCTCGTTACCGCTCTGATCGACGTAATGAATATCGAACGGCGCGTCCGAGTGCAGAAAGAACGAACACGAACCGCCTACGCATGTGAACTGGTGCACATGTCTGACAGGAGCATAGGCGAACCCGCCGGTATGTAGGTTCACGGCTTGCTCGCCCTTCACTTCCACCCTTCCGACACCACTAACCATCATGAGCTGTTCGTTCGCTGTATGAAAGTGCCACGGCGCCTTACATCCACGGGCGCCTTTGACCATCAGCACCGATGCACCCTTCGTAGGGTCACCCTGTTCCACTGCGGCGGTAATGCAATCAGGCAGATTTGGAATCTTCTGGAACCTGCCAGGTGGCGTGTTCTGAACGATTGGCTTGTCGTCCCCTTGGCCTAGAGCGGTGGCGAACAGAAGAGGCAGCAAGAACAATCCTGTGGCTGTGAGGATCTTGCCACGACTCCACATGGCTCAGCCTCCACTGAAGTGACCTCTCTTGGAGATGCTATCGTACACCCACGCCTGGGCTTGTGCAATTGGCTACGGAAGGGCCCGCGCTTGGAGGCGTGGTCGGCCGCCAGCGGTGTCAGCCATGGCACAACGCTCCTAAGCGCTCCGTCGCGACCTCGAACGACGAGGGCCTGACACCCTTCTGACATGCCGCGATCTGGAAACCACCGAGGCGTGGCTCCATGATTGCCTGCTCGCCCTAGCAGCGGAGGTGTCTCATGCGGTGTTCCCTAACCCTGCCCATCGGCCTCGCCGTCCTCGTCACGTCGTGTAGCGCGGCGCCAACCGGCGTGGTCGCTCGGCAAAACGCTGGTCGGAGCCTGCTCTCTGCCGACGCGTCGGCCAACGGCCGCGGCGGCGTAATGCCGGCCTACTATGACGCCCAGCTCTTCACCATCAACTTCAAGGAGGAGCCCGGCGGCGCGGAGCAGGCGTTGCTCGCGCACAACGGCTCGATTAACACCATCTACATGTGCGACGCCTGCGAGGCCGCAGGCGTCATGTTCACAAGCGTGCTCGACGCGATTCAGGGGGACGGCTTCAACCCGCTGTGGCGCGAGGTGCAGATCTCATTCAACGCCGGCCACGCACCGCGGCAACTGTTCTCGGACAACGAAGTCGCCGATGCAGCGGCGGCCGGTGAGATCACGCTCGCGCCAACCGACGAAGTGTACCGCTGCTCGGTGATCGGCCCGAACAAGTAGCCATCGACGGCGGGGTCGTCCGATGAAGTCCTCCAGTCTCAAGCGCCGCGAGCGCGCGACAACGCGGGGTAAGATGCTCCGCTAACAGGCCCGGCAGGAATCGACCGGTAATGTCGCGGGCGCAGGCGAGCGACGGCGGCAAAGATTCCCCGGGACTGAAAGAGCCGCACCATTCGGTGCGGCTCTTACAAGCCCGGCAGGAATCGAACCTGCAACCCCCGGTTTTGGAGACGAGCCTCCGAAGTCCCCCGAAGACCCGCCGACTCCGTAAGCGTCCCTCGAAGACGGAGATCGACCGAGCAGCTTTCCGCCCACGTCCGCGATAGTCCCCCTAAATCCCGCTACTCAGGGTGCACTTCAGGGTGCACCCTGCAGGGGCTGATCCCGGACTCGCGTGGCGAGACGGCAAGGCGCCGAGCTCGTTTGGTGGGTGGCACGCGAACGACTCAAATGCGCGTCGGCGACCCGACGGATTGGGCTACGCTGAGCGTTCTGGCTGCCGCTCCAGTCGAGCCGATGCAGCTTCGTCGTTGGCTTCCAGGTTTTCTCGCAACGCCGTTATTACAGGTGGACTGTTTCTATGTCCTTGACCAAGAGCCCGTCCGAGCGGCTGTTGATCCAAGGGGCCTGCAAGCGCATGGCAGCATCGAACGTCTGTCTTCCCTTGTCAGTCAGAACGACAAGTTGCGCCCGCCGGTGATGCGGGTTGGCCTCGAATGCGACGAGCCCTTCCTTGTGCAGGTCGTTGATGATCCGCTGCACGTTTTGGCGATTCGCGCCCAGGTTACGAGCGAGCCACGCAACCGGCTGTGGGCGGTCGGCGGCGACGATAGCGCCGAGGATCTGCCAG
>QHTT01000153.1 GCA_003220935.1 Gemmatimonadota bacterium
GAGCTGTTCCGCCGCCATCTCGAGCCGGCGGCGGGGAAACGCTATCGCATCGAGGACTGCGTCCCGTTGCGGTTTCGGTGCCGCCAGTCCACCGCACGTTGCGTGCTGCAATACACTTTGCACCTGCTCGAGCCCGGCACGGGCCGGCGCTGCGACCAGGGAGTGACCGGCCTGTTGTACGCCCAGAAGGGCGCCGCCGAGCGGCTGTGGCGGGAGATGCAGGCCGCCGATCCGTCCCAGGGGATCCCAGACGACTGGCTGACGTTTCAGCCGGTGGGCTTCATTCCCGACCTCGAGATGGTCGTGCAGGTGTTCCCCTACGACCGCAAGCTCAGGAATCTCAGGCTAGTGCTGGGTGGCGCGTTGCGCGATCTCGAGCCGCAGCTGCTCGCGCGCCTGGCGCCGGGTGAGTGGCGTGTCACGGAGCGCACCATGGCGCCGACGCGCTACCGCACGGAGCTCGGCGCCGCGCTCAACTACACGCTGCAGGCGTGCGACGCGGCGACGGGGCGCGCCGCAACGCTGCGCTGCTTCGTGAAGGTGTATCGCAACGACCACGGCGAACACACGTTCGAGCTGCTGCAGTCCCTCGGACAGCGCGTTGAACGGGGCGAAATCCGCTACTCCGTGGTCCGGCCCGTCGCCTACCGCGCGGACCTGCGCACCCTCGTGTTGGAGGAGGCTCCCGGCACCGCGTTGCAGCGGTTGCTGCGGGGCGGTCATGATGCGGCCAATGCGCTACGCATCACCGCCCGGGCCGTGGCGGCGTTCAATCAGGATGACCTCGGGGGCGCGAACGTGGCGGAGAGCCCCCTGGCCGTTCAGCTCGAGGAGTTGCGGCGGGGGGCGTCGATCGTCGAGTGGGCGCGGCCCGAGCTCGCCGCCCAAGTTCGGGCGATTACCGCCGCCGTAGCGGCCGGGCTGGAGGAGGTGGCGCCCGCGCCGATTCACGGAGATCTCAAGCCCGACCATGTCTTCTTGGCGGGCGACCGGGTGATCTTCATCGACCTCGATTCGGTGGTGCTGGGTGATCCCGTGCGGGACCCCGCTCATATGTTCGCGTATGTCGCCGGCAGGGTCGGCCTGGATGCGATGCCGGCCGAGGAGGCGCGCGCTGCTGCCCGGCTGTTCGCGGCGGAGTACTTCGAGCACGCGCCAGGAGCTTGGCGCCCGCGCTTTGAGCTGCATTGCGCCGGGGCGCTCGTCGAAGTGGCGAGCGCGATCTTCCGGCGGCAGGAGGCGCAGTGGCCCGAGAAGGTTGCCGCGGCGGTGGCGGCGGCGCGGGACTGTCTGGGGTAATCCGGATGCGTGCGCGACCGTCGCCGCTGCTCCTGGCGCTGGCGCTCTCGCTCGCGGCGTCCCGCGCCGCCGCGCAGGTCGGGACGACGACCGAGATCATCACCGGCACGGTCGTCGGGCCCGATAGCCAGCCGCTGGCCGGCGCGCTCGTGCAGGCCCTCTCGGTCGAGACCCAGATCACGCGCCACGCCACGACCGATGCGCGCGGCCGCTTCACCATCGTGTTCCCCGATGGCGGCGGACAATACGACCTCACGATCCGCTTCATCGGCATGGCCCCCGCCACCGTCAGCGTCGCGCGCGAGGGAGACGAGGACCGGCTCGTCGCGAACGTGCAGATGGGGGCGTCGGCCGTCCCGCTCGAGGCCGTGACCGTCAGCGCCCGGCGCGGCTCCCGCCTGGTGGAGCGCGTGGGACCGGGCGCGGTCGGGCGCAGCCTGTCCGCGGACCAGCTGTCGCGCCTCCCGGTCGACGCGCTCGACCTGAAGACGGTGGCCGCCCTCGCGCCCGGCGTCCTCGCGCTCGCCGCCACGGATTCGACGGAGGCCGATTTCTCGGTGGCGGGCCAACGCCCCACGGCGAACGCGCTTACGCTCGATGGCTTATCGCTCGGCTCGGGCAGCGTGCCGCAGGATGCCATCCGCTCGACCCGCGTCGTCACGAGCAGCTACGACGCGGCCCGTGGCCAGTTCTCCGGCGGCCTCGTCGCCTCGACGACGCGCAGCGGCAAGAACATCCCGCAGGGGTCCTTCACCTACACGCTGCGCGATCGCTCGCTCGCCTGGG
>QHTT01000111.1 GCA_003220935.1 Gemmatimonadota bacterium
GCACCGCGGCGAGCCCCGCCACCGTTGCCGTGCCGGCGACCTGGAACCACACCAGACGGCGCGCGTCGTAGTCGCGCGTCAGCTCCGTGACACCGACGATCTGCCCGCCGAACGTGACGGCGCAGACGAGCGTCAGCAGGTCGCCCCGGTTGAGGCCCCCGGCATCCGGGGCGGTCAGGAGGTAGATCCCCAGCGTGGCGAGCGCGAGCCCGAGGGGCGTGAGCCACCCGGGCCGCTGCCCCAGGATCGCGAGCGCGATGATGGGCGCGAGCACCGAGGAGACGGAAACGATGAACGCTGACCGCGACGGCGTGGTGATCACCAGACCCGCCGTCTGCGTGATGAAGCCGAGCGCGACGAGCGCGCCGAGCAGCAGACCGCCGCGCAGTTCGCGGCCCGTTGGCCGAGGGTCAAACCGCGTCCCGGGGGCGAGCAGGAGCGTCGCGACCCCGAACCGCACCGTGAGAAAGGCGAACGGGGTGGCCGAACTCAGCGCGCTCTTCACCGCGACGAAGCTCGTACCCCACAGGAACGTCGCGAGCAGCAGCGTCAGGTCGGCCTGGCGGCGGGTCACGCGGTTAGCGTGTCCAACACGCCGCGCACCTTATCCGCCAGCCCCCCGGGCGTGAACGGCTTCTGCAGGAAGGCGGTCCCGGGATCGAGCACCCCGTGCTGCGCGACGGCTTCGTCGGCGTACCCGGACATGTACAGCACGCGCAGGTCGGGGCGCAGCGGGGCGAGGCGGCGCATCAGCTCGCGGCCGTTCATCCCGGGCATCACCACATCGGTGAGGAGCAAATGGATCGTGCCAGCGTATCGCTCCGCCAGGTCCAGCGCCTCGGCCCCGCCCGCCGCGACCAGGACCCGGTAGCCCGCCCGCTCGAGCACCTTCCGCGCCAGCAGCCGGACCAGGTGCTCGTCCTCGACGAGCAGGATCGTCTCGCTGCCGGCGGCAGGCGCGGTCACCGGTCTCGGGCGGTCGGTGGGGTCGAGCGGCGCCTCGACGCGCGGCAGGTAGACGCGGAACGTGGCTCCGCGGCCCGGCGCGCTGTCCACAGCGATGTGCCCGCCGCTTTGACGCACGATGCCGTACACGGTGGCGAGTCCCAGCCCGCTCCCCTTGCCGCGCGGCTTGGTGGTGAAGAACGGCTCGAACAAGTGCGCCTGGACCTCCTCGTCCATGCCCACCCCGCTGTCCGACACGTGAAGTAGCACCTGGCTCCCGCCCGCGTCGACGTTGTCTGTCTTGATCGTCAGGCGGCCACCTTCGGGCATCGCGTCACGGGCGTTCACCGCGAGGTTGACCAGTACCTGCTCCATCTGTCCGGCATCGACCCGCACGGCCCCCAGCTCCGGCGCCAGCAGCGTTTCGAGCTTGATGTCTTCGCCGATCAGCCGGCGCAGCATTTTGGCGACGTCGCGGACCAGGCGATTCAAGTCGACGACCGCTGGCTGGAGCACCTGTCGGGCGCTGAAAGCGAGGAGCTGGCGGATGAGGTCCTTGGCGCGTGTCGCCGCGTCGCGGATGATGTCGAGCTCCTCGCGGTGCGGGCGCCCCGGGGGCTCGTCCAGCAAGAGCAGCTCGATCGAACCGAGGACCGCAGTGAGGACGTTGTTGAAATCGTGGGCGATCCCACCGGCGAGCCGGCCCACGGCTTCCATTCTCTGCGAGTGCGCCAGCTGCTCTTCCAGGCGCCGGCGCTCGCGGCGCCCGACCGCCCCCTCGATGGCCCGGGTGACGGCGGAGGCGAGGCGCTGCAACCGGTCCTTCATGACGTAGTCGGCGGCACCCGCCTGCATGGCGGCGACGGCTGTGTCCTCCCCGACGCTGCCCGACACCACGATGAACGGCACGTCCGGCGCTGCGTCCCGGAGCAGCGCGAGCGCGCCCATGGCGTCGAAGCCGGGCAGGCTGTAATCGCTGAGCACCACGTCCCACGCCTGCCCGTCAAGCGCCGCGCGCATGGCCGCGGCGGTTTCCACGCGGTGGTGGTCGGGTTCGAACCCGGCTTGCCGGAGCGCGCGCACCATCAGCTCCGCGTCGCTGGCGGAGTCTTCCACGATGAGGACGCGGAGGACGTTGCCCCCCATCAGGCCAGGTCCCGCAGATACCGGCCTGTCGCGGAGCCGGCGCAGCAGGCGACGCTCTCGGGAGTGCCCTGGGCCACAACGCGACCGCCGGCCTCGCCGGCACCCGGCCCCATGTCGATGATCCAGTCGGCACGCTTCACGACGTCGAGGTGGTGCTCGATCACGAGCACCGTGTGCCCCGCGTCGACCAGCCGGTCGAGCACGCGGCACAAGGTCCGCACGTCGTCCAAGTGCAGGCCGGTGGTGGGCTCGTCCAGGATGTAGAGCTTGCGGCCCCGCCGCTTCGCACTGCCCGCCACTGCCAGCTCGCGCGCAATCTTGAGTCGCTGCGCCTCGCCGCCCGACAGCGTCGTGGCGGGCTGGCCCAACCGGAGGTAGCCGAGCCCTACCTGCTGCAGATGCCACAAGGCGCGCGCCAGCCGCGGCTGCCGATGGAAGCGCCGCAGCGCTTGATCCACGGTCCATTCGAGCACTTCATGGATCGCGCTGCCCTGGACCTTGACCTCGAGGACGTCCTTCTTGAATCGTCTCCCCTCGCAGATCTCGCAGGGCACGAACACGTTCGCGAGGAACACCATCTCTACGAGGACGTGTCCCGCGCCCTCACACGCTTCGCAGCGGCCCCCTGCCACGTTGAAAGAAAACGTGCTCGGGGTGTAGCCGCGCGCCCGCGCCAGCGGCTCGGCGGCGAACAGGGCGCGCAGCTCGTCGAACGCCTTGATGTAGGTCACCGGGTTGGACCGGGGAGTCCGGCCGATCGGCGCCTGATCGACGAGCACCACGTCCGCGATCGCGTCCCACCCTTCGACGGCGCGCACCTCGCCGACCGGCTCCCCGAGGTGCTGCTTGGCGGTGTGGGCCCCGGTGAGGCGGGCCTCGAGCTGGCGATACAGCACGTCGTGCACGAGCGTCGACTTCCCCGAGCCCGACACTCCGGTGACTACTGTCAGCGTGCCGAGCGGGATCCGCACATCCACCCCCGCGAGGTTGTGCAGGCGCGCGCCGCTCAGACTGAGCCAGCGCCGGGCGGGACGGCGTGCCGACGGGACCCCGATACGCTTCTCGCCCGAGAGGTACTGCCCGGTGAGTGTGCCCGCGTCGCGCACGGCCGCGGCCGGTCCCTGATACACGACCTGCCCGCCCGCCTCGCCGCTCCCGGGGCCGAGCTCGATCATCCAGTCCGCGGCGCGGATCGCCGCGGGGTCGTGCTCGACGACCGCCACGGTATTGCCGGCGTCCGCCAGGCGGCGGAGCAGCCCCAGCAAGCGGTCGATGTCCGACGGATGCAGGCCGATGGAGGGCTCATCCAGCACGTACAGCGTGTCCACGAGGTGTGAGCCGAGCGCGTTCGAGAGCGCAATGCGCTGCGCTTCGCCTCCCGACAGCGTCCGGGTCAGACGGTCGAGCGTCAAGTACCCGAGCCCGACGTCGTTGACGAAGGAGACGCGCGCCGCGAGCTCCGCCAGAATGTGAACCGCCACCGCCTGTTGGAATGGCGCCAGCGCGAGCCCCGCGATCCAGTCGCGGAGGGTGCCGGCCGTCAGACCCGCGACTTCCGCAATGCTCTTGCCGCCGACCCGCACGGCGAGCGCCTCGGGCTTGAGGCGCGCCCCGCCGCACGCGGGGCACGTCTTGGCGAGCTGATACTGGCGTAGGAAGACGCGGATGTACTGCTTGTACCGCTTCGCCTCCAGACGCTCGAGGAACGGGAACATCCCGAGGAAGCCATCGCGCGCCCCGTGTAGCAGGAAGTGGCGGTCCCGCTCGGCCAGCTCGTGCCACGCCGTATCGAGCGGGATGCCGCGGGCGCGCGCCGCCTCTCGCAGGATGCGGCGCCGACCTTCGTAGCGCGGCTTGGTCCACGGGTCCAGCGCGCCCCCTGCCAGGCTCCGCTTGGGGTCGGGGACGATGAGCGACTCGTCGTATTCGAGCACGGCCCCGAAGCCGTTGCAGCCGGGGCACGCGCCGCGAGGGTTGTTGAAGGAGAACAGGATCGGCGTGAGCGCCGGGGCCGGCGTGGCACAGTGCGAGCAGGTGGGGTGTTCGGAAAAGCGGCGGCGGTCCCCATTCTCGAGCGCCACGGCCACACCCTCGCCTTCGTTGAACGCGGTCGCGACCGCGTCCGCGAGCCGCCCGCGGTTTCCTTCCGAGGCGGCGAGCCGGTCGACCACCACGAGCACCTCTCCCGCCTCTCGCACGCGATGCTCGGCGTCCGGCTCATCCAGCCGCATCACGGCCCCGTCGAGCTGGGCGCGCACGAAGCCCGCCGCGCGCAACTGGGCGGCGAGCTCGACATCGGGGCGGTGGGCGCTGGGAGGCAAGGGGAAGGTGACGACAATTGCGGATTGCGGATTGCGGATTGCGGATTGTTGGTCCGGAGTCCGGCCTGTCGAATCCGCAATCGCCAATCCGCAATCCGCAATCAATGCGTCCACCACCTCCTGCACCGTATCCGCCTTCACCTCATGCCCGCACTTCACGCAATGCTGCGTTCCTACCCTGGCCCACAGCAGCCGCAGAAAATCGTAGATCTCGGTCGCGGTCCCGACCGTTGAGCGGCTGCTCGTGGTGGGGTTCTTCTGCTCGATCGCGACCGCGGGGGAGATCCCCTCGATGGCGTCCACCAAGGGCTTGGGCATCCGATCGAGGAACTGTTTGGCGTAGGTGGACAGGGACTCGATATACCGGCGCTGCCCCTCGGCGTAGAGCGTGTCGAACGCCAGACTGCTCTTGCCCGAACCGGACGGGCCGGTGATCACGGAGAGCGCACGCCGAGGCAGCTCGACGGTGATGCCCTTGAGGTTGTGCTGCCGCGCGTTGCGGATGACCACGCGGTCCGGGGATGCGCGCATAACCAATCAAGATAACAGGGACTCGGGGCTAGAGGCTCGGGGCGCGAGCTTCCGCGAACGCCAAACCCTAGCCTCGAGCCCCGAGCGCCCGTAGTTTCGCCCCACCATGGCCCTCGCCCTGACGCCGCGCCTCTTGCGCCGCGGCCTCGAGCTTTTCGCCGTCATCTCCCTCATGGGCGTCGTCGTCGTCCTGGTGGTGTTCGGCGAAAACCTTCAGGCGTTTCTCTCCGCTCTCGCACATCTCCGCTGGCGGTGGCTGCTCGTCGGGCTCGGGCTCGCTTCGATGGACTGGATCGGCGGGGGCAGCCGGCTGTGGGTCGTGGCGCGGCACGTGCACCCGGGTGTGCGCTGGGGCGACATGGTGATCGCCGGCGGTATGAGCGCCTGGGCGGCCTATCTCACGCCGTTTCAGACCGGCGCGGGTCCCACGATGATGTGGGCGATGCGCCGCGCGGGCGTGCGCCTCCCCGAAGCGATGACTTCCACGTTCATGACCTTCGTCGCCACCGTCGCCTTCTTCGCGCTCGCCGGGCCGCTCGCCATCTACCTCGGCGCCGGCAAGTCGCTGGCGGAGCACAACGTGGTGCTGGGCATTACCTACTACGGCCTGTTTCGCACCAGCCTCACGATCTTCGGCGTTCTGGGCGTCCTCATGCTCGTCGCCATGGTGTTCCCGGTGTGGCTGCGTGACGCCGTGCACTGGCTGGCCACGCGCCTCGAGCGCAAGAGCCGCCGGGTGGCCGCGCGGATCGAGCAGCTGCGGGAGGGAATCGACCGGGCGCACGACTGCCTGGTGGCCTTCGGCAGTCCGAAAGGCTGGCTGGCGCTGCTCTGGGCCGTCCTCTTGTCCGGCCCTTCACACGCCAACAAGCTGCTCGCCGGTTATGTCGCCCTCCGCACGCTTGGCTTGCACACCAACTTCGTCGACATCCTCCTGCTGCAGACGTTCATCACCTTTCTGCTCTACTTTGCGCCGACTCCTGGCTCGTCGGGTTTGGCCGAGCTGCTGTCGGCGGCGGTGATGCAGATCTACGTTCAGCCCGCCCAGCTGCCGACGTACACGCTCATCTGGCGCTTCATCAACAGCTACGCGACGGTCATCGTCGGGTCGCTCCTCTTCTGGCACTGGCTCAAGCGAGGCCTGGTCGGCCGCGAGGAGTCGGTCGCTGCGGAGGGGGTCGATCGGTGACGCCACCGCGGCGAGCCGCGTCATCCGCGCCCGCGCGCGTAACCCGTGTTTCCTTGCGCGGTTACAACGCCGGGCGTAACTTCCGGCGCTGGCTCTTCCGGCTTAGGGGCTCCGCGTCATGCCGCTGCTAGAACTCGGTGACAGGAAGTTCAGCCTCCCGGTCGGCGAGGTGGCGCTGGGCAGCGACGCAGCCTGCGCGATCCCGTTGACCGGGGCAGGGGTGTTGCCGCTGCACGCGATGCTTCAGGGGCAGCCGGATGGGCAGGTGGTCATCCGCAAGGCCACCCCGGCAGCCGAAGTGCTCATCAATGGCGTGCGGCTGGGTGCCGAGCCGACCCCACTCCTCCACGGCGACAAGGTGGAACTCGGGGGCCACGAGCTCACGTTCGTGGACGAGCGTCGCTCTGGCAGCACGCAGTTCGTCCAGAAGGTCCAGCTGCCGGAGGCGATGGCGCCGGTGCGGGCCCCCGCCAAGCCGGGCGCCACCACCAACACGGGCGGCCGGGTGGTGAGCCTCACCGACGGCCGGGAGTACGTGATCACGAGCACCTCGGTGGTGTTCGGGCGCGAGGCAGGGAGCGACATCGTCGTTCCCGGGAAGGATGTGTCTCGCCGGCACGCCGAAATCGTCCAGACCGCGCAAGGCTACCTGCTGGTGGACTCGAGCACCAATGGGACGTTCGTGAACGATGAGCGCGTGCAGGGGCAGCGCATCCTGCAGCGTGCCGACGTCATCCGGATCGGTGAGGAGAACTTCCGCTTCTACGCCGACGTGATCACTTCAGCTCCAGCCCCTCAACCGGGGCCGGTCGCTGAAGCGCCACCGGCCGTGCCCCGGCAGACCGGCGCCCCAGTTCGAGGCCCCGCCGCTTCCGGCCCCCCCCACCCCCCCCCCCCCCCCCCGCCCCCCAGCCTCCGCTCGCCCTGCCGCCCGCGTGGGCCCCCTGGCCCCCGCTGCGCCTCCCCCGGGCGCCGGCGAGCGGCTCAAGGACACGCTGTACGGGGTCGAGGATGCGTCGCGCCCATCCCAGGGCGCCCCGCTCGCGAGCCTGCTGGTGAAGAGTGGCGCGCTCAAGAATCAACGCCTCTCGGTGAGGACCCCGGTGTTCAACATCGGGCGGGCCGATTACAACGATATCGTCTTCCCTGACCCGTCGGTATCGACGACTCACGCGAAACTGCAGCGTCGCGAAGGCGTGTGGGTGATCGTGGACCTCGAGTCGACGAATGGGACGTTCGTAGACGGCGAGCGCGTGAAAGGAGAGAGCCCCCTGGCGCCCGGTGCACTGCTGCGGTTCGGGGACGTGCAGCTGGTGTTCGAGCCCAGCGACGACGCGCTGGGGATGACCAAGGGCGGGGGCACGCAGGTGATGAAGGACTTCAGCGCCGTCGCGCCCGCCCCTCCGGCACGGCCGGCGCCGCCCTCCCGGCCGCCCGCCCCGCCGTCCCCGCGTCCTCGTCCGCCGGCGAAAGCCAGGCCCGGCGCGAAGCGCCCCGCCGCGCAACAGCCGCCAGAGCAGAAAGGCAAGGGATGCCGGGGGCGGGCTG
>QHTT01000112.1 GCA_003220935.1 Gemmatimonadota bacterium
CCGGATGCCGAAGTTCAGCCCTCGTGGCATGGGGAAATTGCCGAAGTCGATCCCCACGCCGCCCGAGCCGCCCACCGCCGCCGTGTTGCCGTTCACGATCGGGTCGAGCCCCGTGTAGTTGGTGATCAGGAGCAGATCGGTCCCCTTGACGAACACGCTGGCATTGCGGGAGCCAAGGAACCCCTGCGGCAGCTCATAGCTCAGCTGCACGTCCCGCAGCCGCAGCCAGTTGATGTCCCGCTCGATGAACAGCTCCTCGCTCATGCTGGTGTAGTAGGCGGGGTTCGCGCTCGGGAGGACCACGATGTTGTTGGGCGTCGGATTGGCGCTATTCTGTTTTCCGTCCATCAGTACGCCCTTCACGATCCGCGGCTGGTCGCGATCGAGCGTCTGCAGGCTGAGGCCGTGCGCCGTAAGGAAGTGGTCGGTGGCGTCGAAGACGTCCCCGCCCTTGCGGATGTCCACCAGGAACTCCAGACCGAAGCGCTTGTAGCGGAAGCTGTTCGTGAGGCCGATCGTGAAATCCGGCTGGCGATCGTACCCGCGATCGACGAAGTTGCCCGACAAGACGTCCGATCGCACGGGCAGGCCCGTGGTCGGGTCGATCAGCAGGTCGCCTCTGTTGTTCCTGAGATAGAAGAAGCCGGTGAGCGACATGGTGGAAAGACCCACCATCGTCCCGTTCCGCACGTTGCCGTACAGCCACGTATCCGAAACGTAGGATTCCGGGATGCCGCGGGGCAGGCTGGTCACGACCTGCCCGGCGCTCGTCCAGTTCGCCACGACGTCCCAGGCGAACGTGGGCTTCAGGACGGGCGTCGCGTGCACCGTGAGCTCCAAGCCCCGGGCGCGCGTCGAGGCGCCGTTTAGGTTGAAGAGAATGAACCCCGTTCCGTAGCTGCCGCGGACGTTCTCGACGATCTGGTCCTCGGTGACCTTCCGGTACACGGTGCCGTCGAGCCCGAGCCGGTTGTGGAAGAAACTCACCTCGGCGCCGATCTCCCAGGACTTGGCGAACTCCGGCTTCAGGCCCAGGTTCGGCCCCCAGAAGTTGTAGCCGTAGCCCCCATAGGCAGTCGTCTTATTCTGGAGCGCGGGCCGGTAGGCGTACGGCTTCGCGTCCTTCCCCACCTCGGCGTACGCCGCGCGGACCTTCCCGGTCATGAACCGTCCGATCGAGGGGAAGGCGTCGGAGAACACGAAGCTCGTCGAAATCGAAGGGTAGAAGAACGAGGCCGCCCCCGGCGGCATCGTCGATGTCCAGTCATTCCGCCCCGTGACGGTGAGGTACCAGAAGTTCTTGTAATCGACGACGGCCTTTCCAAACACACTCACGAGGCGACGTTGCTCGACCCAGGGCGCGGGGTGCGACGCACTGGTGTTGTTCAACGAAATGAAGTTCGGGTCCAGGAACTGCGTGCCAACCGCGGCGTCCGTCGTCGCCTTGTGGTCGGAGATGTAGTGGCCGACCAGACCGCTGATCGAGAGGTTCCGCGTGAGCGGCTGGCTGTTGATGTTGAGCACCGTCTGCGCGTCGAGGTTGCGCGTCACGATGTCTGCCTGGTCGAGCACACCGTTCGTCGAAAAGCCGGTCGAGCTCTCGGGATTGCGCAGGACGAGATTCTGGTTCGTGTATGCGTCGGTGCCGAGGTTGGTCTTGAGGCTCCCCCACGAGAACGGCGTCACCAGGAGGCCGAGGTTGACCATGACTCGGCTGGTCTTGGCGTTGATCTTGTCCTTGTTGACGTTGAAGTAAGGATTATCCGGCTCGTCCGACGCCGCCAGACCGGTCAGACGGCGCCGCAACCCGGAAGCCGTGAGGTAGTCCTTCGCGTTGTCGGTCTGAGGCCAGAGCATCAAGTCGATGAGGGGCCCCAGCAAGCTCCCGCAAGTACTGATCGTACCGCACGTGCCCTTGTACACCTGATCGTTGTTGTCGTAGGTGTAGGTCATCGACACGTCGCTGTTCAGCCAGGGAGCGATCTGGGCCTGGGACGCCGCCGTCACGTTGACGCGGCCGTACCCCGAATTGGGGACGACGCCGTCTAGCTTGTCGGCGGCCGTCGCCAGCCGGTAATTGATGCGGTTGTCCGTCGTGGCCCCGCTGAACGACAGGCTGGTCGTGGCGGCGGTGCCCTTGCGGAGGAAGCCGTCGAGGTTGTCGTAGAACCGCGTGCCGGCGGGATACGGCGCTCCGAAGTAGAAGAATGAGCCGAGGGTCCCGTCCGTCGCCACGGTCGTCGGACCGTACACGCGCTGCAGCTGGGGCTTCGCCCCGGTCCATTCGACCCGCCCGCTGCTCGAGTACTGCACGCCGCCCCCAGGCCTGCCCCGCTTGGTCTGGATGACGATGGCGCCGTTCGCGGCGTCAATGCCGTACAGCGCCGCCGCTTCCGGCCCCTTCAACACGGTGAGCGACTCGATGTCGTCGGGATTGAAATCGGCGGCCCGGTTGGTGAAGTCGATCGCGCGGTTGGACAGCGCCGTATTCGAGTTCGCATCCGACGCGAGCAGCCCCGTGTTGAGGGTCCGGTTGTCCATCGGCAGCCCGTCCACGATCATCAGCGGCTGATTGCTGCCGCTGATCGAGGTGACGCCACGGATGGTGATGGACGCAGACGCGCCCGGCACGCCCGAGGTGCTCGTCACGTCCACGCCGGCGATGCGTCCCTGCAGCGCGTTGACGAAGTTTTCGCGCTGCGTCTGCGCGATGTCCACACCGCGGATGGTCTGCTGCGCGGTTCCCAGCGCCCGCCGCTCGGTGGCCTCCCCCAGGGCCGTCACCACCACGGCATCGAGATCCAGCGCAACCCGGCGCAGCTGCACGTCGATGACGCTGTCGTCGCCCACCGTGCGCTCGACCAGCCCCGTCCCGATGAACCGGAACTGCAGCACCTTGCCGGCTTCCGCGGCGATGGTGTAGTTGCCCGCGGCGTTCGTCGCGGTGCTCCGGGTCGTCCCCTTGATGACGACCGAGACACCGGCCAGAGGAGAGCCCTGCTCACTGGTTACTTTTCCGGTAACGGTCTTCTGCTGTGCAAAAGCTCGAGGAGCAACCAGGAATATTCCCACCAACACCATGACTATGCTTTTTTTCATAATGAGTTGTACGGGTTTTGGTGGACAGTGAGTCGAGCTCCGACCGCCCGCTCGAGCACGAGGGCGCTAACGTACCGCGGGGTTGTGAAGACCGCCAGAGGAGCCCGAAACACGATGAGTCCGTCTCGCCTACCGCTTGCCGCTGCGCTCGCCGCCGGCCTCGTATCCGGCTGCGCCACCAACCCCGCCACGGGGGCGCGGCAGCTCATGCTGATCAGCGAGTCGCAGGAGATCGCGATGGGGCGCGACTACGACAAACAGGTCGTCGCCTCCATCGGGCTCTACCCGGACTCGGGGCTACAGCGCTACCTCCAGCAGTTCGGCACGCGGCTCGCCGCGACCTCGGAGCGCCCCAACCTGCCCTGGACCTTCCGCGTCGTGGACGACCCGGTGGTCAACGCGTTCGCGCTCCCCGGGGGCTTCATCTACGTCACGCGCGGGATCTTCGCGCACCTGAATTCCGAGGCGGAGCTCGCCGGCGTCGTAGGGCACGAGATCGGTCACGTCACCGCCCGGCACTCCGTCAGCCAGCTGAGCAAGCAGCAGCTCGCACAGCTCGGTCTCGCCGTCGGCACGATCGCAAGCCCCGAGTTCGAGCAATTCGCAGGGCTCGCGAGCCAGGCCCTCGGCGTCTTGTTCCTCAAGTACTCGCGCGACGCCGAGAGCCAGGCGGACGAGCTGGGTCTCCGCTACCTGCGTCGCGGCAATTACGATCCCCGCGAGATGCCGCACGTGTTCGAGATGCTCGATCGCGTGAGCCAGGCGCAGGGCGGCGGTCGCGTGCCGCAGTGGCTCGCAACGCACCCGAACCCGGAGAATCGCCGCGGGCGGATCGAGCAGGAGATCGCGGCCGGGCCGCAGACCTTCGCGGGCACGGCCGTCAACCGTGAGTCCTACCTCCAGCGCCTCGACGGCCTGGTGTTCGGCGCGAACCCGCGCGAGGGCTATTTCAAGGGCAGCCAGTTTTTCCATCCCGAGCTGCGCATCCGTATGACGTTCCCCGACGGCTGGACGATGAGCAACGGCAAGGAGGCGGTGGTCGCGGTGAGCCCGCAGCAGGACGCGATGGTGGAGGTCGCGCCCGCGCAGCAGCCGAGCGCAGACGCGGCGGCGCGCGCGTTTCTGTCGCAGCAGGGCGTCACCGCCGGCTACCCGGTCCGCACCAGCGTCGGCGGACTCCCCGCCTTGACCGCCGGGTTCGCGGCAGCGACCGACAACGGCTCCCTGCGCGGCACGGCGGTGTTCGTCGAGCACGGTGGCGCGGTGTACCGCCTCGTCGGGTACGCCGTGGACGCGCGTTGGTCCGGCTACCAGGACACGGCGGAGCGCTCGCTGCACAGCTTCGGACGCCTCACCGACCCGGCGGTGCTGGGCGTGCAGCCGCAGCGGCTGAGCATCGTCAAGGTAGACCGCCGTACCACGATCGAGGAGCTGGAGCGGCAGCGGCCCTCCCCGGTCTCACTCGCCACGCTCGCCCTGGTCAATCAGGTCGAGCCCGCGACGCCGCTCGAGCCGGGCCGGCTCGTGAAATGGATCGTCGGCCAGCCGGTCCCCTAGCAGACCCTGTCCTCGGGGTCTACTGTATCGCATGGGCTTTCTCGACTCCAAAGAGCAGGGCGCCGCCGCGCTCGTCCTCGTGCTGGGCGTCGCCCTCATCATCGCGCTCACCCCCTACGCCACCGGGCTGGTGGGAATCCCCGTGCTGTACGCCGTCTTCGCCCCGGTGCACGACTGGCTGGCGCTCCGCACCCGCGAAAAAGTCGCGGCCAGCGCCGTCGTCCTGCTCGCCCTCTCGTCCGCAGCCCGTTGTTGCGACGGCTCGCCGAGCTGAAGCCCGGCGGCGTGGATCTGGGGCCCCGGCTCGCCGACTTGGGCGCCAAGCTCGTCTCGTGGATCGGCTCCTCCGCCTTCGGCCTGATCGGCACGGCCACGCGGCTCGCGCTGAACCTCGTGATCTCGCTGTTCGGGCTGTTCTACCTGCTGCTCCGACCGCAGGCGACCTGGGACGCCGTCCGACCCTACATCCCGTTCTCGGCGAGGAACACCGAGAAGCTGCGCCAGCGGTTCCGCGACGTGACGACCTCCACCCTCATCGGCACGGGCCTCACGGCGGCGATCCAGGGAGCCCTCGTCGGCCTCGGGTTCTGGCTGGTCGGGCTTCCCAACGCCGTCTTCTGGGGCGTCGTCACGATGGTGTTCGCGATTCTACCCGTGGTCGGGAGTGGCATGGTATGGGGCCCGGGCGCGATCGCGCTGCTGCTCGATCATCGCCCGCTGCCAGCCTTCCTGCTCGCGCTCGGCGGCCTGGGCATCGTGGGCAACGTGGACTACATCATCCGCCCGATGGTGTTCCGGCGGTGGGCAGACATCCATCCGCTCGTAACGCTCATCGGAGCGCTGGCGGGAGTGCCGTTCTTCGGGATACTGGGGCTGCTCATCGGGCCGCTCGCACTCTCGTACTTCTTCGAGTTGATCAAGATGTACCGGGAGGAGTACCTCACCTAACCGCCTCAGGCTCAGCCGATGCCGCGAGCACGTAAGCAAGGTTGGCGGTCCCATCCATGATCGGCTCGTTCGTGGAATAATCTCCCACGTCGTCGTGGTACACGATGAAGCCGGTGTTGAACGGGGCGTACTCGTCGGCCTTGACCAGCCGGATCCCCTGCAGATGCTCGAAGATCGACCGGTACACGGGACCGTCTACCAGCCCTCCGGTGAGCTGCAAGCCCAGTTGCTGCGCCACGACCGAGTGGGGCGTCCGCGGGTACGTCGTGCCCAGCCCGATCACCATCGACACGCCCCATGGATTAGTGCCGAACAGCCAGTCGAGCGCCGCCGTCTCGTACTCGAGGTAGGTCGAGTCATCGGTCATGCGCCGGTAGAAGCGGGCCTGGGTGGCGAACGAGGCGAGGAGGTTGTTCGAGCACCAGATAAAAGGAATGCCGACGCGGAACCCGTTATCCGCGCGGCGTGCGACCGCCGCCAGACCTCGGCCGTAGTACCCGGCCACGAGCCGCCGCGCGCTGTCGGGTCCCTCACGCCAAATCTCGTAGTGGCCGTTATTGTGCCACGGATACCATTGATAGTGGCGCGCAGTGTCCTGCCCCATCCACGGCGTCACCGGCTCGAGCGCCGCGTACCGGAGTGCCGCCGTCAGATACGGCGCCTCGTGCGTCAGTGCGTACAGCTCCACCGCTCCCAGCTCCATGTCGTCCGCCCAGTCATCCTCCTCGTAGAAGTACGGCGCCCGGGCAGGCGCGGTCTGGCACACGCCGGGATGCGCGGCGCCGAGCGCGTACACGGCTCGCGCTTTCGCGGCGAGCCGGCGGGCGAAAGCGGTGTCGAGCTCACGCAAGGCCGCAGCGCCCAGGGCGAAGGCGGCCGCATACTTCCCCGCCGTCGACGCCAGACCGGTGGAGCGGTTCTTATAGTTGAATAGCCCCTGCGGCTTGCCGGTGCAGGGGTACACGGGCCGCCGCCCGCCCCGTCCCCAGCCGTAGTCGGCCGAATCGTGGACCGGCAGGTCCCAGAACGCGTGGTCCCGGTCGTCGCCCAGCTGGTTCAGGAGCAGCTCGTCCTCGGGATACATCTCGAGCAGCCACGCGAGGCCCCAGCGCGCCTCGTCGAGCACATCGGGGATCCCGTTGGCGCCGGGGAGGCCGTTCGCCTGGTAGCGGTCCGAGAAGGCTGCGGGGTGCTCCCGGTACGCAAGCAGCAGCATCGTCGTCGCGTGGGCTGTCGTGGCACCGTACTGGAGGTAGTCCGACGCGTCGGCCCAGCCTCCGCTCACCGGAATGAACTCACCGCTCCGCGTCGGATGATCGACCAGGATACCGTCGGTGTGTTGGTGCACGGAGTCGCGAAACACCGGGTTGTAGCCTGAGCGCTGCTCCCGCAGGTACGCGAGTAGCGAGTCCGCGGCGCCTTGGTAGACGTCGCGCCCGATCCGCACCGGGAGCGAGCTGGCGTCGCCCGCGACGATCCGGTAGACGCCCGCCTCGCGCATGCCCGAGAAGTCGAGCCGATACGTGGTGGCGCAGGGCCCGAACGGTCCCGTGGCGCGCGTGGCGACCGGTCCGAAGACGGTCCGGTTACCTGCGTCGACGACGCGGAAGCTCGGCAACGGCCGCGGCTCGAGCGCGCACACGACGGCGACCTTCGGCGCGGCGGGCAGATAGCCGACCTGATTGACCCGGATCGCGATTGTGGCGCCCGCCTGCGGAGCCGGACCAGGAGGTCCGTGACAGGCGACGATCAGGAGAGCGAGTACGACGAGAGCGGTCGTGTTATGGACGATAGGGGTCGTGTTATGAGGGACTAAGAGTCCCTGCACGGCCACAGTGCGTCCTGAAGGACGCTGGCCAGCGCGGGAGCTCCTAGCGGCGCGACAGCGCCCCACGCGCGATCGCCAGCTCCGGCCGGGTGCCGTCGCCCTTCTGCAGCTGCGTCAGGTAGTCCTGATATCGCGCTCGCGCCGTCACGGCGTCCCCCGCCAGCTCCGCGACGCGTGCCGCGCCGAACAGGCTGCGGGCGCGGCCGCGCTGCTGCGCGAGCGACGCCGCGTACGCCTGGGCCGCCTCGGCGGGGCGGCCGAGCTCGAGCAGCAAGTCGCCCAGCAGCTCCCGCGCGGGAAGCACCGCGCCGGGAGTTACGGGATGCTTTTGAGTCCCATCCTCGAGGTCGGCGGCCGCACGCGCCTGACGCACCGCGTCGGCGCCGTCACCTGCTGCGCGCGCGAGCCATGCCCCAGCGGCGAGCCGCTGGATTCTCACCTGGCCCGACCAGTACGCGTGTGCCCCGCCCGCCGCGGCTTCGGCGCTGTCGATCTCGGCGAGCGCGAGGACCTCGGAGCGTGCGAGGGTCGTATCGCCGCTCCGCGCCGCGCCGATGGCGCGCGCGAATCGGGTGATCGCCTCCGCCGCGCGCCATTCCGGCGCCGGACGCACGGCGAGCCGTGCAGCCTCGCCCCACGCCCCGCGCTCCAAGGCGTAGCGCGCCGGGATGGCGGCGAGCGCATAGGCGTTGACCAACGATCCTGCGGGATAGCCGGCGGTGACGCTCGCCGCCTCGTCTACCACGCGCTTCGCCTCGCCGTCCCGACCCTGTTGCAAGTAGGCGTAGACCATGTAGTCCCACGCGTGGCCGCGCTGGTCCCACAGGGCGTTGAGATGCCGCTCCTCCTCGAACTGCCGCGCGGCCGCCGCCGAGCGGTGGTTCGACGCGATGGCGTCGTCCCACAGACCGAGCCGGGTGAAGATGTGCGACGGCATGTGCTGCGCGTGCGGGACGTCGGGAGCGATCTCGGCGTAGCGGCGCGCCGCGTACAGCCCAAGCGGGGCGAGCTGTGGGACGTCGTTCGTGTGGATCAGATAGTGCGCGAGCCCCGGATGCCGCGGCTCGCGCCGGAACAGCGGCTCGAGGATCGAGTCGGCCCGTCTCTGGTATGTGAACGTCGTGTCGGTCGGGTTCGCCTGGCCAAGCGCGATGAGCGACAGGGCGTAAAAGATGCTCGCTTCGCTGTCCCGTGGATGCTGGCGCTCCACCTCCTCCATCGCCTGCGCGTACGCGACCAGTCGCGTCTTGGGATCGACGGTTGTGTAGGCCTCGTAGTAGGCACGCACCGCCGCAAGGTAGGCCCGCTCGCGGGGCGTTCTCGCAACGGCGTAGCCGCGCACAGCCGCACCCAGCCCGGCCCGGAGCTCGTCCGAGGAAGGCGGCGTCCACAGCGGATGAAACAGGCTCATCGCCTGGCCCCAGTAGCCCATGGCGCACGTCGAGTCAGCGGCGATCACGTCCTTGAACGTCTCGCTCGCGCGCTCATACCAGAAGGAATGCAGCAGCGCGACGCCGCGCTCGAAGCGGCGCTGTGCTTCGGCACGGCACGACGTCGGGAACGTGACGCGCCCGAGCGCCTCTCGGTGTCCCCCGTGTTCGTGGACCGCCTGTGCCGGGAGCCCGGCGGCGGCGAGTGTCAGAGCCGCGAGCGCGGTCAGCGGGATGCGGGCGGACATGGCGCAATCCTCCAGGGCGAAGGCTCTTCAATCCCCGTCAAAATGCTCAGCGGATTCCGAACGTCAACGGCGCGTCGAAATCGAGATTGACGAGACCGAGCGGATCGACTGAGAGGCTGCCGTACGCAGCGAGCCAGTGGAGGTGCGGCCCGGTCACGCGTCCCGACGCGCCGACGTGGCCGATCAGCTGACCGCGGCCGACGGTGTCCCCCCCGGAGACGAGGGCGCGACTGAGATGGAAGTATCCGGTGACGAGGCCGGCCCCGTGGTCGATGAGAATGGTGGTGCCGCTCAAGTACAAGTCGGCGACGAGGGCGACGACGCCGCGGTTTGCCGCACGCACGGCCGCGCCGGGCCGCCCGGCGAAATCGACCCCGAGGTGACGGCTCCGCAGCATGCCGTTGAACACCCGCGCCACTCCGAAGCGGCCTGTCACGGCCCCCGGGCGCGGACGCATGAACGGCTCGCGCCAGAGCCGAGGCGTGTCGTGCGCCCGTCGCCGGACTTCCTCTACCTGCTCGCGCTCCGCCCCGATCCGCTCGGCGAGCGACTCCGGCGGCTGCACCAGATCGGGGGCTGCGTGGAGCCGCTCGCGCGGCGCCCGACGTCGCCCCACGGGCAGTGACGCTACCACCGTGTCGCTGGCGCCGTCGGTGCGCACGATGGTCACGCGAACCGGGACCCCGGTCGCGGCGCCGAGTGGTACGGCGGCGATGGTGTGAAACTCGTCCGCCACGCGCTCGAAGTGCAGCGCCTCGCCTGCGAGCTCACCCTGCACTGCTACCACGCTGTCCGCGGCGGAATAAGGGACCCGTAGCCCGAGCAGGATCACGGAACCCTCGAGCGGCACGCGGGGGCGCCATGCGATCTGTGGCGGCTCGGCGACAGCCTGCCCCTGCGCCACGGCTTGAGCCAGGCACACCGCGAGTGCGTTGAGCGACCGCCACAATGTCGGCATGCCGCGGGATACCCGAGGCATGCATGCGACGTTCCGTCGGCTGAAACCCGCGCGCCGCACGCGGGGTAGCCACGAAGATCGTCGTACTAGAAGACCTTCGTACTAAAGGAGGAACCGCATGACGGCCACGCACGCGTTGGGCTGGGCCCTCGTGCACTCGCTGTGGCAGTGCGCGCTGGCCGCGGTCGCGCTCGCCTTGCTGCTCGCCATCGTTCCCGCGCGGTCGGCGCGCATCCGTTACGCGCTCGCCACCGCGACTCTGGTCTTGACACTGGCGCTGCCCCTCACGACTGCGGTCCGGGTAGGTGAGGCGTCGCCCGCGACGCCGGGCAACGGCTTGGCCACGTCGGCCGTCGCCTCCCGCCCAGCCTCCGACGCGACGCCGGCCGCGCAGGCGGCGTCACCCGAAGGCGCGATGGTAGCGCAAGAAACGCCGCGGGGATACGCGCCGACGACGCCGGCGATCGCCGCGCTGCGGCTCGCGTCTCGGAGCCGCACGGCGCTGGAGCCCGTGCTGCCTTGGATCGTGGCGCTGTGGCTCGCCGGCGTGCTGGTGTTGTCAGCGCGGCTGGCGTGGGGATGGATCGCGACGCGACGCCTCGGGGCAATGGGCACGCGGCCGGCGCCGGTCGCTTGCGTGGAGGCGCTGGAACGCCTCGCGGCGCGCCTGCGCGTCAGCCGGCCGGTGCGCGTCCTCGAGTCGGCGGTGCTGCAGGTGCCGGCGGTCCTCGGCTGGGTGCGCCCGGTGATCCTGGTCCCCGCGAGCGCGCTCACGGGGCTCACGCCGTTGCAGCTCGACGCGCTCCTCGCCCACGAGCTGGCCCACGTGCGGCGATACGACTACCTCGTGAACCTCATCCAGTCGGTGATCGAAACTCTGTTGTTCTACCACCCGGCGGTGTGGTGGATCTCGTGGCGCGTGCGTCAGGAGCGCGAGCACTGCTGCGACGACTTGGCGGTGGCCGCGTGCGGCGACGCGCACTTCTATGCGGCGGCCCTGCTCGGCATGGAGCGCCTCCGCGTCGCGGCCCCGACGCTCGCGCTCACGGCGGCGGGCGGCTCCCTGATGGACCGGGTGCGGCGACTCGTGGCGCCCGCGCCCGCGGAGATCTTTCCACGCTGGACCGCCGGCGTGATCGCCGTGACGCTCGTGGCGGCGATCGGCGGCGGCTCCCGCCTGGCTGACCGCGCGTCGTCGTTCGTCGCACCGGACGGCGCGCGCACCGCGCCGGACACTGTGCTCCGCCATCCCGATCCGGCTCGCCCGTTCTCGGAGCGGTGGGATTGGGCGCGCCGCCAGGCGCAGCAGCTCGGCGGCCGCAGCTTCTGGGTGGGCTACAGCGTGCACCCCCCTACGGGCAGCGCGCGCGGTGGCGCGGCGGATCGCGCTGGAGACCTCCAAGAGGAGAGTCGCGGCGGAGGCGAGAGCGGCTTACGCGGCGACCGTCTCGCGCGTCTGGTCAGTGACCGCGCCGGCGACGACGACATCGCGCTGTTGTTCCACTTCAGGGAAAGCGGGGGCAGGCCGCCCGTCCTCCGGCGCGTACAGCCGACCAGCTTCCTCTTGCCGGTAGACTTTGCCGGAGCGCCGCTGCTCTGGCTTGGGCCGGCGGACGACCGCGCCAGCCTGGCCCAGCTGCAAGCCCTGTTCGCGGCAGCGCCGACCACCGACCTCAAGGAGGACTTGATCCCCGGCGTCGGGCTGCACGGCAGCAGCGACGCAGTGGTGTCCATCCTCGGGCGCTGGCTGGCGGGCGACGCGCGAGCGTCAGTGCGGGCCGAGGCCGCTGAGTGGTTGGGCCACCGTCCGACCCCGGCGGCGGTCCGCGAACTCGCTCGAGCGGCGCGGGCTGACCCCGACGAAGACGTGCGGGAGGAGGCCGCCGAGGCGCTGCGCCACAATGCGCTTCCGGCCGCTACCGACTCGCTGATCGCCCTCGCCCGGGCGGTCGACGATCCCGAGACGCGGCGCGAAGCCGTGGAGGAGCTCGACCACAAGGGCGACCCGAGGGCGACGGCGGCGCTGATCGCCATCGCCCGGGACGACCGTGACGCGGACGTGCAGCACGAGGCGGTCGAGGCCCTGGGAGCGATCAGGGACGGCTCCGGAGTGCGCGCTGTCATCGATTTCGCCCGCAGCCATCCGAACCCCGACGTGCGCAGCAGGGCCGTCGAGACGCTCGCCGAAGCGGCCGCTCCCGGCGTCGCCCTTGCGGTGCTGAAGGACGTCGCGTACCACGACCGCGACCGCCACGTTCAGCGTAGGGCGGTCGAGGAGCTGAAGCGGGTCGACGACGAGCGCGCGATCGCAGCGCTCGTCGAGATCGCCCGCCATCACCCGGTCCGAGATGTGCGTCGCGAGGCCCTGAAGCGGCTAGGCGACTTGGAAACGACGGATTCCGCGACGGCAGCGCTGCTCGAAGAGACCGCCTCAGAAGGATCCGACGCAGACCTCCAGCGCGACGCCGTGGCAGCCCTCGGCCGCCTGCCCGGCGCGCAGGCGCTGGCAGGGCTGGCGCGGCTGGCGCGCACGCACCGGAGCACGGAGGTGCGGCGCGAAGCCATCGAGCGGTATGCCAAGGCCGCCGCACCCGAAAACGCCCGGGTGCTGCTCACAGAAAGGCTGGCGAACGACCGGTCGCCTTCCGTGCAGGCTGAAGCGATCGAGGGGCTCACGGAGCTGCCGAATCAGCTGGGTCTTGCTGCGGTCAGCGAAGCGGCCCGCGCCCACCCCAACCGCGACGTGCGTGCCGAGGCCCGACGCCGTCTCGGGGAGCGCCCCTAACGGAAGGCTGCTAGGCGCGGGCAGCAGACTGCCCCGCGTTAGAAGGCGAACACTCCGGAATGTGCCCGCGTCCCGACCGGCATCACATCCCACGTGTCCGCCCGCGCGAGGATGAAGTCCGCGATTTCGCCTGCCGCATCGGGGACGGCGGTGAAATTGGGGAACTCGTTGACCTCGAGGACGGCCACGCCGTCCGCTGTCTCGATCGCATCGACGCCGTAGATGTCCAGGCCGAAGACTCGCCCGCAGCGGAGCGCCAAGTCCACGAGCCCTGGCTCGGGGCGCAACGGCTGAGGCGCGGCCGCTGGGTCGCCGTCGAACGGGGACGGCGTAGAGGAACGTGTGATCCAGCCGCAGCCGCGGCGCGGGCCGGAAGGTGAGCCCGAGCTCCCCCTTCGCCGCATCGCCGAGATATGGCGCCGTTCCCTTGGGCGGCTTGTGGTCCACTGCAGTCCCGAGCCTGAGCTTGGCCGTGCCGGCGAGCCACTTCAACCATTCGCTCTCGAGCGTCAGCTTCGTCAGATACGTGTCGAACGGGTGGTCAGCGAACAGCTCGAAGGCCTGCTCCCGCCCGAGCACCACCTTCGTCTCGCCGCGCAGCTTCAGCTCGAAGGACGCCTCGAGCGAGCGGTCCAGTAGCCGCCCGTCTCGGTCCCAGTCGAACAGTGTGGTGAATGTGGGTCCGACCTTCACGACGGGACCCTTGGGCCGCCGCACCAGCTCGAGGACCTGCTCGAACTCGCGGATCCCGACCCGCTTCACATACCCGAGCTGCGTCTCGAACGACGGGCTCAGGTCGAGGTAGGTACCGCTGTAGTCGAGGTTGCGCCCGTCGTGGAGCAGGTTCGCATACCAGCCGCTGCCCGAGGAGCCGGCGCCGCTCGTGTCCCGGGTGTGCGTCGCCATCGCCTGGCCGGTGAAGATCCACGTTTTGGTCAGCGTGAGACGCGTGTCGGCGGAGACCACGTGGTTCGCCCCACCGGCCAGCGTGCGGTCGCTCGCCAGCATCCCGACCGTCGACTCGTGCCCCACTTCCCGCTCCAGGCGCACCGCCCCGATGCGGGCCTGCTCGGATGCGACGGCCTGCCCCGGCGCGCGGTCGTCGATCCCGATGGCGCCGACGGCCCAGGGGCCCGCCTTGCCGGTGAGCCGCAGCCCCGCTCCGGGGTCAGCGATCCGCCGCGAGAAGAACAGGTTCACCGGCGTCTGGAAGTAGCTCGCATTCTCGATGAAGAAGGGCCGCTTCTCGGGGAAGAACACCTCGAAGCGCTCGTTGATCGTCACCTGGGGCTCGTCCGATTCCACCTGGCTGAAGTCCGGGTTGACCGTGGCGTCGAGCGTGAGCGCATCGCGGATCACGCCCTTGAAGTCGAGCCCGACGCGCCGGTCGCTCGCGGTCCGGAACGCGGGCGTCTCCATGTCGAGGAAGCGCGCGCCGGTGAACGCGCCGTAGGGGATGGCCTGGAGGTTGCGTCCGGGAGAGATGTCGCCCAGCCCGTCGAGGGTCGCGAACTGGGGCACCAGCCCCGCGATTCGCTTGGTGAGGTAGGGCCAGTAGGACTCCTCGTTGTTGCGGCGGATATAGCGCACCAGCGCGATGCCCCACGTCTGTGCCGGGGCGCGGGGGAAGCGCAGATTGCGGAACGGGATCGCAAACCGCACCACGTAGCCGTCCGGAGTCAGGCGGCCGTCCGCCTGCCAGACGGCGTCGAAGCTGTAGTCGTCGTCCTGCCCTTCCGTCACGAGGGCGTCGGCCTGAACGCCGAGCGGGTTCGACAAAAACAGGTAGGCGTGCTTGCGGTCGCGAAACGTGTCGAGGTACACGGCGACGGCGTCGTCCGCGGTGGTCTCCTCCCGCTTGGCGAGCGCGGCGCGGACCAGCGTCGGGGCGTCCTTGCAGACGAACACGACGTACAGGTTGGCGTCGTCGTAGGTCACGTAGGCGGTGGTCGGCGCGCTCGCCGGATTGCCGTCGCCGGGATCGCGCTGGCGGAAATCGGTCACCGCCACGGCTCCGGAGTTGTCGGTCCGGTCAGGCGACGCCGCCCCGGACACGAAGTCTTGGAGCTCGGGCGGTCGGGACGTACGGACGATGTGCAGCGTGGGGCCGGGCTCCTGCGCGACGACACCGATCGCGGGGGCCAGGATCAGCAGGCTCAGAACGAGCGGGTCACGGATGGGAGGCACCGGATCGACTCCGCTGAAATCGCGTCGTCACACGAAGGCTTAGAAGGCGAAGGCTCCGGAATGGCCCCGTGTCCCTACCGGCATCACATCCCACGTGTCCGCCCGCGCGAGGATGAAGTCCGCGATTTCGCCTGCCGCATCGGGGACGGCGGTGAAATTGGGGAACTCGTTGACCTCGAGGACGGCCACGCCGTCCGCTGTCTCGATCGCATCGACGCCGTAGATGTCCAGGCCGAAGACTCGCCCGCAGCGGAGCGCCAAGTCCACGAGGCCTGGCTCGGGGCGCAACGGCTGAGGCGCGGCCGCTGGGTCGCCGTCGAAAGGAGACGGCTTGCGCGTGGCGAACACGCGGTCGCCGCACACGTACAGCTTCAAGTCGAACCCGTCGTGCGGCAGATACCGCTGGGCCAACACCAGCTGCTCCGGCCAGTGCACGTCCCGCAGATCGTCGCGGCGGCAGATGAGCTGCAGCCTGTGACCGTTGTCGCGGAGCGTCGGCTTGAGCAGCAGGGGGAACCAGTCTTCCGCTAGGTCGCCCAGTGCCGCGGCGTCGCTCGCCAGCACGGTGGGCGCGCACGGCACCCCGGCACGCTCGAGCGCGACCGCCATCGCGGCCTTGCTGCGCACCTGCTCCGTCGCGGAGCGGGAATTGATGGTGAGGATGCCAGCCGTCTCCGCGTACGCCAGCAGGGCCAACCCGAGGGCGTCGCGGCAACGCGCCACGATGACGTCGTAGTTGTTGAGATCGGACCGCGCGTCCGAGCCGGAGACAAAGGTCCCGCTCACCGGGTCGAACCGCGCGCCCTGGGGGCACAGCACGTCCGGCTCCAGGCCCTTGGCCTGGAGCCGGCGAATCGCCGCGCCCGGCATCTCCTGGCGCAGGTACCGCCCGTCGACAATGAACGCCACCCTCGGTGTCACGTGCCATCTGCTCCTGGTTCGGCCCGAAAGCGAGGACGGGGGCAAGTTCTGTACCTGCCGAGGCGCAGTCGGCCAGACACCCGACGACCGCGTGAATGACACGCAAACCGCACCGCGACAGTGTTTTTCTGTTGCGTTGTCTCGGCGTCGCCCGGATCCACCACCGCCAGACTGCCACGGACTGTCGGAGGGAGACCACGGGGGGCGGGGAGCGGCACGATACTGCGATTTGAGGCGACCGTCACCTCGAGCGGCCGGCTCGGGCGAGCGAGAGGGTGTACACCGGTACGCCGAGCGCCAACAGGCCGGCGCCGATCAGCGCATTGCGCGGGTTCGCGAGAATCGAGCTCACCACCACGTACAGCGCCGCGATCACGAACAGCCCAGGTGTCCAAGGATAGCCAGGCACGCGGAAGACACCGGGCGGCGGGTTGCCACCCGCCGTCTCGTCCCGGGCCCTATAGATGAAGAGACCCGCCACGGTGAGCCCGAAGAAAATCCAGTCCCCGAAGGCCACGTAGTCCACCAGCTGGGCGAAC
>QHTT01000113.1 GCA_003220935.1 Gemmatimonadota bacterium
CGCGCAGGACATGGCGGCTACGGCGCCGCAGCAGCGCGGGCGCGACCGTTGGAAGCGCTGGGAGATGGCGCTCGTGCTGGCGGAAGCGACCGGGGCGCGTATCGGGGCGATCAGTGGCCTCCGTTGGTCGGACATCGGCTTCGAGCCGCCCGAGATCAGGTTCCGGGCGGAGTTCGACAAGCGGGGCCGTGATCGCGTCGTTCCGATCCCCGAGGGCCTAGCAGAGGAGCTGCGTGTCTTCAAGTTGAAGTTCGCAACTGTTGGTGACGCGTGGCTTTTCCCGTGCGCTGAGAAGGACGATCACTGGCCCCGGGAGATCTTTGGCGAGCTGTACGCCCGCGTCGAGCGGCACGCGGGTCTACTGCATCTGAAGGGCGGTCGCTTTCATCCCTTCAGGAGGAAGTGGGCCACCGAGCGAAAGAATCTGTCGCTCGTGGACGTGATGGCGGCCGGCGGGTGGCGCGACGCGCAGACGTTGCACAATTGCTACCAGTTGGCGACGCCGGACGGCATGCTCAAGGTGATGAGCACGCCCGTGAAGCTCCGGGACAGGAAGGTCGGCAGCAAGTAATTCGGGGAGATTTCAGGAGGGGCGGCGCCGTGAACGCCTGCAAAACGCTTGCACGGCTCAAAAACACAAGAAGAGTTGCCCCTCCTGGGCTCGGAGGGAAGCCGACGCCCGAGGGGCAAACGAAGAACGGCGGGCGCAAAGCCCGCTGGTGGGCGAAGCGCTTGCCCCGGTCCGCGATCGGGTGGTGATCGCGACCAAGTTCGGATTCAAGTTCCAGCAGACCCAGGGCTAGAACCAGGACCCACGGCGGAGCGTAGGCGTGAGCGGCGACGACGAGATCCCAACGCCCGATCGCGATGACGGCGGCGATGCTGGCCCAGAGTCCCGTCTCGAGGGCGTTGACGCGTTCGTCGGCTCGCAGGTGGAACCCGGTGGCCATGAGCACGATGATGCCGAGGCCCACGGCAGCGAGCGGTGTCAGCCACGGCACAATGCCGGTGGCCATCGGCAGCACCAGGCCGGCAGCGCCGAGCACTTCCGTGACACCGATAAAGACCACCAGCGGGCGGGGCAGGTCGGAGAACCCGGTCCATCGCTCTAGCCCGCGGCCGATGAGCTTCGGGGCGCCGGCCGCGAGGAAAAAGACGGCAAGGAAACCCTGGGCGCCCCAGAGAACGAAATTCACTGTGGTCATGGCACCGGCAGCGCACGCCGGCCGCGGCTCCAACTCGGCAAGCCCGCCGCGAGCCCCACCACCAGCGCCACGCCCATGGCGGTCAGCGCCCACGCAGCGCTGGGCTTGATCGACATGACGAAAACGATGCCCAGGCCAAGCGCCGTTCTGAGCCATGCAGAGAGCAACAGCACGGGATCGTGCAATCGGTGGCCGAGGGTCGCCGAGATCGCGCCGTCCTCGGTGGCAGCGGCATGCACGATGGCGGCAGACCGGCGGCCGGTGAGCGCACCGCCCAGTGCGGCGATGAGCACCAGCCCGCCGAGGCCGACGCCGATCCATCCCTGGCCGCCCCAGCGGGTCGCCATCAGGTAGATGCCGGTCACGAGGATCGTGAGGGCCGAGGGGCCGCCGACGAGCCGCAGCGCGCTCAACAACTTGGCCCACTCGCGCACCTGGCCGGCGGTCGCCACTCGGCGGAGATTGTAGAGGCTGGCCCACTCGAGGCCGAGCGCCGCGAACAGCCCCAGCGCTCCGACGATGTGCAGGAACACCACAATCGCGTACACGGACATCTGGTCCTCCCCCTGATGAGGCGATGAGCGCGGATCCTGGGACCCGCTATATTTAGGTAGACAGTATGTACAGTTAACGCGTGACCCGTGTCCCGGGTTTCATGAGCCCCCGTGCCTACCGGCTCGGCCGGCGCACGGCCGCGGCACAGCGCACCCGTGCCCGGGTACTGCGCGCGGCCCGCGACCTGCTCACCGCCCGGGCAGGCGCCGAACCCTTCAGCGTCGACGCGGTGGCGCGCCGGGCCGGCGTCGCCCGCATGACCTTGTACCACCAGTTCGGCTCGCGGCGGGGATTGCTCGAGGCGCTGTTCGACTCCTTCGCCGACGGCGGCGAGCTCCCGGCCCGCCTCGCCGCCGCGTTCCAGCGGCCCGATCCGCTCGACAGCTTGGCCGACATCGTTGCCGCGTTCGCCCGGTTCTGGGACGCCGGCCGCCCGTGGATCCGCCGGGTGAGAGCGTTGGGGGTCCTCGATCCGGAGCTGGGAAAGGCGGTGGAAGCGCGCAACGCCCGCCGTCGTGAGGTCGTGCGGGTCCTGGTCGAGCGCTTGGGGACGCGGTACGGGCGGCCCGCTCCGGACGAGCAAGCCCAGGCTGCGGAACTGCTCTACACACTCACGAGCTTCGAGACGTTCGACACTCTCGCGGGCCCTGGGCGCAAGCTGCCGGACGTCGCCGGTCAGGTCCTGCGTCTCGCCCGTGCCGCGGTGGGGCGTCACGACTAGCGGCTAAGGTGCTAAGCGACGAACCGTTGTTCAATGGAGCTGAGGGGGCTCGAACCCCTGACCTCCTGGGTGCGATCCAGGCGCTCTCCCAGCTGAGCTACAGCCCCGTCGGGAGCGTGAACTTAGAAGCGGCTCCCTAGCCGAGCAACCCCTGCAAATCTAATACCCGTCGCCGACGAGCACGACGGTCAAAGACGGTCGAGGACGGTCGAGGACGGTCAAGGGACAGAGCGCCGGCGAACCCCGCCTCGACCATCCTTGACCGTCCTCGACCGGCTTTGACCGTCTTCTACCGTCTTGAACCGTCCGTTAGGTTTCGTTCCGACATGCGTCCGGTTTCGTTCACCTACTCCGGCACCGTCGGCGCGCCGATCGATCGGGTGTTTGCGCTCATCACCGACCCCGGCCGCATGCCCGAGTGGCTCCCGGGCTGCCGCTCGGTCACCCCCGCGCCCAAGCTCACCGGCAAAGGCGACCGCCACCGCATCCTGTTCGAGCGCGACGGCCGCCGCGTCGACGCTGAAATCGAGATCATCGACTACAACCCGCCCTACACCTACGGCTGGGTCGAGATCCGCCGCCGCAAAGGCGCCCGCACCTACTTCGCCCTCCAGTTCCAAGGCGGCGCCACCAAAGTCACCATGAAGCACATCTGGGAGCCGGTGGGCCTGCGCGCCTGGCTGCTGGGCCAGTTCTACCGGCGGCGGAATTCATACCAGACGTTTGATAGTCTGCTGCAAAACCTCAGGAAGGTGCTGACGCGCTGAACTGAACGCGGAAGTCGGAACGCGGAACAGCAATGGAATGTCGTGCCGCAGCACGGGGCCTACATTGATGTTCCGCGTTCCGACTTCCGCGTTCCGCGTTCATTCCGAATAGGGTACTTCGACCGTCGTGCCGTCCTTGGCCACCGTGGTGCCAGGAAACACCGTTCGCGCTTCGTTCACCAGCTCCTCCGCGCTGATCGAGTAGCGCGCCGAGACGTGGCTCAACACGAGCCGCTTGGCGCGCGCCGCCAGCGCGACCTGCGCCGCCTCACGCGCGGTCGAATGCCCCGTCTCCTTCGCCCGGTCCTTCTCCTCCTCCCCGAACGTCGCCTCGTGTATCAATAGATCGGCCCCCTGCGCGGCGGCCACGACCGACGCGCACGGGCGAGTGTCGCCGGTGAAGACCACCGATCGCCCCGGACGGGGCGGACCGACCAGGCCTTCTGGTCCGACCGTCCGACCGTCCGGCAGTCCGACCGTTTCACCCTTCGCGAGCTTGCCCCAAAGGGGGCCCTCCGGGATCCCCGCCGCCTTGGCTTTCTCGGCGTCGAACCGCCCGCGCCGCTCGTGCTCCTTCAGCGCGTACCCGACGGACCCGCCCCCGTGCTCCGTGGCAAAAACGAGAATGGCGTACTCTTCCCCCTTCCCCCTTCCCCGGCTTTCTACCGTGTCTCCAGCCTTTACTTCGCGGATCTCGACCTCAAACGGGACTCTCTCGACCCCGAGTTGGATCGCCTGGCCGAGCAGCTTCTTTGCGCCACGAGGACCGTACAACGTGATCGGCTCGGCTCGGGCCTGCAGCCCGAGCGTGCGGATCAGCCCGATCACGCCGAGGAAGTGGTCGGCGTGGAAATGGGTGAAGAAGATCTCCGAGAGCGCGAAGCTCACCCCGTAGCGCAGCATCTGGCGCTGGGTGCCTTCGCCGCACTCGAACAGCAGCGTCTCACCCTCGCGCACGAGAGCCAAGGCAGAGACGTTGCGCTCTACCGTAGGCCTAGCGGCTGACGTGCCAAGGAAAGTGACGGCAAGCATGGCGGGGAATATAGGGCCGCCCTAGAACACTTTGACGTTTATGTACCTCCCGGGCCGTTCCCTGAGGTCCGTGAGGAGGGCCGTCAGGGACGTGAGCGTGGCATTCAGGTTCTTATACAGCATCGTGTCGCTCGCCATCTTGCCGAGCGTCCCCTCGCCCTTGTCCATCTTGTCGAGCACGCGCTTGAGCGACCCGGTGGCGTCGGCGAGGCGGCTGGTGAGCTGGGTGAGATTGGCGCTCAGCGTGTCGAGCCGCGCGCCCGACTTCTCGACCTTGGACGCGCCCAAGAGCGTGTCGAGCCGCTGCATCACCCGCTGCAGCGCGGCGAGGGTCTGCTGCGTCTGCGTAATGGCCGGGCCGTTGGCGGCGTCGGTGAGCGCCTTCATGCCGCGCTGTGTCGCCATCAGCGTATTATGGATGTCGCTCGCCAGCTCGCTCGCGTTCAAGCCCTTGTTCACGTTCGCGATCAGCTCGTTGGCGCTGGTGGCGGCGCGCGACGCGACGTCGGCGAACTGCTCCTCGGTCACGCCTTTGATGTGGGCGCCGGTCACGAGCAGCGTGTCGTTGATGCCGGGGTTGTAATCGACGAACTTGGCACCCAGGAAGTCGGCCGAGGCGACCGCGGCGGTGGCGTCCTGGTGCGGTCGCACCTCCGGGTCGAGCTGCAGCGTCACCGTCACCCGCCCCACCCGGTCGAGCCGCACGCGGGCCACGCGCCCCTTCTTCACGCCCGACACCCGCACCGGGTCGCCTTCCTTGAGACCGCTCACGTTCTTGAACTCGACCGCGATCGGCACCCCCTTCGAGGTGATCGAGCGGCCGGTGAGCCAGAACATGAAGACGGTGAAGGCGATCAGGCCCGCCACGACGAGCGCCCCGACGCCCACTTCCTCTTTGTAGCTAAGCTCCATGCTTTTCCTGCCCCTCGCTTTGGATCAAGCTCATTTCGAGATCGCGCTCGAGGAACTGCTGCACCGCCGCGTCGCGTGAGGCGAGGATCTGCTCGGCGGTCCCCACGGCGCGGATCTTGGCCTGCCACAACAGCGCCACCCGGTCCGCCACGCGGAACGACCCGCGCACGTCGTGCGACACGACCACGCTCGTCACGCCCAGCTCGTCGCGCAGCCGCTCGACCAGGCCGTCGATCACGTCGGCGTTCACCGGGTCGAGCCCCGAGGTGGGCTCGTCGTACAGCAGATACTTGGGCTTCCCCGCGATCGCCCGCGCGATGCCGACGCGCTTCTTCATCCCCCCCGACAGCTCGGCCGGGTACTTGTCGGCCACATCGGGCGCCAGGTTCACGAGCAGCAGGCATTCCTTCACCCGCTCCCGGCAGTACGCCTCGTCCCGGTGCTGGTCCTCGTCGGTGATGCCGAGGCGGATGTTCTCCGCCACCGTGTCGGAGTCGAACAGCGCGCCGTACTGGAACACGTAGCCGACGCGGCTGCGCAGCTGCTGCAGCTCGGCGCGCTTGAGCTTGGGGACGTGCAGCCCGTCCACGATCACGTCCCCGGAGTCGGGCTTCAGCAGCCCGTTGATTGTCTTCAAGGTGACGCTCTTACCCACGCCGGACGGCCCGAGCAGCGCCACCGTCTCGCCGTCCTGCACGTCGAGGCTCACGCCGTCCAGGACTACGTTGTCGAGGAAGCGCTTGGAGATGTTGAGGAGTTGGATCATTTCACGCCGAGCAACAGCTTCGTGATCACCGCGTCGAGCAGCAGGATGCTCACCGACGCCGACACGACCGCCGTCGTGGTCGCCCGCCCCACCCCCTCGGCGCCCTGCTGGGTGTGATAGCCGATGTAGCAGGGGATGAGCGTGACCGCGCCCGCGAAGCAGTAGCTCTTGATGAGCGAGTACCACAGGTCCAGGGGCCGGAAGAAGTAGCGCGCGCCGTACTCGAAATCGGCGTAGGTCAGGCCGAGCGAGCCCTTGGCCGTCAGGTAGCCGACGACGATCCCGGTCGCGTTCGCGAACATGGTGAGCGCCGGGATCACCAGGATCCCGGCGATGACCCGGGGCAGCAGCAGGTGGGTGATGGGCGAGCGCCCCAGGCTCTCGAGCGCGTCGATCTGCTCGGTGACGCGCATCGTGCCGAGCTCAGCGGCGTAGCGCGCGCCGATCCGGCCCGCGAGGATCAGGGCCGTGAGCACGGGGCCGAGCTCCAGGATCATCGACTCCGAGATCACGGCTCCGGCATAGTAGAGCGGCAGCGTGCCGGTGAATTGGTAGCCCGTCTGCAGGCTCGTCACCGCGCCCGCGAACCCCGCGACCAGCAGCACGATGAACAGGCTGCCGTAGCCGATGTGGGTCGCCTGCTCGAGGGTGCGAGGGATGTAGACGCGCCACTCCGCCAACCCGCGCAGCAGGTCGACCAGGAGGTAGGTGAACCGCCCCGCGTTGCCGAGGACGTGCTGGGCCGGGCGGCGTCCCCACCGCCCGAAATACCGCACGAGGTCCAGCGCGCCGGCTACGGCCGCCATGGCCTGTCCATGGGCTGTATCTTGGGGAGCCATGGCTCGTTCGTCCACCCCACCTCGCAGCCCGAACCCCTCTTGTGGTCATCATCCATGACCCCTCTCGCACTCATCATCCCTTGACCCCCTCCCATGGTCCTCTCCCCCTGTCCCCCTCTCCACAACGTGGAGAGGGGGAACGACACACGAGACGTCGTGCCCCCTCGCCCGAAGGGAGAGGGGGACAGGGGGTGAGGACCACAGCGGCGCAGCGTCGTCACTTTACTCGACGCCTCCTCACCTGGTTCGCCCGCGCCGCGCGCGACCTGCCGTGGCGCCGCACCCGCGATCCGTATCGCGTGCTCGTGTCCGAGGTCATGCTGCAGCAGACGCAGGTGAGCCGGGTGCGCGAGTATTATCCGCGCTTCCTCGAGCGGTTTCCGGATCTCAGGAGCCTGGCGCGGGCGAAACCGCGCGCGGTGAGGGAGGCTTGGGACGGGCTGGGATATTATGCGCGGGCGAGGAACCTCCATCAGCTCGCGAAACGCGTTGCCGGGAGAGGCGTTACCGACAAAGGCGTTGCCGGAGACAGCGTTGCCGAGTTGCCGGAGGATCCGGAAGAGCTGATCAAGCTCCCGGGGATCGGCCGGTACACCGCCGGTGCGGTGGCGAGCTTCGCGTACGAGAAGCCGGTGCCCGCCGTGGACACGAACGTCGCGAGAGTACTCAGCCGGGTCTTCTTCGGAAACAGCCGGCAACGCCTCTCCGGCAACCGGCAACGCCGAATCTGGTCGCTGGCAGCAGCACTCATCCCGAAAGACGGCAAGCGCGCCTGGAAATTCAATCAGGCGTTGATGGAACTGGGGGCGCTGGTCTGCGTGGCGCGGAAACCAAAGTGCGCGCAGTGTCCAGTGAGACCGGATTGTAAGACAGGAAGGGCCCCTTGATGCAGACGCGCTGGCTATCGCTGGGACTGTTGGTCGCCATCATCGGCCCTGCCTGCAAGCGGCAGGAGGCCCGCGATGATAGGGCTCCGGCTCCCTCCCCGCCGTCTCCCGCAGTCACCCCCACGCCACCGAGCGTCGACACCGCCGCATCAGGGTGGGACTCCCCGGAAACGATTCGGTTGGCGGGCCTGCACTACACTGCTCCGACTCGAGTCTTCGGCGCCCTCGGTGTCGCGTTGCGCGAGGGATATTTCGACAGCATCGGACCGGGTTATAAGATCGGGACGTTCGTAGATGGGCGATATCGCGGGGCCGATCTGGTCTCGGCTCAGTGGCGAACGGACGAGCCCTGCAAGGGCGAGGGATGTGACGACCCCATGTATCTCAGATTCGTCAGAGTCAAGGACGAGCTCGTTTTCCTCCCTCGAAACTCAGATGGCGGTTTGTATGTCGAGGAAGTGAAACAGAAGTTGCAGCTCTGGACAGGCGCATTTTCGCCAGCGGGTCTCACCCTCGTCGCTGATTCGCAGTTCGCGGTGCGAGCGTTCCTGCCAGCCGACACGATACTGCACGATTCTGAGATCTTCCGGCTGGTTGCTCGCCGCTGCCACCGCGACTCGCTAAGGGTCGCTTTTCGTCACCCGATTTTTCAGGAGGTCCGCTTCGACGGGCAACTGTTCTATGTGACCCGTCCGGACGGAAGTTGCCTGACATTCGAGTATGTGCCCTACTTCTCCGAGAAGGAGATCGTCTGGGACAGCCCGCCCAAAGAGCCGAACCGAAGCGGGTATGCATGGAAGCAGGACGCCCGGTTCGGGCATCTCGAACTGCGCTACGATCCGTTCGTTGCCGCCGGCGTCGTCCAGGTCGATCGAGATGCAAGAGTCGCCGGCCATACGCAACGCGGTGAACCCGTTTACGAGCTGAAGGATCCCAATCACCCGCTTCTCAAGGAGTTCTACCGGGATTACGCGGCCGATGTCGCGAAGGCGGAGAGGCGCGAT
>QHTT01000152.1 GCA_003220935.1 Gemmatimonadota bacterium
TCAAGTACGACCCGGACTACTTCGGCAAGAAGAATCGCGTCATCGCTGGTCGCAACGCCAACGCGTATCTCGACGCCCACTGGCGCTACGCCGAGCTGTTCTTCGGCTCACTCGACCGCAATTGGGGTCCGCCGCAGGTGGCGAGCCTGATCGTGTCGCCCAGCCCCTACAGCTATGATCACTTCGGCCTCGTCGTCGGGACGCCGCGGTTACAGCTGCAGGCGCTCGTCACCCAGATGGACGACGGCCCGGACACTGCCGGCACTCTCAATCACCGCTACTTCATCGCGCACCGGCTGTTGGCCCGGCCGGGAGACCACACCAGCTTTGCCGTGTGGGAGGGGGAAGTGGCCGCCGGCCCGGGACGCACCCTCGAGCCGTGGTTCGCCAACGTGCTCAACCTCGGTCTGCTGGTGGAATACGACCAGAACGTGGCGGTGAACAGCCTGCTCGGGGCGGACTTCGAGATGCGGCTCTCGGCGCTAACGCTGTTCGGCCAGCTGCTCATCGACGACTTCCAGATCGACCGGCGCACTCAGGCAGACAGCGAGCCTCCCTCCTACGGGCTTACGCTCGGGGTACAGGGGGCGGTGCACAGTGCCAGCTGGACCGCATACTACACCCAGGTCGCGAATCTGACCTATCGCACCGCCAATCCGGCGGAGGCGGTCGAGCGGCGCTTTGTGGGGCTAGGGCGAAACTTCAGCGACTATGATCAGGCCACCTTGCGCGTAACGATGCTTGCGGCCCCGGAGCTGCTCGTGTCGCCGGAGCTGACGCTGCTGCGTCAGGGGGAGGGCGACTTTCGGCTGCGCTACCCTCCCAGATCGGCGTACGGCACCACGGCGACGATCCTTTCGGGCGTGGTGCAGCGCACGCTGCGCGCGGCGCTGTCGGGGAGCTACTCGCCCGACGCGCACCTGGGCCTGAGATTCGACGCCGGGGTGCATCACATCAGCAACTACGGGCACGTGACCGGACAAACGCAGACGAAGTTCGTGGGGTCGGTGGGATTGACGTACCGGTTCGGATGGAAAGGCGGGCTGCCGTGACGCTCGACAGCAGTGCGGAGAGCTCGGTCGAGTTTCCCCGCCCTGAAGGGCGGGCTCGGCCGCAGTTGGTCCTAAAGGACGACGTGCTTCAGCACGCACTGCAGCCGAGCCGGTCCTTCAGGACCGGGACGCCCCGGGAGACCAAGACACTAAGGGAGATCGGGTGAACACGCCCACGCCCGACCCCCGGCTCACCCGCGACTACCTGGCGGGCCTGTTCCAGAAGATGGCGGCCCGGCGCATCGTCGTGGTCGGGGACGCGATGCTGGACGTCTATCTGTCAGGAGACGCCGACCGCATCTCACCCGAGGCGCCAGTCCCCGTGGGGGCGACTCGTTTCGCGCGGAGCTGGTGCAGAACCGGCTGGTGGACGAGCACATCGTGGTCGCGGCCGCGCGACTCACCACCTCCAAAACGCGCGTCACCGCGCGTGGCCAGCAGGTGGTGCGGATCGACGAAGAAGTGGAGGACCCGATCTCGCCCCGCGCCGAGGAGCAGCTCGCTGCCCGGCTACAGCGCGCCATGGGCGACGCCGACGCGCTGCTGATCGAGGACTACAACAAGGGGACGCTCACGCCGGTGGTGATCGAGCTGGCGATGTCGCTCGCCAAGAAGCGCGCCGTGCCCACCGTCGTGGACCCCAAGTTCAAGAACTTCTTCGCCTACCCCGGCGCCACCGTATTCAAGCCCAACCGGCGCGAGCTGGAGCAGGCGATGGGGGCGACGCTCGACCTCGAGCACCCGGACGCGCTCCCCATGTCGCTCGACAAACTGGGCGTGGACAACCTGCTGCTCACGCTCGGCGCCGAGGGGATGGCGCTGTTCACCAAGGACAAGCAGGTGCACCGCATCCCGGCGATGGCGCGTGAAGTGTTCGACGTCTCGGGTGCGGGCGACACGGTGACGGCGTGGGTGGGCACTGCGCTCGCGGCTGGGGCGTCGGTGCGCGAGGCGGCGCAGGTGGCGAACTACGCGGCCGGCGTCGAGGTCGGCAAGTCGGGCGTCGCGACCGTGTCCCCCGCCGAAGTGCTGGCGGCGCACGACACGCGCTATGACCAGTTGGGGAAGCTACGACGCGGAGGGTTGCTGTGAGGTCACCCCGGGCTCGCACCCGGGGTCAGCGCGCTCACAACCCCACCACCACGTGGACTGGCTTTTGGGCCGAGCCGCTAGCGTTGTGGCTGTCTGTCACGGTCACGCGGAGCGTGTAGTCGGCCGGCATAATAGTTATGGGATACGAGTGGTTCCCGTTGATCGACCCCTCATTCGAGGTCGGGAACGTTGTCGACGTCCCGTCACCCCAGTCGATGGTGACGGTCCACGGCGCATCGTGGTCCGGGTCGCTGAACGACGCCCCGTCCAGCGTAAACAGCGCACCGACCAACACGGTTTGCTCTCCCCCGGCAGTCACGCTCGGCGGCTGGTTCGGCGCGCTGGGCGACGCGGGGTTCGTGACCTGATCTGTCGCGCCCTGGTTGTCGGTCACCGTGAGGGTGACGTTGTAGGTGCCACCGGTTGAATACGCGTGTGACGGGTTTCGCGTGTTCGAGGTCTGGCCGTCGCCGAAATTCCACTGCCAGTTGGTCACCGAGCCGTCCGGGTCCGTGCTCTGATCGGTGAAGCTGCAGGTCAGCCCGCTGCAGCTCGAGGTGAAGGCCGCCGTGGGCGGCTGGTTCGGCGCGCGGGGCGACACGGTGTGCGTCACCGGGGCCGAGGACGCCCCTGCGTCGTCGGTCACGGTGAGGGTGACGGTGTAGTCGCCAGTCGCGCCGTACGGGTGCGACGGGTTCCGGCTGTTCGAGGTCGCGCCGTCGCCGAAATTCCAGCTCCAGCCGATCACCGAGCCGTCCGGGTCCGTGCTCTGATCGGTGAAGCTGCAAGTCAGCCCGCTGCAGCTCGAGGTGAACGCCGCTGTGGGCGGCTGGTTCGGCGCGCTGCAGGTGATCGTGAAGTCGGCGTGCCCCGTGCCGCCCGACGGGACGGTGACGGTCTTGGAATTGCCGCCGCTCACGGTGCAATTGGTCGGCACGTCTGTGAGTGCCACGGTGTGATCAGTGGCCGTGAGCCCGCTGTAGGTGGTGCTCCCGTTGTTCGCCGCGATGGTGCGGCTCTGGCCCCCGTCGACCGTGACGGTGTAGCTGCTCGGCGCGCTCGGGCCCGTCGTGGCCGTGGTCACCGTGAGATCCCCGGTGGGCGTCACGCAGCTGATCGTGAAGTCGGCGTGCCCCGTGCCGCCCGACGGGACGGTGACGGTCTTGGAATTGCCGCCGCTCGCCGTGCAGTTCGCCGGCACATCCGTCAGCGCCACAGTGTGATCGGTGGCCGAGAGCCCGTTGTAGGTGGTGCTCCCGTTGTTCGCCGCGATGGTGCGGCTCTGGCCCCCGTCGACCGTGACGGTGTAGCTGCTCGGCGCGCTCGGGCCCGTCGTGGCCGTGGTCACCGTGAGGTCCCCGGTGGGCGTCACGCAGCTGATCGTGAAGTCGGCGTGCCCCGTGCCGCCCGACGGGACGGTGACGGTCTTGGAATTGCCGCCGCTCACGGTGCAATTGGTCGGCACGTCTGTGAGTGCCACGGTGTGATCAGTCGCCGTGAGTCCGCTGTAGGTGGTGCTCCCGTTGTTCGCCGCGATGGTGCGGCTCTGGCCCCCGTCGACCGTGACGGTGTAGCTGCTCGGCGCGCTCGGGCCCGTCGTGGCCGTGGTCACCGTGAGATCCCCGGTGGGCGTCAC
>QHTT01000151.1 GCA_003220935.1 Gemmatimonadota bacterium
TGTCCGGCAACGGTGGCGTGCACCTGATCCACAACGCGGGGCACATGAGCGGGACTAGCTACACGCGCTGGGTCGGGTCGCTCGGCGTGACCTACCGCATCTCCTACGAGAACGTGCTGCCCTGACGGCGCAGTTGCGACGCCGGGTCAGGCGCGTTCAATTTGCGCGCTCGCTATGCGCCCCCTCCTCGCGTTCGTGCTTTGCGCCGCGCCGCTCGCGGCCCAGCAGGCGTCGGCGTACCTGCCGCTCGATCACTGGGCGACGCCGTACGTCGAGCACCTGATCGCCGCGAGCGTGATCGCCGATCCCGCGCCGCTCACGCGGCCGCTGCGCGAAGCCGACGTGGTGCGCGCGCTGCGGGAGGTCGACACCCTCGCCACCAGCCCCGCAGTCACCCGCACCGTGCACCGCCTGCTGGCGGCGTTGGGCGATGAGGAGAGGGGCCCCCGCTACCGGATCGAGGGGAGCGCCGGCGTCGCCGCCGCGA
>QHTT01000114.1 GCA_003220935.1 Gemmatimonadota bacterium
TCACACTTGTTGATCGGCGACTTGACGCTTCGCTACGATCGGTTCGACACCGCGGCGAAACAACGCGCGCTGCTCGAGAGACTGTTATCGCAGGTGCGGGCGATCCCCGGTGTGCGGGCCGCCTCGCCCGTGGTGGCGGTCCCATTCTCCGGCTCCGGCGGGTGGGACGGTAAGCCGCAGGCGGAAGGGCAGTCCGCGGAACAGACTGCCGCCAACCCGATGCTCAACATGGAGGTCGTGACCCCAGACTACTTCGCGACGTTAGGCATTTCGGTGCGCCGTGGGCGTGTCTTCACGGACGCCGACCGAGAGGGCGCGCCCCGGGTCGTCGTGATCAGTGAGTCCGCGGCGCGGTACTACTGGCCGGGCGTCGATCCCATCGGCAAGCGCCTGGGGGAGAACTTCGAGCGGACGGCCACCGTCGTCGGGGTCGTCCCGGACACGCGCTACCGCGACCTGCGGGACGCGCGCGCCAGCATCTACTTCCCCCTCCGCCAGTCGTTTTTTCCCTACACGCCGATGAAGCTCGCCATCCGCACGAGCGGCTCCCCGGCTGACCTGGTTCCGACGATTCGGCGCGTGATCGCCGAGACGGAGCCAGGTGTCGCGCTGGCGAGCGCGGCGCCGTTCGGGACGTTTCTCGAGGCGCCGCTGGCCCAGCCGCGACTCAACGCGCTGCTGCTGGGGGTGTTCGCGGGTGCCGCCGTGGCGCTGGCAGCGGTGGGTTTGTTCGGCGCCATGGCGACTATGGTGCGCCAACGCACGCGCGAGCTCGGCGTGAGGATGGCGCTCGGAGCTACCGCCCGAGATCTGCAGTGCATGGTGATGCGGCGGGGCCTTATGATCGCGGGCGTGGGATCGGCGCTGGGGTTGCTCGGTGCACTGCTGGCAAACCGCTTGCTAGTGGCGCTGCTGTACGAGGTGACTGCGACGGATCTGGCGACGCTCACCGCGGTCACCGGGTTCCTCGTCGGTATCGCGGCGCTCGCCAGCCTCGTCCCGGCCCAGTCGGCCACGCGCATCGACGCGGTGATTGCGCTGCGTGCGGAATAGGGCCTCGGACGCCGTCCTCACCCCCTGTCCCCCTCTCCGTTCCGGAGAGGGGGGACGTCGTGAGTTCCCCCTCTCCCGAAGGGAGAGGGGGTCAGGGGGTGAGGACTTGAGCCCCTAGCCCCGAGCCCCAAGCCCCAACAAGCTTGAGCATGCACCCGCGTATCCTCGTTGCAGACGATCAGCCCGACGTGCTGGAGGCTCTCAAGCTCCTCCTCAAGGGCGAGGGCTACGAGGTCGAGAGCGCCACCTCGCCCCGCGCCGTCCTTTCCGCCCTCGACAAGCGCGACTTCGACGCCCTCCTGATCGATATGAACTACACCCGCGACACGACCTCCGGCGCGGAAGGACTCGATCTGCTCGCGCGGCTCCAGGGGCTCGATGCCGCGCCCCCGGTCGTGGTGATGACCGCCTGGGCCAGCATCGACGGCGCCGTCGAAGCGATGCGCCGCGGCGCGCGCGACTTCATCGAGAAGCCGTGGGACAACCGCCGGCTGCTCGCGACACTCCGCACCCAGGTCGAGCTCGGCAGGGCGTTGCGTCGCAGCCAGCAGCTCGAGCGCGAAAACCGTGCGTTGCGCCGCGAGGGCCTCCCCGAGCTGATCGCCGAGTCGCCCGCGATGCAACCGGTGCTCAAGCTGATGGAGCGCATCGGTCCGTCGGACGCCAACGTGCTCATCCTGGGCGAGCACGGCACAGGCAAGGAAGTCGTGGCCCGCTGGCTGCACGCCGCCTCGGGCCGGGCGGAGCGGCAACTGGTCGCCGTCAACCTGGGCGGCATTCCCGACGGCCTGTTCGAGAGCGAGCTGTTCGGGCACGTGAAGGGCGCCTTCACCGACGCGAAGGTCGATCGGGTCGGCCGCTTCGAGCTCGCCGAGGGCGGGACGCTGTTTCTCGACGAGATCGCGAACCTGCCGCTGCCGCAGCAGGCGAAGCTGCTGCGGGTGCTGGAAACCGGCGAGTTCGAACGCGTCGGCTCCTCCAAGACGCAGCGCGTGAATGTCCGCGTCATCTCGGCGACGAACGCAGACATCCACGCCGAAGCGGCGGCCGGGAAATTCCGGCAGGACCTGTTGTTTCGCCTCAATACCGTCGAACTCCGCCTGCCACCGCTACGCGAGCGGCGCGAGGACATTCCCCTGCTCGCCGGCCATTTCGGGCGTCGCCACGCCGCGCGTTACCGCAAGTCGATTAGCGGCTTCGCGGCGGACGCGATGCAGGCCCTCCGGACGTATCCCTGGCCCGGGAACGTGCGGGAACTCGACCACACGATCGAGCGGGCCGTGTTGATGGCCGAGGAAAGCTCGGTGCGAACGCGCGACCTGGGGCTCGGCAGCGGGGCGAACGGCGCGACGCCGCTCGACCTGATGAGCCTCGAAGAGGTGGAGCGGGTGCTGATTCAAAAGGCGCTGGCGCGTGCGGCCGGCAACGTGAGCGAGGCCGCGAAGTCGCTCGGCCTGTCTCGCAGTGCCCTGTACCGCCGGCTCAAGCGGCATGGGCTCTGAGCGGCGCCGCACGCGCAAGCCGCGCTACGAGCGCCGCATTGTCACGCTCGCGCTGCTCACCGGGCTCCCCGCCGTCATCCTCGCACTGGTGCTGTTGTGGAGTGGCGACTTCGCGGCGCGTACCCAATGGACCCTCACGATCCTGCTGGTCGCTGTCTGGTTGGCGTTCGTCGGCGTCGTGCGTGAGCGGGTCGTTCGGCCGCTGCAGACGATCTCGAACATGCTGGCGGCGCTCCGGGAAAGGGACTTCTCGCTGCGAGCCCGCGGCTCGGACCCGGACGACGCGCTCGGCCTGTTGCTGCTCGAGCTGAACACGCTCGGCGAGGACTTGCGAGCGCAGCGCCTCGGCGCGCTGGAGGCGACGGCATTGCTGCGCCGCGTGATGGAAGAGATCGACGTCGCGGTGTTCGCATTCGACGAGGCACGGGCGCTGCGGCTCGTGAACCGCGGCGGGGCGGCGCTGCTGGGCCGGCCGGCCGAGCAGCTGCTCGGCAAGGACGCCGCCGAGCTCGGGCTCGCCGAGAGTCTGGCGGGCGACGCGCCCCGCGTGCTCGAGATTGCGTTCCCGGGGCGGCCGGGGCTTGGACGCTGGGAGCTGCGGCGTGGCACGTTTCGCCAGGGCGGGCTCCCCCATCAGCTCCTCGTGCTCGCCGACGTGAGCCGCGCGCTGAGCGAGGAGGAGCGCCAGGCGTGGCAGCGCTTGATCCGCGTGCTCAGCCACGAGCTCAACAACTCGCTCGCCCCGATCAAGTCCATTGCGCAGAGCCTGGCGGAGCTGGTGCGGCGCGATCCGCTGGCGCCCGACTGGCGCGAAGATCTCCACAAGGGATTGGGCGTGATCGGGGGCCGGGCGGAATCGCTCAGCCGTCTGATGGCCGCCTACGCGCGGCTGGCCCGGTTGCCACGCCCTCGCCTCGAGCCCGTTCTGGTCGCGGAGTGGGTGCGTCGCGTGGCCGCGCTCGAGACCCGTGTGCTTGTGACGGTATGCCCCGGACCGGAGGTGACGATCCAGGCGGACGGCGGGCAGCTCGACCAGCTCCTGATCAACCTCGTGCGCAATGCGGTCGACGCGACCCTGGAAGGCGGCGGGCAGGTCGAGCTGGGGTGGACTGCGCGCAACGGCCGGCTGGAGGTGTGGGTTCGCGACGACGGCCCCGGCCTGGCCGACACCGTCAACCTGTTCGTGCCGTTCTACACTACCAAGGCGGACGGCTCCGGGATCGGGCTCGCGCTCTCACGGCAGATCGCGGAGGCGCACGGCGGCACGCTGACGCTCGCCAACCGAGCAGCAGCCAAGGGCTGCGAAGCCCGGGTGTCTCTGCCCATCCTCGGCCCTGAGTGAGCCGCGCTCCCGGTCACGCCGGAAACGGCACCAGTTTTCTCGCCCGCTCGTCCCACAGCACGAGGCGCACGCAGCGGAAGCTCTCCTTCAGGGTGAGCGTCGCGACCCGCCGCAGCTCGGGAAAGGCTTCCAGCACCTGCTGTAGACGGTAGTTCGGGATCCGGGCATTGAGGTGGTGGATGTGATGCAGCCCGATGTTCCCGGTCGCCCACTGCAGCAGCTTGGGGAGGCGATAGTACGAGCTCCCCTCCAGCGCCGCGGCGTGGTACGCCCAGCGGTCGTCGTGCTCCCAGTACGTCGGCTCGAACTGATGCTGGACGTAGAACAGCCACACACCGATCGAGCACGACAGCAACGCCACAGGAAGCTGGACGAGTAGGAACTCCCGGAACCCCACCAGCGTCCCCATCAGGACCACGAAGCTGGCGAGGCCGACGTCGGTCCACAGGATGCTGCGCCGCTCGCGCGTCCAGGTCCGCGGTACGATGGTCGGCAGGCGGTGCCGTACAAAGAAGTGGAGCACCGCGCCCACGCCGAACAGCACCGCCGGATGGCGATACACGCGGTACTTGAAGCGCTCCCAGCGGGAGCGCGCCAGGTACTCGTCCACCGTCAACGTGTCGATATCGCCAAACCCGCGATGCTCGAGGTTGCCCGACGTCGCGTGATGCATCGCGTGGGTCTTCTTCCAGTAGTGGTACGGTGTCAGCGTGAGCACGCCGATGATCGACCCGACGATGTCCGCCGCACGGGGCGACCGGAAGAACGCCCCGTGCCCGCAATCGTGCTGGATGATGAACAGCCGCACGAGGAGGAACGCCGCGGGCACGGCCAGCAGGAGCGTCAGCCAGTAGCCCACGCCGAGACTCGCGTACATCAGAGCCCAGGCGCCGGCGTACAGCGCCGCCGCGCTCACGAGCTGCCAGACGCTGCGCGTCAGGTCGGGCTCTTTGTAAGCGGCCAGGCGCGCGAGCCATCCCGCGGCGGCGGACTGGTCCGGGCTGTCCGGCAGCGGCCCGCTCACTTGTGGCGGAACGTGATGCGGCCCCGCGTGAGGTCGTAGGGGGACAGCGCGAGGGTGACGCGGTCGCCCGCCAGCACGCGGATCCGAAACCGCCGCATCTTGCCGGCGATGGTGGCGAGGACATGGTGGCCGTTGATCAACAGCACCCGGAACGTGGTGTTAGGAAGCACTTCCGTGACCGTGCCATCGATCTCGATCGCTTCTTCTTTGGCCATCGGTCCACCCTTGTGAAGGTCGCGAAAAAAGGCGGGACCGGCGCACATGCCAGTTCCCGCCTTGGAGTCTGCTGTTAGAAGCTAATCGCCTGGAGCAGCGAAGTCAAACGGAACACCCGTTCCCCTTGTCACTGCGTCATCGTATGCTGTGGCGTGCCTTCGCTCTACATGGTGCGCTGCGCCCGGTCCCTCGTTGCCGTGACCGCCCTCGGGATCGTCGCCTGCCGTATCGAGGCCCGCGTGAGTCCGCCGCCGACCGTTGACGCCGGCCCGGAACTGCGCGTCTCTCCCCGCGCGCCTGCAGCGCTCGCGTTCCGCGTGAGCAACTGGCGGGACACGACGCCCCCGTGGCCCTACGCGATCAGCTGGGGTGACGGCGCCGCCGATCACGGGACCATCGTCGACCGCGTCGCGCCCGCGCGCGCCACGCACGCGTACGCCGCCCCGGGCCGCTACGCGGTCCGGGTGACGGTCACCGCGCACGCCACCGACACCGTCTTCGACACTCTGACGGCGTTCGTGGAGCCTCCCGCGACGCCGCAGGTCTTTGTCGGGGCGGGGGACATCGCGTCCTGCTGGCGCGCGCACGCCGTGGCGACCGCGCAGCTGATCGACAGCATCCCGGGCACCGTGTTCGCGCTCGGGGACAACGCGTACCCCAATGGCACCGCGGTTAACTACGCGGAGTGCTATCAGCCGACCTGGGGACGGTTCAAGAAGCGCACCCACCCCGTTCCCGGCAATCACGATTACGACACGCCGGCGGCGCCCGGATACTTCGGTTACTTCGGTGTCGCGGCGGGGGAACGGGGCTTAGGCTACTACAGCTACGAACTCGGCGCCTGGCACATCATCGCCTTGAACTCGAATCTGGACATGAGCCCGGGTTCTCCCCAGGAGCGCTGGCTCCGCGCCGACCTCGCCGCGCACCCCAAGCTCTGCACGCTCGCTTATTGGCATCACGCCCGCTTCAGCTCGGGCACGACCCACGGCAGCGACCCGCAAACGCAGCCGCTGTGGCAGGCGCTGTACGAAGCCGGGGCGGACGTGGTCCTGTCGGGACACGAGCACAACTACGAGCGCTTCGCGCTCCAAACCCCGGACGGCCGGGCCGACCCCGTGAGGGGGATCCGCGAGTTCGTGGTCGGGACGGGGGGCGGCGGCGCCTATCGGTTCGGGCCCTCGATTGCCAACAGCGAGACCCGCAGCACCGACTACGGTGTCCTCAGGTTGACACTGACACCGCGGTCCTATCGCTGGCAATTCATCCCGGTTCCGGAGGTGATGGGGGAAACGTTCGCCGACTCGGGGTCCGGGGACTGTCACTGAGGGAGGCGGGCTGGCCGAAGGTCCCGGCGTCAGACAGATTTTCTTTGCCCAATCACCACCGCCAGAGTCCGTCAACGTGTGACCAGCAGCCGGCTCTTTGCTGATCGTCGCCGGGGCAGCGACCGGCGCCTCGAGGCACGACGCCGGTCCATCACGAGCGTCGCCGCGGAGCGCCGGCGTGTAGTGGATCGGCGATGCGGTGCCGAACGGCGCAGCACGCTCGATCGCCGCAACCGGCCCACACGGGCCGTGGCAGGTGAGGCGCCGGGCGAGCATCTCCGCAACGCACTGCAGCTCCTCAACCAGCTGGCTGTGAGCCGCGAGCTGGGTGACGCGAGCACCAGGGCCCTGGCGGCCTCGATCCATCGAGTGCGGCGCGCCCTCGACCTGCTCGAAAGCCGGCGGATGGCCTAGTCCTTAGAACAGCTCGAGCTGCTCCGCCACGAGAGTTCTCAGCTTCGCCAGCATCTTGACCATCGCCCAGGTATCGCGCTCGCAGTAACGCAGCAGTGCCTCGCGCAGCTCCACGCGCTCCACCGGCGACAGCTCCTCGCTGAACATGAGGTGCATCAGCTCGAGCGTCGCGGTCTCCCCATCACCGATCTTCAGATCGGCGTAGGAGAGGCCCGGCACGAGCGCCGGGAGCGTCCGCTTGATGCTGAAGCTCCCGCCGAAGTCGGGGTGATAGACGTGGTTGCGGACGAGGGGCAGCAGATCGACGAGCTTCTTCTCGATCCGTTGCAGCTCCTTCGCGAGGCGCGGCACGGCCTCGGCCAACTGGCGGATGCAGTCACGCTCGAAGCTCGCGTAGTACGCCACCACCTTGCGTGCCCCCGCGCACGCCGCCACGAGCGCCTCCGCGAGCGCGGGGCGAGGATCTCCGGCGCCGTCGGCAAGCCACTCGTAGTGCACCAGGCCGCGGCCGCGCTCTTCCGCGTGGCAGCTGAACTGGACGGGCACGTTCTGCCACGGCCGGCAACCGTCCCACCGCGGGATCGCGAGGCTCACGGTCTCGAAATCGAGAAATGCGAGCGGCGACGCGAACTGGACCAGCGCCCCGGCGAGCGCCGGCTCGACCACCATCCGGCCCGCGGTCACCGCTCGCACCTGGCGTTGGTGGATGACGGACAGCTCGAGGTCCGACGGCAGGTCGTAGATCGTCGCGTAGCCGTCCGCCTCGTACTGCAGCGCCTTCTTGCGCTCGATCCGGTACAGGCTGCTGACGTGATGGTCCGGCAGCTTCGGCCAGCAGCGCTCGAGGAACGGGCAATCGTGCGGCCTGGTGCAGTGGTCGCCGATCGGGACCTGGGGGAGTGGTCCCTCGAGCATGCGCTGCTGGGCCGCGAGCTCGTCGGGGAGGCCCAGCAGCACTCCCTCGACCGGCGCCGAAACGTCCTCGCGCGCGAACAGGTTGCTCAGATCGGGATAGCGGCACTCCGGGTTCAGGTGCATCACCGCGGCTCGCTCGACCGGTAGCCCCGCGCGCCGCAACACGTGCACTTGAAGGGCGACGTCTGGCAAATGCTCCGGTTTCAGGCTGTTCGTCGCCTTCACCTCGACCACCCCGTAGCCGCGCGGCCCTCGCCGGGTCTGCGCCACCTTGTTGTCGAACTCGTAGAACGGCAGGTCGACGAGCTCGCCTCCCGGAACGTACTCCCGGGCCCTGCGGCCGACCTCGTTCCCTTGGTTGAGCACGTTGCGCAGCGCCGCGTCCGGCACCAGCTCCGGTGCGTCCGGCTCGTGCACACGCCACCACAGCTGCTTGTGGCACTGCAGCCCGGCGAGGAAGCGGGATTTGGAGAGGCGGAGCGACTTGGGGGCCATGATCCAACAGTAATCAAGGGTCGCCCGTTTACGAGCGACTGCAAAGTCGCGAGTTTTCTCGCGGGCGCACTGGGCCGCCCTAGAGCGAGGAGATCCTATGCGCGTGTTCGTGACGGGTGCCACCGGGTACGTAGGCTTCGCCGTGGCGACGGCGCTCCGCCGGGCGGGTCATGACGTGTACGGGCTAACGCGTGCCGCGGCCAAGGCGCTGCAGCTCGCGCGCCAGGAGATTCGCCCGGTCATCGGAGACATCGGGGACTCGAAGAGCTACGCCGATACGGCCGAGGATTGCAGTGTCCTCGTGCACGCCGCGTTCGAGCCCTCGGCCAGCGGCGTGGCCAAG
>QHTT01000115.1 GCA_003220935.1 Gemmatimonadota bacterium
CAAGCGGGCAGTCGCGGTGGCGGCCGACGCCAAGAGCAAGACGTACGGCGACGCCGATCCCGGGTTGACCTACCAGATCACGAGCGGCTCGCTGGTGACTGGGGACGGCTTCACTGGGGCCCTCGGCCGCGCAGCGGGGGAGAACGTGGGGAGCTACACGATCCAGCAGGGCACGCTGGCGCTGAGCACGAACTACGCACTGACCTACGCCGGGGCCCACCTGACGATCGACGCGCGGGCAGTGAGGGTGACGGCGGATGCCAAGAGCAAGACGTACGGCGACGCCGATCCCGGGTTGACCTACCAGATCACGAGCGGCTCGCTGGTGACCGGGGACGGCTTCACTGGGGCCCTCGGCCGGGCCGCGGGGGAGAACGTGGGGAGCTACGCGATCCAGCAGGGCACGCTGGCGCTGAGCACGAACTACACGCTGACCTTCGTCGGGGCCAACCTGACGATCGGCGCGCGGGCAGTGACGGTGACGGCGGATGCCAAGAGCAAGACGTACGGCGACGCCGACCCGGCGCTGACCTACCAGATCACGAGCGGCTCGCTGGCCTTCAGCGATGCCTTCACAGGTGTCCTGATCCGGGCGACGGGCGAGGCCGTGGGGAGCTACGCCATCGGCCAAAACACGCTGGCGCTGAGCGGCAATTACACCCTGGTCTACGTCGGGGCCAATCTGACGATCGGCGCGCGGGCAGTGACGGTGACGGCGGATGCCAAGAGCAAGACGTACGGCGACGCCGATCCGGCGCTCACCTATCAGATCACCGCGGGTTCGCTCGCGTTCGGCGACGCCTTCAGCGGCGCGCTGCGCCGCGCGGTCGGCGAGAACATAGGCACCTACGCGATCGCCCAGAACACGCTAGCGTTGAGCGGCAATTACACCCTGGCCTACGTCGGGGCCGACCTGACGATCAGCAAGCGGGCGGTGACGGTGACGGCGGATGCCAAGAGCAAGGTGTATGGCGATGCCGATCCGGCGCTCACCTACCAGATCACCGCAGGCTCGCTCGCTTTCAGTGATGCCTTCAGCGGCGCGCTGCGCCGCGCGGCGGGCGAGAACGTAGGCGCCTATGCGATCGCCCAGAACACGCTAGCGTTGAGCGGCAATTATACCCTGGCGTACGTCGGGGCCAACCTGACGATCGGCGCGCGGGCAGTGACGGTGACTGCGGACCCGAAGTCCAAGGTCTTGGGTGCCCCCGACCCGGCGCTGACCTACCAGATCAAGAGCGGCTCGCTGGTGACCGGGGAGGCCTTCACGGGTGCCCTGAGCCGCGCCGCGGGTGAGAACGTGGGGAGCTACACGATCCAACAGGGGACGCTGGCCCTGAGCACTAACTACAGCCTGACGTTCGTGGGGGCGCAGCTCACCATCACCTACGCCTCGACCGGCATGTGCTTTGGGGATGCGGGACACCAGATCCTGCAGCCCATCAACGCGGACGGCTCGAGCGTCTTCAAGCAGGGCAGCACCGTCCCCGCGAAGTTCCGCGTGTGCGACGCAAACGGGAACTCCATCGGCACGGCGGACGTGGTGGCGAGCTTCAAGCTGGTGAGAACCACCGCTTCGGCTGGGGCGCTCGACGAATCCGTGGTGTCCACGACCCCAGACACCGATTTCCGCTGGAGTGCGACGGACCAACAGTGGATCTTCAACATGGGCTCCAAGTCCTTGAAAGCGAACACGACGTACTATTACGACATTACGTTGAAGGATGGCACGCACATCTTGTTCAACTTCGGACTCAAATAGCAGTAGCGAGAGAGGGTCGGCCTTCGCGGCGGCCCTCTCCACGGTTTCGGTGACTGAAGACCCGGTCGGCGGAGCGGCCGAGGTACAGGAGCATGTGAAGTCAGACGAGCTTATTGGACTGGGCGTGCAGCACCAGCTCCACGCGGCTCTGCACCTTCAGTTTCTTATAGATATTGTGCAGGTGGATCTTGACCGTGCCTTCGGTGACGCCGAGCCGCCGCGCGAGCTCCCGGTTGCGGAGGCCGCTCGCCACCATGCGCACGATCTCGATTTCCCGCGGGGTCAGGACGCTACTCCCCACTCGCCCACCGGCTTCCCGCCGCAGCAGCGTCTCGAGCACCCGGCTCGAGAGCTGCTTCTCGAGCCATTGTTCGCCCGCGTGCACTTTTCGCACGCATTCCACGAGGAGCTGGGGCGCGAGCTCCTTGAGCACCACCCCGCGGACTCCCAGCCGCAGCGCGTCGAGGATTTCATCCTCCTCCAGCGCGGCTGCGAGCACCACCACCTTGGTCGGGAGCTTCTCGCGGCGCAGCGTCCGCAGAATCTCTAGCCCGTCGCCCCGGGGCATGCGCAGATCGAGGATCAGGATGTCGGGGCGGTGCCGACGCACCGCGACCAGCGTCTCCTCGCCGTTGATACAGCGGGCCACGACTTGGAAATCTGGCTCCAGGCGAAACAGGCTTTCGAGCCCGTCGAGCACGATGGGATGGTCGTCGGCGAGCGCGAGGTGGACTGTCATGTCAGGCGTCGACGCTGCGATACGGCAGCGCGATCTCGAGGTGGGCACCGTCTTTCGTCGAATCGATCTCGAGCGCCCCACCGAGCGACTCCACCCGTTGCTTGAGCAGCACCGGCCCCAGCTGCAGCGATGTCAGCGCCGAGTGGTCGTAATGCCCGTGGAAGGCGAACCCGTGACCGTTGTCGGCCACCGTGATGCGCACCTGACCGTCTTGTCTCCTCAAGGCGACGCGCACCTGCGACGCGCCGGCGTGGCGGGCCGCGTTGACCAGGGCTTCCTGGACGATGTGGCAGATTTCGTACGCCAGGCCGTCGGCGATGCCCGTGCCCAGCGAGTCCAGCAGCAATTCGACCTGCAGCCCCCACACGCTCTCAAGCCGGCGTACCAGCTCGCGCAGGCGCTCGTCCAGGCTCGTCTCGCCGGCCATCGCGCCGAGGGGGCCGAGTTTCGAATCGCGGATGAAGAGGCGGAGGTTACGCTGCTCTTCAGCGATCAGCCGCTGGATCTCCGACAGACGTTCTCGGGCCGCCTGCTGATGGGTCTCCCAGAGCCGTTGCACCGTTTCGAGCTTCAGGGCCGCGCCGGTCAAAGACTGAAGGACGCCGTCGTGCAGGTCGCGCGACAGGCGGACGCGCTCTTCCGCGGCGGCGGCCTGCTCCAGTCGCCCGGACAGCAAAAGGTGATCCACGGAGGCGGCCACGTGCCAGGCGACAATCTCGCCCAGTACCAAGTCATCCGCCGTGAGCGAGCGCTTGTCGAGCGAGAAGAGGCGTCCGTCGACGCATTGCCCGTGCACGCGCGCACACAGCACGGCTCGCATGCCGAACCGCGATCGCAGCTCGGGGTCAACCGGTACGCCACGCCACTGCTGCGGCCCAGTGGCCGAGGTGCGCAACACCGCCGCTTGCGGCAGGCTGGCGTCCGAGGAGAGAAAACTCTCGTCCGCGAGGGGCTCGGCGACGAGTGGGGCGTAGCGTTCCGGCGGCTCGCGCCATACGCTGAACTCGCCGGCGCCTGACCAAGCGGCGAAATACAGCCAAGGCTCGTCTGTCTCTTCCCAGGCCAGAACTGCCCGAGGGGCGTTGAGAACGTGGCTCACGCCACGAAGCAGCTCGCGCAGCACGGCGTTCGGCTGTCCGAATACCGCGCTGGGCCAGGCTGCCAGGCTGGCCAGTTCGTGACGCCGCCGCTCTTCGTGCGCGCCCAGGGCTGCAAGCAAGCTGGCCAGAACGACCAGATAGGCGCTCCGGGTGAAGAATCGGTCGAGCTCGAAGTTGGGGTCGCGGATGACCTGCGCCGCGTAGAGCCCAACTGCATTGAACGCCAGTACGGCCATAGCGGCGGTCCAGAGCGCCCCGCGAGACTGCCAGCGCAGGGTCGCAGCCACCAGCGCGAAGACAAAGTAGGTGAAAAACGGGCTCGCCGGACCCTCAGTCAGGTACACGAATAGCGAAAACAGCGCCAGATCGAGTGCGTGCGTCAACAGTCCGAATCGGAGCACTCGGGCATAGGCGAACCACGCGACCAGCGCGAGCATGAGCGCGTAGCCGAGGTAGGCGGCGAGGAGCAAAGTCGTGGCGTTGGTGTGTCCTGCTGGGGTAGGCGGGGCGATCCAGACGGCTAGGAGGGAGAACGCTGCCAGTACGACTCGGCCCGTGGCAATCAAGCGCTCGGCGCGAACGCGGGGCGCATAGTTCGGGTCCGGGAGACGGCCCACAGGGGTCGTTCCTCCCACGTCGGGTTCCGTGGCGGTCGCAGCTGGCGTCATGCCGGCAAATAGAGTAGCCCTGGTCGAGCGTGGTCGGGGGAGTACGGCTGCACACCCCACGCAAGACTGCGGCCTCCCTGCTGCCCACGCCTGACGGCACTTATCAGCGAACAACATATGGCCCGCGCGGGCACCGGAGTAGCCGGTGCAGCGGACAGGAGACATTCCCCGACTGGCGAATGTTATCCTTACGTTATATGCGTCATAACGTTATACTGATCAGCCGCGACATACTGATTCATCCGCGTCGCACTTCATTAGGTGATTCTCTGTGAACGACATCGAGCAGAAACCGACGCGGAGCGCCCGGCGCTATGTCGTTGAGCTGCCGGTGCAGCTTGCGCGCGGATCCGGCCTCACCCGCGACGTGAGCGCGGCCGGCGTGTATTTCCTCACCGACCAGGCCTATCCGCTGGATTCGCAGGTCGACTTGACCCTCATGTTCGCTGCCACGCCACCGGAGCCATCGATTCAGGTGCAGTGCCACGCGCGCGTGGTCCGGGTCGAGCCGCGAAGCGATCATGTGGGAATCGCCGCCGCCATCACGTCCCTCAGCTTCGCGTAGTTCCAGCACCCAACTCCACTCTACCAAACGATAGAGGCGCTCTATCGTTGGCTCTATCATATGAGCCAATCGCCACGAGTGTGTAGTTGGCGTACAACACAGCACACGGCCTGCGAACGTTCTTCCTCCGAGAGTGACTGCCGAACGCTTTCTCTCTACTGCTGAATGTTCTTTCCTTCGTTAGGCAAAACCGTGGTACGGCTGTTGCGCCAGCTCCACATCCAGAAACGCGCGCGTGCGGACTGTGCTTTCGCGTTCACATCGGTGAACCCCGCGCCGCGTGGATAGGGACGCTGTCACGTCCCGGGGTCCGCTCCAGCTGAGGTCAGGAGCACCCTTGTCTCCACTTAGGCCGGCAGGCCAGGGAGGAATCGATGAAGGACCTCTGGAAGGTGCTCTGGAGCGACGAGTCTGGGCAGGGCATGGTCGAGTATGCGCTGATCATTGCGCTGGTGGCGATCGGGCTGATCGCGGTTCTGGTCTTCATGAGAAACCGCACCGGTGACGTGTACCAGGCGGTGGCGGACTCGCTGAAGGCCGCACCCACCAGCCCGTACGTGCCGAAATAGTAGCGCTTGCCCTCGAGGCGGAACGACCGCAGCCAGGGGCCGGACTGTGCGTCCGGCCCTGGCTCCCCTCAGGGCCGGTGTGTCTCGAGTGCTGACGAAGTCTGTGATCGCGAGTGCGGCGCTTGCCACGCTGCTCAGTCTGGGCGTGTGGTTCGACCTCCGCTGCCGGCGGATCCCGAATGTGTTGACCGTCGCGGGGCTCGCAGTGGCGCTGCTGTTGCGAGGAGTGCTCGGCGTCAGCGCGCTGGAGGACGGCGTTGAAGGAGCCGGGTTCGCACTGCTGCTTTCACTGCCGCCGTTTACGCTCGGCATGCTGGGCGGAGGCGACGTCAAGTTACTCGCTGCGGTGGGTGGCTTCATGGGGCCGGTGCGTCTGATCGGGGCATTTCTGATGATCGCCCTGGTCGGCGGGGCGCTCGCGCTGCTGGAGGCGTTGCGGCGCCGCAGGGTCGGCGACGTGGTATCCCGCAGCTTCGCAATGGTGAAGTACCTGGCGTTCTTCGGCCGGTTCGGATATCGGCCGACCCTGGAATCGCAGGGTGCGATGACAGTGCCGTACGGACTGGCCATTGGAGTGGGCTCACTCGCGTGGTGGTTCGCCGCCGGAGGCAGGTTGTGAACCGCTCAGCTCTCCTCGGCAAGTCTGCGCACGGGCAAGCGATCGTGGAGTTCGCGCTGGTGCTCGTGCTGCTCCTGATGCTGGTGATCGGGGTGTTCGAGTTCGGCCGGGCCTGGAATATCTACCAGGTGATCACCGATGCCGCCCGCGGAGGCGCCCGCATGGCAGTTGTTGCGGACCCAGGCGTGTCGCAGGACTCGGTGTTCGCCACCATACGGAACGCGCTCAGCCGGGCGGGGCTGAACCCGAGCAGTGCCACCATCCGCATCACGGGATGGCGGTCCGGGACGGGGACGCCCGCGACCGTAACGATCCAGTTCCCCTATACGTTTGTGTTCCTGCGGCCGCTCATGGGTTGGACGTCACAGAGCGCGGCGATCACACTCGCCACGGCCTTCACAATGAGGAACGAATAGCAGCGCTGAGGACCGAATGTCGGCGCTGCAGGACGAGTAGAGTCGCGCGATCATGAGACACCAGAGAATGTGGGTCGTGCTCTTCTTGGCCATGGCGTCCGGCGGCCTTGCGGCCTATCTCACGCTTAGGTACCTGCGCGATCAGAAGGCGCTTCTCGCCGCGGAGCCCAGGGGTGCCTCTGTTATCGTCGCCGCCCGGGACCTCTCCGTCGGCACGATTGTCCGCGCCGCGGACGTGCGGGCGGTGCGATGGCCGGGAAACGCGACGCCGCCCGGCTACTTCGGAACAGTGGAGGCGGTCGTGGGGCGGGGGGTGATCACACCGGTTCGCGCCAACGAGCCCTTGCTCGAAGGCAAGCTGGCCGACAGGGCGGCGGGGGGTGGCCTGTCTGTCAGCATTCCCGAGGGGATGCGCGCTGTGAGCGTCAGGGTGGATGAGGTGATTGGCGTCGCCGGCTTCGTCCTGCCGGGCACCCGCGTAGACGTGGTGGTGACGCTCCCGCCGCGGGCCGGCGCCAACGAAGCCACGACGCAGGTGTTTCTCCAGAACATCCCGACGCTCGCCGCGGGGGAGTCCACGCAGCCGGACGCCCGAGGCAAGCCACAGGGGGTCACGGTGATCACGCTGCTCGTCACTCCGGAGCAAGCCGAGGTGCTCATTCTCGCGGCCAACGAGGGGCGCATCCAGCTCGCGCTCCGGAACACTCTCGACCTTGCGCTGGTGGAGACTCCCGGCGCGAAGCCTACCTCGCTGCTACGCATGTCGCGGGGCGACTCGTCGGGTGGCCGCAGGGCTGCGGCGCTGCGTCGCAGCGCCCCGCCCGACCCGGCCATCGTAATCGAGGCGTACAAGGGCGGCGTGCGCACTCTGATCAAGTTTTGACAAAGGGGACATTCCTTGAGCTCGCAACTCTCTCGCAGCAAAGTCCTTTGCCTGGTGGCGTGCCGCTTGGCCCGGTGCCTGGGGTTCGTCGCCGTACTCGTGTCCGTAGTCGGCCGACCGGCCCCGGCGCAGCAAGTCGTCAGCGGGGCGCAGCAGGTCGTCACCGTGGCGACGGGCGAGTCAGCGCTGCTCAGGTACGGGGGCGCGCTGCAACGCTTCTCGATCGGTGACCCCGTAGTCAGTGACGCGGTAGCAGTGTCGCCGAACGAGCTTCTGATCACCGGCAAGAAGCTTGGCACGACGAGCCTGCTGGTGTGGGATCCCAGCGGGGGGGTTCGGCTGTATTCGGTTCAGGTGACCGCAGACGCCCCGGGGCTCGAGCGGTACCTCAAGAGTCTCTTCCCGAACGCGGATATCGCCGTGTCCGCCAGCGGGAACACGGTGACGCTGTCCGGGCGGGTGGCGAGGGCCAGTATCAGCCGGCAGGCGGTCGAAATTGCCAAGGGAACGGGGGCGACGGTGGTCGATCGACTCCAGGCGCCTCCCGCGCAGCAGGTGCTGCTGCAGGTGCGGTTCGCAGAAGTGAGCCGCAGTGCGGCGAAACAGATGTCCAGCCGACTGGCGACTGTCAACCCGCAGTGGCTGTCTTCCGTGGATTCAAGCGTCGTCGAATCGGTCTCGGATGGACTGATGCGGCTCTTCCTGATGCACGCTGACGCGGATTTCGAAGCGATCATTCACGTGCTCCAGTCTCGGGGAGAGTTCAAGAGTCTTGCGGAGCCGAACCTGCTCACCCTCCCCGGCCAGGAGGCGTCCTTCTTGGCTGGAGGGGAGTTCCCCTTCCCCGTCGTACAAGGCGGGCAGCTCGGTGCCATCACGGTCGTCTGGAAAGAGTTTGGAGTGCGTCTCAAGTTCACCCCGACAATTACGGAGGGCGGCAGCATCCACCTTCACGTGGCGCCGGAGGTGTCGTCGCTCGACTTCGCGAATGCCTTGACCCTTGGCGGCTTCCAAATTCCGAGCATTCTCACGCGACGCGCGGAGACTGACGTGGAGCTCCGGGAGGGGCAGCATCTTGCGATCGCGGGCCTGTTGGACAACACCTGGCTCAACAACGTCACGAAGATCCCGATCCTCGGCGACCTCCCGATCCTAGGAGTCTTTTTCCGATCCCGGGACGCGAAACAGAACCGCTCAGAGCTGCTCGTGGTCGTGACACCGCTGCTCGTCGAAGCCAGCGACAAGTCACCCGCCCTCCCTACTGGGGAGCCGGACCAATGGAAGTGGCAGGGGCCACTCCGCTACAAGCAACGCAGCCCGCCCCCCAGCCAGTGAGCGAGGGACTATGATGCGAGCCTCGATACGAATGGTCGAGAGCGAGACTGGATCGGTCATTGTGATCGTCGCCTTGACGCTCTTGGTGCTGCTGTGCTTCCTCGCGCTCGGCATCGATCTCGGGATGCTGTACACGGCGCGAACCGACGCCCAGCGGGCCGCGGACGCGGCCGCCCTGGCCGGGGCCAGCGCGTTCGTCGACAACCCGCGCGCGGCTGCTGTGGCACCGGCCACCGCCCGGGCGACCGAATAC
>QHTT01000090.1 GCA_003220935.1 Gemmatimonadota bacterium
GGAAGATGTCGTATTGCCCCACCGTCGTCTGGTTGGGACATGGCTCCGTTATGCACGGCTCGTAGATCGCGTACTTGGCCGACTGGCGGACCGCCTGGCCCACCAGGCGACCCGGCTGGAACATCGCGGTGTCGCCCACGGAGAACGGCTGGCCGTTGGTGCAGTTCGGCACCGTCGCGGTGTCGCTCGTCGGCACGCCGAACGTCGGCAGGCCGCCCGAGCCGCAGGTGCTGCCGCGGTAGCCGTTCATCCGGGCGGCGCCCTGCGATGCAAAGCACGCCCCCGTGTTGCTCGCGTTGGCGTACCACACGCTCTGGAACGTGCCGTCGTAGCGCGTGTCGAGCACCGTCGAGTAGGTGGAGTCGGTCCAGCGTTGCCACAGGTTGCGGGCGAACAGTGTCGGCCGGGCGCGGCGGAAGGCGCGACCGTTGTTGCAGTCGCGGGTCATGCCCTGGCGGTCGTCGTAGAACGACAGCATCTGCACGAACAGGGAGTTGCCGCCGCCGATGTTGAACTGGCCGGCCGTGGTCGTGAACTGCACCGAGAAGATGATCTCGGAGTTGCTCTCGTTGCTCGGGACGTTGCAGTAGGAGCCCGGACCGCGGGCCCCCATCGGCGCGCAGAAGATGTCCGGGTAGTTCGGCATCAGGGCGTACGGCCCCGCGATCACGGAGTCCGCCTCGGCCCGTGCTGCCGCGAAATCGGTCGCAGCGGTCGCGCTTGCCTCCCGCTGGAACGTCGGACCGCTCAGGTAGAAGCCGGTGTTCGCCGCCTCGTACGCGAAGGGATGGTAGGCGCGGGTGAGCAGCACCTTGGCCAGGAGGTGCTGCGCCGCCCCCTTCGTCGCCCGGCCGAACTGGCTCTGCGTGGCGGGCAGGTCCGGGATCGCTTCCCGCAGGTCCTGCACGATCTGGAGGTACACCGAGTCCACCGGCGAGCGGTGCGCCTGGTTGCTCGCGCCCTGGCTCTCCGTCAGCGGCAGCGGCACCGGCCCGTACATCTGCACCAGCCAGAAGTAGCTCAGCGCCCGCAGGAACTTCGCTTCGGCGATGCGACTGGCCTTCACGGCCGGGTCCATGCCGGTCACGGCGGGCGCCCGCGCCACCACGGTGTTGGACGTGTTGATGCCGCGGTAGAAGCTGGTCCAGGGGAACAGATAATGACCATCGCTGGCGTTCAGGCCGGCGGCGTAGGTGTTCTCGAACTGGTAGCCGCCCTGGTCGCCGTTGGTCGTCAGATCCGTGCCGAACTCCGTCACGGCGAAGGACTCCTCGCGCCCGAAGAAGTCGCGCAGCTGGGCGTAATCGCCGTCGACGGCCGCTTCCAGACCCGCAGGGGTGGTGAAGTACGTGGTGGTGACGGTTCCGACCAGCTGCTCGTCGAGATTCACGCACGCCGCCAGCGCCGCGAGCGCCAGCCCCCAAGCCATGAATCGCAGGTTCTTCATCGGTCAGCCTCGGTTCGGGGTGATCTCGCGCTAGAAGCCCAGGTTCGCACCGACGAGCAGCGTGCGATAGCTCGGCGGCGTCGCGGCGCTTCCCGCTTCGGGGTCGTACCCGTAGTAGCTGGTGAACACGAACGGATCCTGCGCCTGTGCGTAGACGCGCAGCGAGCTGAACCGAAACCGGCTCACCAGGCCGGCCGGCAGCGTGTAGCCGACCGTGATGTTGCGCACCCGCCAATGCCCGCCCGGCCGGTACGCCGGCGATGAGGAACTGACGTCGTTGTACAGCGGGTTCTCGCGACCCGCGCTGGGATTCCAGTAGGAGTTGCAGCCGGGAATGGCGGCCTGCTGCGCCGCCGTCATGCCGGGGGGGCCGTCCAGCACGTTGGGGTCCGGGCCGCCGTCACACTTCATCGGCGTCCAATACGCCACGTTGAGGTTGTTGAAGCGCTCGAACAACCGGGTGGCGCCGGAGCCGAACGCGTCGTTCATAGTGTAGCCAAGTCGGCCCTGGAGCAGGAACGACAGGTCGAAGCGGCGCCACGTTAGCCGGCTGTAGATGCTGGCGAGCAGCTTCGGGTACGTGTTGCCGAGCAGGATGCGATCGGCGGCGGTGATCGCACTGTCGCCGTTGATGTCGCGGACACGGATGTCCCCGGGCTTCTGGCCGTAGCGGCGGGCGACCGCCGAGTCGGCGAGCTGCCAGATACCGACGTAGACGTAGTCGTAGAACACCTGGCGGAGCGCGTCGTATGGTGGGATGGCTGGGTTGGTGCCGATGTTGATCGGCTGCCCGATGAACCAGCGGTTGCCGATGTCGTCCGCCGCTCCGCTCGCCAGCGCGACGATGAAGTTGCGGTTGTGGGTGAAGCTCAGATCGGTGGTCCAGCGGGGACCGCCCCCGGTCCCCGGGAGGTTGACCGTGGTGATGCTGGCCTCCCAGCCCCGGTTCTCCGTCTTGCCGATGTTCTGGAGCACCTGGGTGAAGCCGGTCGAGGCCGGCAGCGACCGCGGCAGCAGCAGGTCGCTGGTGCGCTCGCGGTAGAAGTCGAGCGTGCCGCTGATGCGATCGCGAAACAGGCCGAAGTCCACGCCAGCGTCCAGTTTTGCCGTTCGCTCCCAGACGAGGTCGGGGTTGGGGATGGCACCCGGGCGGTAACCGGCGGCGCTGGCGCTGCCGAAGTTGTACCGGGTGCGGTCCAGGCCGCCCCACGTCTGGTACGGGCTGATGGAGGTGTTGCCGGTGGTGCCGCCGCTGGCGCGCAGCTTCAGCCCGGAGATGAAGCCGAAGCGGCGCATGAACGGCTCCTCGCCCAGCTGCCAGCCCAGGCCGACCGAGGGGAAGAACGACCACTTGTGCCCTGCCGCCAGGCGGCTCGAGCCATCGTACCGGCCGGTCAGCGTGAGCAGGTAGCGGTTCGCGAAGGCGTAGTTGATGCGGCCCATGTACGAGGCCAGCTTCCACACGCTGAGCGTGCTCTGGGGTGGCTGAGGATTCTCGCCGGTGCCCAGGTTGTACCAAAGCTGGTCGTCGTAGGGAAGGTTGCGCGCTTCCGCGGTGGTGGTGGTGGAGCGGTCCGTCTGGATGCCGTACAGCAGGGTCACGTCGAAGCGGTGATTCCCCACGGTGCGATTCCACAGCAGCAGCTGGTCCAGCGTGTACGCGAACTCTTCGGCGTCGGTCCGCTGCGCCTGGGCGTTGCCGATCGGCGCCTGGTTCAGCACGACGTTCGCGCCCTGGAACTGCCCGTCCATGCGGTTCCCGAGGTCGGGGCCGAAGTTCACGCGATACGAGAAGCCGCGGCCCAGCTGCAGCTCGGCGAACACCGAACCGAACAGCCGGTTCCGGGTTTGCTGGCGCACGAAGCCTTGGGCCTGGCGCAGCGGGTTCACGCGCAGCGCGTCGGGCGTCGGCTTGATCTTCAGCGTGCACACGCTGCACAGCGCGGCGGAGGGGACGCCGGCGCTGTCGTACGGCAGGCCCAGGGGGTTGTTCGCCAGGGCCTCGCCCCACAACGAAGCGTCCGCGCCGATGTCCGCGATCGACCGCGTGCCGGTGGCCGTGACGCCGATCCGGAGCCGCCGGTAGGTGTTCTCGAAGCTCACCGTGCCGGAGTACTGGCGATACCCCTGCCCGATCGTGATGCCGTCCTGGTCGAAGTAGCTGCCGATGAGCGAGAGCCTGGAGTTGCCCGCGACGGAGGTGAGGCCGAGCTGATGGCGCTGCTGGTAGCCGGTGCGCAGTACCAGGCGCTGCCAGTCGGTGCCGGTCGCGCATCCCGGATGCGCGGCCTGGTACGCGGCATCCGTGGCACACAGCACCTGCGGCAGCTCGTCGGGCGTGAACACGCTCGCGTTGTCCGTGGGGCGACCGGCCGAGCGGAACGCCTCGCGCCGCTCGGCGATCGTCTGCGGGCCGTTCATCATGTCCACGAGGTGGAGCGCGCTCTGCCCGCCGTACTGCGCGTCGTAGGTGACGTGGATGCTGTTGTCAGGAGCGCCCGCGGCCCCGCGGCGCGTGGTGATGAGGATGACGCCGTTCGAGCCGCGGCTCCCATAGACCGCCGTCGCCGACGCGTCCTTCAGCACCTCGATCGACTGGATGATCGCGGGGTTGAAATCCTCGATGCCGCCCGCGAGCGGCACCCCGTCCACCACGTACAGCGGCTGGTTCCCCGCCGCGATGGACCGCACGCCGCGGACGGTGACGTTCATCGGCACGCCGGGGCGGTAGCTGCCGCCGGCCACGACGTCCACGCCCGGCGTCCTGGCCTGGATCGCTTGCATCGGGTTGGGCGTCGGGACCTCCGCGATCTGCTCGGCGGAGACCGAGGCGATCGCGCCGGTCAAGTCGCGGCGCTCCTGGGTGCCGTATCCGACGACGACGACGCCCTCGAGCTGCACCGCGGCCGCGACCAGCTGGAAGTCGAGGGTGACCGCCTCCCCCGCCGGCACGTCCACGGTTTGCGTGAGCGGCGCGAATCCCAGGAAGCGCACCCGGACCTGCTGCGTTCCGGACGGCGCGTCGGCGATCTCGTACCGGCCGGACGCATCCGTCGCGCCCGTGCGGTTGGTACCGACCACCGTGACGGTCGCGCCGGCGATGGGGCGACCGTCCTGGGCGGCGGTGACGGTGCCGGTGATCCTGCCTTGGGCTCGGGCCTCGGTGCTAAGGGTTACGCCGACGGCCGCCAGAACGAGTATGCCGCATCGCATCAGGACCTCCCGGACGACGGTGCCCCGCACTCTCCCTGGTTTCCGAAGTCATAAGATCACCACGTCACCGGCCGATTCTACCGGCCGGGGCCGGGTTGTCAAGCCGGAGCTAGAGCCGGCGCGCCGCGAGCTCGGCCGTAAACGCGGTCCCGGCGGTCGTCGCGGCGGTGACGCTGTCGCCGGCGAGGGCTCCGTCGGCCGTCATCCACAGCCGCACCAGATTGGCCGTGCCGGCGTTGCTGCCGGTGCCGAACACGTGCACCTCCAGCGTCGATCCCGGGGGGACGTTGCTCAGGACGACCACCCACGAGGGATTGGTCGCCGGCACCGTCGGCGCGACCACGCGCTGCAGCGTACTGTCGCCCGTGCAGTTCGACGCGCACTTCCCGCTGCCATTGTCGTAATAGATCGAGTCAATCGTGGCGATCCCGGCCAGGCTGGCGCGGTAGGTGACCGTGTAGCCACCCGGGCCGGCGACGTCGCCGCAGCGGATCACCGCCAGCAGCAAGCCGAGGGGGACAACCCAGGGGCGCGGGCACGGCGAACGGGGACGCATGGCAGGACCTCCGGCGCGAAAGTGGTTGGGCGAGACCCCGCGACGCTCGGCCGCGCTCATGGGGCTCCCATCACGGCGTCGCAGCGCGGTTTGCGGGGATCGGCAGGACAGCGCAGCTGGCGGTACCAGTCGAGCGGGTGGCGTGGCACCTCGTAGTCGGGGGGCAGCGGCAGGTGGGAGAACGACTGCCAGTACAGTACCGACGCGTCGCGCCACCACCGCGCCTCGGCTTCCTGGACGCGCAGCAGCGCCTGGACGCGGTGGAACCGTTCGGCGTCCACCAGTCGCTCCAGACTGTCCCAGCTCCGCTGCATCGAGCGCCCGGTGTCCACGCCGGCCTGGTAGTGCCGCAACAGCTCCTCCCACAGCGTGCGGCCCGAGCGCAAGCGCTCGCTCCAACCCACGTGATGGAACCACAGCAGCAGGTCGTCGGGCACGGAGTCGCGGCTTGCGAACCGGTTGCGCACCGGAAGCGCGTACTGGCGCACCGCGTCGCTGCCGGTGGCCGTGCGGTCGAAGCCGAGGCCGGCCGAGTCAGCGCGGTTGAAGTAGACGGACGTCTGATCCGCGCGACCCCCCGTGACCCACGGCCCGGGTCCGTAGTGAGTCCCTCGCGCCATCTGGTGGGCGAGGCCCAGCGGGGTCATGTAGTTCACCACCGCCTCGCGCGACACGAGCAGCATGCCCTGCACCGGGCCGACGACGCGCGGATCGTTCGAGAACGTCATCCGGATCCACTCGTCCGCGATGGCAGCCGACGAGAGCGTGGGGTCCCAGGCGAGCCGGCCGAACGCGTACCAGTTGGCCTGGTTCAAGTCCGAGCCGGTCCAGTCGCGATCGGAGCCGACGTTGGCCACGCCGGCGATGCCCTGGATCTCCTTCGCCACCGTCGACCCGGGGCCGTGAGCGTACGTGTCGGCCCGCAGGACCTCCTCCCACAGGGGGGCCAGGAACGCGAGGTGGCTGTCCTGGCCGAGGTACTCCTTCGTGATCTGGACTTCCATCATCAGAGGCGTGCGCGCCATCGCCCCGAACAACGGATGGAATGGCTCGCGCGGCTGGAAATCGAGCGGCCCGTTCTTCACTTGAATCAGGACGTTGCTCCGGAAGGCGCCGTCGAGCGGCACGAACTCGTCGCCTGCCTGCATGACGCGGTCGGTCGGCACCGCGCTCGAGTAGACGAAGGCGCGCCACATCACGATGCCACCGTGCGGCGCCACGGCATCCGCCAACAGATTCGCGCCGTCCGCGTGGGTGCGGTGGTAATCCTGGGGCCCGGGTTGCCCTTCGGAGTTGGCCTTCACGAGGAAGCCGCCGAAGTCCGGGATCGCGCGGTAGATCTCGTCCGCCTTCGCGGCCCACCAGGCGCGGACGCCTGAGTCGAGGGGATCGGCCGTGGCGAGCCCGCCGATCTCGAGCGGAGCGCTGAAGCGGGCGGTGAGATAGACCTTGAGGCCCCAGGGGCGAAACACGCGTGCGAGGGCCGCGACCTTGCCGAGGTAAGCCGGAGTCAGGATCAGGGCGTTGGCATTCACGTTGGTCAGCACCACCCCGTTGATCCCGATGGACGCGTTGGCCCGGGCGTAGTCTCTGTACCGCGGGTTGATCGAGTCCGGGAGACGTGCCCACTCCCACAACGACGCCCCCGCGTAGCCGCGCTCCACGGTACCGTTCAAGTTGTCCCAATGGTCGAGCAGGCGGAGCCCCAGGCGCGGCGCGCTCACCAGGTCGAGCCCAGCGAGGGGGCGCTCGGTCTGGAGCAGGCGCAGTAGCTGGAACGCCCCGTACAGGACCCCGATGTCACGGTTGGCGGCGACGACGATCGCGCGCCGCCCGCCGATCGCCACCGCGCGGATGACGAAGCCCTCCGGGCCGGCCTGGCGCAGCTCGGCGCCGAGCGGCAGTGCGGCGACTACGGGCGAGTTGCCGGGCGTCCCCGCGACCAGAGCGCCGTCTCGGCTCGCGGCGCCCGCCACCCGGATGTTCCGCCCCAGCAGGCCGCGCAGCCCGGTGACCAGCTCATCCCGAGCGGCTCGCATCGTCGCCGCGTCGGACGCCACGACCAGCTGAGCCGTCGTCGACACCGGGGGCGCCGAGCAGCCGGGGCAGGCCTGCCACGACCAGGACAAACCCCGGTACGCGAGGTGGGAGCAGCGGGGACGGGCGCACGCGCGCGCGGGCCTCAGGCGGGCACGTGCGGCACGCGCGCGTCGGCGGGATCGGCCCAGCGCGAGTTGGGGATCAGCGGTGTCCAGCCAGGGCGCAGCGGATCCTGGTCGTACGCGTATGTGCCGAGCCGCAGAAACGCCTCGTGGTAGCGGGCCACGCGCTCGCGGTCCAGCGTCACGCCGAGCCCCGGGGCAGTCGGCACCGCCATCCCGCCGTGGCAGTACGCCCGTTTCCCGCCCTCGATCACATCGTCCACGAGGTGATGGTAGTGTGCGTCCGCGGCGAAGGTCAGGTTCGGCAGGACGGCGCCCAAGTGCAGCATGGTCGCCAACTGGATGCCCAGCTCGCCCGACGAGTGGACGGCCACGCCGAACTGGAACGCCTCGCAGATGCCGGCCGCCTTGATGCAGGGGCGAATCCCTCCCCAGAACGTGGTGTCGAGCAGGATGACGTCCACGGCGGTGTGGAGCACGTTGGCGGCCAGCTGCTCGAACCCGACGACCACCGTGTTGGTGGCGAGCGGCATCCGGATCCGCTCGCGGGTCCGGCGCATCCCGTGCAACCCGTAGACCGGGTCTTCGAGGTAGTCGTTGTTCAAGTCCTCGATCTGCCGCGCGAACCAGATGGCTTGCTCCGTGGACCAGACGCCGTTGGGATCGAAGCGCAGGCTGTCGCCCGGCAACGCCCGAGCCAGGGCGCGGTAGCACTCCAGCTCGTAGCGCGGCGGGAACACACCGCCCTTGAGCTTGTGCGTGGTGAATCCCCACTGCGCCTTGAGGGCGCGGGCCTCGGCCACCAGCTGGTCCACGGTGCGCACTTCGCCGGCTCCGTTTCCGACGTTGGCGTAGCGGAAGAACAGGTAGGAGGCGAACGGCACGTGATCGCGCAGCCGGCCACCCAGGATCTCGGACACCGGCACGCGCCAGTGCTGCCCCAGCAGGTCCAGGCACGCGAACTCGACCGCGGCGAGCATCTGGGTCCGTAGGTTGTACAGCGAGGCGGTCGGGTTGGCGATGAGGAAGCGCAGCTCTTCGATGCGCGTGGGGTCGCGCCCCAGGAGATACGGCTTCAGCCCGTGCACGGCGGCGCTGGCGCTCTCCCCGCCGCCCCCCAGCTCGCCCAGGCCGACGAGGCCGCTGTCGGTCTCGACCTCGACGATGGTGCGCACGAAGCGTCCCCAATGACACCCGTTGGCGTGACGCAGGGGCGCCTCGAGCGGAACCGAGACCGGTGTGGCCCGAATGTCGGTGATCTTCATGGGCGATGGGTGATAAACTGACCTGATGACTGCGCGGCGGCAATGGGCTCGAGGCGCGGCGCGAGGACATGCATGACCGCCAGCGCCCCGACGTACGCGAGCCCCAGCACCGCGAAGATCGGCGCGTAGCTGCCACCCGCCGCCTCGAGCACGGCGCCGGTGAGTCGCTGGAACGCGAAGGCGCTGCACATCCCCGCGAACCCGCCCAGGCCGACCACCGACGCGACGGCGTGCCGGGGGAACATGTCGCTCACCGTCGTGAACAGGTTGGCCGACCACCATTGGTGCGCTGCGGCCGCCACCGCGACGATGCTCACCGCCGCCCACATCGTGCCGGCCGCCGGCGCGAACATCGTCGGGACGATGGCCAGCGCCGCGGCGAGCAGCGCCGTCTTGCGGCCAAGGTTCACACTCCAGCCGCGCTTGATCAGCGCCCCCGAGATCCAGCCGCCGGTGACCGAGCCCACGTCCGCGGCCACGTAGATGACGACCAGCGGGGCCGCGAGGCCCGCGAGGCGCACGCCGAAATTCGCTTCGAGAAACTTGGGAAGCCAGAACAGATAGAACAGCCACACCGGATCCGTCATCGTCTTGCCCACGATGAACACCCACGCCTGGCGGCGCCGCAGCAGGCTGCGCCAGGCCACGCTGCCACCGGGCTCGATGGGGTCGCTGCGGATCCACGCCAGCTCGGCGGCCGAGACTCTGGGGTGGCGGCCCGGGTCCCGATAGAAGGCCAGCCACGCCGCGAGCCAGACGAGGTCGAGCGCCCCCGTGGCGAGGAACGCCCAGCGCCACCCCAGCACGAGCGCGATCCACGGGACCAGCAGCGCGGCGACCACCACGCCCACGTTGGTGCCCGCGTTGAAGATCCCGGTCGCGAGGGCCCGCTCGCGCTGCGGGAACCACTCCGCGACGGTCTTCACGGCGGCCGGGAAGTTGCCGGACTCGCCGATCCCGAGCAGGGCGCGCGCCACGCCGAAGCCGGCGACGCTCCGCACCAGCGCATGCGCCATCGAGGCCAGACTCCACACCCCGACGGCGAGTGAGAGGCCGACGCGCACGCCGATGCGATCCATGACGCGGCCCATGCCGAGCAGCCCCACGCCATAGGCCACGCTGAACCAGGAGACGATCCCCGCGTAGTCCGTCTCGCGCCAGCCGAGCTCGCGCGTGAGCGTCGGCGCCAGGATCGCGAGGACCTGGCGGTCGATGTAGTTGACCGTGGTCGCCCCGAACAGCAGCGCCACGACGGTCCATCGGACCCGCGTGACGGCGGTGGCGCTGGGGTCAGACACCGCTCGAGACGCTGAACCCGCCGTCCACCGGAAGGACGACGCCCGTCACGAACGATGCCGCGTCGCTGCACAGCCACTGTACCGCGCCCACGATCTCGTCGGGCGTGCCGAGTCGCCCCATGGGGGTGTGCGCGATGATCGCCCGAGCGCGCTGCGTGTAGGAGCCGTCCGGATTGACGAGCACGCTGCGGTTCTGCTCCGTGACGAAGAAGCCCGGCGCGACCGCGTTCACGCGGACCTTGTCGCCGTAGCGGCGCGCCAGCTCGGCGGCCAGCCACTGGGTGAAAGTGTCGATGCCCGCCTTGGCGATCGAATACCCGAGCACGCCCGAGAGCGCGCGCCGCGCCGCCATCGAAGAGATGTTCACGATCGAGCCGGAGGCCTGGCGCCCCATGACCGCGCCGAACAGGAACGACGGGATGAGCGTCCCGTGGAGGTTGAGCCGGAGCACCTCGTCCAGAGCGTCGAGCGGCACGTCGAAGGCGGGCCGGTTGTCGCTGCGGGCACGCGCGACGTTGCCACCCGCGGCGTTGACCAGGATGTCCACGCGGCCCCGCGCCTCGAGCAGCCGGTCGCGCGCGCCCTCGAGCTGCCCCTCGTCGAGCACGTCCGCGATCAGCACCGAGGCATCGCCACCCTCCCGGCGGATCGCGGCGGCCTTCGCCTCGGCGGCCTCGCGCCGCCGGCCCAGGATCGCGACCGCCGCGCCCGCCCGCGCCAAGCCGGCGGCGATGGCGCCCCCCAGCACGCCGTAGCCGCCCGTGACGACGGCGACGCGGCCGACCAGCGCGAACGGTGCGGTCATCTCATCGTCCCTTGTCAGGGGATGAACAGCGCCAGGTCAATCGCGTCGGCCATCAAGCGGTACCCTGCCTCGCCGGGGTGCAGGTGGTCCCCCGAGTCGGCCGAAGGCAGCAGGCGCGCGGGCCGCGCGGGATCGCGCAGCGCCGCGTCGAAATCGATGACCGCATCGAACGTACCGCTGTTCCGGATCCATTGGTTCACGGTCTGCCGCGCCGCCTCCCGCTCGTCTCCATCATACTGGGATCCGCCGAACGGCGGGATCGTGGCGCCGTAGATGCGCAGGCCGCGCGCATGCACCCGGTCGATGATGTCCCGATAGGCAACCACCAGGTTCCGCGCCACCGCGGCGGCTTGCCCCGGCGCACGCGCGCCTCCGATGTCGTTGACGCCCTCGAGCAGGATCACCCAGCGCGCCCCCGCCTGCGCCAGGACATCGCGGTCCAGCCGCGCCAGCGCCGTGGGGCCGAGGCCGCCGCTGATCACCGTGTTGCCGCCGATCCCGGCATTGAGCACGGCGACGTGCCCGGTACGCGGATCCGCCTGCAGGCGACGCGCGAGGTTGTCCGGCCAGCGGTTGTTGCGGTTGGTGCCGGAGCCGCGCCCGTCGGTGATCGAGTTACCCAGCGTGACGACGGCCGCGCCGTCCGCCACGACCTCGAGCCCCGCGATGACATACCAGTGATCGGTCGTCACCGCATCGGGAAGCTCGGCCGTAGTCACCCATCGGCCGGGCTGAAGATACGACGTGGTCCGCGAGCCGGGATGCCCCGTCACCTCCGCGGGCGCGGTCCCGATGTGGATGGTAAGAGCCAGGTCGCTGAGCGCGGGAACGTCGTACTCCAGGGCGTCGGATGTTGCCGTGGCACCGGGAGCGATGAGCACCGAGTCCGCTCCGCCGAACGTCAGCCGGCGGTCGCTCGTGACGTCGATCGCGTGGCCGCCGCGCGAGCGCGCGAGGTGGGCCGTCGTGATGGCGAGCGGGCTCGACCCGAACGCATTCGAGAAGCGCACGCGTATCATCGGTCCGCCGACGGATGTGTGGATGACTTGGCGCAGGGTGCTGCCCGTCAAGCCCGGCGCCGGAGGCATGTTGCGTGGCTCGGTGAGCTGCACTGATGCCGCCCAGGTCCCCAGCCAGTGCTGCCCCGCTGCGGGGGCGGGGGCCGGGGCCGGGACTGACGGCCGCGCACACGCGGGGAACGTCGCCGCCAGGGCGAGGGCGACGACCAGCGAGCGGCCCGGTCGCGTCAGGGAGTTCGCACCGTCGGGTTCGCCCCCGCTGCCGGCGGTGGCTGTCCGAAGCCCGGTGGCGCCTGTAAGCGGGAGCGGCCGTCGCTCGCGATGAACGCTCGCAGCTCGACGTACGCGCGATGCGGGTTGTTGCGCTGCAACCCGGCCCGGATCCACGTCTCGTGGTACCAGCGGTCGAACGGCGGGTACTCGGCGCGGGCGAAGTCGGCCTCGAGCTGCTCGAGTGGCGCCAGGGCGTCGTGGATGAGCCGCCACAGGCCGCCCGAGTCCGGGGCCCGCAGCGCGTCCGCCAGCTGCAAGGCAGCCCGCGTCTGCCGCTCATCGATCCGCAGGCCGAGCGCGACGTCGACGGAGAAGAAGCGCTGCTGCGCCGAGGTCAGCGTCGCCGCCGCTTGCTCGGTGGTCGCCAGGGCCGTATCCAGACGGGCGATACGCGCCTGCAGCACGGCAAGGGTATCGGCGTTGAACGGCGTGAACGGCTGACCGGTCGTGCGACGCCACAGACGCTCGATGAGGTTTTGCACCGCTTCCGACGCGTACCAGAGCTTGTCGGGCGTGTCGAGTAGCGCATGGTAGCGGTCGTACGCCGCCCGCGCCGGGGCGGCGGCGGGCGCGAAATATTCCTGCGTCCACCACGTCACGAACCGGCCCGCCGGATCGGGCGACGCGTACACCGCCGGCGCGTTCCAGGTGATGTCGGCGATCAGGCGCGCCCCCATGACGTAGTCGCGTAGCTCCGACACATTGACGAGCATGTACTCGGTCGCCCCGACCTGGACGATGCGCTGGAACTCCCGGGCGATTGTCGCGGGAGCCACGATGTGCGTGGTCTGCTTGCTCAGGTTGCCGCCCAGGTACGCCAGGTGGTAGTAGACGCCGTGCTTCCAGCGGCCCAGATCGGTCGGGAGCCCGCGCATGTGGCCGTCGTTGTCGTCCGGCCAGACGATGATGACGTCGTCCGGCAACCCGAACGCGGCCGGATCGCGGCGGTACAGCTCCAGCATCTCCGAGTACATCGTGAAGTGAAACAGCGGCGCATGCCCCGGGGGCAGCGCGTCGCGCACCATCGCGGTTTGCAACCCGATCACCTCGCGGAACACGCGGGCCTTGTCGGCGTCGGTGGTCCCCTCCGGCCACGTGTACGCGCGATCCGAGGTGTTCCGCAGGCCCACCGGCCAGATCACGTCCAGGTCGTGGTTCTCCGCGACGCCGCCCCGCCAGAAGGCCAGCAGGCCGTCCCGGTTCGTGAACCAGTCGTAGTCGGGCCGCACGCCGCGCTCGGCGGCCAGGTTGAAGGTCACGAGGCCGAACGGGTTGGAGACGAGGATGTCGTAGTGGTGCGATGTATAGTAGAGGCCCCAATCGCTGGCGAGCTGCTGCACCTCGAAGCGGCGGTGCACGCGCACGTACGGCGCGACCATGTTCATGCGCAGCCGCAGCGCCGTCTCGAAGAAGCGCCGGTACCAGGCGAGCGGCACGTCCCCCGTCTGGAGCGGGTAGCCGCGGGCGTCGAACGGACGGGGCAGGATGTCCTCGTCGTCGTGGAAGAACCCGCGAAACCGGAACGTCGGGGGTCCCTGCGCAAAGCGCGTGGCCTTGAGGACCAGCGGATCGTGGTGCTCGGGCACGTAGCCGGTCCAGAGATACAGCGGATCCACGCCGAGCCGCTCCGACAGCGTGTAGGCCGCGAACGCGGTGCCGCGCGAGTTCGACCCTACCAGCCACACGGTACGCGGCGCCGTGACGACGCGATACGCCTCCCACTGGCCCCGCAGCGCGGCTGCATCGATGGCGGCCGGAAGCGTTCCGTTCCCCACGGTGGCGAGTCGAATGCTCGTCCTTCCGGCTGTGGGGGTGGTGACGATCGGCGGCCGATAGCCGCTGATCGTCTCGATGTCGCCGGCCAGGAATACGGCCGCCTGGCGCACGTTCAGGTTCTCGGCGGCGCCGACGACGATCTCGGCGCCGCTGTCGCGTGACGCGAGCACCACGTCGCCCGAGGCGGCGGGTCCGGTTCGAACCCAGGACCCGCGTACCGGCGCTGCCCAGGGGTCGGCCTGAGCGACGCCGACTGCGGGGACGAGCGAGCCTGCGAGCGCGAGCGGCCCCAGGTACTTCCGAAATCGGCTCATAAGATCATCTTCTGTCTCGAGAAAGTGCGCGCAATCCCCAGTACGCGCAACCGCGCCCGTTCGCTTGCGAGAGGATCATCCCGATGCCCGCCATCCGCGTAGTCGCTCTGCTTGCCGCTGCGGTCGCCGGCAGCGCCGCCGCGCAGACGCCCGCCTGGCAGGACCTGAGCCTGCCGTTCGAGCGCCGCGCCGCCGACCTGGTCGGGCGCATGACCCTCGAGGAAAAAATCTTCCAGATGATGGACCGCGCGCCAGCCATCGATCGCCTGGGTATCCCCGAGTACAACTGGTGGAACGAGGGTCTCCACGGCGTCGCCCGCTCGGGGCTCGCGACCGTGTTTCCGCAGGCCATCGGCTTCGCCGCGACGTGGGATGACAGCCTCGTCTTCCGCATGGCGACCGTCATCTCCGACGAGTTTCGCGCCAAGCACCACGACTACGTGCGCCGGGGCGAGCACCAGCGCTATCAGGGCCTCACCGTCTGGTCGCCCAACATCAACCTGTTCCGCGACCCGCGCTGGGGACGCGGCCAGGAGACCTACGGCGAAGACCCCTACCTCACCGGGCGGCTGGCCGTGCCGTTCATCCGCGGGCTCCAGGGCGAAGATCCCCGGTATCTCAAGACCATCGCGACCGTGAAGCACTTCGCCGTTCACTCGGGTCCCGAGCCCCTGCGGCACCAATTCGACGCGGTGGTGAGCGAGCGAGACCTGCGGGAGAGCTACCTGCCGCACTTCGAGGCCGGCATTCGCGAGGCGGGTGCCTACTCGTTGATGTGTGCGTACAACCGGGTGTTCGGCGCGCCGGCCTGCGGCAGCGACCTGCTGTTGAAGACAATTCTGCGGGGGGAGTGGCACTTCCCCGGCTACGTCGTGTCCGATTGCGGGGCCATCGATGACATCTACCAGCGGCACCGGGTGGCTCCGACCGCTGCCGCCGCCGCCGCGCTGGGCGTCCGCACCGGCACCGACTTGGACTGCGGCCGCGAGTACACCAACCTGGTGGATGCGGTGCACCAGGGCCTGATCAGCGAGCAGGCCATCGACACCGCCGTCACCCGCCTGTTCGTGGCGCGCTTCCGGCTCGGCATGTTCGACCCGCCCGCTGCCGTGCGCTGGGCCCAGATCCCGATCAGCGTGCTGGACCAGCCGTCCCACCGGGCCCTAGCGCTCCAGGTGGCGCGCGAGTCCATGGTGCTGCTCAAGAACGCGCGCAACCTGCTGCCGTTGCGGCGCGACCTCGGAACGATCGCGGTCATCGGACCGAACGCCGACCAGTGGCGCATGCTGCTCGGCAACTACAACGGGATCCCGGCGGATCCGGTGACACCGCTGCGGGGCATCCGCGAGGCCGTCGCGCCGCGCACGCGCGTCCTGTACGCGCTCGGCTCCGACTTGGCGGACGGCTTCCCCGTGCTCGACCCCGTGCCCGCCCGGGTCCTGACGAACGCACGCGGGCAGCGCGGGCTCGACGTGGCCTTCTTCGCCAGCCGCACGATGACGGGCGCCCCGCTGTTCCAACGGACCGACTCCACGCTCGACGCCCACTGGGGCGAGGGTGCCCCGCGCGCGGACATAAACGTGGATGACTTCGGGGTGCGCTGGACCGGCACCTTGCGGCCCACGCACACGGGGACGTACCGGCTCGCGCTCGTCGGCACAGTCAAGTTTCAGCTGTATCTCGATGACAGCCTGGTCGTGCAGTCGGTGTATCCGACGCATGACGGGGAGTTCCCCGACCCGCGCTTCGCCGAGACCGAGCCAATGCGGCTCGAGGCGGGCCGGCGCTATCGCCTGCGCGTGGACGGGGAGGAGTCGTACGGTGAGGCCGAGCTGCAGTTGCTGTGGGCGACACCCGCCGAGGCGCTCGAGTCGGAGGCGGCCGAGACGGCGCGGCGGGCCGACGTCGTCGTGCTGTGCCTCGGCCTCACGGCCCGCCTGGAAGGCGAGGAAATGCGCGTCGCGATCGAGGGCTTTTCGGGCGGCGACCGGACGCGACTCGACCTGCCGGCGCCGCAGCAGCACCTGCTGGAGCGGATCGTGACGCTGGGAAAGCCAACGGTGCTGGTGCTGATGAGCGGCAGCGCCGTCGCGGTCACGTGGGCACAGGAGCACGTGCCCGCGATCCTCGAGGCGTGGTATCCCGGCCAGGCAGGAGGGACCGCCATCGCCGAGGTGCTGTTTGGCGCCTACAATCCCGGCGGCCGCCTGCCGGTCACCTTCTATTGGGACGTGGCCGATCTACCGCCGTTCGAAGACTACCGCATGGCAGGACGCACCTACCGGTTCTTCGAGGGGGTGCCGCTGTATCCCTTCGGATACGGGCTGAGCTATACCACCTTCCGCTACGACCGGCTGCGGGTGAGCCGCGACACGCTGCGGGGTGACGACAGCCTGACCGTGTCGGTGGACGTGACCAACACGGGCGCGCGCGGCGGCGACGAGGTCGTGCAGCTGTACGTACGGTATCCGCACTCGGCGGTCCCACGTCCGCGCCGGGACTTGCGCGGGTTCCGCCGGGTGACCCTCGGGCCCGGCGAGACCCGTCCGATTACGTTCCAACTCACGCCGGCGGCGTTCCGCTACTGGGATGCGGACGCGCACCACTGGTCGGTGGAGAACGGGCCGGTCGTCGTCGAGGTCGGCGCCTCGTCGGGAGACATCAGGCTGGAGCGCGGCGTTACCGTGGCCGGCCAGCGCTAGCCGTGATCGGGACGCGAGAGGGCGGGGGTGCGTCATGGAGAAGGTCAAGGTAGAGGAGTTTCTGCAGCCCAAGGCGATGTTGACGCCCGGCATAGCGGGCGGCGTCACGATGTTGATCGCCAATGCGCTGTGGGTCGCCTTCAGCCTACCGCCGCGCTGGACCTCGCTGGCGTTGAGCTTTCTCCTCGGTCTCCTCGTCTTCGTTACCAAGGGCGGCGTGCCGTTATGGCAACGGGCGGTGTACTACCTCCTCAACTCCCTCATCATTTTCTCGGTCAGCATCGGCACGAATTACGTCGGTGTGGGCTTGACGCATCCTCCCACACGACAGACCAATGTTGTTGAGCCAACCGGGCCGGCAGGCGCCCGCCTGTTCTTCGGCGACTGGCTGCGGATGCGATCCTAACGGTTGATCCAGTACGACAGCTTCACCAGGAAGCTGTTGTCGGGCCGGAGGGTGAACAGATCGCCGATGTCGCCGCCGAAGCCACGCGTGCCCGCGACACCGCTGGACCCCTGGCGCCCCTGACTCCACACCACGAACAGCGTCGAGCCGGGCCGGTACTCCCAGCGGAACACGACATTCGAGCGGAACTGCTTGAAGTTGAATCCGCCGGGGTGGTTGGTGACGGCGGTGTCCGCATAGGCCCGATAGCGGCTCGCGAAGTCCGCCGCGCGAGGGCTTGCCGAGAGCTCGCGCACGTTACTGTACGTCCCCTTCGAGACGAACGGCTGCGCGTACACCTGCAGCGACGTGGTCGCGGTGAATGGGTAGGTGAACCGGAGAGTCACGGCGAATTGCTTCTGCTCCAGGTGCGCGAACAAATAGTGCGTCACGTCACTCGTGTCCGTGGTAGGACCGCGCGGCTGCACCGCGTTCGTGCTCCGCGTGTAGCTGGGGCTGATCGACGCAGTCACGCGCGACGCGATCTTGAAGTCGAGCTCTGGACTCAGATTGATGCTCTTGGACCGCCCGCCGTCGCCCCGCCAGTAGTTGACCCAGAAGTACGGCACGATCGCTTTGCGATCGTCGCCGATCAGACCGGCCCACGGCGCGAGGTAGGGATCCTGCCGCACGGCCGGGCCGCCGCGAGAGCAGGAATAGCAGTACGTCTCGCCCAACTGGCCCAGCGTGCCGCCGGCATGGAACGACCAGGTGTTGCGGAACGTGATGTGCGTGTTCGTGTTGAACGCCCGCTCTTCGGGCAGTCCCGCCGTCGTCCAGTATTGCCACCAGTTGGCATTCCATTGAAAGCGCTGGTAAAAGGCGCGCTGGTGGCGATCGAAGTATCCCACCCAGGTGCTCCACGACTGCTGGTCGGCGCGCTGTAGGTAGCCCAGGTCGTCGATCTCGAAACCGGTGGAGCGTCGCTGGTAGCTGGTCTGGCCCAGCAGGTGCGCGCCGCCCACCTTGGCGATCTGCAGCTCCTCGGCGTCCCCTGAGAGCGACGTTCGCGTCGTGTCGTAGGGGAGCGACGCGTCCGGCCGCTGGTAGTAGTGCACCGCGTCGCGCTGCGTGGCGGCGATGGCGGGCGCGCTGCCGGCCACCCGGCTCAGGTCGAGCGAACCGGAAATTTCGAACCGGCCGCCCGTGAAGCGATGGCGGAAGTCCGCCGCCCCCACGTAGGCATTGCGGCGCAGGTAGGGTGAGGTAAAGGCGTCGTTGTCGCGGTTCACGGCGGTGACGATGCCGCCAACGCTGCTCTCGCCGCCGCGCAGATCCTGGCGCAGCCGCAGCACACCGTAGTTGGTGGTCGGCTCGATCGTCACGCCGCCCGCGCCCGTCACGTGCTGCGTCACGGCGTCGAGCGCGCCGATCGTGAGGCCGCTGGGCAGGCGCCCGGTGAGCTTTCCCGCGCCCAGGATCCGCGTGAAGGCGGGCGAGGTGGTGTCCGAGTAGGTGCCCGCCAGCTCGGGTGCGCGCCCGATGCGCCGGCTGTAGACCAGCCCTTCGCTGCTGCAGTTCACGTCGTTGCAGTTGACGTCGAACTGAAACAGGCCGCGCCCGGCGACGAAGAACGGGCGGCGCTCTGAGAAGAACGTCTCGAAGGCGGTGAGGTTCAGGACCCCGGGGTCGGCCTCCACTTGCCCGAAGTCGGGGTTGAACGTGGCGTCCAGCGTGAGGTTCGAGGCGACCCGGTACTTCAAGTCGCCGCCCGCCGCCACGTCTTGCGTCCGACCGAGGCCCGTCTTGGTGAACTCCGACACGTTCTTGGTCACGACGTAGGGGGCGGCTTCGAGCCGGCGCGGCGCCTCGAGGTCGTCCAGCCCGCTGATCTCACCCAATTGCGACACGAACCCCGCCTTCGACTGGCGGAACAGCGGCCAGCTCACGCGCTGGGCGTAGCGGTACAGGTCCCGGTCAATCGTGAAGCCGAAGGTGTGGCTGCGTTGCCGTCCGTACCGGAGCTGCGACAGCGGGATGCGGAATTCGGCGGTCCAGCCCAGCGAGTCGACGTGGGTCGCCACGTCCCACACCGCATCCCAGGCGAAGTCTTCGTTGCCGTCGTTGTAGATCTGCGCGTCGAGCTTCACGCCCGAGGGGTTGACGCCGAACTCGTAGCCGGTGCGGCGATCGTGATACGAGTCGAGGAACAGCCAGATCATGTCGGAGGGGGTGAAATAGTCGCGCCGGGCGAGCACGGTGATGATGCTGTCGGGGTGCGGATCGAAGGCGCGGACGAACACGTACAGGTTGGCCGCGTCGTACGCGATTTTCGCTTCGGTCGGGAGCTTGGGCGGTCCGCCCTCGCTGGGCCGCCATTCCTGAAATGCGGTGATAGGCGGTGCCTCGCGCCACACGGCGTCGTCGTCGCGCCCGTCAATGGCGGGTGGCTGAGTCGCGCGGGTGGCGGCGACCCTGGTCGGCGGGGGCGGCTCAGGGGCGGGGCGCGGCGGCCGAGGATCGGCAACCTGAGCGGCGAGCGTGACGGCGGCGAGCAACGGCAAGCCCGGGAGCATGAGGAGCCTGGTCGATGGTTTCCCGGTTAGACGACGGGACCTGGGAAAAGGTTGTTTCAAGAGTCGTTCAGCGCCGCGTCGCCTAGATTCTCCGGCATGGAGTTCGACCCCCTGCCCCAGCAGCGCCGCGCCATCGCAGCACCCCTCGGCCCCGTCCTCGTGGTGGCGGGACCCGGCGCCGGGAAGACGTTCTGCCTCATCGCCCGCATCAACCATCTCATCGGCACGCTTGGCATCGCGCCGGAGCGCATCTGCGCGGTCACGTTCACGAACCGGGCGGCCGAGGAGATTGCGGTCCGGCTGAAGCACACCTTGCGGGATCGCGCAGACGGCATCACGCGGGGCACGATCCACGCGCTGTGCCTGGCCCTGCTGCGCGAGCACGCCGAGGCGGCGGGCTTGCGCAAGGGGTTCGGGGTAGCCGACGAGCAGTACCAGAAGGTCATCCTGGGCCGGCTGCGCGTGCCGCTGGAGCAGCGGGGCCCGCTACTGAACCGCTTCGGCCGGCACCGGGTCCAGGCGTACGAATTGACGGCTGACGACGCGCGTCTGTATCGCGAGTACACCGCGTGGCTGGCGCACCGCAACATGGTGGACTTCGACGACCTCGTCACCAAGGCCGAGGAGCTGTTGCGCAGGCGCGTGGACGTGGCCGATGCGATCGCGGCGCGCTGGGACTATCTCCTCGTGGACGAGTTCCAGGACGTGAACGCGGTCCAGTACGACCTCTTGAAGCGCCTGGCGGCACCGCACGGCAACTTCTTCGCGGTCGGCGACGACGAGCAGTCGATCTTCACCTGGACGGGGGCGGACCCCTACGTCCTGGTGCGGTTCGGTCGCGATTACGGGATCGACCGGCCGATCGTGCTGGACAAGAACTGTCGCTGCTCGCGCCAAATCTTTGAGACCGCACGGCGCGTGCTCGCGCACAATCCCCAGCTGTTCGAGAAGCAGCTCAGCGCAGAGCAGGAATCGCCGTACGAGGTGACTGCAGTCGCATTCCGAGAGGAAGCAGAAGAGGCCTCCTGGCTGCTCGAGGATCTCCGTGGCGACCGCGCGGCGTCCGGTTTGGGATGGGGCGACTACGCCATTCTCTACCGCACGCACAAGATCGGCGAGTACGTCGAGGGGCGACTCGTCCGCGCGGGGATTCCCTGCCGGCTGGCGCGCGGCCGCTCACTGGTCGAGGACGACGTCATCAGGTACGTGATCACCGCGCTGCGGATCGTACGCGACCCCGACGACCCCGTGGCACTCGAGGCGTTCGCGCGCTGCGTGCTCTCGGAGCACTTCCTCCAGGAAGTGCAGGCCTCACCCCTTTTCCCACTCTCTGCAGACGCGGAGCGGGGAGACGCCGGCGATTTTCTGGCGGCGGTACGCACGCTCGCCCGGCGCCGGCCGGCGCAGGACCCTGACACGAAGAAGCTGTGGCGGCTCGTCTATCAGGTGGAGAACCTCCGCGCCCTTAGCCGGTCGCACCGCGCGATAGCGCCGCTGGTCGATGAGATCCTCTCGCAGAGCGTCGGGCCCTACCGCAACGCGTTGGAAGAGCGGCACGACGAGCTCACCGATCCGGCCGAGTGCCGCGAGGCCGTACGGCTGGCTGAGCGGCTCGAGCAGGCGATCGTGAGCGAACGCAATATCGCGATCGAGCCGCAGGGCGGCCTGGAGATCGCTTTGCGGGGCATGTTGGTGGCCGCCGGCGTGCGCCAGGTGCCCTCACAGGTGTCCGGTCTGTTAGAGCCCCGGGGCATGGCCCCGGGGTCGGTCGACCCCGGCGAGGTTCTGGGAGAAGTCGATGGCGGTGAGCAGGGACTCGCGCTCACCTTGTTCAAGGCGCTCCAGCTCCTGGCGGCCAGGGAGCTCGATACCGCACTCGAGCGGTACGTCACGTTCGACTTGGAGACGACGGACACCGACGTCGCCTCCTGTGGCGTCGTGGAGATCGGGGCGGCGCGGGTCGTGCAAGGTGAGATCGTGGACCGGTTTCACACGCTGGTGCAGCCGTACCGGCCGATCACGCCCGGGGCGAGCGCGATCCACGGCTACACTGACGGCGACGTGCGGGATGCGCGCACGTTTGCCGAGGTGTGGCCCGAGTTCCGAGCCTTCGTGGGCGACGACATCCTCATCGCGCACAACGGCCAGCGGTTCGATATCCCCGTGCTGCGCCGGCTCGCGGCCGGCCGGGATGGCGTGGACAGCCTGGTGTTCTACGACACCCTGCCGCTGGTTCGCTCGCTGTCGCGCGACAGCGGCAAGCTGGAGGATCTCGCGCTGCGCTTCGGCATCGACCGCGGGCGAGCGCATCATGCGTTGGACGACGCGGTCACGCTGGCGCGGGTGTATCGCGAGCTCGAGCGCCAGCGGGGAATTCGGGCGCGCAAGGCAGTACTGGCGAACCTGCTCGATTATCTCGGACTCGCCCTGGCGCTCGAGCCGCGAGCCGAGGCAGGTGGAGAGCGGGAGACGCTGTTCAAGCTCGCGAAGTTCTACACGCTGGGCCGATACAGCGATGCGCTGGCGTTCTACGAGACGGAGCGCGAGCGCACCGGTCGAGCCGCGGCGCCTCCGGTCGACGAGGTGATCCAGCGGCTCGGCGGGCGCGCGCTCCTGACGCGCCTCCGGGCCGAGCCCGATCCTGCCCAGCGGTATCCCGCGGCGCTGGCCCGCCTGCGGGCGCTGATGGATGAGCCCTCACCCCCTGACCCCCTCTCCCCGACGGGGAGAGGGGGAACGCTCGGGGAGAGCATCGATCGCCTGCTCGAGCGCGTGGCGCTGTCCACGTCCGAGGGCATCGAGGTCGCGCCCGACCGCGTCAACCTCCTCACGCTGCATTCGACCAAGGGCTTGGAGTTTTCACGCGTGTACATCGTGGGAGTGGAGGATTACCAAATTCCGGGCTATCGCGAGTCGACGGAGCATCGCCAGGCCGAGATCCAGGAGGCGCGGCGGCTGTTGTATGTGGGGATGACGCGGGCGCGGGAGCGGCTGGTGCTAACGCGGGTTGAGCGGCGGTTTGGGATGGACGCGGGAGGGAGTAGCTTCCTCGAGGAAATGGGTTTGGAAGTACAGGGGGTGGGAGCGGGATGACGGGTTTGCCAGTCCTGCGATTCGAGTCGGCAGCGGAGTACCGCCGCTGGCTCTCCAGGCATCACGCCCGATCCCGCGGCATCTGGCTGCGGATCTATAAGAAGCGCTCGAGCCGGCCGTCCATCACCTATGCTGAGGCGGTTGATCAATCCCTCTGCTACGGCTGGATCGACGGTCAAGGACAAAAATATGACCGTGAGTCCTGGCTCCAGAAATTCACTCCCCGACGCCCGCGGAGTGGGTGGTCGAGGATCAACACCGAGCGCGCCGCACGCCTGATCGAATCGGGTGCGATGGCGCCCGCAGGACTGAAGGCGGTCGAGGCTGCCAAGGCCGACGGGCGCTGGACGGCCGCATACGACTCGCCACGCCGCGCTACCCCGCCCGCTGAGTTTCTGAGAGCGCTACGCAAGCACAAGAAGGCCAAGACGTTTTTCGAGACTCTGAACAAGAGCAACACCTACGCGATCGTATATCGCTTACAGACGGCCAAGCGGCCGGAAACGAGAGCGCGCCGGATGAAGATGATCCTGGCCATGCTGGCCAAGGGCGAAAAATTCCACCCTTGAACGCTCCGGCCTAAGCCCGCCGGGCCGCCGCCGCGACGGCCGCGAGGTCTTCACCCAACAGCGCCCAGTGTTTGGGTGGCAGCTCGGCGCGGAGCCGAGCCTGCGCCCGCTCCCAGGCGGGGCGCGCGCGTGCGAGCCGCCGCCGACCCGCGGCCGTGAGGGTCCAGTGGACCTCGCGGCGGTCCTTCCCCTCGCCGGCGTGGACCAGCCCCGCACGCTCGAGCGGGCGGAGCGAGCGGCTGAGCGTCGTGGGGTCGAGCGCCAGCAGCTCGCCCAGCGCCCCTTGGGGGCTCGTTCCCTTCCGTTCCAGCGCCTGCAGCAATGTAAACTGCGTGGCCCGCAGTCCCGTGCCTTGGAGCTCCGTATCGTACAGCTGCGTGACCGCGCGCGCTGCGCGCCGCAGGCTCGCGCAGGCGCACGCGAGGGCGGGCAGCGACTCAGGCGTCATGGCTGGTGCCGCCTGCCGCGAGCAGGCGGCGGAAGATTACGACGTGGTTCGCCAGCAGAATCGGGACGAAGAACGTCGGGACGACCACGAGCGGGAGCGACAGCACCGCAGCGATGCCCGGGGTCGTGCCGCGTATCGTCACCACGGTCGCCGTGCCCACCGCGACTACGAGATCGAGCAAGCCGAACGCGTTCCAGGCGTGGGTGAGGCCGCGGCCGAGCGCCGTGCGGGGCTCCCCTGCGGCGACGAGGACGAGCGCGAGCACTGCTGTGGCGATGTCGCCCCAGCCAGCGCGGGCCGCGAACACCGGCGCGATCTCACCCCGGGCGGCGAGAACCAGGAACGTGATGCCGACAAAGCGGACGGCGTTGATGCCGACCAGCGCCCGGAGCGGAAGCGCATCGATCCAGGCGCGCAACGCGGGCATGCTGCTGGCCGCCACGAGCGTCCCGGCGAGGAGCACGAGGATGATGAGCTGAGGGCCCGGGAACGGAAGCCGAACGAAGAACCCGGTGGCGCCCCCGAGGAGGGCGAGCACGACCCAGGCGGTGACGACGACGCCGGCAGCCCGGGGGAAGCGGGGAGCGGTCATGGTGGAAGCGGTCATGGCAGTCCTCTTCAAGAAGGTGGCCGGTCAAATATACATGTGTATATACAACTATACTCGGCCGCGGGAGGTTCCCTTCCCCGAAAGGCGAGCCATCGTGAGCCGACTATGAGAACCCTCTCATAACGCGCCGAGGTGGATCCGCTGCGCCCCACAGCAGCGTTACTTCCCGCAAATGGAACACCGTCACTCACACCTCTCGGGAGGTTTCGCTCCATGACCAAGCACCTCGCGCTCCTCGCGCTCGCCGCCGCGGCACTCAGCGCGTGCGAGGAAAACCGCGGCATCACCAACCCGGCCGCGATGGCGGTCGAGGCGTCGCGCCAGGCGCAGCGCGCCGAGGACAGGGACGGCCGGACCGGTCCCCGTGCCGTCTACACGCTCACTAATCAGGTTGCGGGCAACAGCGTAGCGGTGTTCGCTCGCGCGGCCGACGGCACGCTCAGCGCCGCGGGCAGCGTCGCAACGGGGGGAACGGGCACGGGCGCCGGGCTGGGCTCGCAGGGCGCGCTCGCCCTGAGCGACGACGGGCGCTGGCTGTTCGCCGTGAACGCCGGCTCGAACGACGTGTCGGTGTTCCGCGTCGGCCGGGACGGGCTGTCCCTCTTGGACCGCACGTCCTCGGGCGGCACGCGGCCGATCAGCCTCACCGCCCACGGCCACGTGCTGTATGTGCTGAACGCAGGCGGGGACGGCAACATCAGCGGGTTCGCCCTGGGCACCACCGGGGCACTCACGCCGATCTCCGGATCCACCCGCTCGCTCTCTGGTACCAACGTCGGGCCGGCGCAGGTGTCATTCAGCCCCGACGGCCGCCGGCTGGTCGTGACCGAGAAGACGACGAATCTGCTCGACGTGTACACCGTGGACGGGAACGGCGCGGCGAGCGGGCCTGCTTCCGTCGCGTCCGCCGGCACGACGCCATTCGGATTCGCGTTCGGCCGTCACGACGATGTGTTCGTGTCCGAAGCCGTGGGCTCAGCCTCGTCCTACGAGCTGGGCAGGACCGGCAGTCTCACGGTCGTGAGCGGCGCCGTGCTCACACACCAGGGCGCGCCGTGCTGGCTGGTCGTGACGGACAACGGCCGGTACGCCTACACCGCCAATGCGCAGGGCGGCTCGATCTCGGGCTTCGGCATCGCGCGGGATGGCTCGATCAGCCTGCTCGATGCGAGCGGGGCGACGGCCGACGTCGGTCGCGGCGCGACGGACCTGGCGCTGAGCGGGAATAGCCGGTACCTGTACAACCTGGTGGGCGGCAGCGTCCTCGCCTTCCGCGTCCAGGAAGACGGACACCTCGCACTGCTCGGGACGGTCGGGGGACTCCCCGCCGGTACTGTGGGACTGGCGGCGCAGTAGTAGGACACACCTCACGTGGCGTCAGGTCGTACTGACGGGGTGCGTGCTCGTGCGTTATGACGGACTGAAGTCCCTCATAACCGCTGCTCCGGCCGCCACGCGAATCATCGCCTCCAAGCTGCGCTCCACATCCTCGTCGGTGGTCGCCCATGAGGAGACACTGATTCGCATGGCGGTGCGCCCCTGCCACACGGTCGCGCCCGCCCAGCAGGTGCCCTCCGCTTGAATCGCGGCGATCACGCGGCGAGTCGTTTCGGCATCTCCGAAAGAGACCAGCACTTGATTGATCACCACATCGTTGAGGATGGCGTAACCCGCCGCGCGCAGCCCTGCCGCGAAGCGTGCCGCATGGCGGCAGGTGCGCTCGATCAAGTCGGCCAGTCCCTGCCGCCCCAGCGAGCGCAGCGCCGCCCATACCTCGACACCCCGTGCCCGCCGGGAGAAATCCGGTGTGTAGTGCTCGGGCTCGCGGGCCTCGCCGATCACGAGGTAGGGCGCATTCACCGCCATGGCAGCGTGCAGCTGCCGCGGATCGCGCACGAAGACGATGCCGCTGTCGTACGGCACGTTGAGCCACTTGTGTGCGTCCGTCGCCCACGAATCGGCGTCGGCGAAACCGTTGATGAGCTGCGCGCGGGCAGGAGCAGCCGCCGCCCAGAGCCCGAACGCGCCGTCCACGTGCACCCAGGCGCCCGCCGCATGGGCGCGCGGGATGATCTCCGCGGCGGGGTCGAACGCGCCGGTATTGACGTCGCCGGCCTGTAGACACAGGATGGTGCCGGCGTCGAGCCGCGGCAGCGCGTCGCTGCGTATCCTGCCTTGACCGTCCACAGGAGCGCGGATTACCCGCTCGCGCCCCAGGCCAAGCAGCGCCAGCGCCTTGAGGACGCTCACGTGGACGTGTTCGCTGACGACCACGTTGATCGGCGGCGCTCCGAATAGGCCCCGCGTCTCGACGTCCCATCCCTGCCGGGCGAGTAGCGCGTGTCGAGCCGCCGCCAGCCCGGCGAAATTCGCCTGCGTCGCACAGGTGACGAACCCCGCACCGCACTCCGGCGGCAGCCCCAGCAGGCCGAGCATCCAGCGCATCGCGACTGCTTCGAGCTTGGCCGCAATCGGTGAGAGGACAACGATGCCAGCATTCTGATCCCAAGCTCCGGCCAGCCAGTTTGCCGCTAGCGGCGCCGGGAGGGAGCTGCCGACGACGAAGCCGAAGAAGCGCCCGCCCGCCGATCCCATCGTCGCCGGAGAGCCGACGTCGTCCAGCAGCGCGATGACAGCCTCCGGATCGGTTGGCGCTTCGGGAAGCGGCTCGTCTAACCGCCGCAAGTCGGCAACCGCCTCCGGCGTGGGCGCCACGGTCCGGTCATGCAAGCTCTGGCGATAGCGCCATGCACGCTCGGCGGTGAACTCCAACAGGTGTTTCATGACATGCCCTTTCGAGACATTAGCGGACCAGCGCGCGCCGAGCTGGGGACTGCGTCCCTCATAACCACGAGGTCGACCCATCGAGCCCTCTTAGCAGTTCAATACTCATCATGTCTGCGCCACCACGTGTACGGTGGCGTTTGGGGCCAGCCGGGAGGAGAGTCTTCCCACTCTTCCTGGCGGCCATACGGGGTGAGATCGAGGAACGTCCAAACGCTGCCGAGCGCTTCGACGCCACGCCCCTCGGTGAAGTAGGTGCGATACACATCGTCGCCGTCGCGCAGGAAGACGCTGAGGCCGAACGTTTCCCCTTCGGGGGTCGTGCGACCGAAGTCGACGTTGAAGTCATTGTCCGCGGAGGAGTACCACGGCAACGTCCAGCCCATGCGCTTTCGGTACGCCTCGATGTTGGCCAGCGGGGCGGGGTGTCCGATCTGGTCGACGAACATGGAGCAGCCGTCGCAGCCGGCTTGCGGCCAGCCACTGACGCCGGGTGCGAACATGAAATGGTACAACACGAGCTGACGGCGGCCTTCGAAGAGGTCGCGCAGCCGCGCCGGGCCCTTGGGGCCTGTGAACACATAGTCCTTCTCGATCCGCGTCATCGGCTGGCGGCGCCGCTCCGCCGCAAGTTTGTCCCGGGCGCGCGTAGCCGCCTTTTCTTTCGCGAGGAGTCGCTCGTGGGCGGCCTGCCATTGGGCTTGCGAAACGATCTTCGGGAACGGTGTGCGATCGGGTTGCTTCATGAGCACCTCAGCGCTTGTCGTACTCGTCGTGGCGGCGCCACCAGATGCCCGTCTCGTTGCGCCCCTTGGGTGCGCGGTTTTGTGCTTCGTCATCGCTCTGCTCTCCTTCAACTCGTTGGTGTCTTCATGAATCGCATCGCGAGTCTTAAGGCGCGTAGCCGCTTTCGCGCAGGACCGCGACCGGATCACGTAACTCGAGCAGCTCACGCACAGCCGCGCGTTTGTCGGCGGCGCGCGCGTAATAGGCAGCAGCGATGCGATATCCCACCCAGTAGCCGATGTCGACCGCGCCGTGATTCTTGTCCGGCGGCTCCATGCCGTTGTACATCCACGTGCGGACTATCGAATCGCTGGCCATTTCCATTTCGTCCTGGAAGTCCACCCAGACGTCGTGCTCATGCGCGCGCCCGTAGATCTGGCGCGGCGTGTTCGCCGCCCACGGTCCCACCGCGAGCTCGGAGAGGAAATCGGCGATGCCTTCGCCGAGCGCGTGGCGCAAGAGCGTGTCGTGCTGGCCCGGGGGCATGGACTTCTGCTGGGTGTGCACCGCCTCGTGCACGACGAGGCCAACGAGCGATTCGAAACGATGCGTGGGGAAGCCCTTCTGCGCCCAGGCGGGGAGCTCGTCAAGCGGCGTATCGGGGCCGCTCGCGGACTGCTCCGTCCCGATGAGCATGCCGCTCCGCGAAGTGGTGCCGCCGGTCGAGAGGGTGCCGATCAGGAAGTAGATGTTGGGAAAGCGGGCTGCGGGATAGAGCTCGGCGAGTTTCGCGAGACCCTGGCGGATGCCCTGCCTGATGGCGGAGTTGGTATCGACCGCGAGCGTCCGCGCGCGCACGGCCGCGTAATAGCGCGGGTACGCGCGCAGCGCGTGGAGCAGCTCCTCGGCCGCCGACTGCTCGGCGAACGGCGTGCTCGCGCGTTCGAGGGAGTCGCGACTCAGCGAGTCCAGCCGAGCGGTGGTCCATCCGGACGCGATCATCCGCGCTCGCACCGTGTCCCGGTTCATCAAGCGCACACGCATCCAGTCGCGTAATCCCGGAGAGCCGGGCTGGAGGTACACCGTCCGGAAGATGCGCGTCCGCTCGGCGCTATCCTTGCCCGCAGCGAGATCGTAGGCGCGCCAGAAACTGGGGATGTCGCGCGTCACGAGTGCAACGGAATCGACAGGTGTCTGTACGGCTAAGAAAACTGCGAGCAGCAACATTGCGGCCTCTCTCGGACACGGACGGAGAAGGGTGCCCGGTACGATGGAGGAGGTCAAGGTGGTGGTCGTCTGGGGGACTCCGCGGCGGGCAACCACACGGTGAAGGTGCTGCCCGCCCCCGGCGTGCTCTGGACCGTGATGTGGCCGCCTTGCAGCTCGGCAAACAGCCGCGCGATCGCCAGGCCGAGCCCACTCCCCCCCAGGTCCCTGCTGCGCGACTGATCCACGCGGAAGAAGCGGTCGAAGATCCGCTCCACATGCTCGGGCGGAATGCCGAGCCCCGTGTCTCGCACGCTCACGCCCACCATCTTCCCGTTGGTCTCGAGCCCGAACGTGATGCTGCCGGTGGAAGTGTAGCGGACGGCATTGGAGGCGAGGTTCAACAGGATGTGGCGCGTACGATCGGCGTCGCCCAGCGCCCAGCGCGGCGCCGACGGCGTCGCCTGCACCGCGAGATCCCTCCCGAGCGCCATCGCTTCCGTGATCTCCCGCACCTCGTCCACCACCGCCGTGAGCTCGAAGGGCGCGTGCGCGAGGGCCAGCTGGCGGTTCTCCCCCCGGGCGATGACGAGCAGCTCCTCCACCAGCTTCGCCGTCCGGTCGAGGACACGCTCCATCGCGCCCAGCGCGTCGCGCGTCTCCGCCTCGCTGCGGCCCTCGGCGGCGGCCCACTGCACCTGGGCGCGCAAGTGGGTGAGCGGCGTGCGCAGCTCGTGGCTCGCGTCCGCCGTGAAAGCCTCGAGGGCCCGATGCGCGCGGTCCACCCGCTCGAGCATGCGGTTGACCGAGTCCGCGAGCTCGGTGACTTCCGCCTGGCCCGTCGGGCTGGTGAGCCGTGTGCCCAGCTCCGCCGGGCCGATGGCGCGCGTCTCGGCGGCGACGCGCTCGAGCGGGCGCAGCGCGCCGGCGACCGCCTGACGGGCGCCGCGCGCGACGGCGAGCCCGGCGCCGGGGAGCAGCAGCGCCGCCGCGGCGGCCAGCGCGCCCAGCGCGACGACGTACGATTCCCGGCTCGCCACGACGTAGATGTCGAACGCACCCGCCGCGCGGTGCAGCACGCGGTAGCGCCAGCGCGCCCGCTGGGCGATCGCGGCGAGCAGCACGCGGCGCACGTCGTCCGGCGAGGCGCTCGCCGGCAGGCCCTCGAGACGCCTGGCGGGCATGTCGGGCGACACGAAATAGACGTCCTGTTTCCCACTGATGCCGGTGGTCGTGCGTGTGATGACCACCTGGCCCCCCATGGCGACGAGCCGGTCCGCGAGCGCGGAGGGCATGACGCCCCCGGGCTCGCTGGTCGAGTCGCGGTAGGCGCCGAGCAGCGACTGGGTGAGGTCGGCCGAGTGCTCGAGCGAGCGCCGCAGCGCCATTTCCGCGGCCGCGGCGAACAGCGCGACCACGAGCAGCGCGTACCCCGCCAGGCCGGTCCAGGCGACGCGCGTGAACCGCCGCGTGAGGACTGCACCCAGCCGGAGTTCGTTCACGTGGCGGCGTCCCTGTCGAGCCGGTACCCGACGCCTCGCACGGTGCGAATCGGCGCCGTCCGGGTCCCGAAGCTCAGCTTCTTGCGGAGGTAGTTGACGTACACGTCCACCACGTTCGTCTCGGGATCGAACTGGTAGTTCCACACCGCTTCGGCGATGCGGGAGCGGGACACCGAGCGACCGGCGTTGCGCATCAGGAACTCGAGCAGCGCGAACTCGCGCGGGCTCAGATCCACCACGCGCTCGCCCTGCGTGACCCGACGCGTGAGGGGGTCGAGGGTCAGATCGCCCACCTTGAGCGTGGCGTCCTGGTGTCGCAGCTCGGCGCGACGAATCAGCGCGTGCACCCGCGCGAGCAGCTCCGGCAGGTCGAACGGCTTGGTGAGATAGTCGTCCGCGCCCCCTTCCAGGCCGCGCACCCGCGCCTCGAGCTCATCGCGGGCCGTGAGCAGCAGCACCGGCGTGAAGATCCCGCGTGCCCTGAGCTCAGACACGACGCTGAAGCCGTCCCGCCCGGGCAGCATGACATCGAGCACGATGCAGCCGAACGCTCCGCCCAGCGCCCGCTCGAGAGCGCGGTCACCCGTGTCGGCCTCGGTGACGCCGTAGCCCTCCTCGCGGAAGGCCTTGCTCAGGAACCGCCGCAGCTCGCGGTCGTCCTCGACGAGGTGAATCTGCACGCCGGCAAACCTACGACGGGCCGCGGCGCAGCTCCCGGCGAGTCACGGAGCAGCGTTCCGGATCACGGATTCCAGATCGTCGGGGGCTCGCTTGCGACACTCCCGCTTCAAGTCCGCCACGTCCGCGGCGAGGAACCTTCCCAGAAAGGAATCCGCGGTGACCTCGAACGCCGGCAGCTCCTTCTTCGCCGAGGTGTTGGAATACAAGGCAATCACC
>QHTT01000116.1 GCA_003220935.1 Gemmatimonadota bacterium
CGCGGCGCAGCCGGATCATATAGCGGCGCGCGATGGCGTAGCGGGTCGACGTGATGTCCACCCGCCGCGTGCGCGTCCGGCCGGTCGTGGGATCGATCATCGCGGCGAAGGGAATGGGGACGAAGCGCCCCGCCTGCAGCGAAATCACTGCCGCGTTGCCGCCCCCCAACACGTACTTGGCGGCGCAGTAGCCCAAGTCCCGCGTGTACTCCATGTCCATCGGGATCGGATCGGCACAGCGCAGCTCGTAGCCGATGTTCTTCGCCGCGATGGTCGCTTTCAGCCCGAACTCCTTGAGGCGCTTCTGCACCGCCGCCTTGAGGATCTCGCCGATGTTCACCTCGGCGATCCGGACGTTGCCGTGCGTATCCCGCTCGACCTCCTCAAAGCCCGCGAGGTCCGCGGGGTCGATGCCGAGCGCCAGCCCCTCGGCGACCACGGCGACGCCGTCCAGCCGTCCGTAGGACAGCCGCTTGATGACGGCGCCGACGAGCGTATCCACGACCGCCTTGAGCCGGATGCGTTGCCCCGGGAACTCCTCCGGAATGAGCGTGAGCGTCGCGCCGGCGGCCTTGCCGATCCCCATCGCGAGGTGTCCCGCGCCGCGGCCCATCGTGATGACCAGGTACCAGCGCGACGTGGTCTTGGCGTCCACCATCAGGTTCTTCACGATCTCTACGCCGTAGTGGCGCGCCGTCTGGAAGCCGAAGGTGTCCACGTGCGGCGGCAAGTCGAGATCGTTATCGATCGTCTTCGGCACGTGCACGACCTGAAGCCGCCCCGCGGCCTTCTCCTCGAGCTTCATGGCCGAATACGCGGTGTCGTCACCTCCGATCGTGATGAGCTGCGAGACGTTGAGCCGTAACAATGCCAGTACGGCGTTGTCGAGATGCACCGGGTTCTGCGTGGGGTTGGCGCGCGAGATGCCGATGTAGGAGCCGCCGCGAAAGTGGATCCGGCTCACCTCGCCGATGTCGAGCGGGGTCACGTGCTCGATGTCGCCCTGCATGATCCACTCGAACCCGTCGCGCACCCCGAGCACGTCGACGGCCTCGAGCCGCGCCCGGATGGTGGCGGCGCCGATGACGCTGTTGATGCCGGGCGCCGGCCCGCCACCGACCAGGATCGCGAGGGTTCTACGCTCAGTCATCGTGACCGGGTCGATTCTGGGACGGCATACACGACGTGACCCCCGGCGTCGAGAAACTCGAGTCGCGCCGCCCCGAGCGAGTCGACGAGCAAGCGGGCGCGCGTCTTGCCCTGCGGGTCGGTCAAGTCGACTACTGCGGCCTTGCTTCGGTCCCGACCGACGAAGACACGCACCGGTGCGTTCCACGCGCCCGAGGCTCGCAGGCGCTCGCGCGCCGCGATCTTCTCGGGCCCGTCGGGCATGCGGGCGATGGCTTGCTCGCGCTCCAAGGTCTCGGCGGCCGGGATGTCGGAACGATCCCACACCTGGAGCCCCGCGCTGCGCGAGCCGTTGTCGTCACTGTACTGGATGCCGACGACCTGGTCCTGATGGTACTGATCGAATAGCAGCGCCCCCTCCGCTGCATAGCGACCGTTGCGCGCGGCACCGCTGAACACGAGTCCACCGTCCTCGTCCCCCTCTTGGTTGTAGAAGATGAGGCCCGCCGAGTTTCCGCCCTGACGTTTGAACGTCTTGCCGCCGAGCACGGCGTCCGGGGCACGAGTCTTGTTGGAGATCACCAGCCGGGTCTTCCCGTCCGGCTCGACGACGTTGATGCGCTGCACGGCGATCTCACCGAACCGCGGTTTCTGCACGAAGCCGGCGAACACGAGCAGGACAAGTACTGGGACGGTCAAGAGACAGTACATCCTGAGGATTCGTACCTCGCGCTCGATGGCGTGCATAGGAATGCCTCCTAGCGGCGCGTCGCTGTCAGCCTACCAATGTCCTGGGGTCCGTGTGCGGCAGCCCGAACGCTTCCGCCACGGCGGGATAGACCACCTTCCCCTCGACCACGTTCAAGCCCAGGAACAGCGCTGCGTCGTCGCGGCACGCCTGCTTCCAGCCGTGGCGCGCCAGCCGCTTCGCGTAGGGGAACGTAGCATTGGTGAGCGCCAGGGTGGAGGTGCGTGGCAGGCCGCCCGGCATGTTCGCGACGGCGTAATGGATGATCCCGTCCACGATATAGGTGGGATGGTCGTGCGTCGTCGGTTTGCTGGTCTCGATGCAGCCGCCCTGGTCCACGGCCACGTCGACGATCACAGAGCCGGGCTTCATGAGCTTAAGGTCATCTCGTCGCACCAGCCTCGGCGCCTTGGCTCCGGGGAGCAGTACGGCCCCGATCACGACGTCGGCCTTGCGCAGCTGGTCGAGCAGATTGTGACGGTTGGAGTACAGCAGATCGACGTTGGGGGGAAGCACATCGGCGAGGTAGCGCAGCCGGTCGAGCGACAGGTCGAGCAGCGTCACGTGTGCGCCCAGGCCCGCGGCCATCTTGGCCGCGTTGGCGCCGACCACCCCCCCGCCCAGGATGAGCACCTCGGCGGGCAGCACGCCCGGCACGCCCCCCAACAGAATGCCCGAGCCCCCATACACCTTTTCCAAGTACTTGGCCCCCTCCTGCACCGCCATCCGCCCGGCGACCTCGCTCATCGGCGTGAGCAGCGGCAGCTCCCCGGAGGTGAGCTGCACCGTCTCGTACGCGATAGCGGTGATCCCTGAGGTGAGCACAGCCTTGATGAGCGGCTCGGACGCGGCGAAGTGAAAGTAGGTGAAGACGACCTGCCCCTTCCGCATGCACGGCCATTCGGGCTCGATCGGCTCCTTCACCTTGACCACCATGTCGGCCTTGGACCAGACGTCGCCAGGCCGCGGTACGAGCGTCGCCCCAGCGGCGCGGTAGGCGTCGTCGGGAAACCCCGACCCGAGCCCCGCTCCCTGCTCGACCAGCACCGTGTGCCCGTCGCCGACCAGCGATTCCACCCCAGCCGGCACAAGCGCCACGCGGTTCTCGGCGGTCTTGATCTCCCTCGGGACTCCGACGATCATGCGGTCTCCGTTCGACGTCCCACGTTGCACGCCGCACGACTCCCGTGAGACGCCCTCCGTGCTACGCCTTCGCGTGACGTCCTTGCGTGACGCCTTCGTGCTACGTCTTTGAGCCTTCCGGCCCGAGCCAAACCACCGTCAGGCGTTCCGGATCGAAGAATTCGGCGGCGACCGCCGCCACCTCGTCTTCGGTCAGCCCGGCCACAGTCGCCAGCACCTGGTCGAGGCTCTGATACGGCTCGCCGTAGACCGAAAGGCCCGCCAAACGATACATCCGGGCGGAGGGACTCTCCAGGGAGAGCATCAGCTGTCCCTGCGTCTGCTGCTTCGCCTCGGCGAGCGCGTCGCCGCGCAGCCCCTCGCGCGCCAGCTTGGCGTACTCCTCGCGGATCGCCGCGACGGCCTGCGCCTCCGTCTGAGGTTGCGTACCGACATACACCCCCGCCACACCCATCTGGTGATAGAAGCTCGTGAACGCGTAGATCGCGTAGGCCAGGCCGAGCTCTTCGCGGATGCGCTGGAACAGCCGACTCGACATCCCGCCGCCGAACACGTTCGCGAGCACGAGCAGCGCGTACTTGCGCGGGTCGGCGTAGGGAACGGTGTCGGTGCCGAAGACGATGTGGGTCTGGGCGGTGTCCTTAGGGTGACGGGCCTCGGCGCCGTGGACGGCGGGGGCGACGGGTGCGACCGAAGGCGTCACACGTTCCCCGTTGCTCGTTGCACGATCGAACCACCCCTGCTGCGCGAGCTCTTCGAGCAGCGTCTCATGCGTCAGGTTGCCGGCGGCGGCGATCACGCAGTTCGCTGGGAAATAGGCGCGGCCGTGCAGCTGCTTCAGGTCGCCCGCCGACAGCGCGCTGACGGTGTCGCGCGTGCCCAGGATCGAGTAGCCGTACGGGTGGTCCGGCCAGAGCGTCTCGTACGACAGGTCGAAGACCTGGTCGTCCGGGGTATCGGCGACGGTGTTGATCTCCTCGAGCACCACCTTGCGCTCGAGCTCCAAGTCGCTGGTGCGCAGAACCGGATAGCGGATCAGGTCGGTGAGCACATCGAGCGCGCGAGGCAGGTCGGCGTCCAGCACGCGCGCGTGAAAGGCGGTGGTGTCGCGCGATGTGTACGCGTCGAGCGACCCCCCGCGGGCCTCGAGCGCCAGCGCGATCTGCTGGGCGGTGCGGCGCTCCGTGCCCTTGAACACCATGTGCTCGAGCAGGTGGGACACGCCCATCTTGGGGCGCGGCTCGTGGGCGCTGGCGCTGCGTACCCAGATCCCGGTCGCGGCCGAGCGTACGCTCGGCACCCGTTCCGACAGCACGATCACCCCGCTCGGCGCGGTGGTCTGGTGGATCTCCCGGTCCAGCCGGACCGTCTCCATCACCGCGAGCGGGCGGGGGCCGCCTCCGGCTTCTCGAGCAGCGCTTTGCGGGACAGCCGCATGCGGCCGCGCTCGTCGACCTCCAGCAGCTTGACCCGCACCTGGTCGCCCTTCTTCACGACGTCCTCGGTGCGCTCGGTGCGGCCGTGCTGCAGCTCGGAGATGTGGAGCAGCCCCTCCACGCCAGGGAGGATCTCGACGAAGGCGCCGAACGCGGTGGTGCTCTTCACCACGCCCTCGTACACCTTGCCGACCTCGGGCACCTGCACCATGCCGGCGATGATGTCGCGCGCCCGCTCGCCGCCTTCGCCCACGGCGGAGATGGTCACGAGCCCGTTGTCGTCGACATTGATCTCGGCGCCGGTCTGCTCTTGAATGGAGCGAATCGTCTTCCCCTTCGGGCCGATGATGTCGCCGATCTTCTCCGTGGGGATCTGGATCGTGATGATGCGCGGTGCGTACTTGGACAGTTGCGAGCGCGGCGCGGGGATGGCCCGGTCCATGATGTCGAGGATGTGCACCCGGGCCTGCTTGGCGCGGTCGAGCGCTTCGGCGATGATCTTGAAATCGAGCCCCTCGATCTTGATATCCATCTGGATCGAGGTCACGCCCTCGCGCGTCCCCGCCACCTTGAAGTCCATGTCGCCCAAGTGGTCCTCGGTGCCGAGAATGTCGGTCAGCACCGCGACCCGCGCGCCTTCCTTGATCAGCCCCATGGCGACTCCCGCGCACGACGCCTTCACCGGTACGCCCGCGTCGAACAGGGCGAGCGAGCCGCCGCACACGGTGGCCATGGAGGACGAGCCGTTGGACTCGAGGATGTCGGAAACGATGCGGATCGTATAGGGGAACTGGTCGTAGGGGGGGAGCAGCGCCTGGAGCGCCCGCTCGGCCAGCGCCCCGTGCCCGACCTCGCGGCGCGACGTGCCCCGGATCGGCCGGACCTCCCCCGTGGAAAACGGCGGAAAGTTGTAGTGCAGCATGAACGACTTCGAGGTCTCCTCGGCGACGTCGATCGAGTCGATGCGCTGCTCGTCGCTCACGGTGCCGAGCGTGACGGACACGAGCGCCTGCGTCTGGCCGCGCGTGAACAGCGCGGAGCCGTGGGTGCGCGGCAACACGCCTACCTCGCAGGTGATCGGCCGTACGGTGGCGAGGTCGCGCCCGTCGACCCGCTCCCCGTTCGTCAGGACCTGCTCGCGCATCGTGCGATACTCGATCTCCTCGATCACCGCGGCGACGTCCTTCAGGTTGTCGGGAAACTCGACCGCGAGCTGCTCCTGAATCGTCGACTTGAGGGCGGCGAGCGCCTGCGCCCGCTCCGCCTTCTCCGGCAGGTTCAGCGCTTCGGCGATGCGTGGCTCGGCCAGCGCCTTCACCCGCGCCACCAGCTCCGCCGGCGGCTCGACCTTGGTCCATTCCATCTTCGGCTGCCGCATGTCGGCGACCAGTTCGGCCGCGGCGTCGAGCAGCTCACGGATCCCCTTGTGCGCTACCTCGAGCCCCTTCACGATCTCGGCCTCCGTCAGCTCGAGCGCGCCGCCCTCCACCATGACGATCGAGTCCCCGGAGCCGGACACGACCATGTCCACGTCGGAGAACTCGAGCTGCTGGAAGGTCGGGTTGAGAATCCACGCGCCCTCGACCCGGCCCACCCGCACCGCGGCGATCGGGCCGTTCCAGGGCACCTTGGACATTTCCAGCGCCGCCGACGCCGCCGTGACGCCCAGGACGTCGGCGTCGTTCTCCTGGTCCGCCGACAGGACGTACACGTATACCTGGATCTCGTTCTTGAACCCTTCCGGGAAGAGCGGCCGGATCGAACGGTCGATCACCCGGGCCGAGAGGATCTCCTCGTCCGAGGGACGACCCTCGCGCTTCAGGAAGCCGCCGGGGATCTTGCCCGCGGCGTAGCTCTTTTCGCGATATTCGACGGTGAGGGGGAAGAAGGGGAGGGTCGAAACGTTGTCCGACACGGTCACGGCCGCGAGGACCACCGTCTCTCCGAACTGCAGGAGGCAGGCCCCCGCGGCCTGCTTGGCCAGGCGCCCGGCTTCCAGCTTCAGCGGGCGCTCCGCAAACGTGCGATCGACGTGCTTCACCATAGTGCCTGTCTAGAGCACGCAGAAATACGCTGAGCGTCCCGGTGCTCTTCCCGGGACGCCCAGCGCGACGCCATCCGCATTAGTGGCGGAGACCCAGCTCGTCGATGAGCTGCCGATAGCGCTCCAGGTCGGTGCGCTTGAGGTACTCCAGCAGGCGGCGGCGCTGGCTCACCATCCGGAGGAGGCCGCGCTGCCCGTGGAAGTCCTTCGCATGGACCCGGAAGTGATCGGTGAGGCTGTTGATCCGCTCGGTGAGCAGCGCGACCTGGACCGGGGCTGACCCGGTGTCCCCTTCGTGCAGCCCGTACTTCCTGACCGGCGTCGTCTTGTCGTACATCTTGGTCCTGTTCCCTAATTATTGAGAGCGCATTAACTTAGACGCCCAACGCCGGCTTGTAAAGCCCCCATGCACCCCGCGCCCACCGACCTGGTCGGCCGCACCGTCGGCCCCTACGAGCTCGAGCGCCTGCTCGGCCAGGGCGGATTCGCCTGGGTGTTCGTCGGCCGCGAGCTCGACGGCACGCCTGTAGCGGTCAAGATCTTGAAGCCCCGCTACGGGGCCGACCCCGCGTTCGAGATCAGGTTTCGCAACGAGGCCGAGACGGCCGCCAAGCTCGATCACCCCAACATCATCCGTATCCGGTTCGTGGCGCGCTCCGGGGGCTACGTGTATTTCGCAATGGACCTGTGCGCCGACTCGCTGGGCGCGCGCCTCGCGCGCGAAGGTCCGCTCAGCGAGCGCGACGTCGTGCGCCTCGCCACCGACGTGGCCCGGGGACTCGATTTCGCGCACCGGCAGGGGGTGATCCATCGCGACCTGAAGCCGGACAACATCCTGATCCACTCCGACGGCAGTGCGGTGATCTCGGACTTCGGGATCGCGCGTGCCGTCTCGGGCTACGTCGCGTCGACGGGCGTCAACATGACCATCGGGACGCCGCAGTACCTGTCGCCGGAGCAGGCGCAGGGCCGGCCGCTCGACCAGCGGCTCGATTTCTACGCGCTGGGCGTCACGCTCTACAAGGCGGCGACGGGCGAGGTTCCTTTCGCCTCCAACGACTGGTTCGAGCTCGCCCGGATGCATGTCGAGGACCCGCCCCCCGGACTGCGGAAGAAGCGGCCGGAGCTGTCGAAGCGCTTTGAACGGGTCGTGATGAAGTGCTTGGCCAAGCACCCGGACGATCGCTACCGCGACGCCGCCCAGCTGCTCGGCGACTTGAACGAGGTCGACGGAGCGCCGGCGCGCTGGTGGCGCTGGTGGTCAAGCTGATGCGCTGATCAGCCGTTGGATCATGCCGACGAGGCGGGCGATGACGGCCGCTACCCCCTTCCTTCCCCTTTCCCCGGCCGTTCCCACTTCCAGGTACGCCGCCGCCGCTCCTCGCAGCTCGGCTTCGTACTGCTGGGGAAACGGTCGCTCCCCGACTCGCACGGCGAAGCCAGGGCGGTCCGGCGTCAGCTCGAGCTCGACCACCCCCGGCGAGGCGCGCTCGATGACATCGATGAGCGGCTTGAGCCTCTCCTTTCGCCTCCTTCCCCCCTCTCCATAGAACGCCGTCGTGACCGCGGCGACCACGCGCGCGGCCGAGATGTGCCCCGCGATGTACCCTTCGAGCGTTTCTCTAACGACGGAAGGAGGCGCAGCTCGAGCGGCAACGGCCTCCGCCGCACCGCTTCGGCGATGAGGAACACGAGCTGGCCTCCATCGAGGATAGGGATGGGCAGCAGGTTGAGAATGGCGAGGTTGATCGAGAGAAAGGCCATGAATCCCAGCAAGGTCGCGAGGCCCACCCGAGCCGCCTGACCCGAGATCTGACCGATCAGAATCGGCCCTCCCAGCTCACGCACCGATGCGCGTCCCGTGACGAGCTTTGCCAGAAAATCGAGGATCAACTCGGCGCGACCGGTCGTCTCCCGCCAGCCGACCCGGATCGCCCCCAGCACGCCCGGCCGGGGCAGTGTCGGGTAGGCCGCCCCGACGCCTACGAAGCCGAGGACCCGCGGTTGCTTGGTGGCGGGTTCCCTCTCCTCGCGGCGCTCCGGCACGACCGCCAGCGAGAGGCGCTCGCTGCCGCGCTGCACCTCGACCGTGATCCGTTGGGCCGGGTTACGCCGTGCCACGCGAGCGAAGTCCTGCCAGGAGACCACGGTGTCGCCATTCACCTTGAGAATGCGGTCACCCGGCATAAGCCCCGCCTTCGCGCCCGCGCCGCCGCTCGTCACGGTGGAGATGACGGGTGCGAGGTACGGGCTGAGCGCCAGCGCGGTGGCGAAGCGCGCGGCAGTGTCGGTGTCGGCGATATGGAGCACGAGGGAATCCGGCCGTCCCGCGACGCGCAGCTCGACCGGGGTGTGTGCGTTGGCGAGCTTCAGCTGCAGCTCGCCCCACGTCCGGACCGAATCGCCGTTCACCGTCGTGATCCGATCGCCGCGTCGCAACGACGCGAGCGGCTGCGCGGCCGGGGGCAAGTCGGTCGCGATCACGGAGTCCACCTCGGTCGTCGCAATGTTGTTGGGCTCGAGCGTTCCGGTGTACGCCAGTCCGGCGTAGACCGCCAGGGCGAAGGCGGCGTTCATCGTCACGCCGGCCACGACTACCACGACGCGCGCCACCAGCGGCTTCCGATCGAACGCCCGCGCGGGGTCGACGGGCTGCGCGCTCTTCCCGCCCTCGAGCTCGCCGGCGAGTCCCTCGTCCTCGAATCCGGCCATCTTCACGTAGCCGCCGAACGGAATCCACGAGATCCAGTATTCCGTCTCGCCGCGGCGCCACGCGAGGATGGGCCGGCCGAAGCCGAGCGAGAAGCGCAGCACTTGAATGCCGACCAGCTTCGCGGCGACGAAGTGGCCCGCTTCGTGGACGAAGATCAGGATGCCGAGGACGGCGACGAACGCCGCCAGGGTCAGGAGCACGCGGCTTCCCGCGCCAGGCGGCGGGCCCCGGCGTCGGCCGCGAGCACGGCCTCCAGCGTGTCAGCGGCGCCCGGCCGGCTCGTCTCCAGGACCCGGGCGATGGTGGTGGCGATGCGACCGAACGGGATGGCGCCTTCGAGGAACAGCCGGACGGCGACCTCGTTCGCGGCATTGAACGCGGTCGGGGCGGTACCGCCGCTCGTGGCCGCGGCCCGCCCGAGGTCGTAGGCCGGGTAGGTCTCCGGGGCGACGGCCTCGAAGGTGAGGTTGCCGGCGGCCACCGGGTCGAAGCGCCGGGTCCCGGCGTCCGGTACCCGCGCCGGATAGGTGAGCGCGTACAGAATGGGCAGCTCCATGGTGGGGAACCCGACCTGCGCGAGGACCGAGCCGTCCACGAACTCGACGAACGCGTGCACCACGGATTGGGGGTGCACCACGACGTCCACGGCGTCATAGCCCAGGCCGAACAGGAAGTGAGCCTCGATCACCTCGAGCGCTTTGTTGACGAGGGTCGCCGAGTCGACGGTGATCTTCTTTCCCATTTTCCACGTGGGGTGCCGCAGCGCCTCCGCCACCGTGGCGGCGGCGATGCGCTCGGGAGCCCAGGTGCGGAAGGGCCCGCCCGACGCCGTGAGGATGAGGCGGGCCAGCTCGCTTCGCCCCCGGCCCGCGGTGCACTGCAGCACGGCGCTGTGCTCGGAGTCGACGGGCACGATCTCGCCGCCGCCCTGGCGTGCCGCGCGGGTGACGAGCTCGCCGGCCATGACCAGCGTTTCCTTGTTCGCGAGGGCGACGCGCTTGCCAGCGGAGAGCGCCGCGAGCGTGGCCTCGAGCCCTGCGGCCCCGACGACGCCGTTCACGACGATGCGGACGTCCGGATGGGTGGCGGCTTCCACGAGGCATGCCGGCCCCTTCCCTCTTCCCCCTTCCCCCTTCCCCGAATTGACCAGCCCCACATACGCCGGCTTCCATTCGGCCGCCTGGTGCGCGAGCAGGTCCGCGTTCGAGTGCGCCGTGAGCGCCACCACACGGAACCGCTCCCGCTGGCGTGCCAGCACCTGGAGCGTGGAGCAGCCGATCGAGCCGGTCGACCCCAGGATCGCGACCCCGATGCTCATGCGATGCCGAACAACCGGAGCAGCCCTGCGGTCGTGGGCAGGACGAAGTAGAGGGAATCGAGCCGGTCGAGCACGCCGCCGTGCCCGGGAATGAGGGACGAGGAGTCCTTGACGCCCGCCTCGCGCTTGAACAACGACTCGGCGACGTCGCCGACCTGGGCCGACACCGCCACCACCGCACCCACCGTCACAAGTTGCAAGACGCTAAGTTGTAAGCCAAGGCGATTGAGCACGAGCGGCCCGTAGAGCAACGCGGCGATGAGGCCGCCCACCACGCCACCGACGGCTCCCGCCCAGGTCTTGTGCGGGGACAGGACCGGCGTGAGCTTCGGCCCGCCGATCAGGGTCCCCGCAGCCATGGCGCACGTGTCGCACACCCAGGTCACGACGAGCGGCAGGAGCACGAGCGCCACCGATCCGCGCGGGTGCGCGTCGCTGTGCGGGCCGTGGCGGATCGCGACGGTGAACGCGAGCAGGGCCGAGGCGTAGAGACTGCCGAAGACGGTGACCGCGACAGCGCTGAGCGGACGGCGCGCCGGACCGCGCGCCATCGCCACGACCAGGAGCGCGAGCAGCCACAGCGCGGCGACGTACAGCACCGGCTCCCAGTCGGCGTACCCCTTCACCCAGAAGGTCGCGAGCGGCGCCGCCGCGGCGGCGGGGAGCCCGAGGTTCTCGAAGGGCTCGATGCCCTCGCGGCGGGCCAGGTCGTAGATCTCGCGCGTGCCGAGCACGCCGAGGACGGCGAGCGCCGTGGCGAGGACCCAGCCACCCAGCCACAGCACCGCCACCGCCAGCGCAATGGCGGGCACGGCGAAGGCGACGCGCACCAGCAGGTTACGGGACATCAAGCGGTGACGTTGCCGAAGCGCCGCTCGCGCCCCTGGTAGTCGAGGATAGCGTGGAACAGGTCGCGCCGGGTGACGTCGGGCCAGAGCACGGGCGTCATGTACAGCTCGGTGTAGGCGAGCTGCCACAGGAGGAAGTTCGAGATGCGCAGCTCGCCCGAGGTGCGAATCAGCAGATCCGGATCGCCCCAGGGAGCAGTGTAGAGCTGCTCGCGCACAGCGTCTTCATCGATGTCCTCGAGCCGTCTCGTGCCCTTCAGGACTTCCTCGGCGAGCAGCCGCGCCGCCCGCGCCAGCTCGGCGCGCGAAGAGTAGGAGATGCACAGGTTGAGCGCCAGCTTCCGACCGCCGCGGGTGGCACGCTCCACCTGGTCAACGGCGGCGCGGGCGCCCGGCGCAAGCCGTGCCCGCTCCCCCAGCACGTGCACGACGACCCCCTGTTGGCGCAGCTCGTCGGCTTCCTTGGCGATGTACTCCTCGAGCAGGCTCATCAGCGCCGAGATCTCCGTGGGGGGGCGCTGCCAGTTCTCGTCGGAGAACGCGAACAGTGTGAGCACCTCGACCCCCGCCTCGATCGCTCCCTCGACGACTTCGCGCACTGCCTTCATGCCGGCGCGATGCCCGAAGGGGCGCGGCAGGTTGCGCTCGCGAGCCCAGCGGCCGTTGCCGTCCATGATGATGGCCACGTGACGCGGGGCGGCGCCGTTCAGGCGGATCTGCGCGAGCAGGTCTTCGGCCACCCTATACCTCCATGATCTCCGCTTCTTTGGCCTTGACCGCCGCGTCCACCAGCTTCAAGTGGTCGTCGTGCAGCTTCTGCACATCCTTCTCGGCGTGCTTCTTCTCGTCCTCGGAGACGTGCTCCGTCTTCTTGATCCGGTTGATCGCGTCGGTTCGCGCGTGGCGGATGG
>QHTT01000091.1 GCA_003220935.1 Gemmatimonadota bacterium
GGAACAGAGGAAGCTCATCTTCTACGACGATGACGACTGCGGTCTCAAACGAGCGTCCCAGCTGCTCAAGGCGCAGGACGTCGAGGGCACCTTCCAGGCCTCCCAACAAAACCTCGAGACCTGCAAGAACACCCCGAAGGTGAAAGACAAGGTCTTGGGACATGCCTACTACAACATGGGCATGAGTCACATGATGCGGGATGAGTACGACCAGGCGTTAGAGCAGTTCCGGGAGGCCGCCCAGCTCCGGCCGGGCGACATCGTCAACAAGGCCATAGCCGAGTGCCAGATGGCCAAGGAGCTGGTCCTGGCGATGCAACAGATCGACCAGCGGGCGGCCTTCGAGACGGGGCAGAAGCAGGCTGAAGGAGAGAGAGTCGCGCAGGCCGAGGCGGCCGGTACGCTCACCAACGCCGATGTCATTCAGATGGTGGAGAGCAAGCTGTCCGACGTGCTCATCATCCACAAGATCAAGAACTCGAAACACAAGTTCGATACGTCCTCTGATGCCCTCGTCAAGCTGACCAAGGCGGGCGTCAAGGACCCGGTGATCATGACGATGATGGAGCCGTAGCCGCCCTAGCTTTTGCCTTTCCTGCTTTCGTCAGGCCAGATTTGCCGTGTGAAATGCTTGAGTGCGGTCTGCCTCCTCGCCGCCTGCCATGCCGGCCCGAGTTCATCTCCACCGCTGCGGCTCGGCACCACGTATACGGTCGAGCAGTCGGGCGCGCTGGAGCTGCTCGACTCCCTCGCGCAGCCCAAGCCGGCTGTCGTGGTCGGCCCCTCGGGCCAGATCCTCGCCGCGGCCGCGCGGGGGGACGTCGATGTCGTGATCACGGATCGCCGCCGCGTCGAGCGCCGCGGACGCGTTCCGTCGCATCGCGGCGGCGGCCGGGCCGTTCGTCTCGCGGGGGGATTCCTCGGGCACGCACGTGAAGGAGCTGGTCCTGTGGGACCGGGCGGGCGGGCGGCCGGCGGGCTCGTGGTACCTCCAGTCGGGCGCCGACCAGACGACCACGCTGCACGTGGCGGACGAGCGCAACGCGTACGCGCTCGCCGACCTGCCGACGCTGGCGAGGCTCACCGGCCTGCGACTGCGCGTGTTGTTTGCGGCCGATACCGCGCTTACCAACCCGTACACCCTGTATGTCGTGCGCGAGTCGCGCGCGGGTCCCGCGGCGCGAGCGTTCGCGCAGTGGGCGATGAACGTCGCGCGCCCGCGCATCCTCAGCTTACGCCTCCCCGACGGCACACCGGCGTTCGGGTCGCGGCCGGGCGACTGCACGGCGCTGGGGCTGCCATGAGGGCAGTCCACGCCGTGTGCGCCACGGCGCTCGCCTGGCAGGGCTGCCACGCCTCGCATCCCGACCCCGTGCAGGGCACAACGCTGCTGCTCGGCAGGTGGGAGTACGTCGCCCCGCGGCGCGCTGTCCCGGCGCGACCTGCCCTGGGCGCCGGTCTCCGGGTCTCGCTCCAGTTCGACTCGACCGCTCACGATACGGCCTTCGGACGGGTGGTGCGCTGGTTCGCCGGGGATGTCGGCACACCGCCCGCCACGTTCGGAACGGTAACCGGCGTGGTCACGGGCGATGGCGTCGTCAGCATCACCATCCCCAGTGCCACGGCGGGCGTCGCGCCGATGACACTGACCGCTACAGATGCCGGGCGCGACACGTTGACCATCACCACGGCCTCCTTCGCTCATGGCCCCGGCGCGCTGCTCGTACGGAGCGTCGGCCCGCCTACTGCGAAACCGTAAGGGAGTAGCCCGCGAGGGCGCGCAGGTCGTAGCTGCGCGCGGCGACGCTCTGGACGGTCGCGACGTACTGACTCGCCTGACCCAGGTTCGGCACGCCGATCGTGAGGATCGTCCCCTGGGCGAGCGTCCCCGTGAGGGCGAACCGCGTGGTAGTGCCGAGCGGCTGAGCGAATAGCCGCAGCCCCGTGCCGGGCGTCGCGCTCGTGAGCACAGCTGGTCCGGTGACCGTGAGCAGAATCGCCCCGTCCCCCCCGCTGTTCGGCGTCGTGAGATCTACCTTCAGCATACCGGCGACCGGCCCGGTGCTCTCCCGGCAGGTCAACGCCGCACTCACGAGCACGAGTAGCGCCACCGTCCCGGTCAGTCGGCTCACCGCGCACCCCGTTTCGCCCGTAGTGCCTGCGCGGCGGCCCGCTGCGCCGCGGTGAGCGGCGCGCCGGTGGCGTCGACCCATGCGAGGAAGTCGCCGAGGTCGAACCGCCCGTTCGCGTTGCCGAGCTGGTCGAGGTCGCCCTGCTCTTGGGTGGTGAGGCCGGCCCCGCCCAGGATCTGGGATACCACGGCGCTCGCGGCGATGGGCGCGAAGAACACCGCCCGCACGGCATAGGGCCGGCTCATCGGCAGTGTAAGGGACAGCGACTTGGAAACGGTGTCGCCCGCCCACGAGACGAACGCGCGCACGCTGCTGGTGTCGTTGGCCGTCAAAGTCACGGGAGTCGCCTCGGCAAGGAACGAGCCGCTCGTGTCCGACGCTGCAACGGTGCCGCCGCTCGTCGCCGAATACATGAGCTGGTGCGCCCGCGCCAGCGTCACGATCAACGTGTCGGGCGTGGCGCCGGCCGTGAAGCCGTGCGTGCGCGCCAGGCCGTCGGACCACGAGCCGAACACCTGTCGGGTCCGGCCCGCCACCGTGTACTGCGTGTCCGCTACGCCCACCGTGTGCGGCGTGCCCTGGTTCAGCAATTCGCGATACACGTGGTAGCTCGCCCCATCGACCTGGATCACGGCCGCAGTGTCCGTGGCGCGGACCAGCGTCACTGGGAACCTCACGCGGAAGGACATCTCCCCGTTGAGGACGACCTGCTGGATCTGATCCAGGACGATCCCCGCCGGCAATGAGTCTGAGTTGCGACGCGCCGCCGGCGTGCTCGACGCGGAGAAGAGGACGTTGGGAACAGGCACCCCCGGGTACGGGTCGCCGGCGTCGCCACGATTCGACTGCGGCGACGTGAAGTTCGCATCGAGGTTGCCCTTGCCGTCCGCCTGCACAAGCTCCAGGCCGTGGATCGGTCCGGCATTGATGGTGTTGGAGAAACCGCCGATCGCGATCTGAGTCGAGTCCACGTGCCAGATGAGCAGGCCGCCGCCGCAGCTGGACGGCAATCCGCTGACGCGGCAGTGATAGCCGATCATCGCGCTGTCGGACTGGACGGCCTGCCGGTTCTCGAGCAGGAAGTACTCGCCGCGCGAATTCGCGCCCAGCGCTCGCACGTAGAACGCGGTGTCGGACACCGGTGCGGCGCCGAAATGATAGGTGCCCGCCGCGCCCAACGGCCGCACCGTGACCCAGCCGAGTTGGCTCAGTGACCACGCGTCCATCCGCGACGGGCTCAGGGGGGAGGTGTAGTTGCCGCTTCCCATGAGCCCCCACTCGCCGATGCCTTCCGTCGAGTCCACGGTATCGTACAGGTCTGGGAGGCCAAAGCCGTGCCCGGTCTCGTGCGCCACCGTACCGATCGGCATGATCTGTGTGCTGTCGCAACCCGTCGACCCGCCTACGCCGCTCTGGAGGATGTAATCGCTGACCCGGATGCGGACGCCGGCAGTTCCGGTCGAGTGTGTCATGTACGAAGGTTGCAACGCGTAGCGGTGCGCCCAGAGGTGGTTGGCGGGCGTTCCCCGCGGCGGCCCGGGGCCGCACTCGCCGCCCGGCGCCGCAGGCAGGAACAGGATGAGGTCGACGACGTTGTCGCCGTCGCTGTCGTACTGCGTCCAGTCCACCGAGCCATCGATCTTCGCCAACGCCTCGCGTAAGCCGTTCTGCATCGCCAGCACCGCGCTATCGGAGAAGAGCCCGTTGCAGTTGCTGGACCCGAACGGGTTCTCCTTCTGGCACTGCGTGCTCGTCCCGCCGGCGTACCTCACCTCGTTGCTGTCGAGCGTCACGGCGCCGTACGTCTGCCCCTTGATGCTCAGCAAGCCAGTGGAGAGTTGCTCGTAGAACGAGCGGTACGTGTACGGGCGGCCGGAGGGCGGCGTGGCGGCGAACAGAACCTGATCGTACTCCGCCGCAGCGCGCATTTGGGCCGCCGGCGTGTCCCGGTACTTGATGAGCAGCGCCGGGACGCGCAGCACGCCCGACACCGCCACGGCAGCCGCGGACGGGGCGACTGGCGAGAGGAGCACTCCCGCAGCCCCCCCAGCGCCCGCGAGCGGCGCATTCAGTGCCCCGAACTGTCGCCGGCCGAGCAGCCGGGCGCGGTTTGTCGCGACCTGACGCGCCTGCTTGCGCCATACGCCGTCGCTCCGGAAGTCGAACTTGCGGATTTCCCAACGAGGAGCGGAGCGGTCCTGAGCGCGCGCCGCGCCGGGAAGACACGCGACAATGAGGAGCCCGATCAGGAGCGAGCGGAGACGCGTCACGTGCTGGAATCCCGGGATGAGAGCAGACCGACCGAATTTACCCTAGGACGTCGCGGCGCTGGAAGCTGTGCCCTCGCTCACGCCGCGTCGCGCGAGCAGCACGCCCAACCCCATGAACCCGATCACGCCGCCCACAACCTTGGCCTCATACATCCAGGGACGCCCGTCGTCTCCCGGTGGAACGAAGCCGAGCAGGATCGAGAAGCCGACGGCCGCGAGGCCCACGAGGCCGATCAGCCCCGTGGCGGCGGTGCGCGCCCGCCGCAGCCGCAGATAGGCCGCGAAGAGATACAGATAAGGAATGAAGAAGAGGATGAGGGTGGTCTGGGTGAGCACGAGGTAGGCGTTCTTCACGGTGGAGCCGACCAGGCTCGCGACCACGAACACGGTGGCGAGCGCCCCCTGTACGAGCAGCGCGAGATGCGGCGTGTGCCAGCGCGGATGGATGCGACTGAAGGCGGGCGGCAGCGCGCCATCCACGCCCGCGACGAACGGCAGGCGCGCCGACCCCGCGAGCCACGCGCCTACGCCGCCCAAATTGCCGAGCGCGAGCAGGATGGCGACCAGCGCCGCGACGGGCGCCAGCCACGCCACGCCGAGGCGCTGCACCAGCGCCGCCGTCGCCTGCGGCATCCCGTTCGTGATGCTCACCGTCTCGGCCGGCAGGGCTACGAGCATCGCCGCAGTGCCGAGGACGTACAGCAGGACGATGCCGACTCCCGAGATGACGATGCCGCGTCGCAGCGTCGCGGCGGGGTCGTGGATCTCGTCCCCGAGCGTCGGGGCGAGCTCGAGGCCGGCGACCGCGAACGTCATGGTGGCGAAGAGATTGATCGACGGGAGGTCGAATTTCGCGGGTAGCAACCCTCGCAGGGTGACCGGCGTAGCGCTGCCGTGCGCCACGAGCGACCAAGCCGCCAGCACCACGAAGATGAGCGCCGGCAGCCAGGTCCCGTGACCGCCCAGGTTCTGGAGTCGCTTCCCGACCCGCAGGCCGACCAGGTTCATGCCGACCGCGAGCCACAGCCCCGCCAGCGACAGCGCGCCGACGAAGACGGTGTCGTCGCCAAGGCGCACGAACCGCGGCCCGCCCGCGTAGGCGGCGATCGCGGCGGTGGCGACGAGCAACGACGGGAAGTAGAAAAGGTTATTGACCCAGTAGCCCCAGCCCGCCACGAATCCCTGGAGCGGTCCGAACGCCCGGCGGACCCACCGGTAGATACCGCCCGCCGCAGGATCAATGTCGGCGAGCTCCCGCACTGCGACGGCCGAAGGTAGGAAGAAGACGACCATCGCCACCACCCACAGGAATAGGCTGGCGAGCCCGAACTGGCTCGCCGCGGTGGTGAGCCACCGCAGCCCGACGATCGCCGTGATGTTGAACAGCACGACGTCGCGCAGCCGCATGACGCGGGGAAGCTGGTCAGGGACCCTTGGCATGAACGGTGGCGGTGAGCCACCCGATGCCGCTGCCCAGTGCCGCGCCGCCCATCACGTCGGTCGGGAAATGCTTGCCGCCGGCGACGCGCAGGGCGGCGACCCCCGCCGCCCCCGCGTACAGCAGCACCGCGTTCCTGGCGCGGTGCGGCAGCTGCTCGCGCTGGGCCATGACGAGATACGACGTCGCCGCCGCGAACGCGAGCGAGGCGTGCCCCGAGGGGAACGACTGCCGGCTTTCCCGCTGCGCCGCCGCCGCCACGGCATCCGCCGTGTACAGGACCGGGCGACTGCGGTGCACGATCACCTTGAGCCACCCAGTCGCCGCCTGCGTCCAGGCGAGCGAGTTGAGGAACACCGCCGCGTTGCCGCGCCGCTGACCCGGATCGAGCCCGTGGAGCGAGGCGAACGCCGCGGCGCCGACGACACCTCCGAGCAGAACGCTGCTCGCGGTCGCGGCGCTAGCGGAAGAGTTGTTCAGCCCGGCGCGATCGATGCCGGGAACCGAGGCCGGGTCGCACGGGGCGCACGGCGGCGGGCCGTGCGGCAGATTCAAAGCAACGGGGATGAGTGAGAGTGCGCCCGCGGTACCGACCGAGGCAGCATCCCACCACGTGACACGATAGGGCGTCTGACCCGCTGCCAGCCGCGCGGCGGCGAACAGCCAGACGAAGACGACCGCCGACCGGGACATGCGGGCTCTCGCTCGAAACGGGAGGCTTGGAAGTTACGTAGTCCAGGCGAAGCGTGCTAACTTACGTCCGCGCGGGACCTTGCGGTTTGGTGGCAGCGCCACTACTGTCAAGGCTGCTGTTTTCTCACCCTAACTGTCTGGGGGCCCCGTGACTACCGAGACCCTGCAGCACGTCGCGCTGTTCGATAAGTGCAAGAGCTTCACGAAGGCGCGGGAGCTTCAAGCTGCCGGGCTGTACCCGTACTTCCGCCCGATCTCCCACTCGGAAGACACGGTCGTCGTGATCGAAGGCAAAGAGCGGATCATGATGGGCTCCAACAACTACCTGGAGCTGACGCATCATCCCGAGGTCCTGGCTGCGGCCAAGCACGCGCACGAGCGCTACGGTTCGGGCTGCACCGGGAGCCGGCTGTTGAATGGGACGCTCGACTTGCACGAGCGGCTCGAGGCCGAGCTGGCGCAGTTCTTCGGTAAGGAAGCGTGCCTCGTGTTCTCGACGGGGTACCAGGCGAACCTGGGGTTGGTCTCGGGCCTCGTGGGGCGCGGCGACGTCGTGTTCCTCGACAAGCTCGATCACGCCTCGATCGTGGACGGGGCGAAGATGTCGTACGGCGACACCGTGCGCTTCAACCACGCCGACCTGGTGAACCTTGAGCGCAAGATGCAGCAGGTGCCCGCGGGCACGGGCATGATGATCATCGTCGACGGCGTCTACTCCATGGAAGGCGAAATCGCCGACGTGCCGAGCCTGCTCAAGGTCGCGCAGAAGTACGGCTCCGCCCTCGCGCTGGACGACGCGCACGCGGTGGGCGTGCTCGGTCCGCGGGGCGACGGCACCGCCGCGCACTTCGGCCTGGTGGACGAAGTGGATATCATCGTGGGCACGTTCTCGAAGTCGCTCGCCTCGATCGGCGGCTTTGCGGCAGGGGCCGAGAGCGTCATCCACTACCTGAAGCACAACTCGCGGCCCCTGATTTTCACCGCGGCGCTGCCACCCGCCAACACGGCTGGAGTGCTCGCCGCCCTGCACATCCTGCAGCGCGAGCCGGAGCGGCGCGACCAGCTCTGGGCCAATACGCGCCGCCTCCAGGAGGGGCTGCGCTGCGAGGGCTTCGACATCGGGCCGACGGCGACGCCCATCGTACCCGTCCTCATCGGGCCGCTCGAGAAGACGTTCCTCTTCTGGCGGAAGCTGTTCGAGAACGGCGTGTTCACGAACCCCGTGGTGCCGCCCGCCGTGCCACCGTCCCATTGCCGGTTGCGCACCAGCCTGATGGCAACCCACACCGCCCAGCAGATCGACCACGCCCTGGAGGTCTTCGCCCGGCTCGGCAAAGAGCTGGGGGTCATCTGAGCGCAGTGGAGATCGCGCCCGTCACCGACGGGCGCGATCTCGAGCGCTTCATCGCCTTTCCCTACGACCATTACCGCGGCGACCCCCTCTGGGTCCCACAGCTGCGAATGGACGTGCGCACGCTGCTCTCGCCCGCCAAGAACCCCTTCTTCCAGCACGCGGAGGCGCAGTATTTCGTCGGACGGTCGGGCGGTCGGACGGTCGGACGGATTGCGGCCATCAAGAACGACGCACACACCCGCGCGCACCACGACCGGGTCGGGTTCTATGGCTTCTTCGAATGTGTGAACGAGCCGGGAGTAGCGACCGCCCTGTTCGACACGGCAGCGGGCTGGCTCCGACGCCAAGACCTGGGCGTCATGCGCGGCCCGATGAGCCCGTCCATCAACGACGAGTGCGGCCTGCTCGTCCAGGGGTTCGACACCCCACCCACCTTGATGATGCCGCAGAATCCTCCGTACTATGTCGACCTGCACAACCGCTACGGCTTCCGCAAGGCCAAGGATCTGCTGGTGTACGAGAGCACGACCACCCGCCTCCCCGAGCGCATCGTGCGGGCGGCCAGCGTAATCGCGCAGCGCAAGGGCATCACGCTGCGCGCACTCAACATGCGGCGCTTCAAAGAGGAGGTCGAGCTGGTCAAGGCCCTCTACAACGAAGCGTGGGAGAAGAACTGGGGGTTCGTGCCGTTGACCGAAGCGGAGATCGACCACCTCGCCAAACAGCTCAAGCCTATCGTCGTGCCCGACCTCGTGTGCTTTGCCGAGCGCGCCGGACAGGTCATCGGCTTCGCCGTGGCCCTGCCCGACTTGAACGTCGCGCTCAAGCACAACCCGTCGGGGCGTTTGTTTCCGGGCATCCTCAAGGTTCTGTGGTACGCCCGCAGGGTCCACCGCCTCCGCATCCTGCTGCTGGGCGTGCTGCGGGACTACCGCTCGAGCGGCGTCGACGCGTTGCTGTACCACTGGATCTGGACCAAAGGACTGGCGCACGGATTCACCTGGGGCGAAGGAGGCTGGATGCTCGAGGACAACGCGGCTATGAACAACGCGGCCGTGCAGCTCGGCTTCCGGCCCTACCGCACGTACCGGATCTACGACAAGTCGCTGTGAAGGCGTTCGTCACCGGCGGGACGGGCTTCGTCGGCGCGCACCTCGTTCGGGCGCTGCTCGAGCGCGGCGGCGAGGTCGCCTGCCTCGTCCGCAGCCCCGCCAAAGCGCAAGCCCTCGGCTGGCGCGACGTGCGGATCGTGCGGGGCGATCTGGACGACGCCCGCGCCCTGGCGCAGGGGTGCGCGGGTGTGGACGTCGTGTTTCACGTCGCCGGCCGGATCAGCGCCCGCGATCTGCCGGAATTCATGGAGGCGAACCGCGACGGCACCGCCAACGTGCTCGAGGCCGCCTCGCTCCAGCCGCCGCAGCGCTTCGTGCTCGTCTCGTCACTCGCCGCCGGCGGGCCCACTACGCCGGGCGCGCCGATCGACGAAGCGCGCCGTCCCTCGCCCGTCACACCGTACGGCCAGAGCAAGCTCGCCGCCGAGATCCTGGTCCGGGCGATGCCGTTTCCCTGGACCATCGTCCGCCCGCCGACGGTGTATGGCGAATGGGATCACGAGGTCCTGAAGGTCTTCAAGTTGGCCCGCCGCGGGCTCGTGCCGGTGTTCGGTGACGGGTTGCAGGAGCTGTCGGTCATCTATGCAGGAGACCTGGCGGGCGCCTTGGTCACCGCTGCGACCTCCCCCGGCGCGGCGCGCAAGGTATACTACGCGGCGCACCCCGCCGTCACGACGAGCCGCGAGCTGGTGCGAGCGGTCGGCCGGGCAGTGGGACGCGAGCCGCGCATCGTGCCGCTGCCCGCGCCCGTCGCCCGCGCGATGCTCTGGGCCATCGGGTCGCTCGCCCACCTCGCGGGCCGCGCAACCGTGTTGTCGGCCGACAAGGCGGACGAGTTCCTGGCCCCCGCCTGGACCTGCCGGCCCGACGCGCTGATGCAGGACACCGGATGGCGCGCCGCTACGGACCTGGACACGGGGCTGCGGCGCACCGCCGACTGGTACCGCGCGGAGGGATGGCTGTGAACACGTCACACGACGGCACCACGGCACGTCGCCCGGAACCGCTGGCAGCGTTCCGTGGTGCCGTCATGCAACGCTTCACCGCCATCGACCTCGTCACCCTGCTGTACGTGGCCGTCGCGACCGCCGCGGTCCTGCTCTTCACCGCCGACGATCGAGCGGGGTGGGACTGGCTGCTCCTCGCCCACGTGCTGCTGGTCGGGCTCGTGCTGCTCGCCCCGCGAGCGCGCGAGGCGGGGCCGGTCGGCCGGTTCCTCGGCGACTGGTACCCTATGCTGCTGCTCGGCGGGCTGTACGCCGAAGTGGGCGTGCTCAACGTGGACGTCGGCTACCAGCATGACCTCGCGATCCAACGCCTCGAGCTGTGGGTGTTCGGCTCGCAGCTGTCGTACCGCTGGATTCGCGAATGGCCGAACCCCGTGTTCTCGTGGATCATGCACACGTGTTACATCGCCTACTACGCGATCCTGTGCGCTTCGCCGCTCGGCCTGTGGATCAGCGGGCGGCGCGACGCCGCGCGGCGCACGATCTTCGCCGTGATGGTGACGTTCTATCTCTGCTACGTGGTGTTCCTTTTCTTCCCGGTGGCAGGCCCGCGCTACGCCTTCGATCTCGCGCACAACGCCGCGACCGACACCTGGCCGGCGCGCGCCACGCAGTGGCTGCTCGACCGCGGCGACTCCTGGGGCGCCGCGTTCCCATCCTCCCATGTGGCCGCCGCCGTAGTCGCCGCAATCTGCGCGCTGCGCTACTGGCGCCCGTTGGGACTCGCACTCGCGCCCCTGACGCTCGGCCTGGTGCTATCGGTGGTGTACGGGCAGTTCCACTACGCGGTGGACGCGCTGGCCGGCCTGTTCGTGGCCGGCGCGGTGCTGGTGTCGCAGTACATCTATGGCGCGGAAGCGGAGAAGGTCGCTGCACCGCTCCCAGCGGGGAGCCTGGAGCAGGCCTGATATCCCCCCTGAGGTCGCCAGGGTCCCTGCGCGACAAGAATACGCAGTCGCTCCGGGAGGCCCCGGCGATCTCAGGAGGGGAGCTGGGCCGCGCGCGAGGCGACGGTGTCCAGGTCCCCGCCCAGCGCATCCATGCGACGCTGGAACTGGATGTCGATGATCAACAAGCCCACGACGTACGCCGCCAGATTCACGCCAAACACGATCGTGAAAATCACCGGGTACGGGAGCCAGATCCCGAAGTAGAGCGCGAACCGCTTGACCCCGGGGTCGAGCTTCGAGCGGTCCGCGATGCTCGTCATCAGCAGAATCGCGACCAGCGCGAGCAGCCCCAGCTTGAGCGAGACGAGGCCAGCGTAGACGAAGCCGGCGAAGATGACGGCTTCGGAGCCCCGATCGAGCCGCGTGTCGAGCCGGCGGCCCGCGTCGGAGGCGAGCCCGAACTGCCGCGCGATGCCGCCGTCGATCCCGTCCAGCACCTGGCCCAAGGCCATCAAGCCGAGCCCCCAGCCGAGCCGCCCGGCGGCCACCGCGGCTCCCGCGGCGACGCTCGCGCCGAACGCCGCCCAAGTGACCTGCGCGGGCGACAGGCCGAGCGTCAGGTGTACCAGCCGCAGCAGCGGGCGGAGCGCCCGGTCCAATCCCCGGCCGACGGCCGGCGCAAAGTCATACATGGATACCGAACCACCGGAAATACACCACGACGTTCGCCGCCAGCAGCACCGTAAACAGGACGCCTTCCTTCACCCTGTCCGGGATGCCGGTGAGCCAGCCACGGGTCACCCAGAGCGAGTACGGGTACAACGGCATCTTCTCGAAGCGCACGCTGTAGTCCATGGCGATGTGGATCGCAAAGAACACGAGGGGCACGACGCTGCCGAAGAAGATGCACAGCGGCACGATCCACAGCAGCGCTACCGGCTCCTGGAGCGACGAGCGCCAGTAATAGCCACGCTTGTCTCGCAAGCCCACCGCCCGGAGGTAGAACGGCGCCTTCACCACGTGGTCCACGTCCACGCCGACCCCGAAGGCGTAGGCGAGGGCCGCGTCGCGGCCGTGCAGCTCCATCGCTTGCACGCCGAGCGTGGTGGCGAGGATGTGGGTGAACACCGTCACGGCGCCGTCGCGCGCTCCGCAGCCGGATGGCGGCCCGACAACCACACGAGTCCGAGTCCCGCCCCGATCCAGGCCAGGTCGCGCAGCCGGCTCACGATCGCCGTATAGACGCCGAGCGCCGGGTCGAGACGCAGCAGCCGGAAGAAGAGGTAGAGGGAGCCCTCTTTGGTGCCGACTTCGAAGGGCACGATGAAGATCACGTTCTGAATCAGCGAGGTGAGCCCCCCGATGGCGTAGGCTTGCAGATACGTGATGTGCAAGCCCACGCCGAGGCCGATCAGCACGTACTCGAGCATGAAGATCGAGCGGCTGAGATACTCGAGCAGGAGCGCCTGCCAGAAGCGACCGGGTCGCTGGTGATAAAAGTCCGTAATCTGCGCGTCCATGTCCGCGAGCGTCGTCCGCTGGGACTCCAGTCGCCGGGCGAGGCGGTCGAGCAGCGGGATCTGGTGGATCAGATCGAGCGCCCGCTGCAGCACGCCGCGGCGGTGTCCCGTCAGCAGCAGCCAGCACAGGGCGGCGAGCACCGCGCCGGCGACGGTCAGGCCGGCGAGCACGGCCGGGTGCGGAGGCAGCAGGAACGCGCCGAGGATGACCGCCGTGAGGAAGCTCAGCAGCATCCCCAGCGTATGCAGCATCTGATAGATCACGACCGACCCTGCCGCACGACGCAGGCCCAGCCAGCGCGACAGCGCCGCGATCTTGAACGGCTCCCCGCCGACGTTGACCATCGGCGTGACGAAGTTGAGGGAGAAGCCGGCGACGGTGATCGCGTACGTGCGCCAGAACGGCGGGCGCACCGGCTCGTCGGCCATGGTGAGCCACCACGCCGCCGCACTGCAGGCGTATACCACGCCGTAGAGGATGAGGATCGGGACGAACATCCAGCCCGTGTGGACGGCGTCGGCGAGCAGCGTCCCCACGCCGATGCGCGCCACCAGGTAGGCGAAAACCGCGGAGCCGCAGACGAACAGCAGGGCCTGCAGCTTGCGGCTCACACGCCGTCCGGGATCGCGACCCTGCAGCCGCGCTGCGCGGCCTCGTAGGCGTGCTCGACCACCGTCGCCACGCGTCGGATGTCGTCGATGTAGGGTACCGCGGCGCGGGCCGGATCGCCCCGGTCGAGCGATGCGACGAACGACTCAAAGAGCCCTGCGAACCAGCGCTGGTACGCCGTCTTGTCGAGCTCGGCCGAGTAGTCGTACCGCTCGAGCGTGCCGTCGCGCTCGAGCCGCAGCTCGCCGCCCACCCACTCGATGGCGCCGCGCTCGCCCACGAACCGGATGCGGTTCTCCCGACGGCGCGCGGCCCACGTGAAGAACATCGTCACCAGCCGCTCGGGGTACTCGAAGTGCAGTGATGCCGTGTCCTCGACCTCGTAGGAGCGATGCCGCAGCCGCCCGGTCCACGCCGTCACGGCGGCCGGGAGCCCTGCGACGTCGAGCAGCTGGTACACGAGATGTGTCCCATGGTCGACCAGTACGCCGCCGCGCCCCGCTGCGCTCGTCCCGCGCCACGGCGTCCCCCTCGCCTCCCGGCCGGGGTCAGCCATCAGCCGGTAGACCGCGAGCTCCCCGAGGTGCCAGCGTCCGATCGCGCCCTCACGCAGCCATTCCTGCACCCTCAGCCACACCGGATTGAAGCGGTACTGATGGCATGGCATTACGATCCTGTGGCGCCCGCGGGCCGCCGTGGCGATGCGGTCCGCTTCGGCCCGCGTGAGCGCCACGGGCTTCTCGCACACGACATGGTAGCCCCGCTCGAGGCCCCACAGGGTGAGGTCGAGATGCGAGGCCGTCGGTGTGCAGATGTCGATGAAGTCGAGCGGTCCCAGGGCGGCGAGCTGCTCCCGCCCCGACAGCAGCGGGAGGCCGTCGACGGGCGGGACGTCCGCGGCGCTGTCCACGACGGCGACGATCTCGACCCGGTCGCGCAGGCCGGCCGCGGTCAGCAGCGCGGGGAGGTGGGACTGCCGCGCGGTGCCGCCCGCCCCGATGACGGCCCCGCGGTAGCGCCGCGTCTCAGGTGATGCGGGCGTAGACATTGCGCTGGTGCTCGAGGGCGTCGGCGAGCGAGGCGGCGTTCCATTCGTGCATCAGGAGCAGCACCACCAGGAGCAGGCTCATGGGCACCGCCTCGGCCCAGAGGAACGCCGAGATGTGACCGGCGACGGCCGCCGCGCCGAGCAGCAGGAAGCGGATATTCTGGCCCAACCAGCTGCACAGCGGCAGCAGCACCTCCTGGCGCTCGCGGTACTCCACCCGGAAGGCCTCGGGCACGCCTGCCCCCCGCAGCAGCCGGATCAGCTTGACCGAGCGCGGAAACAACTGCGCCTGCCGCACCACATAGTCCCGGTACACTCGCGCCCCGAAGCGCTCCAGCACCGTGCCGCCGGGTCGAGCCTCCAGGTCCTCGGGGAGGTCGAGCTCGCCGGCGACGCCTGCACCGATATGAAGAAACGCGTTGCGGATGAAATCCACCGCGGCGCTCTGGTACGTGTGGGCGAGCCCGGCGCATGCCACCAGCAACGCGGCTCCGGGCCACCACACACCAGCGTGGGTCAGCCGGTACATCAGGTGGAAGTACAGATTGACGAACCGCAGGTTGTCGCTGATGCCGTCGAGCGCGCGCCCGAACCGCGTCGAGGTGCCCCGCAGCCGGGCGAGCTGCCCGTCCGCCGAATCGAACACATCCGATACGACGAACAGCAGGAACCCGATGACGTCGATCCAGCGGTCCCGGTACACGAACAGATGGCCCGCGACCAACCCGATCAGGAGCGACCACAAGGTGACCTGGTCGGGTGAGATCCCGGTCGGATAGAGCGCCCGCGCGATCCGGATCCCGACGGGCCGGAAGAAGCGCAGGTCGAGCCACTCCTCGACGGCGCGCCCCTTATCCGACAAGTCGTTCCGCGGCTTCACCGAGCACGTCCTTCATGGTGGCGAGGGCGCCCATCGCTTGATCCTCCTCGATGACGAGCGGCGGGTTGATGCGCACCTCGGGATTGTAGATCATCGCAAGCACGCCGCGCGACAACAGCGTGTCGAAGATCCACCGGGTCGTCCGCTTGTCGAGCAAAGTCCGCGTGCCCGGCACCACGAGGTCCAGGCCGATCAGCAAGCCGCGGCCGCGCACATCCGAGACGATCGGCACCTCCGACTCCCAGCGCCGCATCTCGGCCAGCATCTTCGCTCCCAGCCGGCGGGAATGCTCGACCAGGTCCTCCTCGAGGATCGTCTCGATCGTGACCCGCGCGGCTGCGGCCGCGAGCGGATTCCCGCCGTAACTCGACGAGCTGCCGCTGGGATTGGCGAACGGCTTGGCGAACGCGACCTCCTCGCGCGCGATGAGCCCGCTCATGGGGAAGCCGCCGCCGAACCCCTTTCCCACGGTGATCACGTCGGGGATCACGCCCTCGTGCTCGATGGCGAACATCTTCCCGGTGCGCCCGAACCCGGTGATCATCTCGTCGCAAATCAGCAGCGCGCCGAGCTCGTCGGCGAGACGGCGGAGCGCCTGGAGATAGCCGGGCGGCGGGACGACGTTGCCCGCGGTCCCCTGGATCGGCTCGACGATGATCGCGGCCACGTCCTTGCTCGTCTCGAGCTCCACCTTCTTCCTGAGGAACTGCACGCAGTGCCACTCGCACGACGGGAATGTCTTGTCGAACGCGCAGCGCGCGCACGCGGCGTACGGCGCAAGATAGGCGCCCGGCATGAGGGGGCCCAGCGCGTGCTTGAAGCTCGAGCCGAGCACGGGGAGCACACCGCCCGTCTTGCCGTGAAAGCCGCCCCAAAACCCGAGCACCTCGGTGTGCCCGGTGCGCGACTTCGCGAGCCGCAGCGCTGCCTCGACGGCTTCAGCACCGCTCGAATAGAACTGCGTCCGGTTCAAGTCTCCGGGCGCGAGCTCCGCGAGCAACTTGACGAGCGCCGCACGGTGCTCGGTGGTGAAGCTGCCGACGTGAATCCGCGCGATCTGACGCTGCAGCGCCGCCACGTAGCGGGGATGCGCGTACCCGAGACTCGCCACCCCGACGCCCGCGAGAAGGTCGACGTAGCTGTTGCCGTCCACGTCGTACAGGACGGCGCCCTCGCCGCGCTCGATCGAGAGCTGGCTGAACAACGCCACACTCTGCGTCCCAGGAGCGAGGTAGAGCGCCTCGAGGTCGAACAGCGTCTTCGACCTGGGCCCGGGGACCTGGGTCCTGCGCAAGGTATGCGTCACGCGTGTTTCCGGTGTGCGAAGCGACCAGTGATGTAGTCGGCGATGGCCCGCGCCGCTTCCTCGCGGAACGGTGCGAAGCTCGGCCAGTCGTTGATGTCGATGAGCACGGGACGATCGGGCTCGGGAAACGCCACGTCGCCCCCGAACACCTCAAGCCCGAGGATCGCCGCCGCCTCGAACGCCAGCGCCTTGAGCCGGCTCTCGTCCACCTTCGGCCGCTCGCCGGCGAATCCGGCATCCGAGCCGTACCAGCGGAAGAAGCGCCCGTCCGTCACACCGTAGAACTTCACGATCGGACCGGGCACGTGTTCCTGCAGCGCGACCCACGGGATGCCGCGGGCTGCGAACGCCCGCAACGCTTCCGCGACCCGCTCGCGCGGCGTCGCGACCACGTCCTCCGGCCGCTCGGCGTGAACGTCCCCCCGCTTGATCCACACGTCGTGATGGTCGGGAGAAAGCGCATCGAGCTGCTCCAGCGGCAACGTCGCGGAGCTGGCGAGGATCAACGTACGGGGAAACGCCAGCGTGCTCTCGCCGAGGCGCTTTACCAGCCGGTGGCGGTGGCAGTTGAGCGCGCTCGACGGCCGGTTCACGACCACGGCTCCATCGCACTCCAGCGGCATGAGCTGCTCCGCCGCGAGCGACCCCTGACACATGTTCAGGTACAGCTCGGCCACCGGGAGCCGCCCCTGCTCGACTTCGCGCTCGCCGGTCTTGACGGCGTCCCACCCCTGCGTCTCGAGCGCGGTGACCGTCGCGTCCAGCACGGCGGTATCGTTTACCCGATGCTGCATGGGCGAATACGACGGGCTGCGGTAAATCGCGACCAGTTGTGCCAAGGCAGTCTCGCTCCCCGGGGTCCGGACTCAGGCCTCGCGCGCGGCCAGCCACGCGTTGGCAGTTTGCAGATCTGATGGACGATCGATATCGATGATGCGCGGCACCTCCACCGTCCCCAACCGCCCTCCCTCCGCCACCACCAGCTTGAGGAACCGGCGCATCTTGTGCACGCCGCCACTGACAGCATCGGCGGCCGCGCGGCGGACGCCGGCGCTCAGGCCGTACACGCCGCCCGTGACGCAGTGCGGGTGGATCGGGTCGTCGCTCACGGCCAGGACGAAGCCGCCCTCCCCCCTCCTCCCGTACACAGGAGACTCGTCATCCACGTACGGCGTCACAGCGAGCACCATGTCGGCGCCCTCCGCTAAATGCCACTCCGTCCCGCGGTAGACCACCTCCCAGTCCTCCCAGCGCATCACCGTGTCGACCATGGTGCAAAACACGGGGCCGGGCGGCGCCGCGCTGAGCCCCTCGACCAGCGTGTGGAGCGACGAGGGGGTGCGGCACTCGATCACTTTAAAGGGCCGCGCAAACCGCGTTCCGTCAAGCAGCCGCCGCACGACCGGGAAATCTGCCCGCACCGCACACGTGAGACTGGTGCACCCGAGCGCCTGGAAGGTCTCGAGCAAGCGCAGGATCTGCGGCTTGCCCGCTACCTCCACTAGGGGCTTGGGAAGCGAAACCCCAGCAGCTGCGAGCCGCGAGCCTTCCCCACCGGCGAGAATCAGGCCGTGCACCCTAGGCGAGGATCCTTTCGATCTCGGGGAGGCTCGTGATGCGCGCCGTGGGACGGGGCCCCGCCGGTTGCGCCCGCTCGGGCGGGGCAAGCCAGCACGTGCTCATGCCAAGCCCGGCGGCCGCGGTGATGTCCACCTCGAAGTTGTCGCCCACCATCCAGGCGCGGTCCGCCGGCGCGCCCCCCAACGCCGCCAACGTCTCGCGGAAGATCCGGGGATCGGGCTTCGCCACGCCCAGCACGCCGGAGTCGCTGACGGCCGCGAACAACCGCGCGAGGCCCAGCTCCTCCAAGCACAGCGACAGGTTCCCGGTGAAATTCGAGACGATGCCTAGCGGATAGCGACGCGCGACGCGCGCGAGCACCGGCCGATTGCGTTCCACTGCCGCGCGCGACTGGCCGTGGAACGCCTCCACCATCCGCCCGGCGTTCACGGCGTCCGGGTCAGGGACGAGCCCGAGGAGCAGCCGCACCTGAGTCTCGACCATCTGTCGGAAACCAAAGCCGCGGATGCCCGGCGCCTGCGCCAGCGCCTGATCGGACCGCTGGTACAGCAGCTCGAACGCCGTATAGTCCAGCGCGCCGCCCGCCGCCCGGTATGCCGCGTGGAAGCGCGGGCTCCAGTGCACGCCGTCGGCATCGAGCGTCCCGCCGAAGTCGAAGAGGACGACCTCGGGCGTCAGGGGGTGGGTTTCTCACGGTGCGCGTGCGCCGCGCCGTGCTCGTGCGCGCCCACGTGCGCCGACATCGGCATTAGCATGCGCAGCGGCATCTCGTGCCCTCCCACGAGCCGCATGTAGTGCCGGTAGTCCTGCTGATAGAGTGAGTCCGTCCGATCCGCCGCGGGCCACGCGACGCCGCGATCGGGCACGAACAGGCCACCCACGACCCCCATCCCGCCATCCGGAATCGATTGGCCGGTCGGATTGTCGTAGTAGACGCTGACCCGGTACTTGTGGTCCGGGGTGATATGGACGCCGAGCCCAGTCCAGCCGTACAGCCGACTCACCGGGACGGACGCAATGTGGCCGGCCGAGTCGCCGACTGGCGCCGCATGATAGATCACCTCGCCCGTCGTGGCATCGACGAACTCGATCAAGCGTCCGTAGTCATGCATGTGGCCGCCCAGGCCAACGATCTTCCCCGGGACCGCCGGACTCCCCTCGTACGTGCGCGACGAGCGCCCCGGCGGGAGGGTGAAGGACTTGTCTCCCACCGGGAAGGCGACGTCCATCTGCCACGGAGACGCCCGGAACAGCGGCCACGGCCGCCCGGCCGGCGTGAAGTCCATCACGAGCCGCACCCGGGCCTGGCGGTAGGTGGCGGACGTCAAGTTCTCGACCATTCCACTGGCGACGACGTGCTCGCCCCGCTTGAGCGGCAACCCGAAGAGGAGTCCCGGCAGCCGGACCGGGCCCGTCTCGCGCCCGGCCGCGAGGAGGCGGCGCGAGATCGGGAGAAACAGCTCGCGGTGGTCCGGGTCGATCAAATTGAAATGGTGGATCAGCTCGTCGGGAAGCTCGCGACCTGCGCTGTCTACCACCTCGACGCGAAAGCCGTGGATGGAACCGTCGGCCGGAATCTCGAGCATCGCGACGGGCGGCTGCGCGAGCTCGTGGTGCGGCGTGTTGGCGGGCAGGTCGAGCGGGGCGAGGTCGATGACGAGTGCACTGCGCCCCAAGTCGGTGAAAATCCGAGCGCCGGCGGCGTCGCCCAGTGGCCCGGGATGGGCCCCGTCCCCGGGATCGAGCGCGAGGAGCAGAGCGAGCGGCAGCGAGCGATGGGACATGGCGGGGAATTGTAATAGCGGCCGCCGACCCGAGGCAACCGACCCGCCCGGCCACCAGTTCCAGCGGCCCGCCAGACGCAACAACGCCGGGCCGATGGCGAGCCGCACCACCGTGGCGTCGAGCAGCACGGCGACCGCGAGTGCGAAGCCGAGCATCTTGATGAGCAGAAAGTCCCCGAGGGTGAAAGCGGCGAACACCACGATCATGATGGCCGCCGCGCTCGTGATCACGCCGGCTGTGCGCGCGAGCCCTTCCGCCAGTGCGTCACCTTCGGCCAGACCGGCCCGGCGGGCCTCTGCCACCCGCGCGACGAGAAAGACCTCGTAGTCCATGCTCAAGCCGAACACCGTACAGAACACGAGAATCGGCACCACCGGGAACACGCCGGACAAAGGCCCCGACAGCCCGAACAGTCGCGCGCCGAAGCCGTCCTGGAACACGAGCACGACGGCGCCGAATGCGGCGGCGACGGAGACGAGGTTCAAGAGCACGGCCTTCACTGGGATGAGTACCGAGCCGAACCCCGCGCACAGTGCGACCAGCGTCCCCGCTACGACCAGAGCCACCACGCCAGGGAAGCGCCCGCCCACCGCGTCTTCATAGTCGGCGTTGAACGCCGGCAGCCCGCCGACGCGGACCGCGGTTCCGCGGAGCCCGGTCAAGGCGACCGCGTCGCGCGCGCGCAGCGCGCGCACCAGCTGGATGAGCTCGCCCGCGCTCGCGCTCTCTCGCGGCACGACGTCGAGCAGCGCCACGCGGCGGTCGTCGCTGATGAACGTGCGACGCACGTCCTGACGCAGGAACGCCAGCGCCGAGGGACGCCACTTCCCACCGGCGCTCGCGGGGAGCGAGCGCACGCGAGCGACCCGAGGGTCCGCCGCCAGCCCGTCGCTCAGCCGGCGCGTCGCCTCCCAGCCCTGCCGGCTTCCCGCCGTGACGCCGTCCGGCAACTCGAGGACGATGCGCACCGCCTGAATCACCGCGCCCCGCCCCATGCGCTGGAGATCGTGCACGGCACGCGCCGACTCCATGGCGGGCGGCAGCCAGTCTCCGCGCGGCAGGCCCGTGTCGAGGCGCGTCGCCTGCCACGCAAGCAACGCCACCGGCGCCCCGGCGAGCGCCAGCACCGTGCCAGGGCGCTGCGTCACCCACCGCCCCCACCGCCGCCAGCGCTCGGCCCGCGCGCGCCCGGGGCCGCGCGGCACGTGACCCAGGTCGACACGCGGGCCGAGCCACGCGAGGAGCCCCGGCAGCAATGTGGTCGCAAGCAGGACCGACACCGTGACGACCACCAGCCCGCCGACTGCCACCGAGCGGAGCTCGTTCAACGGCACGAGCAACAGCGCCGCGAACCCGATCGAGACCGCCACACCCGAGAGAGCGATCGTGTGGCCGGCCTGTCGCGCCGCCACTTCCGCCGCTTGCGTGGCGCCCGCGCCGGCCGCGCGCGCCTCGCGGAACCGGCTCACCATGAGCAGCGCGTAGTCGATCCCCAACCCGAGGCCGAGCATGGTGACGACGTTCTGGAGCAGGATCGAGAGCGGCCAACGGGCGCTGATGATCACGGCGACGCCGAGCGTGAGCGAGATAGCGAGCATCCCCACCACCGTCGGGAGGAGCGCGGCCGCGACGGCGCCGAACGCCCACACGAGCAGCAGCAGCGTGAGCGGGAGGGTGCGCCGCTCGGCCCCGTGGGCCTGAGCAGCGCTGGTGCGGCGGAGGTCGAAGTTCAGGGCGACGTCGCCCGTCCAGCGCAGCGCCAGGCGCGCGTACTGCGGGGACAGCCGGACGGCCAGCGTGGTGGTCGCAGCCCGCAGGTCGGAGATGAGGGCATCGGCCGGTTGGCGCCTCGGATCGAGGCCGCAGACGACGAAGGTTCCGTCACCGGTCGACGCCTGGAACAGCGTGTCCTGGCCGTCAAGATAGGATAGGCACTGCGTGAGACCGGGCACCGTCCCCAGCCCCGCGACCACCTGCTCGAGCGCGGCTCGGCCATCCGGCGTACCGGGCCCCGGCACACCTGTGGCGACGAGCACCGCGAACTTGGCGAACGGCGACGCGAACCGCCGCACCAGCTCCTGCTCGACCATGGCCGATTCGCTGCCCCAATGCGAGCCGCGACGTCGAGTGTCCGCTCCACGCGCCCGGCGGCAGGCAGGAGGACGGCCCCTGCCGCGATCCACGCGACCGCGATCCAGCCCCGGCGCCGAACCACGGCGGCCGCAAGTCCCCCCTTGGAGCCAGCCACGCTTCCAGCGCCAGCAGGCGCGGCAACCATGGGATACCTCAGACGAGCGCAATCTCGTAGTGGAGTGGCCGCCGGTCGAGCGGCGCTCCCGCATACCGCCCCGCCGGCGTCGTCACGTAGGCGTGAACGTCGGTCGGCTGCGCGAGTAGGCCCGTGAGCGCTTCGGCCAGCGGGTCCCGCGTGTCGAGCCCGATGGTGAAGAAGGCATACCCCCTGCCTCGCAGCGCGTCGTAGGCGTGGAGCAGGAGCGCGCGCAACACGACGGGGTCCTCGGCGCACACGTGGACCGCGGTGACGTAGCGCAGCGGGGACCCCGCCACTGGGAGTGACGCCGCGCCGCACAGCGGCGCCACACCGTTGAAGAGCGAGCGGACCGCGCGGGCGCGGCGGGAGTAGCGCAGCACGCGGAGCTGCTTGAACGCAGCTTGGTCCCAGAGGCCCAAGAACCCCGCCAGGCGACCGTCTCGCCGTCGCGCCAGCCGATAGCAGTCGAGCGCGAGCCCCGGCGCGGCCTGGATCCAGCCCGCCAGGGAGTCGGGCGTGTAGACCGGAGCGAAGTTTCTAGCGGGCGAGAGGCGGCGCCACAGCGCGGCCATCTCTCCCAGGTCCCGGAGGTCTCCCGTCGCCACGTCGAGCTCGGGCCGCTGGCGCCGGCGCCACAGCAGCGGGACCGCGTGAGACCGGATGGTCGCGAAGCGCGCCAGCGCCGGAAGCCCGCGCGGTCCCGCCGCGCGCCGCTCCATCGCGCGATTGCCCGCGAGTACCGTGAGGAGGGTCGGGACGTCCGGGCCGCCGGTCGCGAGCGCCACGTCGCGTGCGTAGCGAGTCAACGCATCCGCCACGGCGCCGCCGCGGTGCGCAGGATGCACCTTGAGGTCGCCGACATAAATCGTCCGTACCGGGGCGCCGTCGAGATGGGCGCGTCGCTCGCTCACGGTGATGCAGCCCACCGGAGCCCCCGCCGGGCCGTCCACGACGCCGCAGCGCCACGAGCCCCCTTCCAGGCGATTGAGAGCGAAGAAATCAGGTGTGCGGTCCACACACAGCGTGAAGTCGCCAACCATCGGGCACGCGGTCGCGAGGTCGAGGAGCGCAGCCTGGTCGGCCGGAGCGGCGTCGCGAGCGACGGGTGTGGAAACCTCCAACGGAGGCGGGCCGTGCCGAGCCCACGCTTCCGGGTGGAACCTCGGGGGTTCGAGCTCCCTCACCCTGCTCACGTCACCCCCTTCTCGACCCGGCAGATCGCGAAGCGTCGCTGCACCAAGCTCCGGTCGCCGCGGCTCAGCGTCGCTCCCCACTGCCGGTCCTCGACGACGACGTCGCGCCAGCGGGCTGGCACTTCCGTCCAGCCGACGAAGTTGCGGAAGCAGACGCGGGCACCCGGCGCCGCCGTCCGGACGATCTCAGCGAAGAGCTGCTCCACGTCGCCGGCGCTGAGCCACTCGCAGATGTTCGACAGTGCGAACCCGGTCACGCTGGCATCGGGCTGGGTTCGCAGGAAAGCCGTGTAACTCCCATCCACCAGGGTCAACCGTTCCGCCACCACCGCCAGGCTCGTCGCTCCGTCCGCCGTGAGATAGGGCGGCCGCGCGCCCCCCGGCGGATACCAGCCCGTCAGCGCGACGTGCAGGAAGTAGTTGTCGGCGACGGGCAGGTCCGTCAGCGCATGCTGGGCGGCGCGCAGGAAGTGCCCGGAGAAGCTCGGGTTCTCCACGTGCTCGAAGAACGCCGGGTCGTGGCTCCGGCGGAATGCCCAGCGGTTGAGCAAGACCTTGAATAGCGCGCGCCAGCGCCATGTATTCCACTCGCGCTCGTAGAAAGCGCGCTGCTCCGCGACCGAGCGGCAGGCGAGCAGCCGGCGCACGCGCCGTTCAGGGTGGACGAGCATCTTGATCGCGCGTACGACGAGCGCGAGGAACCGCTCGCTCGCACCGGTATGGAGCACGCCGCGCGCCAGATCGCCCGGTCGGGCGTCCCAGTGGGCCCGCGCCGCTGATGAGAGCGCGTCGCGCAGGCGCGCGTACGTGGCGAGGCGGGACGCTGGCGCGGCGCCGCCCCCGCCCAAGAACCCCACCGCGAGCGGGCCGCCCAAGCGGCTCGCCGCGACGAGCTTCAGCTCCACCAGATGGTTCTGCGTCGCGTTCAGGTCCACCGCGACGACCTCCCCCGCGCCCGCTGCGAGCAGCGACAACGCGGTGCACCCGCCCGAGCTGACCACCACCAGGCGCTGCTGCGCCGCGGGGGCGAGCGTTTCCAGCTCGAGCAGCGGATCCTCGTGTACCTGGGCAAAGAACAGCCGATCGTGGCGGGCGTCCGGCAACGTGGTGCGGCTCGGGCGCGCGGCGATCCCGGCGCCGCTCACGCGGTCCTCCGCACTGCGAGACCGCTCTTGAGGTAGTCCACGAAACGCACTCCACAGAGCCGCTCGATGCGCTTGGCGAACGTGCGGATGGCGAGCGGGTCGCCCGGCAGAGCCACCGGGACGGCGCCGATCGCTTCGGCGCCGAAGTGCCGGAAGTGGGCGGCCGCGTCCAGCACGCCCCCGATCACTGCAGGGTCGGTCGCGATGCGCTTGGCGATCAGGTCGGAGGCGTTCTGCGCGTGGCGCACCTCGTCCGCCGCGATGTAGTGGAGCAAGGCGATCAGCACGGGCTCCACCGCTTGCTCCGCCAGGCGGCGGAAGAAGTAGGCGGCCAGGTGCTCGGAGAGCATGAACTCGACCAGCCGGCCGATCAGGCCGTCGCTCGCCACATCCACCGCGGCGCCGGCCCGGCGCATCTCCACGATCTCCGCGTCCGTGATCGCGGGCTCGTGCCCGACCGCGTCGAGGTACAGGCGCAGGGCGTGGAAATGCTTGAAGCCCTCGTACAGCTCGAGCGAGAACACCGCGGACCCATCCACATCGTCCCACATGAGTCTGAGCAGGCGCGCGAGGTTGACTGGGTGGAAGGCCTCGATCAACGCGGCGTCCCGGAGCCCCACGAGAATCCCGGGCCGGGCGCGCGCGCGCGCCCGGTCGATGTCTCGCCAGCGGATGTCCCGCTCGACCGACCAGCCGCCCCGAGTCGCGGCCGCCGCCTGCCGCTCGTACAGGCGCACGTCAGGTCGCCTCCGCGAGCGCGCCCGCCCGGTTGAGCGCCGCCCATCCGGCAGCATCCGGGCCGTGCGCCACGAGAAACGCCAGCAGCCACCGCTCGACGCCGAACGCTACGCACGCGGACGCCGCGGGCGCGCCGGTCGCGAGCCGGATGGCGAACGCTTCGCCGAAGAACGTCTCGTGATTGTTGAACGACGCGGCCGCCGATCCTCGAGACCTCCCGAGGGGCAGGATGAGCTCGTGCTTGAGCGCTTTCAGCTGCTGCAGCACCGCCTTGCCCCGCGCCGTGGGCGCGAAGCCGCTCGCCCAGGCAGACGATCTCGCGCATCGTGAACGCCCAGTTCCGCTCGAGCGCGCTGAGCCGCGTACCCTCGTGCCGCCAGCAGGTACCCTGCGCCGTTACGAGCGCCGGGTGCGAGATGGTGCGACCCGCGAGCCGCTCGTAGATGTGGTAGCACACGGCGGGCGCGAGCGCGGCGTCGGCGGTTCCGAGCGCACGCCGCGCTGCGGCGGCCGGATCGGGGTCCGTCGCAATCCACTCGAGCACGTCGCTGTCTTCGGACAGGTGCGCGACGGCGGTGAGCCACTGGGGAAACGACGCGAAGTAGCCGGCCCGAGCGAGCGTCGCCAGGTCGATCCCCGGCGGCACCTGCCAGTCGTCGGCCGTCTCGGTCGCGCTGAGGCGCGCGAGGGCCTGCTCCAGTGCCCGGTACAGGGCGAGGACCTCTCCGCGCATCCCGACCAGCCCGGGTGCGGCCTCCCACAGTTCGCCGCGCGCGGCGAGCGTCTGCACCACGGCTTCAGGCCGCCACATCGTCTTCCTCCCCGACGAACACGTCGGCGATGCGCTCCACAGTTCGGAAGTTGTCCATCCGGATCCGCACGTCGGGGATCGGGCAGCCGATCGCGAGCTCGACCCACGCGATGAGCTCGAGGATGCGGATCGAATTGATCAAGCCGTCTGCAAACAGCGGCGTGTGCGGCGTGATGACGGCTCCCGCCGGCGCCAACGTCCGGGTGAGCCACGCGACCATGTCGGTCACGAAACGCTGACGACCGCCGTGCGCGGTCACGCGGCAACGCCTTTCACAGCCTCGCACCAGCCGACGGAAACCAGGTGCTCGAGCATCCGCGCCCAATACGTCCGGACGGCGGGGGCCGGCCCGCCCAGGGCGGCGTCCGCGGCACGCGTGTCGAACGCTTTCGGCAGCGCGAGTTGCGGGGCGAAGTAGGACAGGGCTCGCACCGCCTGCCGCAGTTTCGAGTCCCCGGTTTCCTCGACGGCCAGCTCAAAGCGGTGATACGTGGCAATGTCGGTGAGCACGGGTCGCGGGATCCCGCGGCGGCGCCACTCGGGCCGCCGCGACCACGCCCGCCAGGTCACATCGAGCAGCTCGTCGACCGGCAGCGCCCCCGACCCGGCGCACAACTGCAGCGTCCGGCCCGCCAGATCCTGGCGCAGCGCCAGGACGGCGATCGCGGCGGCGACGTAGTCCCGCGGCACGACGTCGATCGCGCTGGTGGCAGCCGCCGGCAGCATCGGGGCGAGACTGTCGTGCAACAGGCGCAGACCGAGGTGCACGGCGTTGTACTGCGTGACTCCACCGGCCGCCGAATCGCACACGATGGTGCTCGGACGGAAGATCACCCAGTCCCGTCCGCTCGCGCGCACCAGCCACTCGGCCTCGTGCTTCGACTGCTCGTACGCGTTGACCCAGCCGGCGTCGCCACGTTCCTCGCCCTCAAGGATCCGGCCCACCCGGCGACCGGCCACGAACGCGGTGCTCACGTGGGCAAACCGCCGCAACCTCGGCCAGCCCGCCGCGACGTCGAGCAGATGCCGAACGCCCGCCACGTTGACGGCGCGCGCGACGGCGAGCGGGCGCGAGAACACGACGTCGGCCGCGGCGTGGACCACCGCCGTGATTTCGCGGGCCAGGGGGACACGTGTGTCTGCCGAGAGGCCGAGGCCAGGCCGCGTGACGTCCCCTACCACGGCCCCGACCCGACCTGCCGGGAGCGCCAGTCGGGTGCTCACCTGCTCCCACCGCCCCGCGTCGCGCACCAGCACGACGGCGCGGAGCGCGGGGTCGGCCGCGAGCATGCGGCGCAGGACGTCGCCGCCCACGAGCCCCGTCGCCCCGGTGAAGAACACGACCTCATGCGGAACGCTCATCTCAGGCCTCCACCGCGAGCGCCGTCCAGTGGGCGCCGTACCCGTAACTGAAGAGGATCAGCTTCTGGCCCGGCCGGACAGCGCCGCCGTCCAGGGCGTCCCGCAGATTGATGAAGTTGTCGCCAGCGAGGCTGTGGCCGTAGCGCGCGATATTGTCCGTCCACAGCCGCGTGTTGGGCAGCGCCAGCAGCGATAGCAGCAGCTCCCAGCTGCGCAGGCTAACGTTGTGCGGAATGATCCAGTCCACGTCGGCGGCATTCCATCCGGCGGCGGCGATGACACGCTCGATCACGTGCTTGCTGGTCGGGAAGTACGACGCGACGATCTCGTTTTTGAGCGCGTCGCCGTCCCAGTAGTAGCCCTTGGTGACGTGCACCGATGCCGCGATGCAGTTGCGCAGGGCCACTCGCTCGACGAGGACCGCGCACGCCGCGTCCGACGTGCAGTTGAACACCGCCTCTCGGCCAGCCGCCGCCGGGAAGAACTCCGCGTGCACACACAGGACGCGCTCGATGCCCTCCGTCACACACAGCGAGCGCGCCACTCGCAGCGCGCCGAACAGCGTGCTGCAGGCGAGCTGGTCGATGCCCAGCACCGACGCGTTGAGGAGCCCGAGCTCGAACTGGAGCAGCGTGCCGGGATACTGGAACCGCGCGGTGCTCGACAGTGCAGCGCCGTTCCACGGCTGCGCGGCGGGGGTGAGCGACAGCGTCCCCGGCGGCCCCGAATAGATGACCAGGTCGATGCTCGCCGCGTCGACGGCCTGCTCTTCCAGCAGCCGGGCGGCCGCCCGGTAGGCGAGCTCGTACGGGCTCTCGGCCACCGCGATGTGGACGCGGCCGAACCCGAAATTCTCGAGCACCTCGGGATCGGTTTGGAGCTGCCCCGCGGCCCCAAGCTCGCGCACGGAGCGGGAGCAAGCGGGCAGCGCGTACGCGATCGCCGTGATCCCGGGACGCCCAGTCATGCCTTCGTCTCCGGAACCCACACTAGCGCGAGCACATAGCCCGGCCACGGGCGCAGCACCGTCGCTCGAGCCGGACGGACAGCGCCCCACAGCCTGACCGCACGGATCCGGCCGAGCGCGTCGCCGCGCAATTCGAGCGCCGTGAATGGCAGCGCGTCGTCGCAGCGCAGCGCCTTCCACGCCGCTTCCTTCAGCGTCCACAGGTCGGTGAGGCTGTAGCGGCGCGCGAGCTGCTGCTCCGCGACGCTCAGGTAGTAGCCCGCGTGAGCCGCTTGCACCTGGTCGGCAAGCTCGAGGTCAATTCCCAGGCCCCCTGGGTCGGACGTGGCCGCAGCGGCAGCGCGGCCCGAGCGATGGGAGACCGACAGCGTGAGGGCGGCGCTGCGCCGCGAGCCGTCGTCGCCACGCAGGACGAGCTGCGGCGCACCACCGCTCACCGGCACGAGCTCGATGCGGGTGGGATCGTCGAGCCCGAGTGCTCGCGCCACCGCGCGTTTCGCCGCGATCCGGCCGGCGCGCCAGTCGGGGCGCCGCTCGGGCCATGGCAGGGCGGCGCATGCCTGCCGCTCTGAGTCGCTCAACCAGCGGTCGGCGGCGGGCCGATCCACGGCTACGGCATAGTGACGGTGCACCGAGGCTCCCCTTGGGGACACACCGAGCCTACCGGCGGCACCCCAAGACGTGGTCAAGCGACGACGCCACAGCGGGTTAGGGAAGGTCTGCATAGGTTACGCGAAGTCGGGGGTGGTGGCTAGCACGCCGACACGCGAGGGCGCACGGCAGGCACAGAAGCTCCGGCATCGCCCATGCTTCGGCGGAAATGTGCCGCCCGAGCGCCTCGCGTGTGACGCGTGCTAGCCCCCCCCCCGACTTCGCGCGACTTGTGCAGATCTTCGTTAGCGCCATTGGCCTAGGGAACGGATCCGCTCCACCGCAGCGATGACCGCAGCCGGTTGCTCCTCGAAGAGGAAGTGTCCCGCCCCGGCCACGCTATCGATGACGAAGCTGGCCAGAGCCCGGGCGAGCGCGCTGACTTCCGCCGCGCTCACGCCCGACTGGTGGGGTGCCGTGCCGATCACGAGCCGCACGGGGCAGCGGATCTCTGCGAGGTGCGGCGCGAGCCGCTCCGGCTCGCGCGCCGCCGCCATCGCCACGTAGCCGCGCAGCGTACCGTCGAGATCGCGCGCCGCGCCCGCGGCGTACCCGTCCAGGACCTGCTCGGTCACCCACGTCGTATCGCCCGAGGCGGCGATCAGGCTGCGTTGCAGCTTCCTGCGGACCAACCGGGCCCCACCAAGCAGCTTGATCCAGGGTGCGAGCTCAAGCGCCCGCCGGAAGCCGCGGGTCGTCGCGGCCTCCACCGGACCGCCGTCGAGCGCGACGATCCCGCGCACGAGGTCCGGGCGACGGTAGGCGAGCCGATACGCAATCGAGGCGCCCACGGCGTGCGCGACGACGATCGCGTTCGCGAGGCCGAGTCGGTCGAGGGCCGCGGCGACCCGATCAGCCTGCGCGGTGAGCGAGTAGTCGGCGCGCGCCGGCCGCGCCGAAGTCCCAACGCCGAGCGGCTCGACGACCACGGCGTGGAATCCCGTTTGGGCAAGCAGCGGCAGCACGCGGCGAAAGCCGAATGCCGAGCCGAACAAGCCGGGGATCAGCACTACCGGCTCTCCCGCTCCCGTGACAGTGACCTGCACCGACTCGACCGGCGTGAGGACGACCGAGAACGCGTGAGCAGTGTCAGCGAACAGCACCAGCGTGAGCAGCCACATGGGGCACTCTGCCTAGAGTCGGAACGCGGCGCGCGACGCGCCGTGCAGCGCGCGGCACCCCTGACGTAGCCACGCGGCGGCCGTGTCAAGGCGCGGCCGGCCGAGGACGAGCGCCGCGATCGCCAGCGTGCCACTCACCAAGCACCATGTCGGCGGGCGCACCAGAACACCAACACCCGCGATGATCAGCAGGCGGGGAAAGCGTCCCACCGCCACCGCCGCGAGGAACTGCGGAAGCGGATAATGGCCGAGCGGCGCCAGGATCCGGACGGCGGAATCAGGGATGGGCGAGAAGATGACGAAGGCCGTGGTCCAGAACGGCGCCCGGAGGAACGCCGCGACGCTCCAGCGTACGACCCGCCCGCTTCTCACAGAGGCGAGCTTCGGCAGCTCCGCCGCCCAGTCGATCAGGCGGTAGTTGATTCCCTCCGCGATCGACGCCCCCGCCGTGCCGAGCAGCGCCAGAACCCACGCGGGGTAGAGGCGGGCGTAATACAACAGCGTCGCTTCGAACGCAGTGGGCAAGATGGGCGAGAGCGGCCCATGCACGAACAGCGCCAGGAGGACGAAACCGACGAGCTTCATGCGAGCGCCCCGGCGTAACGCCACGCCACTACGGCGAACACCGCGCCCTCGAGAATCCATGCCCACCGCTGTCGGTAGTAGCCGGCATACATCGACCGACCCCAGTAACCCGTGTTCTGCCACAGGTTCAGCGAAAAGCGGCGTCGGCTGAACGGCAGCAAGAGCGGGATTCCTGTATCGGTCGGCAGATCGGCCGCGACGTGCAGGACGATGCTTGCGAGCGCCAAGCCGCCGAGCCACGCGCCGAACAGCACGATCGCGCCGGCCCCGACGGCGGCGCAGAAAGCGAGGCTGTGGCTCCAGGTGCCGTGAAACTCCGGCGCGGCCCAGCCGGCGCGGACCACGAGCGAATCGGCGTTGGGGAGGAATTGCGCGGCGCCCACCACAGCGAACGTCTCCGGACGCGGGTCAAACGAGGCGATCGCGAGCGCGATGCCGAGATGGCCGAACTGCATTGCGTGTCTCCCGGTGAGGATCCGGGGACACGTTGGGCTTACCCCTTCAAGCCGGTTTCAAGACGGGAGACTGTCGCGGTAGCGCCGGGCCTGGCCGGGCGTGACCATCTCCTGAAGCAGGATGCCGCAGACGATCGGTGCGGCAAAGACGTAGCCGCGCGCATCGGCCACGAGCCAGCGCTCCCACTCGAGCAGGTCGAGCGCCTGGTCGACGGCCACCCGATCAAGTCCAGTCGCCCGCGCGAGCTGAGGCGCGTCCGCGCGCTGCGCGAGCGCCGCGGCGGCCGCGAGCACTTGCTGCGTCGCCGGAGGGAGTCGCCGGAACCGCAGGCACACCATCCCCACGACGGCTGGCGGCAGGTCGTTCGGCAACGAGTCCACCAGCGTACGCTTGGGTGCCGGCCACGCCGGGGCGTCGGGGGCGAGCTTGAACCCGTCGGCTACCGCCTCGAGCAGCGCGATCGCGAGCAGCGGAATGCCCGCCGTGTCCTGCTCAACTCGCCGGGCCAGCCGCTGGGCATCCGGCGCCGCGTAAGCCGGCAGCGCCCAGGCGACGAGCGCGTGGAGGGCGGCGGGGTCGAGCCGGCCCAGCCTGATCACCTCACCCTCCAGCTCGCGCCCTACGCGCGCCCGCAGCTCATCGAGCCGGCCGCTCTCGGGCGCGCCTCGCGCGAGGCCGAACAGCAGCAAGACGGGCCGCCGCGCGGCATCACGGGCCAGCCCGGGCAGCGACTCGAGCGTGGCGGCGTCGATCCAGTGCGCGTCGTCGAGCGCGAGGAGCACCGGTCGTTCCTGGGCGGCGGCCAGCACCGCGTCGCGCACCCCCTCCCCCACCGGCAGGGCCGCGCCCGTGTGCCGGAACCGGACCGCGAGATCGGGAGCGAGGCCCACCAGAGCGGCCAGCGCGTCGGGCGGCGCGCCAGCGATCCCCGGGGCGTCGGCGAGACCGGCGGCGAGCAGCCCGGCGACAGCGCTCCACTCCTGCTTCTGATCGACCGCGACCGCCCTGGCGGCAGCTACCGTCGCGTCATCGAGACGAGCCCGCGCGACGAGCTCCTCGATCAGCCGGCTCTTCCCCTCGCCGGGCTCACCCTCGACGATAATCACCTGCCCCCGCCCGCTCTTGGTCCGCTCCCACGCGGCTGCCAGCGCCGCGAGCTCAGCGCCCCGTCCGCACAGGGGCGGGCGCGGCCGCGCGGCTGGCGGCGCCGCGAGCACGCGGCGGCCCACGCGCGCATCCCGGATGCGGTCGGCGAGCCGCGTGGTATCGGGCCCCGGCGCGGTCCCGACCTGCGCCCGGAGCGCGTGCCCCAGCTCGTCGGCGACGCGTAGCGCCGCGGCGCGGTCGCCGCCGAGTGCGAGGGAGCGCATCGCCACCCGCGCGGCCGGCTCGGACGCGGGATCCAACGTCCGCGCCCGCAGCGCGACGCCGGTCGCCTCGGGGGCATCGCCCCGCGCGAGCAGCCATTCGGCGTACCGCACCAGCGCCTCGAGCGCCTGGCTGCGCCAGCGCACGCGCTCGACGCCCAGCCAGCTCTCAAACTCGTTCGCGCCGGGGACCGCGAGGCCCTCTAAGAAGTCCCCTTCGACCAAGGCCGCGGCGGCCTGCCAGTCGCCCCGCCCGCACGACTCCACGAACCGGTCGCAGTCGAGCGTCACCGCGTCTGCGCCCAGCCGGATCTGGTCCACATCGGCGTGCACCTGCTCATCGCCGAGGATGCGCCGAAACAGGCGCAGCGCTTCGCTCAGTGAATGGCGCGCCTGGCGCTCGTCCCTGTCGCTCCACAGCAAGCCCACGAGGTGTTCGCGCGTGCGGCTCCGGCGCGGGCTGCGCGCCAGGTAGACGAGCAGCGCGAGATGCTTGCGCCACAGCAGCTCGGGCGGCGCGTCCGCGCCATCGACGGTCACGCGTGCGGGCCCGAGCACGCGGCAGTAGACGTGGGGAAACGGAGCCATGGCGCCCGGGATTATCGGGTGGAGTGCGGTGAGCGGCAAGCGCCCCTAGATTCATCACGCGCATGCAACCGCCGGACACCGCAGAGGTCCAGCATGCCGTCGGGGAGCGCTACGAGGTCCTGGGCCTCGTCGGCGCCGGCGGTATGGGGTTCGTATACAGGGCTCGGCACCGCGCCCTGGGCCACATCGTCGCGGTGAAGATCCTGCCGCCCGAAGTAGCCGCGAGCGAGATGCGGCTGAAGCGGTTCCAGCAGGAGGCGGCGCTGGCAGCCTCCCTCTCCCATCCCCACATCGTGCCAGTCTATGACTTCGGCTCGCGGGAAGGCATCACCTTCCTCATCATGCCCTTCGTGCGGGGCACGACGTTCGAAAGCGTGCTCGCGACGGGCCGCCCTTCGCTCGCCGCCAGTCTGCGCGTCGTGCAAGACGTGGGCGCGGCGCTCGATCACGCACACGGGCGCGGCGTGGTGCACCGCGACGTCAAGCCATCGAACATCCTGATCGACGAGGATAGCGGCCGTGCCCTCCTGGCGGACTTCGGCGTGGCGCACGTGGTGCGGGTAGCGACGTCCGCGCTGACCGCACCGGGCGTGCCGATCGGCACGCCCGGCTACATGGCGCCCGAACAGGAAGCGGGCAGCGAGCACGTGGACGGTCGGGCGGACCTCTACTCGCTGGCCATCGTGGCGTTCGAAGCGCTGACGGGGACGAAGCCGGGGGGCGGAACCGACCTCCCTACCCTGGCGCGCACGCTGCGCGGGGCCCGCCGGGAGCTTTCGGCGGCGGTCGCCGCGGCACTGGTGGCGCCCCTGGCCGTGCGCCCGGGCGATCGTCCCGCCACCGCCGCGGCGTGGCTCGCGGCCTGGGACCGCGCCGGCAGGCGCGCCTGGTGGCGCTGGGGCGGCGCGGCCGTCGCCGCGGCGGTGGCGCTCACGGGGACTGGTTGGGCCTTGTGTCGCGCTCACATCCTGCTCTGCCGGACGGCCGCAATCGAAACCGTGGCCGTGATGCCGTTCGATAAGCTGGGGGAGACCTTGCCGGACCGGCAGCTCATGGAGTCGTTCGCCCGCCGCCTCTCTGCCGCCCCCAAACTCGACGTGCTGTCGGGCGCACGGGTGTACACCGAAGCGGTCAGACGCTACGGGGCGGGGGCGCTGAGTAATCCCGAGGCGGACAGCCTCGCCAAGCAGCTCGGCGCCAAGTTCTTCATTCAGCCGAGCGTCGTGTTCACGGGCGCGCGCAGTCGGCTCACGGCTCGTCTGTACCGCGCACGCTCGGGCGACGTGGTAGCCGAGGCGGACGTCGAGGGCTCGGTGGACTCGCTCGCCGACATGATGACGAGCGTCGGCGAGAAGCTGCTGCACCGCATCATTCCAGCGGGACGCACCTGTCCGGTCGGCTTCCGTGCGTGTGCGGCATACCTCAAGGCGGACGAGGCGTTCCGCCGCGGTGACTACGAGCGCGCGCGCGCGCTCTACGACGAGGTCGTCGCGGGCGATTCTGACTTCGCGCCCGCGTACTTCGGCCGCCTCCTCGTGGTCGGGCAGACAAATCCCAGCGAGGAGACGCTGCGCCAGACGATTACCGGAGCCCGGCTGCATGGGACTGGACTGGAGCGCTCCGACAGTCTGTTGCTCGCGGGGTACGTCCACCTGCTGGAGCGGGGCGACGGGTACCGGGCGCTCGAGGACTTCCAGCTCGCCAAGCAGGCCGCGCCGGACCAGCCGTACGTCCGGTTTGTGCTGGGCGAGTTCTACCTATACTTCGGCGCCCTGTTCGAGCAGCGCCTGCAGGAGGCGAAGACTGAGTTCGACAGCGTCCTGACGCTCGACCCGAAGTTCGCGCCGGCCGTCGCGAACAGCATCTCGCTCGCGCACCTGGCGGGTGACGAGCCGGAAGTGCGGCGTCTCATTCAATTGTACCACAGCATCGACACGGCGTCGGTCGTCGCGGAGGTCGTGCGCATCGTCGATACGCTGCTGTTTCGGCCCGCCGAGGGACTGCGAGTCAAGGAGTTCGCGACGCGCCGCATCGTGCGGGCATTGGAGCGCCGCGCGGCGACCGAGTACGAGCGCGCGCTGGCGCTGCGCTGGACGGTCGCCGCCCACCTGCGCGGCGGGCGGGGCGACAGCGCGCGTGCGCAGATCGCCCGGGCGGCGCCCGGCAGCGCCGGCCGGGAAGGCGATGCTTGGATCGTGCTCGCCCGCGTGATGCGACTCGACTCGCTGGGGGATTGGCGGAGCGCCACCAGCCGACTGAGCGCCTGGGCCGGCTCGGCGGGCGGCGGCGCGGACGCAGCGGCGCACTGGATCCTCGCGCGGGCCGGCCGGGATCCGGGCGCCCACGCGACGGCGTTGCGTCGTCTTGCGCGCCCCGACAGCGCCCCGCTCCCCGTGAGTTTGAGCCTCGACCTCGACGCGCGGGCCCGCCTGGGGGCGGCTGACACGACCGGCGCACTCGCGCTGTGGGACCGCGCGACGCGCCGCTACGCCGTGTTGAGCGCGCCGTTCGATCTCGTCGCATCGTTGTGGCCGCTGCGACTCGAGCAGGCGCGCGTCGCGACGGCGCGCGGCGACACCGCGGCCGCCCGACGAGCGTGTGACAGCTTCGACGCCCTGGTGGGCTACGTAGATCAGGTCGCGCTGCCGCAGATCGAGCGGGCGTGCCGCCCCCACGAGCCGCGGTGAGACCGGTTCAGGGACGCTCCACGCGGTAGACGGGATGAATCTCCCACAGGGCGCGCAACGACGAGTTGCAGCGCCCGTGCTTTGGGTCGATCGGGTCGCGCCGCCGCGCCCCAGCGCGGTGATGGCCATCGAAGAATGCCGCACCGACGATCTGCACTGCGACGGGCTTCGCCAGCACGCCGCTCTTCGACCGCCTCCGGCCGGCCACCAGCCTCCCCAAATCCGCCCGTGCCTGCCGATACGTGCCCCCGAGCTCCACGAGCGGGATCTCGGCCACGATGCAGGAATCGGCTGGGCTGTCCCGTCGATCGGTCAGCTCGATGTGCCAGTCGCCATCGTCCTTGGACGTCTCGAGACGGCGGATCCAGCCACCCACCTGGTAGACGACCAGCTCCCGCCCGGCGCGCGGCACGCACCAATCCCGGGCCGTGACCGCCGGCGGATTCCAGCTCTGCAGCATCTCCGGAATCGACGCGGGCTGCGGCGTGATTGCGGCGAGCGTCGTGTCGATCTTGGCGCTCCAGCGGTAGCGCGGCTCCGCGCACCGCTGCCGCTGGGACGGCGGTTCGGACCAGAGCCCGACGAACGTCAGGACGGCGACGCGCCACATGTCCCGGCCGGCTAGGCGCGCCCTGTTTCTGCGAGGCGCATCAGGCGTTCCTGTGCACTGGCGCGGCTGTCGCCGGACGCAGCCCGGCGATAGTAACCGCCGTCCGGGCCCAACTCCCACGCCGTCGGGTCTGCGAGCTCCATCTCCAGAATGCTGTCGAGTCGGGTGCGACAGTCGGGATCCAGAATCGGCGCGACCACCTCGACCCGGCGGCGCAGGTTGCGGGGTCGCCAGTCGGCGGACCCGATGTAGTACTCGGGCTCACCACCGTTAGCGAAGCAGAAGATGCGCCCGTGCTCGAGAAAGCGCCCGAGAATGCTGATGACGCGAATCCGGTCAGAGAGCCCCGGCACCCCGGGGCGCAAACAGCAGATGCCCCGAACCACGAGATCGATCTCCACTCCCGCCTGGGAGGCGCGATACAGCGCGCCGATCACGTCGGCGTCCGCCAGGCCGTTGAGCTTGGCACGGATGCGACCACCGCGTCCCGCGCGGGCGTACTCCGCCTCACGGTCGATGAGCGCAATGAAGCGCTCGAGCATCTGTTCCGGCGCGACCAGCAGCCGGCGAAAGGTGACCTGCGGAGGCCGCGATGACCCGCTCAGCTCGTTGAACAGGTCGTTCACGTCGGCGCCCAGCTCAGGGTGCGCCGTGAGCAATCCGAGGTCGGTGTAGACCGCCGCGGTCGCGGCGTTGTAGTTCCCCGTCCCGACGTGGACGTAACGCCGGACCCCATCGCCTTCGCGACGCACCACGAGACCGACCTTGGCGTGCGTCTTCACGTCCACGAGGCCGTACACCACGTGGATGCCGGCGCGCTCCAGCTTCTTGGCCCAGTCGACGTTGCGCTCTTCGTCGAAGCGCGCCTTGAGCTCCACGAACACGAACACCTCTTTCCCGGCCGCCGCCGCCCGCACCAGCGCGTCGGCGATGTGCGAGCGGCCACCCGGCCGGTACAGCGTCAGCTTGATCGCCACCACGTCCGGGGCGTCGGCCGCCTCGACGAAGAAGCGCTCCACCGCGTCCGGAAACGAATCGTACGGGTGGTGCACGAGCACGTCGCGACCAGCCACGACGTCAAACACCGACTTCGCCGCCTCGAGCACTCGACGCCCCGGGAACGGCGGGTACTGCAATGGCGGCCGAGGGAGGTCCGCGATCTCGCGGAGGGCCAACGGGTCGAGTGGTCCCGCCACGTCGAACAGGTCCGCGTCGCCCAGCGTGCTGACGTGCGCCGCGTCCTCGAACTGCAGCTCGCGCAGCAGCAGGCGGCGCACGTCGGCCCGCATCCCCTGCTCCACTTCGATCCGCACCGCGAGGCCGTACGGCCGTCGCTTCGTTTCCTCCTCGATGACGTGCAGCAGATTCTCGGCGTGGCGCTCGTCCAACTCGAGATCCCCGCTGCGGGTCACGCGGAACGTGTAGGCGGCTTCGATCTCACGGCCCCGGTAGACGAGGTCGAGACATCCGCGCACCACCTCCTCGAGCGGTACCAGCCCGCCGTCGTCGGGCAGCGGCACAAGGCGCGCCAAGCCGTCCGGCAGCTTCACATACGCGAAGTGCAGGGGCCCGGTCACCGAATCACGCAGCAGGGCGGCGAGCGACAGCCGCAGGTTCGCCATGACCGGGAAGGGGTAGCCCGGGGCTCGGGTGATCGCCTGCGGCGTCAGCAGCGGAAAGACCTGGTCGAGGAAGTAGCGCCGCAGCGACACCCGCTCCGGCTCGCTCAAATCGCTCCAGCCTCGCACCCGGATCCCCTGTGCCTGGAGCGCGGGGATGCACTGCTGCGACCAGCAGTCCGCGTACCGCTCCAGGTGGGATCGCAGCCGGATGAAGATGGCGTCGAGCTGCTCCTTGGCACTGAGTCCGTCCTCGCTCAGGTCTCCCACGCCCATCTGGATCGCCCGCTTGAGGGCGCCGATCCGCACCATGAAAAACTCATCGAGGTTGGTGCGGAAGATCGACAGGAAGCGGACCCGGGCGAGTAGGGGAAGCGTCGCGTCCTCCGCCAGGGCGAGCACGCGGGCGTTGAACTCGAGCCAGCTGAGTTGGCTGTTCAAGAAGTGGTCGCGCAGGCCCAGCGCGGACTCCTCAACCGCCGAAGGTCGTCCTTCCCGCAGCCCGGCGATCGCCCACTCACGCGTGATCACCCCCGGGGAGGCCGCCTGCGAATCTCTCGATGCGCCGCGTGGCCGCGGTCCGTTCGGCCATTCGGGCACGAGGTCCGAGCGCGCGGCGATGGCGAGGGCGGCGAGCGTCCGCGGCTCGTGCAGCACCGGCGCGCCAACGCGCTCGACGACCTCGGAAAGCGGCACCCACTGGATCTGCATGCCCTCGGGCACCGCCAGCCCCTTGCCGAGCCGCCGCACGAGCCAGACCTCCAGAAAGGGACGGCCTGGCGCGGCCGGAACGGTCCCCAGCAGACGGATCTGGCCATCGGCGCTCCCGAACTCCGTGCGCAACACGTGACGGCACCCCTCCTCACCGCTGCCGCTTCCCGCCGGGAGCATCAGCGTCCCGCCTGCGTGGCGCAACGCGATCTGTCCCTGCTCCAACGCCATCACCGCTACTACGCGATTCTCGTGCACGGCGCGCGCCAGCGCCTCACTCTCGAGCGCCTCGTGCAGCTTCTCCGCCCGCTCGCGCTTACCGATCAACAGGGGGCGCACGTCATGGTCGTTGCGAAACGCGCTCACCAACCGATCGAGCCCGGGCCACCCGCCACGCAGGGTGCGGATCTTGAGCTCCTGAAACGTCCGGGCGAGCCCCCCGGCCCGCACCGTGACGACATCGTAGCACAACTCGTAGACGGCCTCCGCGAACCAGCGGGGCCGGCTGCGACGCAGCCGGCGCTCGGTCTCGAACTCGATCCGCCGCGTCAGCAGCTGGGGATCGATGAGCGCGCGGAGCCGACGCGCGGGGTCGGAGCTGCCCGCGAGCGCCGACGGCTCGTCGAGCTCCGTGACTTCGGCTTCGTACAGCTGGGTTGGACCGCCTTCGCTCCCGGACCCAGGCTCGACCCGCAATGTCAGCAAGCGCCGATCGTCGATGCGGGTGCGGAAGCGGCAGGTGACACCCCGGCGGCGCAGGGTCCGGTCGGGCGCGTCGAAGTAGACGTCGCGGTTGAACAGCGTCTCGACCGGCCCTGCCCGCAGTCCGGCCGGCAGCGGCGCCAGGACGAGGCGGTTCAGCAGCTCGAGACTCTTGACTTCCCCGCGAAATTCGCGCATCCGGCTCCTGCTCAAAAGGCGAACCCGGCCCGCACGTACACGCGCGTCCCCTCCACGCTGCGCGCGGCGGCGACGCTCAGCGTGTTGGTCCGGCTCAAGAACGCGACCCACACACCGCCGCCCACCGCCGCGTGCCACCGGTCCGACGTCTCCCCGGCGAGGTAGACTCGCCCCGCGTCGGCCAATCCGAATACGCCGAGCTCCTCCGGCACCAGCATGAACAGTCTGGCAAGGCGCAGCCGGAGCTCTGCGTTCCCGTAGACCGACGCATCACCGGCGAATCGGTGCTCGGAAAAGCCGCGCACGGTCGCGGCGCCCCCGAGGTACGCAGCCTCGTGGAACGGGTATGCTCCCCAGACTTTCTTCCCCGCGACCCGCAACGCGAGCGTGGGCTGGAGCGGGATCGGCGCAGTCAGATAGGTCGCCGCCTCCGCGTGCCCCTCACCGAACGGCGTGGCGACGTCGTAGGCCGCCCCATACCAACTGCCACCGAGTGTGAGCAGTGCGCCCCGGCTAGGGGCCCGCACCCGATCCCGAGCGTCGAACCGCAGCTCCGCCTGCGCACCGACCTGGAGGAAGTGCGGGACACCGGACGGCCGCAGGGAACCGACGAACGTCCCCGTATCGAGAGTCGTCCGGGCGTATTTCAACAGTGGGCCGAGCGTGAACCGGGCAATTCCCGAGCGGGCGACCAGCGACGGGGCGATCACGTACTGCTCTTGCCGCACCTTGTAATAGTCGTCCGACCTCGGCGCCGCGATCTCGTTGCCGAAGCCGTAGAAGCGCACGACCTCGATGCCCGATGCCCGAAGCTCGAGGTCAGCGTCCAAGCCCCACACGACGTCGCGAAAATCGCTGGTAACCGCCGCGCGGAAGCGTTGCGCCGCGGTCGCATAGCCCACGCTGAGACCGAGCTGCGACCGGTACGGCTCCTGGCGGAAACCGTACCACGTACCGGTCTCGCCGATTCCCGCGACGACGCCCAAGTCCGGCGCGAAGAGGAGGCGCACGCCCGGATTCCAGCGGGTGCCCCAATCGCGCAGCTGTGGCTTGGTGGGATCGTCTGGCGGCCCGTCCCGCGCGGCGCCGCGGTCGACGGACGTGCGCGGCCCGGTGATCAGCCGTGCCGGTGGATGGTTCATGTAGAGGTAGTTCCGCCCCCAGCCCCGAGCCGAGTCCACGACCTGGCTCTTCCCCGCTCCGGTGATCACCCGCAGGGTGATGCCACCGTGGCCCGCCCCGCGCACGACGACCCGATCGTCCCCACCCTGCAGGTACAGCCGGACCTCGCTCGTTTCGTTCCGGCGGAACGTGCGGCCGAAATACGGTGTGCCGTCGGGGCGCGACAGCCGCACCGCCACCGCGCCGTCCGCGCGACGCTCCACCGCGGCGAAGTCGGCCTCGTCCGTTGCCTGCACGTCGACCACCCCTGCCAACAAGGCGTAGAACCGGTCCGAGGCGGCCCGCAGCAGATCGCGTCGCCGCTTGAGCGCGCGGGACAGCCGTGCACCGTCGCGCGCATAGTACTCAGGCGGCAGCCGCCGCACCGCCGCGTCGATCACGGAGTCCGGCAACCGTGCCTGCAGCGCCCCCGCTACCGAATCCCACACCGGCTTCTCGAGGTCCACCAGAAGGCGGCGATCCAGCGCGCGACCGTCCCACGTGAGCCCGATCATGGCCGGATAACGATCGCCGAAGCCGACGAGGTCTGGATAATAGTAGCGCGCCAGCCCCGGGAGCACGCCGTCGAGCCGGGAGAAGGCCTGATCGCGATCCCGGGGGATCGGCCGCCAGACGTGGACGCCAGCTTCATCAAACCGCGCCCAGCGCCACTGGTCGGGATGACGGTCCCAGTCGCCGACGAACACGTCGAGCAGTCGCGCCGCGAGAAAGGCGCGCGAATCGACGCGATGATGCGAATCCCGCGTGAGGTGCTCCCACAGCTTCTGCGTGCTCGCAATCTTCTCCGCCCCTTCGAACCCGACGTCTTCATCCGGATCGACCGTGGGGTGCTCCTCCAGTTGGCCCAGCATGCCCTTGAATTCCGGAAACGAATCCAGGCGCGGGTCATCGGGCATCGCCACGAGTTGAGGCTCGGCGTGGTACACACCCGCCGCCCGCAACAGCGGACCCACCACGAGGGCCCCAACCGGATGGCTGGCGCTGATCTGATCCTGGAGCAGCCGCTCCACAAACGTCGCCCGGAGCTCGGGTGGCATCGCACCAGCGGGGTCTTTGTCGACGGACCGAAAGACGTACACGTGACCATCCGCGCCGCGCAGGCGGAGCGACTTCGTCTGGCGCCCGCCGCCGCGCTTGAGCGGCGTGAGTCCGCCGCCGAAGCGCGCCAGGTCGAGCACCGGCACTTGAATCGGCGTCGTCCAGAGGTTGCGATAATGCGCGCCCAGCAAAGCCCGATGCAGCCACCCGGCGCCGTACTGGGGGCCCGCCGTCACGGTGGCGGAGCCCCGCGCCGGCGCGCCCGGTGACCGCGCCGGTGCCTGCCCCCCGAGCGGTCCGCTCCCAGCCGCGACGAACAGCAGGCTCCAGCCGCCCAATGCGCGCACCATGCTCAGAACGCGAACCCGAGCCGGAGGTAGACCGCCGTCCGCCCCGGACTGCGGGCCACGGCGACGCTTACCGTGTTGGAGGCGCTCAGCGGCGCAAACCACAGCCCGCCCCCGGCGGCGGCGTGCCAGCGGTCCGACGTCTCCCCGGAGACGTACACTCGCCCCGCGTCCGCCAGCCCGAAGACGCCGAAGTCGCCGGGTACGACGAGGGAGGGCCGGCCGAGTCGGAACCGGAGCTCGACATTGCCGTACAGCCCCGCGTCTCCGGCGAAGCGGTGCTCGCTATAGCCTCGGACCGTGCCCGCGCCACCGATGAACACCGCCTCGTGAAACGGAAACCTCCCCCAGACTCTCTGGCCGGCGACCCGAACCGCCAACGTAGGATGCGTCGGAACCGCAGCTGTGAGGTACGTCGCCGCCTCAGCGTGGGCTTCCTGAAAGGGGGCGGTGACGTCCCAAAACGTCGGGTAGGCGCTGCCACCCACCGTGATCAGCACGCCGCGGGTGGCGCTCGTGGCCCGGTCCCGCGTGTCGATGCGCACCCCCGCCTGCACCCCCACCTGCCCCCAGCTCCCGACGCCGTACGGCCGTCTCGTGTCGATGAAACTGCCGGGCACGAGATCGGTGAACGCGTATTTCAGGAGCGGGCCGACCGTCAGCTCCCCCTGGCGCCCCAGCGGCAGCACCAGGGACGGCGCGACGAGGTATTGCTGCTGCTTGACCTTGTAGAGGTCGGTCGTACCGGTGTCCGGCGTCTCGTTGCCGAAGCCGTAGAAGCGCACGACGTCGAACCCCGACCAGCCGGCGCGCATCGCCACGCGCGCGGCGCCTGCCGTCCGAAAGTCGCCTGTGTACTCCACGCCGAATTTCCCGGCACCCGTGGCGAAGCCGACGCGAAGGCTCATCAACGACTTGTACGGGAAGCGGCGGAAGCCGTAGCTGCGTAATGTGGCGCCGCCGCCCACGATCACCCCGACGTCCGGCTGCACACTGATCCAGGTCCACGGCGCCCAGGCACGTCCCTGGTCTCGCGGCTGGGCGTGGAACACGTCGGGCCGCTGCCGCGGAACCGCGGGTCGATGGTCGACTGCCGTGGTCGTTCCCGGCACGATTCCCGTCGCGCCCCGGCCGCCGTCGTACACGCGTGTCCACCGTCCACGCTCGGCGACCCGCGAGGAATCCACCACCTCCGCACGGCCCGTGTCGCTGATCACGCGCACGAGGATACTTCGCGCCGCCGTGCCCGAGATCGTCACGCGATCGTCACTGCCACGCAGGTAGAGGCGGATCTCCGTCGTCTCGGCGCGATCGAACGTGCGCACAAAATAGGGCGCGGTCGGTGCCGCGGGCGCCCTCGAGCGCCGCGCCAGGCGCAGGGTGACGCGGCCATCGGGGAGGCGCTCGACGGCGATAAGCTCCGGGTGGTCCGTGGTCTCGATGTCGACGTCGGCAGCGAGCAACCCGTACAGCTCGCCCGCAGCGGCCGCCAATCTGTTCCGTCGGTGCTTCAGAGCGCCTGCCAGGTCGGCCGCGTTGCCGCGGTAGTACTCCGACGGCAGGCGCCCGACGGCGAGGTCGATCACCGAGTCCGTCAGGCGCGCCTGAATCGCATGGGCGATGGAGTCCCACACCGGTCGCTCGAGATCGGTGAGAAAGCGTCGGTCGAGATCTTCGGCTCGCCAACTCAGCCCGTAGACGCTGCCGTAGTCGTAACCGAAACCCACCAAGTCCGGGTGGCTCACGCGCGCGAACCGCGGCAAGAGACCGTCGAAGCGCGAGAACGCCTCGTCGCGGTCGCGCGGGATCGGCCGCCACACGTGGCCTTCGGTGTCGTCAAAACGCGCCCACCGCCATTGATCGGCGTGGCGATCGCCGTCGCCGAGCAAGAGGTCGAGCAAGCGCGCGGCGAGGAACGCGCGGGAGTCCACGCGCTCACGCGGGCTGCTCCGCCGCAGCTCGAGCAGTCGGTCGGTGCCGGCGACGTCGCTCGCGCCTGCGAACCCGCTCGCACCGCCCGGTCCCTCGCGCGGCCGCTCCTCGAGGATCCCCAGCATGCCGGCGAACTCCGAGCGGAAGTCGCCGAGTCGAGGATCGTCCGGCAGGACGACGAGGTACGGCTGCGCGTGCAGCACGCCCGCCGCTCCGACCAAGGGCGCCGCGACCAGCGCCGCGCCCGGATGCAGCACGCTGATCTGGTCGCGGACCACGCGCTCGGCGATCGTCTCGCGCAGGTCGGGAGGCAGCCAGCTCGGGTGTTTGTTCACGGAGCGAAACACGTACTCGCGACCGTCGCCGCCGGCGAGGCGGAGCGCGCGCGTCTGGGCACCACCGCCGCGCCGCAGCGGAGTCAGGCCGCCGGCGAAGGCTCCCAGGTCTAGCAGCTCGACCTCGATCGGCGTGGTCCAGAGATCGCGGTAGTGGCGGCCGAACAGCACCCGATGCAGCCACCCGGCCCGATACTCGGGACCGGCGGTGACGGTGACGGTGCGGGGCGGAGGCGGCGTGCTCGCGCCGCCCTGCCCCGGGGCCGGTCCCGGAGCGAGGCCGCCCACGGCGACGAGCGCGAGTGCAAACCCGGGTCCGTTCACGCGTCATGCCTCGCTAGTCGTTCCCGAGCCCGCGCAACGAGCGGTATTCGGCGGCGATCACGTGGGGCGCGCCGCGCGCCTTCATCGCGTCGAGCAGCGGGCCGGGGGGCGCGTCCTTCGCGAGCCGCACCAAGTATTCGAGCGTAGACTTGCCGTCTCCGGCGGGAAGCACCTCCCGGAGCTCCCAGCGCTTTGTGAGTTGATCGAGCACCGCTTCGACAGCCTGCTGCGCCGGCTCCAGCGCGGTGGTGTGGACGAGCAGCAGACTGTTGAAGGGCCGCTTCTTGCCTTTGGCGCGATCCTCGATGTAGCGACGCAGGCGGTCCGACGCCGCCGCCACTTTCTCGAATTCCTGCGGCGCCAACGCCCGCAACAGCTCGGGGTCGCCGATGACCTGATACTCGCCGGTGTGCGCTCGCGGAGCCACAATCGCCTGGCCCAGCCGGAGCCGGCCGGCCAACGCCTGGTCCGCGTAGATGTTCCCGACGTTGAGCTTCCAGAGGGAGAGGACTGTGATATTGAACATCAGGGACATCACGGCCGACACCACGGGGGCGAAGACACCGGCGGCGAGCCCGACGCCCAGCGCCAGATAGATGTAAACGACGTCCTTGGTGTCCTTCAGCGTGTTGCGAAATCGGATCGCGGCCACGATGCCGCCGAGCGCGAACGCCAGCGCGATGCTGTTCTGTACGAGGATCAAGGTGCCAGCAACCGTCATCGGGAGCACGATCACCGTCTGCACGACCGACTGGTCGTAGCCCCGATGCTGCTTCGTGATCATGTAGACCCAAGCGACGGGCAGGACGAGCGCCAACGCTCCGAGCATCGAGAAGAACGTGATGAGGGCGAGGTTCGCTGAGCCGAGACTCGCCACTCCCGGCGTGCTGGCCGCCTGCTCCAGGGCGTCCTTCTTGCCGCCGCTGCCGTGAATCGGTGAGAGCTTCTGGAATGCGTCGAACAGATCGACGATCTGCGGGAAGGCCCGGATAAGCAGCCACACGGCGACGCTCAGGAGGACGTAATAGGCTACCAGCCGCACGAACGGAGACTGCCAGATGCGCATCATACGCGCTCCTTCTAGGCGCCTGGTCGCAAGCGCGCGTCAAGGCGCCCCTGAGCGGGGGCCGCACCCCTGTCCCGCAATACTACGCGCCGGGACGGGTCCGGGCCAGACGGACGTCAGCGCGCTGGGTCCGCCGCCTCGAGAATGCGCTGGCGCTGCCCCGGGGTCACCATGTCGCGCTCCACCACGTCGCGCATAATCCGGGCGACGAACGCGTAGCCGCGTGGCTCGACGGTCAACCAGTGCTGCCACTCCAGCTCGTCCAGGGCTGCAGCAAGGGCGTCGGCGTCGAGGCCCGACCCCCGCGCCAATCGCGCCGCCGAGACGCGCCCCCCCAGCACCGCCGCGACCTGGAGCACGCGCTGCGCGTCGGTCGTGAAGCGCCGGAACCCCATGCGGATGGCGGCCACCACGGCGTCGGGGAGGTCGCCCGGCAACGTCTGATCCAACGTGCGGAACGGCTCAGGCCAGGCACCGTGCGAGTCCCGCAGGTCGAGGCCCACCGCCACCGCCCGCAACAGCTCGACCGCGAGGAGCGGGATGCCCGCCGAATCGGTTGCCACGCGTCGTGTCACGCGGTCGAGCTCCACGTCGCTATAGCCGGGTAGTGCCCAGCGCGCCAGCGCCCGGAGCGCGTCCCCGGAAAGCGACTCGAGCCGCACCGCGGCCCCCAGGAGTTCGCGTCCGATTCGCACTCGCAGTGCGTCGAGGTCGGCACGCGGCGGCTGGGCCGTGATCGTGAAGACGAGGAAGAGAGGAGCCTGAGTGAGATCGCGGGCGACGGCGCCGAGCGCCAGCAATGACTCGCGGTCGACCCACTGCGCGTCATCCACCAGCACAAGAACCGGCTGCTCGTCCGAGATGGCACGCAGCACTTCACTCAGCGCGCGGCCGAGCGGCTCCGTCGCAGCGCCACCGGCCCGGAGCGCGGCGAGCGAGGGCGGGGCCGCCCCGGCCACACCGGGCGCCTCGAGCAGGCCGCCCCGCGCGATACCGTGCACCCCGCTCCATGGATCGCGCATGTCCGCTTCCACGGCGCGCACCGCCGCGGTCGCCGCCCCGTCGAGGCGCGCCCGATCCATCAGTTCCTCGGCCAACCGCGTCTTCCCAGCGCCTGCGTCTCCTTCGACGACCGCCACGGCGGGCCGCCGCTCTCGCCGGCACGAGGCCCATGCGTCGAGCAGCCGCTCCAGCTCAGCGCCGCGCCCCACCAGCGGCGAGCGCTGTGATGTCGCTGCCACGTCCTCGCCCGGGTGCGGGCGGGCGGGCAGCCGCCACACTCGTTCCCGCCGGATCCGCTCCGCGAGCGCCTTGGTGTCCGCATCAGGTTCGGTGCCCACGTCGGCTTTCAGGCGCGCCGCGAACCCGTCGAAGTGCGCAAGCGCGCCCGCCCGGTCTCCGCTGAGCGCGAGGCAGCACATGACCGCCCGCACGGCCGCGTCGGAGCTACGCTCGAGCCCGAGCGCCCGCTGCGCCATGGCCTGTGCGGCAGTGACGCTTCCGGCTCTCAGCAGCTCGTCCACGCGGTGCAGCAGCGCGTCCACCGAACGGGTGCGCCAGAACGCCCGTTCCGCGGCGACCCAGTCATCGAGCCCCGACGCGCCCGGGACGCTGAAGCCCTCAAGGAACTCCCCGCTGACGAGCGCGGCGGCCGCCGCGTAGTCGCGCCCGGCCATGAGCGCTTCGAGCCGATCGATGTCGAGCTCCACGGCACCCGCGCCGAGGCGCACCTGGTTCGTGTCCGACGTGAGCCCGCCTTCACCGAGGTAGCGGCGCAGGATCCGCACCGCCTCGTTGAGCGAATGGCGGGCGTCCTTCTCCAGCTTTTCGGCCCACAGCAATCCAAGCAGATGCTCCCGGGTACGGGTGCGCCTCGGCGAGCGTGCGAGGTACACGAGGAGCGCAAGGTTCTTGCGCCACAGCAGCTCGGGCGGTGCGCCCACGCCGTCCACACTCACCTCCACCGGGCCCAGCACGCGGCACGCAATCATAGAACCGCGCACTGCAGGGCCACGAGTCGCTGCGTCGCGGTGACGGCCCGCGCACGGTACCGCGGCTCGCCGTCGGCCCAAAGACGCGCGACTGTGCGGTAGGCGCGACACGCATCCGCGGGCGATCGCCCAGAACGCTCGAGCAGCAGGGCCAGGCGCCACTCGGCGAGCGGCGCAAAGGCCCAGTCTAGCTCGGCGGCCTGAGGGTCCCCAGTCGGATAGCGGAAGACGTCAGAGTTCTCATGCCAGATCAAGTCCGCCTGGGCGCTCGCGGGACGCCCGGCTCGCTCATACCACGCGGCGCGCGAGAGATGCAGCACCGTGCGGAAGAACGGATCCTCCGTCTGCGCAACGGGAATCCCCGTGACACGGTCGGTAGCAGCGAGCGCTGATGCGTAGGCACCTCGCGCTGCCAGGGCCTCCGCCTGAAGCAGCAGCGTCAAGGCGCGGGGCGCGGGCTCGCCAGCGAGCGGCCTGCCACGCGCCGGATCGTCGGCCGCGCTGGGTGCGCGCTCGAGGACCGCAAGCATCCAGACGGCACGCCGGCGGCGGTCCGCAGGCCCCGGCTGGTCAACGTCACCGTTGAGCCTGGCACGCACCGCCGGCAGCTCGACCGCGAGACGGGCGGAATCCGAGTCGAACACGAGCATCGCTGCCGACAGCTCGTCGGCGAAAATGGCCAGATCGGGAAAGCGCCCGGCGAGCCGCCGGGCGAGCGCAACGGCGGTATCGGGGCGTCCGAGACCGACCAGCGCGAGCACCCGGGCGATACTCGCCGAGCGCTCGAATCCGGGCTCGTGCAGCAGCCGTTCCGCAAACGCGAGCGCACCATGCGGAACCCCAAAAGCCGGCAGATAGCGGGCTCCGGCGTCGAGTTGCACTACGCCGGCAGCCCGCGCGAGACGGATGAGCGCATCCGTGCGCCGCTCCGCGTCCGCCGGGGGCAGGAACCGCCAGGCGTACGCGAGCTCCACGAGGGCGAGCGTGGCGAAGGAGCGGGGGTCGCTCGGGCTGCCGAGTCGCTCCCGCTGGGTGAGCGCAGCCGCGGCCCCGGCCGAGTCCCCTTCGGCGACATGTACCCACGCGACGTGCTCCAGCGCGGGGCCGAAGGCCGGTTGGAATTTGAGGACCTCCTCGAAGGGAGCTAGCGCTTCGCGCCGTGAGCGCCCCACCAGCGGCCCCCGGTGCAACAGCTCGTCCCCCCGCCGGAACTGGCCGAACAGGAAGTCTTTCCAGCGTCGCGTCAGCGCGTCGAGCGAGTCGAGTCGCGCCGCGACCGGCAGCTGTTGCGCGCGGATCAGCCGTTGGTAATGGAGCGGGAACGCGTCAACGTGGGCCAGGTCGTGGATGTTGTCCGCCGGATCGTCCTCGAGGTCGAGCCAGCGTCCTACCTCTGCGTGGCGCAGGTAACAGAGCCAGCACGCCGTGTCGAGCGCGGCCGCAGCGGCGTACGCGGAGCGGGCCTCGCCCCAGCGCGCGTCCGCGAACAATCGCTCCGCCTTCTGGAAGGCCAGCAGGCCCGCGCGGGTCTTGGGTAGCACGGCCGCGGGGAGGGAGCGATCGAGCAGTCCCCGGCTCCCGAGCAGCGAGCCGAACACGCGGTCGGCGAGGGTATCCACCAGCACGCGCCACTGCTGGACCTGGCCCTGCACTTCGATCGCATCCAGTTCTTCGACCGTGCTGGTCAGGCGGACCCGCAAGCCCCCTGCCACGTTCTCGATTTCGGGTCGCACGTGCCGGCCCCGTTCCCACAAGCGAGCCAGCCCGGAGGCGCAGCGTACGGAGAGATCGGGGTAGCCGTCGAGGCGCCGCGCGAGACCGCACGCCACGGAATCTGGAAGCCAGGGCGGGAGCCCGGGCGGCGCACTCGCGACCTGCACACCGATTTGAAAGGCAGTGGCCGGCGGTCCGGCCCGCAGCAGCCCCAGCCCGATCGCGATCCCCAACACCGTGCAGCCGATCGCGACGCCGATCGTGTTCCGGCGGTACGGCCATACGCGGGTGCGCCACAGCGCGCGGCGAAACTCCCCCGCGTCCGGCCAGCGACGCTCGGGGTCGAATTCGAGGGCCCGGCGCAGCACCCGCGCGATGCGCCGCGGCACGCCAGCCCAGTTCGCGGTCTCGGGCTGGAACACGGGCCAGCGACGCCGTGTGAGCGCCTCGTATAAGACCATGCCCGCGGCGTGCAGGTCGGTCCGCGGAGTGACTTCGCCGCCCGCCGCTTGCTCGGGCGGCATATAGCCCGCCGTCCCGACCACGCCTCGCGGCCCGGTGAGCCCCGGGGCGTCCCTGGCTGAGGCCGCGTCAACGGCTTTGGCGATCCCGAAATCGCCGAGCAGCGCGCGGTCCTTGGCGATGAAGACGTTGCTCGGCTTGATGTCGCGGTGGACCACGTGGCGCGTGTGCGCATGCTCGAGCGCGTCGAGCAAGTCGCGCCCTAGCTTCACCACGCGCGCCGGCGGCAGCGGACCGCGCTCCAGCCGCTGCGCGAGCGTGGGGTCCTCGATGTAGTCCATGACGTAGAAATAGAAGCCGCGGCGCTCACCCGCGGAGTGAACGATGACGATGTTGGGATGGCGCAGCTTGGCGGCCGTCTGTGCTTCGCGCACGAAACGCTCGGCCGCGGCTGCGGTCGCGAGCTCGGGCCGCAGGATCTTCACCGCAACCGGGCAGGCGAGCGCGACGTCCCGGGCCAGGTAGACCACTCCCATGCCGCCGCTCGCGATTTCGCGCTCGACGTAATACTCCGGCAACAGCGCCGCACGCAGCTGCTCGAGCAGAGACACGGGTTTGGTCCGGGCGAAGACAAGTTTTCCCGCTGGTCCCCGGAAAGTCAAACGGCCCCGAGACCAGTGTCCCGGGGCCGTGGCGTCCCGCCACGCGGGCAGCGGGCTACTGCACCGTGATCCCGATATGCATGCCGAGCGCGATGTGTGGCATGCAGTACCCCTTGTAGACGCCCGCCGCCGCCCCCGCGAACGATACGTCGTACTTCTCGTTCGGCTGCGTCAGGAACGGACCGGTGAGGTCGCCCATAGGGTTGGGCATACCCTTCTTCAGCACGTCCACGCCACCCTTGGGGACCGAGTCGGGATAGAACGCGACGTTGTGCGGGCCGCCCGACACATTGATGAACCGCACGATGGTGCCCGGCTTGATGGTTAACGTCGCCGGCTCGAACGCGGCCTTGGTGGTGCCGTTGCCGGTCATCTTCACCTCGACGATGGCCGCCCCGGTCGCAGGTGCCGCGGGCGCCGCCGCGGAGTTCGCCGCCGCGGGAACGGCCGCCGCTGCCTGGGACGCATCGGGTTTATTGCCGCCGCCGCAGGCGACGGCACCGACGGCGAGAAGCGGGGTGAGCGCAGTCAACCGCATGCTGATGTCCTCCGAGACGATGGCTGGATGTCGCTTGTGAACGCGTTCACAATAACCCGGCGACGCGCAAAACGGGAGACCTCGCAAGCCGAGGCCGCGGTTGCATTTTCGCACGCCCGCGACGACACTCATCCCCATGCCGAGCCCCCCGATTCCTCAGATTTCACCCGATGAGCTCGCCCGGCGCCTCGACGCGGGCGAGCCGGTGCAACTGCTCGATATCCGCGCCGCAGAGCGCGTCGCGCAGGGCGCCGTGAGTTTCGGGCCTACGCTCGACTTCCGCGCCCTCCCCGCATCCCAGATCTATCGCCTTCCCCGCCTCGAGCCGCTCGAGCTCGACCGGCATCGGCCGGTCGTCGTGATCTGCGGGCATGGCAACTCGAGCAAGCAGGCCACGCTGTTCCTGCGCGAGCAGGGCTTCGAGGCATACTCCGTCAGCGGCGGGATGGCGGCGTGGGAAACGGTGTACCTGCCGCGGTTTCTCTCACCCACATCCTCGGTGGAGCACGTCGTCCAGCTCGACCGGGTCGGGAAGGGTGCGCTCTCCTACGTGCTGGTGAGCGAGGGCGACGCCGTGGTCGTCGATCCGGGCCGCCACGTCGAGCGCTACGATGAGCTGCTCCAGGAACTCGAGGCCACGCCGGCCGCGGTAGTCGACACCCACATGCATGCGGACTACTTGAGCGGCGCGCGCGCGGCCGCCGCGCTCTGGCGTGTGCCCTACTTCCTCCATCCCGACGACGCGCGCTCCCCGTTCGACGGGACCGAGGGCCGTTTCACCTATCAGCCGGTCACGGAGGGCGACACCATCGCGTTCGGCCGGGCCACGCTGCGCGTGCAGCACGTTCCCGGGCACACCCTGGGCAGTATCGCGCTGCTGGCGGACGACGCACTCGCGCTCACGGGGGACTTCCTGTTCGTCCAGTCGGTGGGCCGCCCTGACCTGGGCGGGCAGCGGGACGCTTGGACTCGGCTTCTGTGGCGGAGCCTCGCGCGGATACGACGCGAATGGCCGGGCCATCGACTCGTGCTCCCCGCGCACTACGGCGGCGAACCCGAGCGCCGCGCCGACCGCAGCGTCGGGGCACGCTTCGATATCATCGTGGCGACCAACGAAGCGATCGCCATCCGCGACGAAGCCGCGCTCCTCGCGTGGGTTGCGCACAGCACACCCGCGCCACCTGAGAGCTACCGGACGATCAAGCTGGCAAACCTGGGGCTGGTGGATGTGTCGGAGACTGACGCGGAGATCTTGGAGTTCGGGCCGAATCAGTGCGCGGTGAGATAGCCGCAAGTCGCAAGGCGTAAGCCTTTAGACTGATCGTTCTTGTGACTTGCGGCTTACGGCTTGCGACTATTCCACAGGCGCCTGCAGCACGACGTACGTCCAATCCGTTCCGCCCAGGGTTTGCAGCCCGTACGGCACACCCGCGGGAATGTGCACCAGGTCGTTCGCCGCCACCTCGATGCGGTCACCATCGAGCAGCATCACCCCGCGGCCCGCGAGCGTAAAGATCAGAATCCCCGTCGCATCTTCCACGGAGATCGGCAGCGCGGCACCGGGCTGCATGATGATGTGCTCGAAGCTAAGCCCGGCGAGCATGCCCGGAAGGTTGAGAACGGTATGGCGGCGCAGACCCTCCGCCGTCGTAGGCAGCTTGGTGAGGCGGCGGTAAGTGTAGCGCGGCACGAGTCCCTGTCCCCTAGGGCGCGGCAAATGCGCTTCAAAATGGCGCGGCGCGTCCCCTCCCCGCAACCCCTTGGCGCACCGCGCAATACCACACCGCGCCCCTCCGTCGCGACGCCCAGTGTGCAACCCGTTCCCCGTCAATCGTCTCTCATGGCGTCCCTCACAGGAACTACTCGTTATGCTGTCCCTGAAGCGTCTGTTCGCTCTCTGCTCCACGCTCCTGCCGATCGGACCCGCGGCCCTCGCGCAGGGCTGGATCGAGCCGGTGCGGCCGCTCCCCCGTGGGGCGATCGAGAAGGTGCGCAGCGCCGTGCAGGTAGCGGTAACCGGACGGGTCGCCCGCGTTTCCGTAGAGGAATGGTTCCGGAACACGGGGCCGTTGATGGACGAGGGGAGCTACCTGTATCCATTGCCGGGCGAGACCGTGTTCAGCGATTTCTCCCTCTGGCAGGGAGACCGCGAACTCAAGGGCGAGCCGATGGACGCCGGACAGGCGCGTGCCATCTACGAGCAGATCGTGCGGCGCCGGCGCGACCCGGCCTTGATCGAGCTCGCCGGCCACGGGCTGCTGCGGGCCCGCGTCTTCCCCATCGCACCGGGCGAGACGCGCAAGATCACGCTGCGCTACACGCAGATCCTTGATCGAGTGGGTGATGCCATGCGGTTCCGGTACGCAGCCGGGACGGCAGCGGCCTCTCGGAGCTTCCGGCTCCAAGTGGACAGCGCCGCGCGCTTGGGCGACCCGTACTCGCCCACCCACCGGCTGACGGTGAGCCACAGCGGCGATCGCCTCGAGCTCGCCTTGGCCGACACCACGACCGGCGGCGATCTGGAACTGCTGCTGCCGCTGGCGCGCGGGTTGGTGGGGACCTCGCTCCTCACGCACCAACCGGTGGGTGAGGACGGGTTCTTCATGTTGCTGCTCGCACCCGGCCGGGCCGCGGAGACGGGAGAGCGCTTGCGGCGTGATGTCGTAGCCGTGCTCGACGTGTCCGGCTCGATGTCCGGCGACAAGCTCGACCAGGCGAAGGCTGCGCTCGTCCAACTGCTCGGCACCTTGCGCGCGGCCCAGAGCTGCGGGACGTAGTCGCTCCCGGCGTTCTCGTCGCCGAACCGGGCGTTCGTCGTGAAGGACTCTTCGCGGCCGTTTCTCCGTCCGGTCACCGTCACGGACCTCTGCCTTCTCCCTTCTCCCCGATAGCGCCCGAACACCACCAGCTCATCCCCTGCGAATAAATCAGGCAGACGCTCCCGCGGGTTGTTTCGGGTCTTTGCCTTCGGAATCGGGTACGACGTGAATACCTACCTGCTGGACCGGCTGACCGACCGCGCCCGGGGCGTCACCGAATACATCCGGCCGGGCGGCGACATCGAGCAGACGGTGGGCTCGCTCGCGACGAAGATCTCGAGCCCGGTGCTCACCGATGTCACCCTCCGGGGCGACGGCGTCGAGTTCTACGACCTGCAGCCGGAGCGTCTGCCTGATTTATTCGCAGGGGATGAGCTGGTGGTGTTCGGGCGCTATCGGGGAGAAGGGAGAAGGCAGAGGTCCGTGACGGTGACCGGACGGAGAAACGGCCGCGAAGAGTCCTTCACGACGAACGCCCGGTTCGGCGACGAGAACGCCGGGAGCGACTACGTCCCGCAGCTCTGGGCCGCGCGCAAGGTGGGCGCCCTGTCACGCGAGCTCCGGCTGCACGGACCGAACTCCGAACTCGTGAGCGAGCTGAAGCGATTGGCGCTACGCTACGGCATCCTCACCGAGTACACATCGTACCTGGTGCAGGAGCCCAACCAGATCGTGGTGCGGCCGATGTTCGATCGCGCTCCGGCCGCTGCCCCGGCTCCGCGAGACCAAGCGGGTGCCGACGCCGTCGAGCGCTCCCGCGCCGAGAAAGCGCTCGCCGGCTCGGCTCAGTTGAGCGCGGTGGTAGTGACCGGCGCCGCCAGAAGCGACTCCGTGGGCGCCGCCCGGTCCACCGAAGCCACGAGTACGCAGCGGGTTGGAGGTCGAATCTTCGTGTGGCGAGACAGCACTTGGACAGACATCGCGCACGGCGATTCGTTGCGGGTGGTCGAGGTCGCGGCATTCAGCGACGCATACTTCGCTCTGCTGCGCGCCCTCCCCGAGCTGGTGAAGCCCGCGAGCCTGGAGCCCGCCGTCCTGGTGGCCGGCCGGCGGGTGAGCATCAAGATTGAGCCGGGGGGCAAGACCGACTGGGCGCCGGGCGAGTTGGCGAAGCTGGTCAAGGACTTTCGGGGATGAGACCAACGCGGACGTGGGAACGCGGAACGCGGAACAGTACGGCGGGGTTCGTGGGGCCGGATTCCTTTGTTCCGCGTTCCCAGTTCCGCGTTCTGCGTTGAATTCGATGCCCGACGACCTGGCCGACGTGTACCGTAGCACGTACCGCGCCCTGGTGCGGTTCCTGTACCGTAAGGTGTGGGACGCGGCGCGTGCGGAGGACCTCGCCCAGGAGGCGTTCGCGCGGGCGCTCGTCCACAAGCCCGCAAACGCGCGCGGCTGGCTGTTCGTCGTGGCGGCAAACATGGCGCGCGACGACGCGCGGCGCGCGGCGCGGGAGCGGCGCCACCTCACACTCCTGAAGAGTGAGCCACCGGCGAGCGCTCCGCCGTCGGACGAGGCGCTGCACACGGAAGGCGAACACTCGCAGGTGCGCGCCGCGCTCGAGCAGCTCACGCCACGCGATCGCGAAGTGCTGCTCTTGTGGGATTCGGGACTGTCGTACGACGAGATCGCCACGCAGACGGGATTAGCGCGCGGCGCCATCGGTACGACCCTCGCCCGCGCGCGCCGCCGGCTGGTGGAGGCGTTCGAGGCGGGAAGGACGGGTGAACATGTCGCACGTGGATGACGGCGCGCTGCACGCTTACCTCGACGGCGAGCTCTCGCCGCTCGAGTCCCAGGACGTCGAGGCACATATCGCACAGTGCCCCGGCTGCCGCCGCCGCCTGGAGGAAGAGCGGGCACTCATCGCGCGCGCAGATGAGCTGCTCGGGCTGGCCGCCCCCCCAGACCGCGCGACTCCGCCGTTCCGCCCGGGTGACCGGGAGCCCCCGGTCCGCCTGTGGTGGCGTGTACGACTGCCGCTCGCCTGGGCGGCCACCGTAGTGCTCGCGCTGGGAGCCGGGACGTACTTTGGGTCGCGGGTATTGCAGCGGGAGCAACCCGCGGCAGACCAGCGCACCAGCGATCTCGCCGCCACGAGCACCCTCGCTCCCGCGGCCGCGCCCGAGACCGGCGCTACGCGCCGTGCCGCGCCACGGCCGGTGGGGCGCACGCGTGCGCCCGCAGCACCGACCGGCGTGGCAGCCGAGCGCAAGTCGACAGCGAAAGACAAGTCGGCGGAGGTGGTGGTGGCGGAAGCGCGGCCAGAGACCAGCGTCGCGCTGCGCGACGAGCTCGCGGTGAGTGCGGTCAAGCCGTCGCTCGCGCCCCAGCCCGTCTCACCGGCCCCCGCACCTGCTCTCGCTGGCATGGTCGGGCAGTACGCCCTGACCGGCCCGCCGGTCACCTTGGACAGCGCCCGCGCGTTCCTGGGCACGGATCCCTACGCCGTGCCCGACCTTCCAGTCCGGGGCATCTACCGGGCGCGTCTAATCGGCTTCTCTGGAGTCGTCGTCGAGCAGGCGCTCGATTCGAGCACGGTCATCGCCGTGATCACTGGGCGCCAGGCTCCGCTCTCGCTGCAATCGGTAGTCGTGACCGATGCGGCGCGCGCCGATACCGTGAAGCCTGCCGAGCGGGCATTGATGGGCCGAGCCGCGGCGACACCGGACTCGCTAGCAGCGGCGGAGCGCAAGCCCGAGGCGGCCGCTTTGCACGCGCGCGGCGCGGCCGCCAATCGGCCCGCCGCAGCGCTCGTTTCCGAAGTGCGCGGGCCGCTGTCCGCCGACTCCCTCGCGGCGCTGCAGCGTCGCCTCCAGCCACTCCGCCCCTAGGCGACGCTCACTGCACAACGATGGTACCGTTCATGCCCGCGTGAATCGTGCAGTGGTACGTGTAGGTCCCCGCCTGGAGCGTGGCCGGAAACGTTCCGGACTGCAGTGTCTGGGAATTGGAAGGGGTCGTCGGCCCGCTAATCCAAGTGACGTTGTGCCCGTTAGACGGCGTCGACCACGAGAAAGTCACCTGCCCTGCAGCGACGGTGTCCGGCGTGGGTGAGAAGAAGTTGTTCCCGACCGTGATCGTGGTGCTGCGGCCGCCCCCTGAGGGAGACGTTGAACTCTTGCACCCCGCCACCAACGCCAGACCCGCCGCCAACATGAGCAGTTGCGACCGCATGAGACCTCCGAGTTGTCCAGGGAACGAGCCAGATTCTATTGCGTACCAGTGCTACCCTTAGAAACGTTGCAAGAGCCTGGGGCGGATGTCGCCCAGCAACGCCGTTTAGTGTGCTTCCCGCTGCAGGGTATCGGCCGCCAGCCGAGGCGAGATCATCGGATACCGCGTGGCGAACCACCCCATGGCGAGGAGGAACAAGCCTGCGAACAGCAGCGTGACACCGGCTTCCGGCAAGCCGATCGCCGGACCGGCGCCGCCGTTGATCGATGGCACGATCTCGAGGTAGCGCTCGAGCCAGATTCCCGCGAGGCTTACGAGGGCGAAGGCGAGAAACGTAGGCGGATACTTTTTCGGACGGACGCCGAGCAGACCCACGAACGGAATCACGAACACCAGCAGGAAGACCCACACGCCCACCGGCCGCCAGGGCCCGATCAGCCGATAAAAGATGAAGTACGTCTCCTCCGGCAGGTTGCCGTACCAGATCACCAGGAATTGGGCCCACATGAGATAGGCCCAGAACACGGTGAAGCCGAAGCACAACTTGCCGAGGTCATGCAGCTGCTTCGCCGAGATCAGCTGCGCCAGGCCCATCCGGCGGCGCAACGCGATCGCGAGCACCGCGAGCGCCATGAGGGCGGCGAGGAAGCTCCCCATAAAGTAGAAAGCGCCGAACAGGTTGCTCACCCACTTGTGGGCGAGCGACATCATCAAGTCGAACGCCAGCAGGCTGTGCCCGAACGCAAATCCGACGATGAGAATCGCCGCCTCGCGGGCGATCTGATCCCGGCCCTCGAGCCGATCTACGGCGCGGCCGTCGGCCAACTCCCGCACGTCGGGCGCCACGTCGTGCCGCACGAAGCGCCACGACAGCCACGCCAGGGCGCCCAGAATCAGGCCGTTACGCGGAAAGAAGAACCGGCTCACGAGCCAGGCGCCGATGTCGGGGCGCGGCTCGTGCAGCCACGAGAAGATGTAGCCGCGCCCGAGCACGAGGCCCAGGAACAACACTACGGCGACCACCAGAAACGCGGCGGCGGACTCGGCGAATCGGATCAGCAGCCCCGACCAGTGCCCCTTCGCGAGCTTCTGCGTGGCCGCGAACACGACCAAGCCCTGCGCGAGGCCGGTCCAAAACATGAAGTTGACGTGATAGGATTGCCACGCTCGGGCGGCCTGGCCGGTCGTGAGCGCCCAAAAGAACACCGCCGCGCCGACGCCCGAGGCCACGACCCCGTAGGCGATGAACGTCCGCGCCGGGAAGTGGCGCGCCTTCTCGACGAGCTGCGCACGGGAACCAGCCGTGGCCACGCTCATCGCCTCGCTCCGCTCCCGCTCCGGGCTTGCGCTTGGAGAGTGCGCACGTAGTTGACGAGGTCCCAGCGGTCGTTGCCCCGCACCTTGTCGCCGTACACCGGCATCAGGCCGCGCCCCATCACCTGCCCGCTCACGATCACCGCGTAGATGTAACCGTCGGTGCGGCGCGCGATCGTATCGTTCACGAGGGAGCGCACCCCGAAGAACGGCCCCGGAGGAGTCTGTCCGTTCGTGGCCGAGATCGGCCCGTCGCCCCTGCCGCTCGCACCGTGGCAGACCAGGCAATAGGTCTCGTACACGAACCGGCCACGGTTGATGGACTCGGACGTGCGGGTGCGGGAGTTGGCGAGCCGGTCCGCGGTCGTAAGATCCGCCGCCGGCTCCACGCCGGTGATCGAGACCGTGCCGGCGACCGGCGGGATGGGCCGCGCGTACGGCTTGATGCTGCGCTGGTGCCGCATCGTGGCGAACCATCCGACCCGGTGCACGACGTCGTCCGGGTTACAGGCGGCGAGCGCGGCGAGCGCAAGCAGCAACACGCGCTTATGCACGCCGCACCTCCTCCGCACCGGTGCCACGCAGCAGCGCTTCCACCTGCCCCGCCCGGGCCGCCTCGCACGGCACGAAGATGCCGAACTTGTCGTTCGTGAACCGGGCGTCGTAGGCGACCGTCCCGAGACGGCGCGCCGCGAACAGGGCGTTGAACAGGATGCCGAGAATGGTCGCGAGCGCGCCGAACAGGATCGTCATCTCGAACATGATCACCACGTACGGCGGGATCGAGCCGACGGGTTTGCCGCCGAGCACGATCGGCCAGTCGTACGACATGTACAGCGTGAGCCAGGCCCCGATAGCGCACCCGGCGATGCCGCCGATCAGCGTGAACATGCGGACCGGACTGACCGGCTGGTCGAGCGCATCCTCGATCTCGTGCCGCGGAATCGGGGAATAGACGGTGAAGTCGGTATGACCGCCGTGGCGCAGCTTGCCGATGGCTTCCACGGTCGCGTCGAGGTGACCAAACACGCCCAGCACACCCGGCGTCGGCGGCGGGTGGAAGATCGCGGTGAGCGGGTTCACGAGCTTCACGCGTGCACCGCCTTGCCGCGGGTGGGCGCCGGCAGCACTTCCTTCACCTCGGAGATCGAGACCGCCGGGAAATTCTTCACGAACAACAGGAACCACATGAAGAACCAGCCGAAGCTGCCGGCCATGATGCCCCAGTCCGCCCACGTCGGGTTGTAGGTGGCGTTCGCGAACCGCTCATACGGCTCTCCCGCGAGCGACACCACGATGATCACAAAGCGCTCGAACCACATCCCGATGTTCACGAAGATCGAGATCACGAACAGCCCCAGGATGCTCGTACGGATCTTCTTGAACCACAGCAACCAGGGGAGGATCCCGTTGCAGATATTCATCGTCCAGCTCGCCCACCAGAACGGCCCGAACGCCCGGTACCAGAACGCCGCGCGCTCCGCGTGGTGGCCGCCGAACCACGCCGTGAAGTTCTCGACGCAGTACGCGTAGCTCACGATCAGGCCCGTCAGCAGGCACAGCTTCGCCAGGTTTTCGAAGTGGTGCACGGTGATCAGCTCGTCGAGGTGGAAGAGCTTGCGGATCGGCACGAGCAGGGTGATCACCATGGCGACGCCCGAGTAGATCGCGCCGGCCACGAAATACGGCGCAAACAACGTCGCGTGCCAGCCGGGTACGATCGCCATCGCGAAATCCCACGACACCACGCTGTGCACCGACAGGACGAGCGGCGTCGCGAGCGCGGCGAGATAGAGGTAGCCGCGCGTGTAGTGGCGCCACTGCTCGTTGGTGCCGCGCCACCCGAGCGAGGTGATGGCGTATAGCCTTTTGCGCCAGCCGCTCACCACGTCGCGCGCCGCCGCGATATCCGGGATCAACCCCATGATCAGGAACACCGTCGATACGGTGAAGTAGGTTCCGATCGCGAACTCGTCCCAGATGAGCGGCGACTTGAAGTTGGGCCACAGGCCCCGTTCGTTCGGGTAGGGAATCAGCCAGTAGAAGTACCATTGCCGGCCGATGTGGATCAGCGGAAACAGCCCGGCCGTCATGACGGCGAACACCGTCATGGCCTCGGCCGTGCGGTACACCGCCGTGCGCCACCCCGAGCGGAACAAGAACAGGATCGCCGAGATCAGCGTGCCCGAGTGCGCGATGCCCACCCAGAACACGAAGCACGTGATGTACACCGCCCAGTACACGGGGTGGGAGTAGCCGGCCAGCCCCAGCCCATAGCGCAGCAGCAGCAGCAGACAGCCGATCCCAACCGCCAGCAGTGCGACCGCGCTACCGAGCAACGCGAAGTAGCCCTTCCCCGGATGACCCAGGGTGCGCGCGATCGAGCGCGTGACGAAATCATAGGTCACGCGGGTGCCACGGGCCGGTGCCGTCGCGGTCTCAGGCATCCGGGCTCACCTCGCCCGCCGCGCCGTGCACTACCCTGGCGAGGTACGTGATGGCGGGTCGGGTGTTGAGCTCGGCGTGCACGTGGTACCCGCGCGGGTCCTCGGCGAGCCGGGCGACGAGCGAGGTCCTATCGTGCAGATCACCGAACACGATCGCCGCCGACGGGCAGGCCTGCGCACAGGCCGGCGTGATGTCCCCGTCGCGCACGCTGCGGTCCTCCAGCCGGGCGCGGTTCTGGGCGGCGCGGACGCGCTGCACACAGAAGGTGCACTTCTCCATCACACCCTTCTCGCGCACCGTGACGTCCGGGTTGAGCTGCAGGTTGAGGGGGTCGGGCCAGCTCTCCCACTCGCCGCCCGGCTCCGCGAAGTTGTACCAGTTGAAGTAGCGGACCTTGTAGGGGCAGTTGTTGGCGCAGTAGCGCGTCCCGACGCAACGGTTGTAGACCTGGCCGTTGAGTCCGTCCGGGGTGTGGTAGGCGGCGTACACCGGGCAGACCGGCTCGCACGGCGCGGTACCGCACTGCTGGCACAGCATGGGCGTGACAACGGCGCCCACCTTGCCTCCGCGGCCGTCCGCGTCGCCGCCCCCCGTGTAGTAGCGCTCGATCCGCATCCAGCTCATCTGACGGCGTCGCACGACGAGCTCCTCGCCCACTGTGGCGAGGTTGTTTTCCGCATAGCACGCCGTCACGCAGGCCGAGCAGCCAGTGCACTTGGAGAGGTCGATCGCCATCCCCCAGCGGGGCAAGGCACCAGCGTAATTGCCGAGCGAGGCCTGTTTGTGCTGTGCCTCGGCCCACTGCTTGAGCGCCTCGTCCGCATACGCCGGTGCCTCGCGCTCCTCGAAGGGATGCGCACCCCCCTTGAGCTTGCGCGCCTCGGCGAGCGGCAGCACCTCGATGATCCCGCGGCCCTGCTCGCGGGCGTCGCCCTCGACGGTGGCGAGCCGGCGGTGGTCGCCGGTCTTCACCACCGACACGCGCACGGCGAACGCCCGCCCGCCGAAGTCCGCCGGCTTGTCGCTCAGCAGTTCGAAGGCGTTGAACGAGCGATCCTTGGCGTAGCGGCCGTACGCCTTGTGCCCCTGCCCCGTCGGGACCGCCAGCACTTCGGGTCGGACGCCGGGCGTGATCCACACGGGCGCGCGCACGGCGCCGTACGGCGACTTAAGGAGCAGGATGTCCCCGTTCGCCAGTTGCCACTTCGCTGCCGTCTCGGGATGGACCTCGACCCACGCGTGCCACGTGATCTTCGAAACCGGGTCGGGGAGCTCTTGGAGCCAGGGCTTGTTGGCGCCGCGGCCGTCGTGCAGCGCGAGCGAGGGGAAGACGATCAGCAGGGACTGCTCCGATGCGCCTCCCGTCCCGGGCAAGCCGCCGAGCAGCTGGGCGATCCCCGGGTCGAGGCGCACCGCCTGCGCGGGCGCCTCGGTATAGAGCCCGCCGTGCTGCAGGGCATCGCTCCAGAAGTCCCCGAAGTCCCGGCCCTTGCCGAAACGCTGGTGGAGCTCCTTCCACCGATTCTGGAGGTAGTCCTTGAACGTCCCGCCCTTCCCTGCCAGACGGAGCAGCACATCGCCCGTGTGCATGGTGTTGGGGAAGACGGACTGCATCACCGGCTGCTGCAGCGCGTGGATCCCGGCGCGAGGGCGCGAGTCGCTCCATTGCTCGAGCGGATGCAGATCCGGGAGCACGAGATCCGCCGCGGCGGCGGTCTCGTCCAGATACGATGAGAAGCTGACCTTGTAGCCGACCTTCCCGAGCGCTTGCGAGAACGCTGCCGGGAGAGCATGGCCCGGGTTCGCCCCGTGCACGAGCAGCAGCTCGAACTTGCCCGCCGCCAGCTCTGCCACGAGCCCCGCCATCTGCTGGAACGAGCCCGCAGCATCGATCGCATGGTTCGGCCCGAACCGGACGGTCCTGCCGACCTGCCCGGCAACGTAGTTGAGGATGTTCACGGCGGCCACGAGCATTGCCGCCCCGTCCCCGTACTGAGTCGCGACCCCGCCCGCAACCGCCAGGCCGCCCTTGGACGCGGCAAACTCGCGTGCCAGGCGCTCGATCTCGGTCGCGTCGAAGCCGGCCAGTGGGGCGATCTGCTGGGGCGTGGGGAGGAGGCGCGTGAGACGGTTAGCGTCCAGCGGGACGGGAGCGAGTCGCCGCGCCACGATCACCTGCGCCATGCCCAAGGCGAGCATGAACTCGGTTCCCGGCTTCGCCGCGATCCACTCGTCCGCGCTCATCCCGGTGAGGGACAACCGCGGGCCAACGTAGACGAACTTCGCCATCGACGCGTCGCGGTCCCCGTCGAAGCTATGGGCGCGCGTAAAACCGTTCTGGTAGCCGACCGGGGAGAGCCATGTCTCCATGAAGTCGGCGCCGAAGGAGACGATGTAGCGGGCGCTCTCGAAGTCGTAGAACGGAATCGCCGACGTGCCGAAGGCGAGGCGGTTCCCCTCCCGCAGCGCCTCGAAGGCGAACGGCTCGAAGCTGACATGCCGACCGCCTACGTCCTTCGTCCACGAGTCGACGAGCTCGCCGAAGGAGCCGCTTTCGAGCCCGGTGACGAACACGATCCCCCGGCCGCGCGCCTCCTTGACCTTCGTCGCGAGCCGGCCGATGGCGTCATCCCATGTCAGCTTCTGCCATGCGCCGTTCGGCCCGCGGGCCATTGGATCGGTGACGCGGTCGGGGTTGTAGAGGCCCTGAAGAGCTGCCTGGCCGCGCGAGCAGAGACGGCCTTCGTTGATCGGGGACTCCGGGTTGCCCTCGAGCTTGACCACCCGCCCCTCGCGTACCTTGGCGTGCAGCCCGCACCCGGCTCCGCACTCGCGGCACGTGGTCGCATAGTACGTCGCCGTGCCGGGCACCTGGTCTTCGGGCGGCACCAGGTACGGCACGAGGTGCTCGGTCGGCTCCGGGCCGATACCGCACGCCGAGATCGCCGCGGCGCCGCTGCTCGTCGCGCCCAGGACCTTCAGGAACCGTCTGCGGTCCATGTGCTCCGCCCTCAGTAGTGGCACAGCGTGCAGTCGCGGCCCACCTGGCGCTGCACGTGACAGCTCACGCACCAACCCATCTTCAGCGTCGACACCTGGGACACCTGGGCCATCGCCCGCACGTCGCCATGGCAGGTCACGCAAGCTTCGGTGCCGAGGGCCTTGATATGTCGCATGTGCGGGAAGTGCACGAACCCGGGGAGCGCGTGGACGCGAACCCACTCCGGCGGTTTCTTACCGATCCACGCCGCCAGCACCTTGCGCACTTCGGCCACCTCCGCGGCGCGTGCGGCTGAATCCGTGGGCGCGCTCACGCTGCCCCCCAAGGCGCGCTTGCCGCCCGTGACGAGCTGGTGGCAACCGAAACAGGTCTGTACGGTGGGGATTCCGGGCTCGCTCGACACCGTCACCGTGGCGTGGCAATACAGGCAGGGAATCTGGTACTGGCCGGCGTGGACGTCGTGGCGTTGCTGGCGCAGGTTGTCCGGTTTGGGCCGCGGCGGTGGCGACAATCACACAGGCGAGCGCGACCCCCACCGCGGCCCTGCCACACCTCTTCGTCATCACGGGCGCTCGATGGCGAATGTATCGGTTGCGTGCGGAATGGCTTGCGGGCGCCGGAATGTAGCGCTGCCGGCGAACGGGGCACAAGTAGGGCGCGGTCGGCGCGCGCCCGGAGTAGGGGCACGGCACTGCCGTGCCCCTACTCCGGGCGCGCCAGGAATTGATGCTTCAACCGGATGATCCCGACAAACGCGTCGACCGCGTCCAAGTCCGGGAACTCCATCCAGCACCACCGCACGCCAGCCGACACCGGCCCGCCGCGCATCGCCCGGCGCAGGGACGTAGGCAGCCCGTCGGTGACGGCCAACTCACGCTCCTCCGGCTCCGACAGCACGAACGTCCCGCTGACGCCCGCCTCCATCGGATGCAGATACGCCAGCTTGCGGCCGCCCACCTCGTACATCCACACCCATTTCCATGCCGTCCCCATGAACACTACCTGCTCGGTGACGTGCTTGAGCGCGCGGATGCCCTCTCGCGCCTGCTTGAAGCGCTGCGCCGCACGCGGCGGGAGATCCTTGATCGGAGCGTCCGACTTAGGGCGCTTGCGCGGGTTCGTGTACAGATTCGTCGCCCAGTAGCCGGGCGGCTGGTGCTCGATGGGGATCATGGCCCTCTATTGTAGAAACGCCGCTCGAGCTCCCGCAAGCGCGCGAGCAACTCCGCGAGAGCGCGCTCGAGGTCACCCAGCGCGGCTCGCACCGCCGCGGTAGGCGTCGCATCTGACCCCTCCACCACACCATACACGGCGACGAGGTCACCGTTCAAGCGGATCAGGTTCTCCTTCCCTCGCTGCCCCGGGGGCGGAGGGGGCTCGCCCGCCCCCGACTCCAGTGCCGCGGCTCGACCGTCGAGCGAGTCGAGGGCGGCCGCCGCGCCCTGCCCGACTCGCTCACGCGCGCGCTTCACTTCCATGCGCACGGCGCGCACGCGCTGCAACGCGGCAGAGTCGCCGCGCAAGGCGGCGACAATTCGCAGCGCCAGGGCGAACTGCTGTGCGAGCGCGCCGGGCACGAGCTGCGCGCGAGGATCCATCCGGACCACGAGCGGCTGGGTGCGCGTCTCTCCACCCACGGCGAGCCGCACCGCGTACCGTCCGGGGAGCACCCACGGCCCGCGCGGCTCACGCGGCGTGTCACCGGGGATCGCCGAGATGGGGTATTCGTGCCGCATCGCAGGCGGTGGCTCGCCGTGCAGGTCCCACACGAAGCGGTGCATCCCCCGCGCGGTGGAGAGCGTCTGCGGCGGCCGGATCCACATGAGGGGAATGTTGAGCGCCGTGTCCGGCTGCTCCGGTCGCTCGGGGGAGGGGGAGGAGGAGGAGGAGAGGGAGGCACTCGAGAAACGGCGCACCAGCCTTCCCGCCCGATCGAGAATCTCGAGCGTGACCGGTGCGGCGGCCGGGCGAGCCAGATAGTAGTCCACGATCGCGCCGTCCGGCGGGTTCTTCGCTGCGGGCTCGTCGGGCGGCAACGGCGTGTCGGTGTTCTCGTTCCAGCGGACCCGAACGGCGGGCGCCGGCCGGTACAGGTAGGCGGCCGTCGCCGCGGCGGCGGCCGCGATTTGGCGCAGCGGCGTGATGTCGTCCAGGATCCAGAACGAGCGGCCGTGCGTCGCCACGACGAGGTCGCTGTCGTGCACGACGAGGTCGCGCACCGAGCTCGCCGGCAGGTCGAGCTGGAGCGACTGCCAGTGATCGCCCGCGTCGAACGATACGTAAACGCCCCGCTCGGTCCCCGCGTAGAGCAGCCCGCGCCGCACCGGATCCTCCCGCACCGCGTTGACGACCTCGTTCGACGGTATTCCCTCAACGACGTCGGTCCACGTCCTACCGCCATCTTTGGTGCGGAAGATGTGGGGGTGGAGGTCGTCGAGACGGAAGCGGTTCACGGCGGCGTAGACCGCGAGGGTATCGACGTGCGACGCCTCCATAAGCGAAACCTTGCTCCAGGGCGTCAGCGCGGTCGGGGTCACGTTCGTCCACTTGCGGCCGCCGTCGTGCGTGACGTGGATCAGCCCGTCATCGGTCCCGACCCAGATGAGGTTCGGTCGCGTGAAGGAGGGCGCGATGGTATAGATCACCCCGCGGTGCGTGCCCTTCTCGGGATCGAGCGCCGTAAACGCCCCGAGGCTCGCCGGCACGTCGTACGCCGCGCGGGTCAGATCGGGGCTCATCACTTGCCAGCTCTGGCCGCCGTTCACCGTCCTGAACAGCACGTTGCCACCGAGGTACAGGACGTGCGGGTCGAGCGGCGAGAACAGCAGGGGCATCGTCCGGACAAAGCGGTATCGCCCCGTCCGCACCGGCTCGGGGGACACGTCCTGGACCTCGCCTGTGCTCCAGTGGAAGCGCGTGACCTTGCCGCCGTACACGATGTCGGGGTGCAGCGGATCGGGGGCCACGTAGCCGTACTCCTCGGCACCGACGGGATGCCACTCGCGGACAGTGATCTGGCCGTCGGCGCCGCGGCTCAGGATGCCGGCCGATCCGCTCTCCTGCTGGCCGCCGTATACGCGGTAGGGAAAGGCGTTGTCGGTGCTGACATGGTAGAACTGTGCCGTGGGCTGGTTGTACCACGAGCTCCACGTCTCGCCGCCGTTGACCGTGACGACGGCGCCCTGATCGCCCGCGAGGAGGATGATGTTGGGATCGTCCGGATTGATCCAGAGGCGGTGGTAGTCGTCGCCGCCCGGCGCGCCCCGCAGCGCGCTGAAGGTCTGGCCGCCGTCCGTGGACTTCCACGTCACGACGTTCGCCACGTACACGACATCGGCGTGCTTCGGATCGACCTTCACCTCGTTGAAATCGCCGTCGCGACCCCACAGGCGCTGGTCCGCGTTGACGAGCCGCCACCGCTCGCCGCCGTCGTCGGAGCGGTACACTCCGCCGCCGTTGGCGGCGCCCACTACCGCGTACATGCGGGCGGGCTCGCCGGGCGACACGGCGAGGCCGATGCGGCCCAGCCGGTCCTGGGCGGTGGGCAGGCCGGCGGTGACGCGCCGCCACGTGGTCCCTCCATCGACGGATTTGTACAGGCCGTTGTTGGCGGAGAGGGTCCAGGAACTGCCGATCTCCCACGGCGCCTGGCGCGCCGCCCAGAGCACGGCGAACACCGTCTGCGGGTTCGCGGGGTCGAATGCGACGTCCATGGCGCCGGTGTTCTCGTCGGTGTACAGCACCTTCTCCCACGTTGCCCCGCCGTCCTGGGAGCGGAACACGCCACGCTCTGCGTTCGCGCCGTACGGGTGACCGAGCACCGCGACGAAGACCCGGTTCGCATCGTGCGGGTCGACGATCACAGCGGGGATCTGCTGGCCGTCCCGCAGGCCGAGCTGCCGCCACGTCCGCCCGGCGTCGGTGGACTTGTAGATCCCGTCGCCCACCGACAGGTCGGGGCGCTGCAGGCCTTCGCCGCTGCCGACATAGATAACGTTGGGATCGGAACTGGCGACGGCGAGAGCGCCGACCGAGCCGGTCGACTCAGCGTCGAAGATCGGTCTCCAGGTGCGCCCGTAGTCGGTGCTCTTCCACACGCCGCCGTTGTTGACGCCGATATAGAGGACGTTAGGCTGACCCGGCACACCGGTCGCCCCGACGGTACGGCCGCCGCGAAACGGCCCAATCAAGCGCCAGTGCAGGCCGGCGAAGAGGGAGGCGTCGTACTGCTGGGCGACGGCGAGGGACGGGAAGAACGCCAGGACAATGGGCCATACGATAGGACGGAAGGCGAGCACGCGATGGTTCTCCGAGGTGAAGACGGAAAGGTGTCTCGTGTGTAAGTTAGCCCGGCGGCGTCAAGGGACGACGGGTCGCGTCGCGGCCCGAAAGCGTCCCACATCCAGCAAGCGCGCGACCGACACCCCCGGCACCGCCATCCGCCCGTCTTTGCTCATGCTGAGCTTGATCACATCCGCGTCGCGGCCATACCATCGGGCGCTCGGCTCCAGGTCAGATGGGTAAACGCACAGCGGCAAGCCGGCCACCGCGAGCGCCGCCTGGGAGCCGATGCCCGATTCGGGCATCGTCCCGACCCACAGGTCGGCGCCGTATCGGGCCGCAAGCTGGTAGATCCGGCACACCTCCGCGAGGCCGCCCACCCGATGCACCTTGATGTTCCAGACGCGGGGCCCTTCCAGCTCCATCACCTGCCGTGCGATCGTGGCGCTCGTAAGGGTCTCGTCGAGGCAGACCGGCGTGTGCAGCGTGCGACTCAGCGCCGCGTAGGCGACGAGCTCGTCCGGGGCGAGGGGCTGCTCGATGTACAGGAGGCCGGCGTCGTCGAGGGCGCGCAAACTGTTCTCGTGGACGGGCCACGCGTAGGCGCCATTTGCGTCGACGGTGAGCGGGAGCTCGACGGCACCCATGGCGACGCGCGCCGCGCTGACCGCCACCGCGTCCCATCCCGGCATCACTTTGATCTTCACGCGACGGTACCCCTGCTCGAGCGCGGCGTACACGCGGCGGGTGAGCGTGTCGGGTTTCCCGTCGTCGGGAATGCCGAGTGCCACGCCGCAGGCGACGCTCGCCGCCGGCGTCACGCCGAGCTGGGCAGCGACCAGCTGCCCGAGCCCGATCCCGCGTCGGTGGGCCTCGAGGTCCCACGCCGCAGTTTCGATCCCCGCCCGGGCGAACGGATTGCCCCGCACGCCTTCGTGCAGCGCTGCATCCACGGCGGCGGGAGAGGCGAACTCCTTCCCCACGACGCGCGGGACCAGCACGCGGGTGATCAGATCGCGGGCGCTCGCGAGCGTCTCCTCAGAGTAGAACGGCAGCTCGAACGGCGGCGACTCGCCGTACCCGACATGGCCTGCGTCGTCGTGCAGGGCGATGATGAGCGAGCGGCGCGCGTCGATCCGCCCCCCGGAGATGATGAACGGCTCGATGAGCGGGATCGTCAGCTCGAACAGCTCAGCCCGGACGATGCGCATGGCTCGCGAGGTCGAGGAAATGCAGCGCCCCGTCGCGTCGCTCGAGCTCACCCGCGGCTTCGAGCTCGAGCATTGCGGCGACGAGGCCGTCGCTTGGATGAAACACCAGCGCGTGCAGCGCCCGCTGGGTGCGCGAGCCCCGGGTCGCGGCGTACTCGGACAGCGGCAGCTGGAAAAACGTGTGCAGCTGCACGCTCTCGCAGCCGCGCCGGGCGTAGTCCACGATCAGGCGACCGGAGCAGATGTTTCCGGTGCCGCATAGCCCCGGGCGTAAGCCCGGGGTTAACGGGCGTAAGCCCGGGGTTAACGGGGGTGAGCCCGGGGTATTCGGGGGCCCCGCGCTGACCCGGGGGGCAATGGCGTCCAGCACCCGCAGGTTCCGCTCGCTCAAGTCCCAGCCTCCGTACGCGACACCCCGCTCGGCGTCGAACAGGCGATTGAACACCACCAGCGCGTCGGCGCCGGTGCATGCAGCCATCATCGCGAGCTGGAAGTCGTCGTCGAAGCGCGCGTTCATCAGCTTGACGGCGATGCGCACCGGCCCTGGCGACGCGCTGCGGATGCGGACCGGCACCTCACGCAGCCACCGCACAATCTGGCCGCGGTCCGCCGCGAGCGAATCGCCCGCGAGCGTCGGGGAGAAATCCTTCTCCACGAGGAGCGGGGGCTCCCCCCAGGCGTCGGCGAGACGCCGCGTGGTGTAGCGGTATTCGGCGTCCCGAAACGGCTCCTGGAGCCGCGGCAGGTGATATTTCACCGACGGTAGGACGAGGAGACGCCGCGCTCGCGTGAGGTCGCGTCCCGCCCGCACCAGGGCGAGGTACTCGTCCAGCGTGCGGTCCCAGCCTCGGCCTTTCCAGGTGACCGTCCACCCCGTCCGGTTGCTGGCGGCGCGGCGCCGCTCCACCGTCATCTTGGTTTCGTGGACCGCCCAAGCGGCCATCGACTGGCTGCCTGCCTCGTCCTGCGCGATCACCGTCTTCAGCACCACGAAGGCGAGCCCCGCCTCAGCATCGGCGGCGAGCTGGGTCTCGTTCAGGGACAACTGGCCCGAGCCCTTCCCGATCGGATGCGGGATGGTCTCACCGAGGTAGCGGGCGGTGAGGTCGATCCCGTACGTCTCGCGCACGTGATCCGGGAAGCCGGGGGGCAGCTCGCGCTGGAAGCGCTGGAAGTCTCGTTCGAGCTGGGCGCGCACCCTACTGGGCGAAGCGCGACAGCCGGAATTGGGGGTCGGCCTGCCGCCCGGTGAGCACCAGCCCCGCGACCAGCTCCCCGACCGCCGGGCCGTGCTTGAACCCGTGTCCCGATCCACCGCCCACGAGCCACAGGTTCTCGGCGCTCGGATGGCGGTCGACGATAAAGTGTTCGTCGGGGGAGTTCTCGTACTGACACACCCGCGCCTCGAGCAGGGGGGCATCCTTGAGCGCCGGGAAGCGGACCGCCACGTAGTCGCGCGCGCTCCGGAGCGCCTCGGGCGACGGCAGCCGCTCACCGCTGGTGGGATCGAACACCGGCCCGCGCGCGTCGTCCGCCACTTTGAACCCCCGCCACTCGTTTCCGGGAATCCCGTACGTGAAGTGATTGCCATGATCGGCCCACACGGGGAGCGCCTCCTCGGTGAAGCGACCGTCACCAGGAGGGGTGCCAAAGAAGAACACTTCCTGACGCGTCGCGCGCACGCGATCGCCGATGACGTCCGGAAACAGCTTCCCGAGCCACGGCCCGCAGGCGAACACGTACACGTCGGCGGCCAGCGTGCTGCCGTCGGTGGCGCGCACAGCCTCGCCCGGCACGGGCGGCTGCACCGCGACCTGACGATAGACGCCGCCAGCCGCGAGAAATCCTTCGAGCACGGCGGCACAAGCGCGTCGCGCTGTGAGGTAGCCGCCGTCCCGCTCGAAGATGGCCCAGCGCACGCGCTCGCAGTTGATCTGCGGATAGCGCTTCGCCGTCTCCGCGCCCGTCAACTGCTCGAACCGAGTCCCGGCCTCCTTGAGGATCGGCAGGGCGGCCGTTTCGTACGCGTCATCATCCTCGACGAGCCACAACACGCCGATCGGATGGAGCAGGCGCTGCTTCCAGCGCCGCTCGTGCTCCTGCCACAGCGCGAGTGCGCGCACGGCGAGGTGCGTGTAGACGGCGCGGGGACCGTAGGTAGCGCGGATCACCCGCGTCTCGCCGCCCGAGCTCGCGCGAGCGTTGCCGGGTCCCCACGCGTCGACGAGGGTCACGCGCGCCCCCTGGCGCTGGAGGTACAACGCGGTCCAGCCACCGAATGCTCCCGCCCCAACCACCACGACGTGCGGTTTCTGCTTCATAGGAACGAAGCCTTTGACTAGGGGGAATGCCGCGGTCGCGGCGCACGCTCCGAGAAACGACCGCCTCGCAATGCGGCTCACGGCAGGCTCACGCGGGCGCCGCGCGCTTCACGCACGGCGCGGCGCACGGCGTCCCGCTCGGCCGGCGTCAGGGGGGGCCCCCAGGGATCGTCGCACGCGTCGTCCGGAATCACGCCGTCAGCCGCGAGGGCCCACAGCACACGGCGCACGTACCCTTCGATCGGGGGGATGAACGTCGCCGCCGCGAACCGGTCGCAGATCGCCGAGAGGCGGACAAACTTGGCGAAGTCACCGGCGCGGAAGGCCTCGATCAACCCCACCTGCAAGTTCGTCAGGGCGGCACCCATCCCCACCAGGCCAGCCCGCGCGCCCATCGTCAGCGAGTAGCCGAAGAAGCGATCCTCGCCGGTGATCAACAGCTTCTCGGGGTGGTCGCGGATCAGCCCGGCGAGCCGCTGGAACGTCATGACCGAATCGAGGGTCGCCACCTTGATGCCGATCACGCCGGGCTGGGCGAGGATCGCGTGCAGCGTTTGGTTGTCGTACGCGACGCCACCCGCAGCCTCGTACAGATAGAACGCGATCACCGGCAGCTCGCGACTGAGGGCGTCGTGGTAGCCGACAGGGTCGTCGGCCCGCGGGAAGGCGAGCAGTGCGTCCGCCCCTCCGGCCTTGGCATCGCGCGCCATCTCGACGCTCGCCGCGCCCGCGACGATCACGCTCAGCGGCAGGGCGGCGCGCCAGGTGGCGAGCACTTGGTGGCGCTGCGCGGGTGTCAGGTGCCGTCCCCGGCCCGTGTGCGCCCACACCGCCACGCCCGCCACCTGCTGCCCGGCCATCCACAGCGCGTATGCGCGCTGCGCGTCCTCGGCCACTGCGCCGTCCCGAAACGGGACGGGGACGGCCGGGACCAGGCCCCACTCGAGACGGGCGGTCAGACGCTCGGGCGGGCGGGCGGTCAGCGGGACAGCCCCGTGCGAACGTTTCCGGACTCGATCGCGGCGCGTCGCGCAGCGGGGAGCGCGAGGAGATCGAGCTTCGCGACGGCGGTCTCCGGGATCCGGAGCGGCTGCCCCGTTCCGAACACGAACCGCTCGACCCCCACGGTGCCGAGCAACATCTCGAGGTGGTCCTCGGGCGGCCCCCAGATCCAGCAGATGTCCCACCAGGTGCGGGCGGCTTCCTCGGGGGTGGAGCCGAAATGCACCTCTTCGACGAGCGCGCGGTCGGCGTGCGTCACGACGAGGCGCAGCTCGGCGTGGCTCCGCAGCAGCGCCCGGAGCGCAGCCGCGGGGAGCTCCGCGGCTCGATCGTTGGGGTGCCGCTGGCGTACGTCCTCTAGGCGCACGGCGGTGAGCAGCGGCAGCCGCGCCGCGCCGCACGCGGCCGCGAGCCCGCGCATCTCCGCGCCGCCGGGGTCGAGCCCCGAGTAAGTAGGGTCGCACCGCACCGCCGGTGCGCCGCGGTCGACTGCCTCCGCGACGACCGCCTCCCATCCCGGCAAGCCCGGATGCACGGCCGGCACCGGCTTGAGGCGCCGCGCCCGGGCGGTCGTCTCGTACAGCCAGGCGTTTCCTGCGGCCGGCGCCTGCCAGAACAGGCTTGGGAGGTGAGTCGCCCAGGCCTCGTCGATCCCGACGCGTTCCATCGCCCGGAGCACGGCGTCGGGCGAGGTGCCCGGCACGCGGCGGTACGGGTACGCGCCCAGGAAGACGTTGACGTCGATCCGCATCAGTCGGACGGGAACGCGCCGCGCGGGAAGATGCGGGCCGCGTTTTTCCACTTCACCAGCTCGAGTTCTTCCGGGGAGAGCAGGCGCTCGAGATAGCGCAGCTTGGCCCATCCGGTGTCCATCGTGATGTCGGTCCCCCACAGTAACCGCGCGACGCCGACCGCCGCGAGACACGCCTCCAACATCCCGGCATCCACGCCGCTCCCCGAGAGATCGACGTACACATTGGGCGCGGCGCGGACTGCCGCAAGCGAGTGATGCCAATCACCCCCTCCACCGATGTGGGCCAGGATGAAGCGCATGTCGGGGTGCCGGCTCGCCAGGGCGCACAGCTCGACGGCATCGGATGCCTCTTGCCCCGGCCAATCGCGCCGACGGTGTTGCCACACGTGCTGCAGCACGGGGACGTCGCGGTCGCGGGCGATGTCGCAGATCGGGTCGAGCAGCGGGTCGCTCGCACGACGACTCGCCGCCAGCTTGATACCGATCATCCCCGCAGCGAGGCAGCGCAGGATCTCACCCCGGGCGTGCGCCGTGTAGTTCGGGTTGACGGTCACGTAGCCGCGGATCCGGTTCGGGTGGTCGCGCACCAGGGCGAGCAGCGCGTCGTTCCCGTACTCCAGGTCGGGGGGCGATGGAAAGTACGTCGGGGACGTCCTCCCCCAGCTGCCCAGGATCGACGCCACATGGATGGTGATGCCGATCTTCTCCCCGGCGGCGAGGCGGCTCGCATTGCGCTCGCGCCAGTCGGCGCGGGGGGTGCGGTCGTGGTAAAAATGGGCGTGGACGTCGATCAGCATGGCTGGAAATCTGGGTTACACGACGGCACGACGCCACGTTGCCCGAACAGCAGCGCGCGCAACGGGTAACGTGCCGTCGTGCCGGCGTGGATCGCTTTGTGTATCTTGTGGCACCAGCTCGACCGGACCGAGCCCATGCGTACGCCACCTCAACCGCCCCGCGGCCCGACGCCGCCCCGGGCCGGACCTCCTCCGAAGCCAGCCGGCCGACCTCCCGCCGCGAAGGCAAGGCCGCCCCGTAAGCTGCCGGTTTGGTTGGTGCGCACCCGGCGCTTGCTGTTCCAGCCGGGAGCGGAGTGGCCCGCCATCGCGGGCGAGTTCGCCAAGCCGGCAGCGATCTACCGGGGTTTCCTGTTGCCCGTGGCTGCGATCGCGCCGCTCGCAGAGACGCTCGGTACGATCGTATTCGGCGTGCGCCGGACGATCGCCGGACCGTTGACGGTGACGCTGATGGACGCCCTCGCATACGGCATTCTCACCTATACCCTGAGCTTCGCGGGCGTGTACGCGCTAGCGTGGCTGATCGACGTCCTCGCCCCGATGTTCGGCGGCCAGCGCAACCGGGTGCAGGCGCTCAAAGTCGCCGCGTACGCGGCCACGCCGTACTGGGTGTTTGGCGTGTGCGCTATCATCCCTCCCCTCACGCTCGTCGGTCGGGTGTTGGCGCTCTACAGCATCTACCTGCTATGGCGGGGGCTCGCCGTGGTCATGAAGTCGCCGAAGGACAAAGTGGCCGCGTATACGCTGGTGATCGCGATGGCCGGGGTGATCATCACGCTGTTCGTCCGCGCGATTCCCTACATCTTCATTTAGTCACGCTCCCGGAAGGCAGCGCGCGTGACGCCCTTTTCGCGACCGAGCAGCCGGGCCGCGGCGACGAGCCCCGCGACGGCGAACGCCGCTAGCGCGGCCACGTCGAGGGCCACCGGCATCTCACCGCCGTAGCCCGCGCCCGTCCAGCCCGCGAGCAGGGCGTGTTTCAGGAGATCGACACCGTAGGCGAGCGGATTGAGGTACACGAGGGCGTGCAACGCCGGGCCGAGACGACGCACCGGATAGAGCGCGCCCGACAGAAACAGCATCGGGAAGACCACGAAGTTCATCACGCCCGCGAAATTCTCGAGCGAGTGGATGCTCGCGGCCAGGAGGAGCCCCAGCGCCCCCAGCGCCAGACTCGAGAGCACGATCGCCGCGAAGGCGAGCAGCAGTCCCGCGCAGCCCGGCCACAGCCGCACCAGCGAGAGCAGAATGGTTCCCACCGCGATGGCCTGCGTCGTGCCGAGCAGGGTCGCGCTGAGCGTCTTACCCAACGCGACCGTGCTGCGGCGGATGGGCGCGACGAGCACCATGCGCAATACCCCCGCATCGCGGTCGGTGACGGTGGAGAGCGCGGCGAGCAGTGACCCGAACATCACGACCATGCCGAGCAGGCCGGGCGCCATGTAGCGCCGGTAATCGATCTCACCGGCCCCGGTGAAGACGGTCGCGAACCCGGCCCCCGCGAAGATCAGCCACACGAACGGTCGCACCAGGCTCGCCAGGACCCGACCCCGCTGCCGCAGGAAGCGGATCAGCTCGCGGACGACAATGCCCGAGACGGCGCGCATCACGCCGCGCTCGGCTCGGCGAGCGCATGGCCGGTACGCGCCAGGAACACGCCCTCGAGCGAATGCACTCCGGCCGCGCGCTTGAGCTCGGCAGGCGTGCCGAGCGCGGCAAGACGCCCGCAGTCGAGCACCGCGACGCGATCGCACGGCTCCGCCTCTTCGACGTAGTGGGTGGTGAGGAACACGGTGAGCCCTGACGCCGCGCGCAGCCGCTGGACCAGCTCCCACAACGAGCGTCGGGCCCGCGGGTCGAGGCCGGCGGTGGGCTCGTCCAGGAACAGCACCCGTGGCTCGTGCAGCATGCCGCGCGCAATGTCGAGCGCCCGCCGCATACCGCCCGACAAGGCGCGCACGAGATCCCGCCGCCGCTCGACCAACCCGAACTGCCCGAGCAGCTCGCCGATCCGCGGGGCCGCGAGCCGGCCCGGGATGTTCCACAGCCGCGCCGCGAAGCGCAGGTTCTCTTCCACCGTGAGATCGCGGTCCAGCGTCGTCTCCTGGAATACGAGGCCGATGCGGCGACGGGTCTGGAGATCGTCGCGTACGACGTCGTATCCGGCGACACGCGCCGTGCCCCGCGTCGGACGGAGCAGCGTGGCGAGCAGATGGACGGTGGTCGTCTTGCCGGCGCCGTTGGGCCCAAGGAACCCGAAAAACTCGGCCTCGCGCACCTCGAGGTCGAGGTGGTCGAGTGCGCGGATCGAGCCGAAGTCCTTGCCGAGGCCGCGGGCTTCGATCGCGGCGGCCGTCATTGTTGCGCGGCGAGTGCGCGCGAGGCCGGCGCCGCGCGGTAGGTCAGGGGCGGCGGCGCGACGCCCGCCGCGGCGGCGCGTTCGACCTCGGCGACCGCCGCGTCGATCACGGGCCGGTGCGGCGCCAGCGAACACACCGGGTCGGTCGCGCCCGCGTCACCGGTGACGAGAAACGCCTGGCAGCGACAGCCGCCGAAGTCGACCGCTCGGCGCGCGCACGACCGGCACGGCTCGGGCATCCAAGACTCGCCGCGGAAGCGCTGGAGCGCCTCGGACTCGTGCCAGATCCAGGCGAGCGGATGCTGGCGCACCGTCTCGAACCGCAGCGTCGTGATGCGCCCCGCAGCGTGACACGGCCACACCTCGCCGCCGGGCGTCACGGTCATGTAGGCACGCGCCCAGCCGCCCATGCAGGGCTTGGGGAACTGTTCGTGGTAGTCCGGCAGCACCCAGACGATCTCGAGACGGGCACCGAGCCGCGCCCGCTCGCGTTGCACGACCTGCCAGGCCGCGTCGAGCTGCGCCTTCGTGGGCATGAGCGCGTCCCGGTTATGGAACGCCCAGCCGTAGAACTGCGTGTTCGCGAGCTCGATGCGCTCCGCGCCGAGCGACTCCGCGAGCCGGATGAGCGCCTCCACTTGATGCAGGTTCGCTCGATGCAGCACTACATTCACGGTGAGCGGGAAGCCGAGCTCCTTGGTGTAACGGTAGGCGGCTAGCTTGTCGCGGTAGGACAGTGTGCCTGCAATGCGATCCGAGAGCTCTGCCTCCGCGGCCTGGACGCTGATCTGCACGTGGTCCAGACCGGCCCGCTTGAGTGCCGCGAGCCGATCCTTTGTCAGGCGGTGGGCCGAGGTGATGAGCGACGAGTAGAGGCCGAGCTCGCGGGCGGTCGCGACCAAGGTCTCGAGATCGGGCCGGAGCAGCGGCTCGCCGCCCGAGAGGCCGAGCTGCAGCACCCCCAGTGCCTTCGCCTCACGGAAGACGCGGCACCACTCCTCGGTCGTCAGCTCGGTCTTGAACCGGGCGCCCGCAAAGTCGAGCGGGTTGGAACAGTACGGGCATTGCAGCGGGCACCGGTACGTGAGCTCGGCCAGGAGCCATAGCGGAGGGGCGGGCGCGGTGGGCACGCGAGGGAATCTATCGCCCGGCAGGCCGACGCGTTGCGAAAGCGTCGAACCGGCGTTTATGTTGGCGCCACGGGCCCGCATGCAGAAGCGCACCGAGTCGTCTCATCGCGAGCTGATTCTGGGAATCGTCCGCCGCAGCGACCGCCATCCTACGGCCGACGACGTGTTCATGAGCGCGCGGGCGAACGTCCCGAGCATCAGCCTCACGACAGTCTATCGCAACCTGCGTCGCCTCGTCAGAGACGGCCAGCTGCGGGAGCGGATGTTCGGGGGCGTCAGCCGGTTCGACGCTCACCTGGAAGAGCACGGCCATCTCGTGTGCCTGGAGTGCGGGGCGATCGGGGACCTCGCGGCGGACGGCCAAGCCCTGGCGCAGTCCCTCAAGCCGGCGGCGCCCTCCTGGCAGGTCGAGCATGTGGATGTCGAGCTGCGCGGTCGCTGCCCCACGTGCGTGCGGAAGGCCGAGCGCGGCGCGTACACCCGCGCGGCGCCGCGCGCTTTGATCACGTCTCATAAGTCACGAGCCCCTTCGCGGCAAGTCCGTCGAGAAACGCCCCGACGTCCCGCTCGATCCCCTCCGTCTGATAGCGCTGTGTGAGCGTCGCGGCGACGTCCGCCACCGAGCGCGACCCGTCGCACAGCCGCAAGATCGCCGCGCCCGTCTCGTTCAGCGCCACGAGCCCTTCCGGGTAAAGCAGGACGTGGCGCTTGCGCACCTCGTCCCACTGTAGCCGCGCCTTCGGGGCGATCCGCGGCAGCCCCGCCGCCGGCCCCGGGCTCACGGCGTGGCTCCCGGCAGTGGCCCGCGCGCGACGGCGTCCAGGAGACACCACAGGACGTCGCACTTGAATTCGAGTGCCGCGACGGCGCGCTGCTGCTCGGCACGCGTGCGGCTGCGCTCTATCACGAGACCGAGCGCATGCTCCGCGTCGCGCGGCGCCTGCGAGAGACGGTTCTTGAAGTACTGCAGCCCGTCCGGATCGACCCAGGGATAATGGCTCAAGATCGCCGCGAGCCGCTCCTTCACGATCAGCGGCGCGAACAGCTCCGTGAGCGACGCCGCTACCGCCTCGAGCCAGGGCCTCGTCCGGCAGAAATTCACGTAGGCATCCACCGCGAAGCGAACGCCTGGGAGCAGACGGCGGTGCGTCAGCAGGTCGTCGCGGCTTACGCCCATCGCTTCCCCCAGCCGCACCCAAGCCTCGATGCCGCCCTCTTCCCCGTCCCGCCCGTCGTGATCGATGATCCGCTGGATCCAGTTGCGGCGGACGTCGGGCTCCGGACAGTTGGACAGAATGAGCGCGTCCTTGATCGGAATGTTGACCTGATAGTAGAAGCGGTTCGCCACCCACAGCTCGAGCTCAGCGCGCGACAGCTCGCCCGCGTGCATGCGCCGGTTGAAGGGATGGAGGTGGTGATAGCGCCGCTCGAGCACGGTGCGGAGCCGGCGCACGAAATCGTCCCGCGACCACGGCCCTGCGTCCGGTGCCGGCCGCGACGTCGCCGCGGTCACAGCTCGAACTCCATGCCGTCGTCCCCCACTTCAAGGCCGGCCGCCTCGACCTGGGCCCGCTCGGCGGAAGAGCGGGACAGCATGGGGTTGGTGTTGTTGATGTGCACGAGGACGGTTCGTTGCGCACCTACCCGCGGCAAGAGCTGC
>QHTT01000092.1 GCA_003220935.1 Gemmatimonadota bacterium
GGAGGAACCTCTCCGGCTCGGATAGCTGGGGCCAGTCGCGTGCCCCAGCCACGTCGACGCGGTGCCTCGACGTGCAGTGCGGAAGGTCGGTCCGCGACCCGATCTGACCCGCAGCACCCACATCGGTGAACCTTGCGGCCCGGCCAGGCTGCTTGGGGATGGAAGCCGGAGCTCCTGTTCGCCCTACCGAGCGACGAATCAGTCAACCGGCGGCGGCGGGATGAAGAACGGAGGGAGCAATCCCCCGGCTCCGGGTAACCGATGTGTAGGGGCCCCCGGGCGGCCTATCGTGCCGTCCCGGGGGCTTCTTGTTTTATTTATGCCCCATGCTCACGCTCCCCCTCGCCGCCGCCGCGCTCGGCGCCTGGGCCTATGGCACCTATGAGCCGAACAGCCCGCTGTTTGGCCGAGCCATCGGGCGGGGGTCGAATGTCGGGCGGGTCGCGTACCTGACGTTCGACGACGGCCCGAACCCCGGCGCTACGGAGCCGATCCTCCAGACGCTCGAGACCGAGCGGGTCGCGGCAGCGTTTTTCATGGTGGGCGAGCACGTGCGGCGCTTCCCGGCCATCGCCCAGCGGGTCGCCGCCGCGGGCCACGAGGTCGGCAATCACACCCTGCGGCATCGCAAGCTGCACCTCTCTGGCCCGCGCGCCATCCGCGACGAGCTCGAGCGCACGCACGAGATCATCGCCGGCGTGACGGGGCGCGCACCGCGCACGTTCCGAGCCCCCCACGGGTATCGCAACCCGTTCGTCACCGTCACCACACGGCGGCTGGGCTACACGGTGTTCGGATGGACGTTCGGCGTGTGGGACTCGGATGCCCGCGTGTCGGCTGAGGAGATCCGCCGACGGGTGGGTCGCAAGCTGCGCCCTGGCGCGATCATCCTGCTGCACGATGGCGACGGGTACGATGCCGCTGGCGACCGCCGCCGCACCGCGGCCGCGCTCCCGGGGATCATCGCGGACGCGCGCCGTGCGGGTTATGTCTTCCGCCCGCTCGCGGAGCTCGTCCGGTGATCGCACGCCGGTGGCGGTGGCTCTGGTGGCTGGCGGGGCTCGGCGGCGTGGGGCTGGCCCTCAAGTTCTTCGTCGGGTTCCCGTGGCGCGTTACCTTCGCTGCTCTGCTCGATGCCTCGCCGTGGCTGCTCGCGGTCGCTTTCGTTCTAAACCTCTCCTCGCTCGTCGCCAAGGGCTGGGCTTGGCACCTGATTCTCAAGCCGGCCGCACCGCACAGCTGGCGCGCCGCCCAAGAGGCGAATCTCGTGGGCGCGGCTGTGAACGACCTCTCCGTCGCGGTCGCCGGCGAAGTCGCGCGCGTTCACCTCATCGCGCGGCAGGCCGGCGTGCCGGTCGGCACGGCAGTGTCGTCCGTGGTGTGGACCCGAGTGGCCGAGGCGCTCGCGCTGGCGGTGTTCCTCGTCATGGCGCCGAGCGTGCTTCAGCTCGAGCCATGGCTGCGCGCGCTGCAGGTCGGCGTGGGGCTCGGGCTCGCGGTCGTCGTGCTGCTCGCGTGGGCGCGCGGCTGGGCGTGGCTCGTCGCGCAGCTTCCCGCGGCGCTGGGTGCTCGGCTCGTCGTGCTCGGCGGCATGGGCTCGGGCGGGCGGCTGCTGGTGCCGACCCTGCTCGGACTATGGAACTGGGCCACGCAGTGGGCGACCTATCACCTCGTGCTGCAAGCGACGCACGTCCCGGTCAGCCTCGCGGGCTCCTTCACCGCGCTCGTCGCCGCGAACCTGGGCGGCCTGCTCCGGCCCACGCCGGCCAACGTGGGAGTGGTCCAGGCGGCGCTGGTCGTCGGCCTGCTGCCCTTCGGCGTGTCGCCCGAGCAGGCGGTCGCGGCCGGACTCGCGCTGCAGGGACTCCAGGTGCTGCCGGTCCTCCTGCTCGGCGCGATCGTGACGGGCTGGCGGTTGCTGGGGCTGACGCGCGAGTTCGAGCAAACTGCGGGAGCGGCGTAACAGACTGTACGGCGTCACGGGACAACGTCACCGAACGGCGTCACGGAGGGGCGTCGCGCAAAGGCGCACCGAGCGGGGAAAATCGGGTGCCGGCGGGACCGCGCGACCTCCTAGCTTCTCGCCCCATGGCGCCCACCTATCGAATGCCGAACCCCCAGCGGCTGCGCTCCGAGGCGACGGTGGCGGAAATCCATGACGCGCTGTGCGCTGCCCGCTGCTCGGCAGAGTTAGCCGGGATGGAGACCGACGAATTCGTCGTGCGCGAGCTCTTGCTCGCGATCGTGGCGCAAATCGATCGGGCGGCAACAGCCCTGCGACGGCTCTCCTCGACGTCCTAGGTGCTTCTGGGGCGCAGCCGCGGCAGCCCGGGATCTGTCTCGTGCTCCTTGTGGAACGGCGTCCGCGGTCCCCTGATGGGGACCAGATGCGCAATCGAGTTCGCGTAGAACTGGAGCAGGGGGCGCCCGCCCGGCAGCACCACCAGGCTGTCGCCATCTTCCACCGCGAGTCGCCGCAGGTGGAGCATGCGCCGGGCGCGGTCCCACACGTCGAGGATGCGGGCGTCGCCACGCACCACCTTTGCGTTGACGTCATGCAGCCGGTCGCGCAGCTGGTCCATCCGCTCCAGCAACGCCGCTTTCGGGATCACCGTCTGGTCGAAGGAGAGCAAGGCCGCCGCGGCGAGGGGGACCGGTGTCACCGGGATGATCGCGCCGATACGGCCCATCAGCTCCTGCGCCAGCTGCTGCAGCTCGGCGAGCCGCTGCGCTTTGGGTAGCTCGAGCACACCGGGGGTCGCCCGCAGCCAGTGTCGCAGCGAGAGCGGCGTGCCGAAGTTGATGGCCGCCCGGCCGTAGCGCTTGAGTCGCCCGGTGAGGAGGCGTGCGAGGTTGCGCGAGACGTAGGTGACTACCGTCCAGGCCTGCCACAGCCGCCCGGGCCGGTCCCGCTCGTCCACCAGCTCGCGGATCAGGGCGCGATCCTCGAGCACCCGGTCAAAGTTCATCGCGACGGGCACGAACCAGATGTCGCGCGTGAACTCGGGGTCGAGCAGGGTGCGGCAGATATAATCGAGCAGTCCCAGCTTCGCGGGACCGAGCCGGCCGTCGCGCGCGAGCCGGCCCTCCGGGAAGAACCCTTGGGTCACGCCGTTCTTCGTGATCAGGTGCACGTAGCGCTCCAGCACGGCGTGGTATAGCGGCTCGCGGAAGCCGCGCCGGATGAAGTACGAGCCGAACGACTTGAACACGTATTCGAGCGGCCACACCCGCGCCCATTCGCCTACCGCGTAGCTCACGTGCGCGCCGTAGGCCAGCACGTAGGCGACCACGACGTAGTCGACGTTGGAGCGGTGGTTCATCACGTAGACCACCACGTCCTTCTTGGGGATCCGCCCGAGCGCGGCCTCGTCCTGGTAATCGACCGTCACGCGGTACAACAGGTTGAGCACGAGCTTCGCGAGGTTGTAGCCGATCTTGTAATAGGAGAGGACGTTGAGCTGCGGCACGATCTCGTCGATGTAGTGGTCGACGCGCCGGCGCACGTCCCCCTCTGAAAGGCCGTGCTCCTGGGCGTGGTGCAGGACAGCGGCCAGGACGACGGGATCCGCGGCGAGGGTGGCTTTGGCGATGCGACGCTGTTGGAGTTGGTAGCGCGAGAGGCGGGCGCGGAACTGGTGAATCGCAGCGCGGGCGGCCCTGCGGACGCGACGCCTGCCGAGCCACAGCCCCGCGCTGCTGAGCAGCAAGAGCGCAGCGGCCAGCCCGAGCCAGGCGAGGAGGTTCACCCTCCTCAAGTTATGGAGCGGCGGTCGGGGCGCGAGCGGTCGGTGGCCTACGGTTAATCAACACGCCGCATCCTGGGCATGACAGCTTCGTAGAGGACGAAGGGGTAGGTACGCGTGTGTCCGGCACCTCGAATCCTCCGTCCGCTCCGGGAGCTAGCCTACTGCACCACCCTCCCGCTTGAGCTGGGCGTACCCCATCCCCTTGAGGATCGCGATCCGCTTCCCCATGGGCGGGTGGGTCGCGAGCGCATCGGCGAGAAACCCTTCGTGCGCAGTCAGCCGCCGTCCCAGCGGATCCGCGATGCAGAGATGTGCCGCGCCGCGCTTGATGTGCTCGGTCGGCGCCTCGGCGCCCTCGATCTTCTGCAGCGCGCTCGCGAGCGCGAGCGGGTTGCGCGTGAACTGGGCGCTCATCGCGTCCGCGAGGTACTCGCGCTTGCGGCTCACGCCCAGCGCGAGCAGCTGGGCGATGATCGGGGCGAGGAGCCAGGAGACGATCCACACCACGAGCAGGACCAACAGAAGCGGGCCGCCCTTCCGGTCCCCGCCGCGCGAGCCGCCCCCCCCGCCCCCCGCGCCCGCCCCGCCCCCCCCGCCCCCGCCGCGAGGCGCACGTCGAGGTTTTTCACGTGGCCGAGCTCATGGCCGATCACGCCCTGCAGCTCGTCGCGCGTGCAGATGTCGAGCAGCCCCTGGGTCACCGCGATGTGGGAGTGGAGGGGGTCGGTGCCGGTCGCGAAGGCGTTCGGGTCGGGGTCATCCACGATCCAAATGCGCGGCCGGGGAACGCCCGCGGCGATCGCCATCTCCTCCACCACGTTGACGAGCTGTTTCTCCTTGGCATCCGTTGGATCGATCACCTCCCGCGCGCCGGTCGACCACAACACTTTGTCGGGCCCCGTCTTGTAGGCGTACCACGCGGTCGCCAGCGCCACCAGCGACAGCGCGATGCCGAACCAGGGAAAGTCGTGGTGATAGGCCTGGCGCGGCGCCTGGAGGGTGTAGAGATGATAGATGTAATCGCCGCCGAACCCGAGCCAGGCGAAGAAGGCCACGAAGCCAACCACCAGCCAGAAGGTGCGCCGGCGGTTGGCTTCTTGTTGCTGAAACAGGTTGAGGGAAGTCTCGTCCGTCACGCCTTGGGCTTCATCGAGAGGTCGACCTGGGGCACGGCGCGCTCGGCCTGGTCCTCGATCGCCCACAGGTCGGCGGCCTGCGCCCTGGCCATCCCGGCCACCAGCGTCGTGGGAAACTGCTGCTGCTTGGTGTTGTACTGCGTCGCCGTGTCGTTGTAGAGCTGGCGCGCGAAGGAGACCTTGTTCTCGGTCGACGTGAGCTCCTCTTGCAGCTGACCGATGTTGGCCGTCGCCTTGAGCTGCGGATACTGCTCCACCACCACCATCAGGCGCGACAACGCGCTCGAGAGCGCGTTCTCTGCCTGGCTGATCTGTTTGATCGCTTCAGGCCCGGCGGCGTTCACCTTCACCGCCTGGTTGCGTGCCTGGATGACCGCTTCGAGCGTGGACTTCTCGAAGTCCATCGCGCCCTTCACCGCGTTCACGAGGTTGGGGATCAAGTCGTGACGGCGCTTCAACTGCACGTCGATCTGCTTGAACGCGTTGAGCGTCTGGTTCTTGAGCGAGACGAGCCCGTTGTAGGCACCGATCAGCCAGCCCACGACGACGACGAGTAGAGCGAGGAATATCAGCGAGCCCATGGACGCTCCTGGTTCGAGAAAGTGGTGCCCCCCTTACGCAGCGCCGTGCGGCATGAGTTTCGCGAGCGCCTGCCGCACCGCGTCGGCGACGGCCCCTTCGTCCGGGCCGAGCCGGGCCAGCGGATGCGCCGCCTCGACGTGCAGCTCGAGCCCGCGACCTACTGGGATACGGCGCCACGAGCTCGGCACGTCCGGCTCGCGCTCGGCGTCGCGCGCCATCCACGCAGTGAGCGCCCGGCCGGATTTGCCGCGCGGCGGCTCGCCCTTCGTACGCAGCGGCAGGCGGTCAGGCACCGGCAGCGACGCCCCGAGGGTCTGCGCCGCCCGGCGCTCCAACACGTCGCCCGTCTGATCCTGCATGTCCTTGGTGATCGTGGCGAGCGTGGCCCCATCCATCTGGCGCAGCTTGATCCACAGCAGCTGCAGGAAGTGGCGATAGGAGTACGTAGCCGCCGTCCCGCGCCCTTCGGGCGGGCTCACCAGGCCCTTGGTCACATAGAAGCGGATCGTCCGCTCACTGGGCTGGGCCTTGGCCGCCGCATTGATCGGCGTGATCGCCGACGCGTCGAGGATGGCGCCCACCAGTGCCGCGAGGTCGCGCAGGTTCCACGGCGCGAGCGTGCGGTATTCTCGCAAGTTGTGCAGCGGGTCGTGGTGCGGTGCCCCCGCGCCGGCTCCCCCTCCCCCTCCTGTCACGCCTGGGCTCCCCCCCGCTCGCGCCGCTCCTCCTGGAGCGCGATGACGGCCGCGAGCCAGTCGGAGATTTGCTTCACGTTGAACGGCTTGCGGATCACCGGGCAGCGGTGGCGCTCGAGCCAGATTCGCACGTCCTCCGCATCGGCGTCGCCCGTCATGATGGCGACGCATCCTTCGAGCGCCGGCCAGCGATTGATGATGGCGAGGTACAGCGCCATCCCCGACATCGTGGGGAGATGGATGTCGAGCAGGAGCGCCTTCGGCTGCTCGGTCACCAGCAGGTCGTACGCTGTCTCTCCGCTCCCGGCGCTGACGACGCGGTACCCCTCGCGGCTGAGCAAGCGCTCCAGCACGCGCCGCAACGGCGCTTCGTCGTCCACGATCAGGACGGTATAGGGCTCGGGGGTCATGAGGCGGGCGGAAGGGAGCGGGAATGTCGCAAAAGCGCCCTACGGTGCCGCAAAAACGCCCTAATCATGCGGCGGCACGGTACCCAGGTTGGTGCGCGGACTGCAGCCGCTCCCCCAACCCGGTCTCCGGAGGTTCCTATGTCCCGTCGGATTCGCGCGCTCCTAGCCCTAGCCGTCGTGTCGTTCGCGCTCACCGCCAGCGCCTGCGCCGACGCCACCGGCCCCCGGCCGGATACGAAGCCGTGCGACACCAGTAACAGCAACACGTGTCGATAACGCCTTAGCCGACGAGCTGTGCCAGCGAGGCCGAGACCTCGCGCAGCTCCTCGGTGTCGAATACCGGCTCCGCGGCCGCACTCGGCTCCCCCTGAAGGAGCCTCTCGCAGTCGCGGAGTCCATTCTTTATGCGCTCGATCCGGAACTCGAATTCATGTAGACCAGCGCCGCTCGCGACCTCGAGCGCTTTCTCCATCAGGGCCTCGGCTTTGTTGAACTGCCCGAAGCGTGCCTGGCCGATCCCCTGCTTCAAATAGTAATCCGCCCGGATGTTGGGAGGCATGTCCGCGGCACGCTTCTCGCAGCGCTCCCGCCAGCGCGCGAAACCGACGCGGTCACGGCAGAACGACGCGCAGTGCATCAGTTCGATCAACGCGTTGTTCACGTTGTCTTGAGTAGCGCCCCTGCGGATAACTTCCGAAAGGGCGCGCTCTGCCCCAACGCTGTCGCCCACCATCAGCAGCATGATTCCGATGTCGTTGAGCGCGCGCAGCCGCGACTCCTCGTCCTCATATAGCTCGAAGCCGCGCCACACGTGGGGGATCGCGTCCGCGGGCTGGCCCATGTGATGCAGCGCGACCCCGATGCCGTGCTCGGCGCGCGCTTCCGCGTCCTGCTGGCCCGCCCCACGCGCGTCCGCCAGAATCGCGCGGAGGCAGCGTTCCGATTCAGCCAGGTTGCCCCGGCCCAGTAACGTGTTCGCCCGGCCGATGCGGCTCAGCAACTCGGAATACCGGTCGCCGGCCCCGGCAGCGAGCTCGCCCGCCTCCGTGTAGGCCGCCTCTGCGTCGTCGAACTGGTTCTGCTTGCGGTGCACGCGCGCCATGCGCAGCCGCACCGCCACCGCATCGGGAGACGACAGGCGCGCGCCACCCACCTGCACGAGCGTCCACAACACATCGAGCGCTTCGTCGCAGCGCATGGCGTCTTCGAGGTAGTGGGCATACGCCAGCAACGCCGGCGCAAGCAGGCGCGGGTCGCTCAGGCGGTGAGCGTCGGCGGCGCTCGCCGCGATCCCGTGCACATGCGCGCCCTCGGTGGCGGCGGCGCGCAGCTCGCGGCAAAAACGGTCGGTGGCAATCCATTGATAGTGAAACGCATCCGGAGAGACAGGCTCCCGGTCGGGAGCGAGCAGATCGACGAGGCGCAGCGCCAGGAAAGCGCCCTGCCCTAGACGAGCTTCCAGCGAGGTCGCCGGCGACTGCGCCGTAACCCGCTGGAGAAAGATCGCGTGGGGTAGCGATTCGAACTTCAAACGTGAACCGGGCATTCCCGATGCACTCCGGTGTTGGAGCCTGTGGATCTCCGCCACCCTTCTCTGGGCAGGCGCCGTGCCTCGGTGCAAGTCCAACGGGCCCACAACATACCTCTTTCTGCGCAGGTGCGTTAGGCCGCAATTCCCGCGTTTATTGGCTTTTCGCTGCGGCGTTCGGATGCCACGCTGGCGGCCTTCGGTCGCTATTACTGGCGCATGCGGCGTGGCTATTCTCTTGCCGAACTGGCAGTCGTGCTCGCCGTCCTGGGCGTTGTGACCGCGGTCACGCTCCCTCGCTTATGGGGGTGGCTCGACTGGGTCGCCGTCGACCGGGCTGCGGTGGAGGTCAGCACCGCCCTCGCGGTCGCGAGGAGCGCCGCGGTGTTCGACGGCTCCCGCTCGCGGTTACTCATCGCCGCCGACTCCCTGCGAATCGACCGCCGGGCCGGGCGGGCCGAGATGGCTTGGCAGCCCTACGCGCGCTGGCCGGGGCCCGCGCAGCACGGTGTAGCGCTTGAAGTCTCGAATCCCGAGGTGGTGTTCATGCCCAGTGGGATCGCTTGGGGCCTCTCGAACACCCGCGTGGTGCTGCGGCGGGGGTCTCACGAGGCCACCATTACGGTGTCCCGGGTGGGCAGAGTGAAACGTTGGTAAGGCCGGTGCAACCAATTGGGGGGGCCGCGCGTCTAATAACCGGGCAGAGGAGGGGGGAGCAGCGTTGGGTGAAACCTTCCGGCCTCGGTCCCGTACAAACACACAGACAACGGTCGCGGCCGAAGTGTGACGGCCACTTCGCCCGACCGCCAACCCGGGGAGCTTTCGGCCCCGGGTTTGGTTTTCTCACTGGGATCGCCTCAATACTGCCAGGGCCGTGTCCAGCACGGCGTCGCGTCCGGCGGCGAGCTCTTCGGCGCTGCCGCGGACCCACAGGTCGGGTGTCAGCCCGATCTCTTCGAACGTCGTACCGTCCGGCGCGTACCAGGTCATGAACGGGAAGCGGTAGGCCCAACCGTTGGGCAGCTCTCGCGTCACTGGATTCCCCGCCCCGCCTTCAGTGGAGTCTCCGACTATCGAAACGCCAGGCAGCGCACGCATGGCGAGCACGAAGCCCTCGGCCGTGGACACCGACTTGCGGTTGGTGAGCACCGCGACGGGGCCAGTGAAGCGTCGCGGGCCGTCGGGCGAGAGGACCTGTGGCTCGGGTGGACTCAAATCGTCGTGCCGCGGGCCGTCGCGAACTCGTGTGAAGGCATAGGTGCGGCCGCGATCGGTGAAGCGGCTGGCGACGGCCTCAAGGTTCGAGCGCTGACCCCCGGGGTTGTCACGGACATCGATGATGAGAGCACGCACGTCCGCGAGCTGCGCCAACGCCGTGTCGATGTCGGCGCCGAAGCCGGAACCCTCGAAATGCAGGATCCACACGTAGCCAATGTCGGGCGCGGCGTGCCCAAACGCCGAGTGTGCGTTGGGGGCCGCGTGGCGGTCGGTGACGTACCGCGCGACGACGCCCGGGTCGAAGAACGCGGGGCGGGCGTCATAGCCAGAGTACCGATAGAATTGCGGCCCCGCGGCCAAGTTGACGTGGATGTCGTGCAGCTCTAACAGCATCGCCCCGATCACGTCGCCGAGCTCACTGTCGCTCGCGGCCTGGGCTGCCCGAGGGGCATACACGTCGTGCAGGGAATCCCAAGCCACGCCCTTCATTGAGAAGAGCGAGTAGTAGCGGTCCACGTCCGTCCATACCTGCTCGAACAGCGCGAGCCGGTCGAGCTTCGGGTCAGGGCCGACGAAGACGCCTGTGCAACCGACTGCCAGGAGCGCGACGGCCGCCACTCCCGCGGGACCGTGTTTCATCGATCCGCCCCGAGACGTATTGTGAGCCCGAGAGACGCGGCTTGCGACGCGAAGCTCAACGGGGCGTCGTCGCGGTAGCGCTCGACCACCAGTTGGTAGCTGAGCAACAGCTCCGCGCCGCGCGTAAGCTCCATCGCGTAGGCGGTGGTGACGTCTCCTGCCTGAAAGGCGTCGACTGTGGCGAGGTGGAAACGGAGGCCGCCTGGTATCAGAGTCAGTTCGTTGTAAAGGCCGCCGTATGGGCGTCCTATCAGAGCGAGCACCGGCACGGCAAGCTGCGCGCCCAACCTACTACGTCGACCGGTTGCCTCTATTGCGACCAGCGGACCGATGGCCGTGCTGTACAGCGCGTAGCCCACGATATTGGCGCCCGCGGGGACTGTCAGGTGACGGAGGACTGTGCCGCGCTCGGCAAGAGAGGCGCCGAGCAGCCAACGCGTGCGGTGCCCACGGGCGACGATCCGGCGTGCGTATTCGACATCGATCCAGCCTCGCGTGAGCTCCTGCCGCGGCAGATCATCAGCCCCGGTCATGGCGGATCGCAGGGTACCGATCGCTCCACCGAGCCGTACGACCAGCGCCCGTTGCTCGGTCCGAGTCTCAAAGCTGACTCGCACGAATGGCCCGGCGCCATCGTAACGTAGCGGCGAGGCGTGCTCATCCCGCTCGGCCACGAGCACGGCTCCCGCGGCAAGCGTGAGGCGACCTCCGCTCGGTTTCCCCTGAGCCGGGGCGCGCGCGGCTATGCACAACAAGCCAACGAGGACAGCGATCAGGGAGCGCGCCATCAGAGACCGCTCCAGCCCGCCCGAGGGCCCTATACCCGCCGTGGCCCGAGATAGCGTAGCAGCCCCTCCTCGAACTCGAGCGGCCGAATCCCGAACACCGACTCGATCGCGTTCGCCGGCGTGGCACTCCCCTCGATCAACATCTGGAGCTGGCCGCTCGTGATGGGGGCGGCGGGCCCCAGGAAATCGAACCCCCCCGCCAGGGCCTGGACGAGGCCGAGCGGGATATGGATCAAGGGACGGGAGCGCCCGGCAGCCCGCCCGATGGCGAGCAAGAACTCTTCGTAGGTCAGGACCTGAGGCCCCCCGAGCTCGAACACGCCGATCGTGTCGGGCCGCTCCGCCGCGAGCGCGAATGCCAGCGCCACGTCCTCGATCCAGACGGGCTGCGTTGGGAAGCGGCCGTCCCCGAATACGGGCACGACGGGGGACCAGCGGTGCAGGCGCGCCAGCAGGCGGATGGGTACGCTCTCGGGGCCGCTGATGATCGACGGCCGGAAGATCGCGTGCGACACCCCCGAGTCCGCCACCAGCCGCTCGGCCTGTGACTTGGTGCGGTGGTACGGCGTGGCTCCCGGCTCGTCCCGCGCTCCCACGGCGCTCATATGAATGAAGCGCCGCACCCCCGCGTCGCGGGCGGCGGCAAGCACAGCCCGGGTGCCTGCCACGTGCACAGCCGCGAACGTCTGCGAGCCCTGCTCGACGATAATGCCGACCAGATGAACGAGGGCGTCGGCGCCGCGGGCGAGCCGGGCCAGGGCCGCGGAGTCGGCGAGGCCACCACGTACTAGCTCTACCTTCGGGTCGGACAGGAAGCGCGCTCGCGCCGGGTCGCGCGCCAGCACGCGGACGCCGTGTCCCCGGGCGACGAGCATGGCTGCGACGTGTCGGCCAACGAACCCCGTGCCGCCTGTCAGCGCCACCAGCATGGGCCGTCGCCAGGGCGTCGTAGACCGTGGGGTCGAGCACCGTCCCCGAGAGGTCGCCCATGCGTTGGACTGCCTGGTCGGGGGTCATCTTCTCCTGATAGGCTCGGGAGGTGCTGAGGGCATCGTAGACCTCGGCGGCGCCGATGATGCGGGCCGCCAGGGGAATCTCTTCGCCGCGCAGCCCGTCTGGGTAGCCGGTGCCGTCCCAGCGCTCATGGTGGCCGCGCACTGCCGTAATGATGTCGCCAAGGTGTGACAGCGGTGCGAGGATTTGGGAGCCGATCAGGACGTGCTGCTTGACGTGCTCGAATTCTTCGGGGGTGAGGGCGCCCTGTTTGTTCAACACGGCCTCGCGCGTCCCGATCTTGCCGAGGTCGTGCAAGCGGCCCGCCACACGCACCCACTCGAGCTGCTCGTCCGACAGGCCGAGTTGGTGGGCGATCGTGGCGGAGAGGTCCGCCACGCGCGCGGAGTGGCCGCGCATGTAGGGGTCCTTCGCCTCGAGCGCGTTCACCAGCGCCTCCAGCGTGGCGACGGAAATCCGCTCCAGCTTGTCGCGCTCCCGGTGGAGCTCCGCGGTGCGGGTCGTGACTTCTTCCTTGAGCCACTCGTTCAAGTGCCGGTTCTCGAGCAGCATCTCACGCCGTTTCAGGGCGCGCTGCACCGCGCGGCCCAGGTCGGCGAGCTCGATCGGCTTGGTGAGGTAGTCCATCGCGCCGCGCTGCATGCACAGCGCGGCGCTGGTGGCGTCATTGACGGCCGTAAGCATCAGGATGGCGAGCTCGGGTTCGATCTCCAGGGCCTGGGGCACGAGATCGACGCCGCTCGTGCCCGGCATGCGGATGTCGCACAGCATGAGCGAGACGCGGTGGCGCCGCAGCTGCTGCAGGGCCTCCTCCCCCGACCCGGCGGCGTAGACCTCAAACTGCTGCTGGGCGAGGAACTTCTTGAGGGCGTTGCGGATCGGCTCCTCGTCGTCCACGACCAGCACCTGGACGGGCCCCGTGCTCTCAGCCACCATGGTCCTCCTCCCGCTAACCTTCCACGAACGTGACTTCCACCGGCCCCGGGAGCAAGCCCGCGCGCTGCGCCCGCCCCAGCAGCTCGGTCACCGCCCGACGCCCGTGCGGGCCGTAGTCGATGGTGTACGCGTTCACGTACATCCCGATGAACCGGTCGGTGCGGGCGTCATCGAGTCCGCGGCTGAATCCCTTCGCGTGCGCGAGGGCCTCCGCGCGGTGCCGCAGTCCGTACTGGATGCTCGCTTTCAGGTCGCGCGCGATGTCGCGCATCAGCGCGGCACCGAGGTCACGCCGCACCACATTGCCGCCGAGGGGGAGCGGCAGGCCGTGGGTCTCCTCGTACCACCACTCGCCCATATCGACCCACAGGTGGAGACCGCGGTCGCCGTACGTGAGCTGTCCTTCGTGGATCAAGAGGCCGGCGTCCGCCCGCCCCGCCGTTACGTAATCCTCGATCTGATCGAACGGGACGACGACGTGCCGCGCGGCAGGCTGATAGAGCTTGAGCGTCAGGAAGGCGGTCGTGAGCTCGCCCGGTACCGCCACGAGCGCGCCTCCCCCGGCCGCCAGGGCGCCGCGGGGGTCGGCCGGTCGCGGAGTGCGCGCCACGATGCGTGGCCCGTAGCGGTCGCCGATGCTCGCGCCGTGCGCGAGCAGCGCGTACCGGTCGGCGAGGTGCGCATACGCGTGCAGCGACACCGCCGTCACCTCGAGCTCGCCGTTAAGGGCGCGGCGGTTCAACGTCTCGATGTCGGCGAGCTCGTGCTCGTAGCGCCGGGCGCCGGTGTCGATCTTACCGGCGGCCAGCGCCCAGAACATGAACGCATCGTCGGCGTCCGGGCTGTGCGCGAGGTGGATGGTGCGCTTGGGGTCAGCGGGCACGGGTCCGTCCGACCGTGAGCTGCGTCGCCTGCACGTGGAAGGCGTCGAGGTTGTCTTGGTGGTCGGTGTATTCGGGTCGGTTGCGGGCGCGCTCGGCCGCCTCATGCTGGAGGAAGTCACGGTACGCCCGGTGCGCGCCCGCGGGGTCGCGCCGCAGCTCGAGCGCGCGGGCGCGCAGCATGAACGCGAACAGGTGCGTCGGGACGGCGCGGCGGATGGAATCCGCCTGCGCGAGCGCCGCGGCGTAATCCCCGCCCGTCAGGTCGAGCACGCCCACGTGGTAGCGCGCGTCGACGTCGAGCGCCGGCAACATGGCATATGCCTGCAGCGCCATCGGCAGGAAGAGCCCGGCACTGTCGGACTTCCCCTGCGAATGCAGGGTCATCACCCGGTTGTAGAGTCGCGTGGCCCGCTCCTCGGGGGACATCTGTGAGATATCGGGAGGCGAGGAGCGGGATGCGGGAGGCGGGATGCGGGATGCGTCATCCGACACGCTTGCCGCATCCGGCAGCTCGCCTCCCGACCCGGCGCCGAGGCGGAGCAGTAGCACGGTTACGAGCGCCCCCAGCGCCGCGCCCGCCACGGCCCACGGCAGCCCAACCCGCCACCCCGACGCCTGGGCGCCCGCGACCTGAGCACCGCACTTGTGACAAAACCTCGCCGTGGCCGTGAGCGGGGCACCGCACGCGTGACAGGTCATGGAGGCCGGAATCTAACTGGCAGGAATCCACCAGGGAGCGTAGTGTATCCCGCGTGGGCACTACGCGACCGCCTGTCCGCCCGACCGCCTGACCGCCGCCTTCATGAGCGCCGCCTTCCCGGGTCAGGACCGCGCCAAGCACATGGGCGAGCTCAAGCGTGGTGACGAGCGCTGGGAGGTCTATATCGAGATGCAGCCCGACGCGGAGGGCAGTGGCGCGGCGATGCCCGGTGCCCCGACTGGCCGCGGAGGGCCGGTGCGCGGACGGCTGCATTTCGTGAGCGGGGAGCGGCACCGCACCACCAGCTGGATCTTCCTGGAGTGGTCTGAGCGCGAGATTCAGGACAGGTTCGGGGAATTTTCGGCCGTAGAGCTGTGGCACTTTGTGGAGGCCCTGGACGGCTGAATTACCGTGTGGAAAACCGTGCACATTTTGCACGATTTTGGAGTCACGAGTGCACCGAACCCAGCGCACACGGCCGCTACGGCACCTTCCTGTTGCGTTTCAGACACATAACGGTTGACAGCGCGCAACGACGCCCTTACGTTCCCGCATGCCCGCGGAAATCCACGTCGTGAGATCTTCGAGCGCCTGTGGCCCTGTGCCCAGCGCCCTGCCGGCGTGGTTCCTGGCATCCCCCGTGCATGAGCCCCGACTCACCAGACCGCTTTAGGAGAGCGACCCTATGACCGCGACGTTGGAGCCTACCACCTCAACCTCGGCAGCCAAGCCTGCCACGGGCAGCACGCCCGCCGACGTAATCCGCAAAGCCAGAGATGCGGGCGTGCAGGTGGTCGATCTCAAGTTCACCGACCTGCCGGGCACGTGGCAGCACTTTTCGATCCCCCTAAAGGAGCTGACCGACGAGCTGTTCAAGGAAGGGATCGGGTTCGACGGATCCTCGATTCGCGGGTTTCAGGCGATCAACGAGAGTGACATGCTCCTGTTCCCGGACCCGGCGAGCGCGTTCGTGGACCCGTGCCTCGAGGTGCCGACGCTCTCGCTCACGTGTGACGTGGGCGACCCGGTGACCGGCGCGCGCTACTCGCGCGACCCGCGTTACGTGGCGCAGAAGGCGGAGCAGTACCTGGTGAAGTCGGCGATCGCCACGACGTCCTACTACGGTCCGGAAGCCGAGTTCTACATCTTCAACTCCGTGCGCTTCGACCAGAACGCGCACGAGGGGTACTACCACATCGACTCCGACGAGGGCATCTGGAACTCGGGGGCGAACGGCGGCGGCCCCAATCCCGGGCACCGGCCGCGGCACAAGGAGGGCTATTTCCCGGTGCCGCCGGTGGACAAGTTGCAGGACCTGCGGTCGAAGATCATGCTGGCGATGATTGCGTCGGGCATCGACGTCGAAGTGCATCACCACGAGGTGGGCACGGCGGGCCAGACCGAGATCGACATGCGGTTCACGACGCTGACGCGCATGGCGGATCAGCTGATGATGTACAAGTACATCGTGAAGAACGTGTGCGCCCAGAACGGCTATACCGCGACGTTCATGCCCAAGCCGCTGTTCGGGGACAACGGCTCCGGGATGCACGTGCACATGAGCCTGTGGAAGGACGCGAAGAATCTGTTCTTCGATGCGAACGGCTACGGGCTGATCTCCGACACGGCGCGCTGGTACATTGGCGGGCTGATCAAGCACGCGCCGGCGCTGCTCGCGTTCGCGGCGCCGACGACGAACAGCTATCGCCGCCTGGTGCCCGGCTACGAGGCGCCGATCAACCTCATCTACTCGCAGCGCAACCGCTCGGCGATCTGTCGCATCCCGGTGTACTCCAAGTCGCCGAAGGCGAAGCGCGTCGAGTTCCGGGCGCCCGATCCCTCGAGCAACCCATACCTCTGCTTCGCCGCGCTCCTCTTGGCGGGCCTGGACGGCGTGAAGAACAAGATCGAGCCGCCGAAGCCGATGGACGTGGACCTGTACGAGCTCGAGCCCGAGGAGCGCAAGCACGTAAAGAACACCCCCGGGTCGCTCCCCGAGTCGCTGGCCGCGCTCGAGGCGGACCATGACTTCCTGCTCCAAGGCGACGTGTTCACCGCGGACGTGATCGAGACGTGGCTGGCCTATAAGCGCGCCAAGGAGGTGGATCCGGTCGCGCTGCGGCCGCACCCGTACGAGTTCTTCCTGTATTACGACGTGTGACCGTAGCAGGCGCTAATGGGCGGTGAAGGGCGGTAGGGCTGTACAGGAGCCCTGCCGCCCTTTACCGTCTCTACCGCCCATTACCGTGGATTCCCATGGCCACGACCGCCGCCGAAACCCGCGAGTTGCTCGACGAGCTGAAGAAAGGCCGCGTGCGCTTTCTGCTGCTGCAGTTCACCGACCTGTTGGGCGTGAACAAGGCAGTGGAGGTGCCGGCTTCCCGGTTCGAGCAGGCCTTGGCCGGCGAGGTGCTGTTCGACGGCTCGGCGCTCGAGGGGTTCGCCCGGGTGGAGGAGGCGGACGCCCTGCTGGTACCCGATCTCGCGAGCTTCCGCGTGTTTCCCTGCGAGAGCGCGGCCGGCCAAGCGGGCGACGGAGAGGCCGGAGGAGCCGTGGCGCGGCTCATCTGCGACATCCGCTACCCGGACGGCCGGCCGTTCGAGGGGTGCCCCCGGACCACCCTGAAGCGGCAGATCGAGCGGGCCGGCAAGTTGGGCTTTACGATGCGCGTCGGGTGCGAGGTGGAGTTTTTCATCTTCGAGCAGAGCGACCGCGGTGAGCCGACGACCCGGACGCTGGACGCCGGCAGCTACTTCGATCTCATCCCGGTGGACCGCGGGGAGCGGGCGCGCCGCGTCATCGTAGCGGGCCTCGAGGAGATGAAGCTGAGTTCGGAGGCGTCGCATCACGAAGTGGCCCGTGGCCAGCACGAAATCGACCTTGGCTCCGCTGATCCGTTGACGATGGCCGACCACCTGGCCACGCTGCGGTTCGTGGTGCGGACCATCGCGGTCCGACACGGCCTCGTCGCCACCTTCATGCCCAAACCGATCTTCGGTCGCAACGGCTCGGGGATGCACACGCACCAGTCGCTGTTCGCCAAGGGGAAGAACGCTTTCTTCGACCCGCAAGGGCCGGTCCAGCTGTCGGAGGTGGGGCGGTGGTACATCGGGGGGCTGCTGCGGCACGCCCGCAGCTACTGCGCCGTGACCAATCCGCTGGTGAATTCCTACAAACGGCTCGTCCCGGGTTACGAGGCCCCCGTGAACGTGTCGTGGTCCACGCAGAACGTATCGCCGCTTATTCGGGTACCGGCGCAGCGCGGCGACGCGACCCGATGCGAAAACCGTATGCCCGACCCGTCGGCGAATCCGTATCTCGCGCTCGCCGTGCAGCTCGCCACCGGCCTGGATCCCCCGGGACTTGCATGAAGCGCTCGACTACCTCGAGAAGGACCCGGTGGTCCGTGAGGCGTTGGGCGAGCACATCTACGAACGTTACCTCGACGCGAAGCGCGAAGAATGGCAGGAGTACATCGGGCAGGTCAGCGAATGGGAGCTTGATAGATACTTGGGGCAATACTGAAGACGTAGCACAACGACGTAGCACAACGACGTAGCACAACGACGTAGCATAACGACGTAGCACAATGACGTAGCACAACGATGTCGCACAGAGGCGTAGCACGACGTCGTCAACGGTCCGGCGGCGGGTGGGCGATCAGGCGTCCGAGCATCTTCAGCACGAGCGCGACCCGGTTCTCGAGCACGCCGATCGCCTGGGCATTTGTCGGGTCGAGCGCCGCAGCGACTCGCAACTGCGTCAGGGTCTCCTGTGCCGATCCCCGTGCGTACAGGAGAAACCGGCGGAACTCGGTCACCGTGCCGCGGCCGCACGCCTCCGCTATGTTGGAGCTGACTGAGAGAGCGGAGCGCACGAGCTGGTCCGCACGGCTTACGGCCCCGGGACCCGAGAGGTGGCGGCTCAGACGAGCTGCCTGCACCGAGATCTCCACCGCGAGTGCATGCACCTGCAGTCGTCGGGCGTAGGCTCGCAGCACCATGCCCAACAGTAGGAGCAAACGGCTTTGAAGGCGGCACCCTTTTCACGCCTCCGTGCGACGTTTTTGTGCAACGTCGTTTGCGTGACGGTTTTGTTTTCGTGCGACGTTTCCCGCCCCGGCGATACCCTGGGCCTGCAAAGCCTCGGGCGCTGGGAGTGGCACGGGCGCATTGTGGCCGACGCCGACCCGCAGCTCACGATCGCCCGGCTGCGCATCGACACCACCCACGGCGGCGGCGACGTCGCCCTCGTACGCTACGACTTCAATCCGGCGGTGGGCGAGGGGGATGAATACTCGATCACGCTGGGGCTCGAGCTCGGCCGCGTGCGCGACCTCACGCCCGGCACGCCCTATACGCTCGGCCCGCCCCCGGCGCGGGTCCCCGCGCATGCGACTGTCGCCTGTCTGTGCCCGCCGCTCAAACCGGACTCGGTGCGCGGCACGCTGCTGTTGGCGACGCGCGGCCTGCGCCACCTCGCCGGCCGGGTCGACGCGACGCTGTACTTTACCGAGTGGAACGACACCTCGCGGCACGTCACCTATTCGCTGCACCAGCGCATTGACGCGATCAAGTAGGGCGGTCTGGCGGACGGGCGGACTGGCGGTCGGGATCCTCCTGTCCGGCGGTCCGCCCGTCCGGCTGTCCGCCCAGACGATCGACACCATCGTCGTGGTCAACCACAACATCTTCGACCTCTCGAACGACGCCCCGGGGCTGCTCGCCCGGCTCGCGAACGCGCTGCACGTGACGACGCGCGCCGGCGTGATCCGGCGCACCCTGTTCGTGAACCCGGGCGACCGCTACGACTCAGCGCGCGTGGCCGAGAGCGAGCGGGCGCTGCGGGCGTTGTACGTTTTTAGCCGCGTGCGGCTGGACACTACCCGCATTGCCGGCCGCCTCGCGCTGCGGGTCGAGACCTCCGATGGCTGGAGCACCAAGCCGCAGTTCGGCTACTCGTCCGCCGGAGGCGACGCGACCTGGCTCGCCGGCCTGGTGGAGGAGAACCTGCTCGGCACGGCCACTGCGCTCGCGGCCGTCTACAACAAGACTCCGGACCGGAGCGTCGTCGACCTGCGGTACGGGAGCCCCCACTTCTTCGGCCGGCGCACCCGGGTCGTGGCCGAGTACGCGAGTAAGTCGGACGGCAAGCGCGGTCTCTGGTTTCTCGGAGTGCCGTTCTATGAGACGGGCGCACGGCGCGCGCTCGGAACCGACGGTGAAGCGGCTGCGGAGCGGGTGCTCGTGTTCCACCATCGTGTGCCGGCCGCGACCGTCGACACCGTCGAGCGCCGCGCGCTGCGGGTCGGCGTCAGCGCCGGGCTTGCGCTCCAGGCCACCAGCCGCGGCTTCGTGCGGCTGTGGGCGAGTGGCGAGTGGCGCCGGGAGGACTTCGGCCCCGAGAGCACCTTCGTGTTCCCACGCTCGACGTTCGGGGCGGTGGGGGCGGGGGTGGATGTCGGGCACGTGCGGTTTAACGTGCTCGAGCGCTTCAACTCGTACGCCCGGCGAGAAGACGTGGACCTCTCGCAGTTGCTGCACGTCGGCGTGTGGGCGGCACCCCGCGCGTGGGGCTATCCGTCGGAGCGGGCGGGGGTCGGCCCCGAGCTGAGCGGCCAGGTGAGCGCGCTCTGGCGCGGCGGGTTCGCGGTGCTGCGGGGCGGGGCGAACGGGGTCTACACCGCCGCTGGCCTGGACACGGCACGGGTGACCGGCAGCTTCACCGTGGCGAGCCAGAACCTGCGGCGCCAGACGCTGATCCTGCACCTGGAAGGGGGGGCCTTGCGGCGGCCGAAGCCGGGCGCCGAGTTCGACCTCTGGGTCCTGGAGAAGGGACCGCGCGTGTTCGGGATCCACCAGTTCACCGGGACGCGGATGCTGTGGCTCGCACTCGAGGACCGCATTCTCGTGCGCGACGAGCTGTGGGGGCTGGTCGGCCTAGGGATCGCTCCCTTTTTCGACTACGGCGGCGCGTGGTGGTACGGGGACGAGCCCACTCGGCTCGGCGGTGACGTGGGGCTCGCGCTGCGGATGGGCCCGACCCGCGCCGTGCACGGCGACGTGGGCGAGATCGCCTTGGGGTATCGGTTCGGGCGCGGGTTCGGCGGTTGGGCTGTCGCCGTGCGCAAGGGCGTTGCCTTCTGAAGAGTAGACTGGCGGCCGAGGGGCTGGCCGACTAGGGGCGCGTGGGCAGCGCAAAGACCAGGATAGTGGGCGAGCCCTCGCGGCCAAAGTTGAAGGAGCCGCCCCCCGACGCGGCCGCGACGTATTGCCGGCCGTTCACGGCGTACGTCACGACGCCGCCCAGGACCCCAGCGCCCGTGTAGAATCGGTACAACTCGCTTCCCGTCTCCGCGTTGAGGGCAATGACGTCTCCCGTCAGCTCACCCGTGAACACCACCCCGCCCGCCGTCGCCGTCACCCCCGCGACCAACGGCCGCGCCGACCGGTAGCGCCACCGCACCGTGCCGCGCGCGGCGTCCACCGCCGTGAGCCACCCCTTCGCTTGCGCGGCGGAGTCGGCTACGAACGCGCCGCCCAGATACTGCTCGCCGGGCACGTAACGAGCGGTTTCGCTGGCCCGAAAGGTGCCGCACCAGTCGACTGCCGGCACGTACAGCAGGTGCGCGCGCGGATCGTACGCCGGCCCGTTCCATTCGACTCCGCCGTGGATGCCGGGGCAAACTCTGACGGGCTCCCGACCCACGGGCACGTCGGCGTTCAGGCGAGTCGTGATGGATACCTCGTACAGCCGCTCGTGCGTGTCCCGATCGAGCACGGTGAGGACCCCGTGCTTGCCCGTGGCCGCGACCAAGTCGCGCTCCCGGCCGCCGACTGTCTCGTGGAACAGTGGGGAAACTTGGGTCAAGTCCCAGTCGTGCGTATCGCCCGGCAGCAGCTGGTCGTACCACCGCAGCGTGCCCGCGCGCTGGTCGAGGGCGACGAGGGCATTGGTATAGAGGTTCGTCCCCGGCCGGAGCCGACCCGCCAGGTCGGGGGCGGGGTTCGTGACCGCCGCGTACAATTCCCCCTTGGCCGGATCGAGCGCGAGCGGTGTCCACACGGCCCCGCCTCCCTGGGGAATGCCGGCCGGGTTGGCCCACGTCTCCGCCCCGGGCTCGCCGGGACGGGGAACGGTGTTGAACCGCCATAGCGGCTTGCCGTCGGCGAGGCGGAAGGCTCCGATCCACCCCCGCATGCCGTTCTCGCCGCCGGCCGGGCCGAGCACCACCATGTCCCCGTACGCGAGCGGGCTCATCGTGATCGTCTCGCCCGATTGCGGATCGGCGACGTGCCGTGCCCACAGCAACGTGCCGTCGCGGGCGTCGAGCGCCAGCAGATAGCCGTCGGGCGTGCCGCGGACCACGTACCCCTGCTCGAGCGCCACGCCGCGATTCATCGGCCAGAGCTCGTAGTCTTGCGGCTGCCAGGTATGGCGCCAGCGGGGACGGCAGGTGGCCGCGTCGATCGCCACCGTCGCGCGCACCGTCGTCAGATACATCACGCCGCGATACACCAACGGCCCGGTTTGGAAGGTCTCGCTGGAGCCGGCTTGGAAGACGCAGGCGACGGCGAGCCGCGCGACGTTGGCGGGCGTGAGCTGCGCGAGCTTCGAGTAGCGCGTGCCGGACAGGTTGCCGGTGTGATACAACCAGTCGGCCGGGTCGGGGCTCGTGAGCTCCCCCTGGCTCGGACAGCGAATCAGACGGAGCACGCTGTCCGAGGCGTCGAAGCGCCGCGCCCCGGCCGGCATCCCGTTGCGTTGCAGTAGATAGGCGAACACCGCGGTGTAATCGTCAGGCGGGAGCGAGCCCATCGACAGCTTCGGCATGGACGTTTCCAGCACGTAGAACAAGTCCGCCGCATTGCGGTCGGGGGGCTGCCACCGGCGGAGGAACGCCGGGCCGGCCAGCGCCGGTGCCGCGCTGCCCTCGAGCGCTGCGCCGTGGCACCGCGCGCAGGAGGCGCCGTAGACTTCCCGGCCCCGGCGAGCTTGAGCCGCAGTGAACACCGGCGGGAGGCCCGCGGAGGGGGCATCGCCGTCGCCTGCACGCCACGCTCCGGTTGCCGCACCACCGAGCATAGCACTCAGGACCAGCCCGATTCGTTTCAGACTGAGCGTCCTCCACCTCGGGGCCGCGGCGCCGACGCCGCAAGTCTCGGGCGACACTTCTTGGGGACGGCGTGATTGGCAAGTGACATGGGGAGCGCGATTTCGCGCGCCGCAGAAACGGTGTTGTCAGACTGAACGCGGCGTCCACGACACAATCTCGCGCCTGTTGCGGCAGCGCCTGTTGCGCCTGGGACACACTCAGCCTGTCGGCCGCCGTGCTCGCCACGCGTGATCCGGGGCGCGATCTTCGTGGGCCTGTACCGAGATACTTGAGAGGCTCGTGACCCCAGACCAATTCCGCGACGCTGGTCGCCAGACGATCGACTGGATCGCCCGTTACCTCGAGGAAATCGAACGTTACCCGGTACTGGCGCGTGTCGCGCCGGGCGAGATCCGGCGCCGGCTCGCCGAGCGGCCGCCGGACCAGGGCCAGCCGTTCGAGGCGATACTGCGAGACTTGGACGACGTGATCCTGCCCGGGATTACGCACTGGCAGTCACCCAACTTTTTCGCCTACTTCCCGGCGAACGCCTCCCCTGCCGCGGTGCTCGGCGACCTCGTCTCTGCCGGGCTGGGCGTGCAGGGGATGCTCTGGGCGACGAGTCCCGCTTGCACCGAGCTCGAGACGCACGTGCTCGACTGGCTGGTGGACATGCTCGGCCTCCCCGCGCGGTTCAAGTCGAGCGGCTCGGGCGGCGGCGTGATCCAGGACACCGCCTCGAGCGCGTCCCTCTGCGCCCTGCTCGCCGCGCGCGAGCGTGCCACCGGATTCCGGACGAACGATGCGGGTGTAGACCGCGTGCTCACGGCCTATACATCGACCCAAGCCCATTCGTCGCTCGAGAAGGCGGCAGGGGTCGCCGGCGTCGGCCGGCGCAACGTGCGGCTCATCGATGTCGACGCCGCCCAGGCGATGCGGCCGGACGCGCTGGAGCGCGCGATCGCGGAAGACCGGCGCGCCGGCCGCACGCCGTTCTTCGTGTGCGCCACGGTCGGCACGACGTCGTCCACCGCCATCGACCCGGTCCCCGCGATCGCTGAGATTTGCCGCCGTGAGAGCGTGTGGCTGCACGTGGATGCCGCCCACGCCGGGAGCGCCGCGCTCTGCCCCGAGCTCCGCTGGATTCACGCGGGTGTGGAGCACGCCGACAGCTACTGCTTCAATCCCCACAAGTGGATGCTCACGAACTTCGACTGCGACTGCTTCTATGTCGCCGACCGCGGGGGGCTGATTGCGACCTTCAGCGTGACCCCGGAGTACTTGCGCAATCCGGCGACCGAATCGGGCGCGGTGTTCGACTACCGGGACTGGCACGTCCCGCTGGGCCGCCGCTTCCGGGCGCTCAAGCTGTGGTTCGTGATCCGGCACTACGGCGTCGAGGGGCTGCGCGCGCACATCCGGCGGCACGTCGGCCTCGCCCAGGAATTCGCCGGCTGGGTGGCGGCCGACGACCGCTTCGAGCTGGCGGCGCCGGTGCCGCTCAACCTCGTCTGCTTCCGTCACGTCGCCGGCGACGAGACGAACCAGCGGCTGTTGGACGACCTCAACGCGTCGGGACGCCTGTATCTGACGCACACCCGGCTCGGGGGACGGCTCGTGCTCCGGTTGGCGATCGGCGGGACCTACACCGAGCGACGCCACGTCGAGACAGCCTGGCAGCTCATCCGGAAGCAGGCCTAGATTCCCCTCATGCCACGACCCCGTCACACCCGGCGCGAAGGCCTGCTGCTCGGTTTCCTGGTGGCGACGAGCATCTGGCTCTGGCTGGCCGTGGTCGACGCCATCGCGGGTCAGCCGTTCCGGACCTTTGAGGTGCTCGGCGGCATCGTGCAGTTCACCCTGCTCCACTACGCGCTCTGCCTGGCCTACGGTTTGGCCGCGGTGGCGGTGGTGCACGGTGCGGCGCGCGAGCCGAGGCTGCTGCTGGGTGCGTCGTTCTTCTTTTTCATCCTCGAGTTCGGCTTCGTGATGCTGACCGTGATTCTGTCGCACACCGGTCTGGGACAGCTCGCCTGGGTCCGGATCCTGGGCGGCAACCTGGTGGGCGCGGTGGTCACGCTCGTCGTGCTGTGGCGGCACCATCCGCTGCGGCGGGAGATGTTGAAGGCGGAGGCCGAGGAAGCCGAGTAGTTTGGTCGGCAACGGAGTTCGGATCGTCATCTTCGATCGAGGCACCTCCATGCGAAATGTGATGCTGAGACTGGCCGGGCTGGTGCTCCTCGCCCCGCCGCTCGCGGCGCAAAGCGCCGACGACATCATCGCCAAGTACGTGAAGACCGTAGGCGGGATGGACAAGATCCAGGCCGTGACGACGCTGCGCCGCACGGGGAAGTTCACCGGCGGCGGCGGGTTCGAGGCGGCCGTGCTCCAGGAAAACAAACGCCCTACCAAGGTGCGGGAGGAATTCTCGCTGCAAGGAATGACCGGGATCAACGCGTATGATGGCAAGACCGGATGGAAGATCGAGCCGTGGCAGGGGAAGAAGGATCCCGAGGCGCTGAGCGAAGAGGAGATGAAGCAGATCGTGGAGGATGCCGACTTCGACGAGCCGCTCGTGAACTACCAGCAGAAGGGAAACAAGGTCGAGTTCGTGGGCATGGACCAGGTCGAGGGCACCGAGGCCTACAAGCTCAAGGTGACACTCGCGAGCGGCGACGTGCGGTACTACTACATGGACACCGACTACTACGTCCCCATCAAGATCGAGATGAAGCGCATGATCCGCGGGGCGGAGCAGGAGTTCGAGACGTCGCTGGGCGACTACAAAGAGGTCGCCGGCTGGTACTTGCCGTACTCGATCGAGAGCAACGTCAAGGGGAGCGATAACAAGCAGAAGATCACGTTCGAGAAGATCGAGGCCAATGTCGCGATCGACGATCAGCGCTTCGCGAAGCCTGCGGCGGGCGCGCCGCCAGCGCCGGCCAAGCCACCCCAGACCAAGCAGCCCGAGACCAAGAAGCCGTCGTTACACGAGGCCACGTTCTTCCTGCAGGCGACCCAGCAAGCCGCGCCGGTGAAGGTGGACTCCGAAACGATCTCGGGCTTGGGAGCCCGCAATATCGGCTCGGCGGCGATGAGCGGCCGCGTCGCGGCGCTCGACGCCGTGCACGAGGGAGAGCGGCTCACCGTCTACATCGGCGCCGCGAGTGGCGGCGTGTGGAAGTCGGTCAACGGCGGCACGACCTTCAAACCGGTGTTCGACAAGCAGCCGGTCCAGTCGATCGGCGCGGTCACCGTCGATCCCAAGAATCCGAAAGTGGTCTGGGTGGGCACCGGTGAGGCGTGGACGCGCAACAGCGTCTCGATCGGCGACGGGGTCTACAAGTCGGTGGATGGGGGCGAGAACTGGACCAACCTCGGTCTCAAGGAGTCTGAGCGCATCGCCAAGATCGTGGTCGATCCGTCCGAGACGAACACGGTCTACGTCTGCGTCCCGGGCAAGCTGTGGAGCGATAGCGACGAGCGCGGGGTCTACAAGACGACCGACGGCGGCAAGACGTGGGTGAACGTGCTCAAGGGATCGAACCTCTCGACCGGGTGCTCGATGCTGTCGCTCGATCCTACGAATCCGAAGACGATCTTCGCCGGGATGTGGGACTTCCGCCGCAAGGGGTGGACGTTCCGCTCCGGGGGCGACGGTCCCAACGCCACGAGCGGCAGCGGCTTGTTCAAGAGCAGCGACGGCGGCGCATCCTGGACCGAGCTGAGCGGCGCCAAGGGGCTGCCGTCCAAGCCATGGGGCCGGGTGGCGGTCGCCGTGGCCCCGTCCAAGCCAAGCGTGGTGTATGCGTTCATCGAGGCTCAAGTCCCGACGAACGGGCTGTATCGCTCCGACGACGGCGGCCAGACGTGGGAGGCCCGCGACCGCAGCCAGGCCATGATCTGGCGGCCCTTCTACTTTGCGAACCTGATCGTCGATCCCAAGAACGAGAACCGCATCTACAAGCCGGATGGGTCACTGATCGTCAGCACCGACGGCGGACGGAGCTTCAGCAACATCTCGGGCGGCGCGCACGGCGACTTCCACGACGTGTGGATCGATCCCAACAACACCGACCACCTGATCACCGGGGACGACGGCGGCGTGTGGTATTCGTACGACGCGGCCAACAAATGGTGGAAAGCGGACAATCTTCCGATCTCCCAGTTCTACCATGTGAGTGTGGACATGGACCTGCCGTACCATGTGTATGGCGGGCTGCAGGACAACAGCTCCTGGGTCGGCGAGTCGGAATATCCCGGCGGCATCACCAGCAGCCGCTGGGAGAACATGTACGGGGGCGACGGGTTCTGGATGTTCGTCGATCCCACCGACCCCGACTACATCTACGCCGAGTATCAGGGGGGCGAGATCGCTCGGGTCAATCGCAAGACGCACGAGACGCGCAACATCAAGCCGTTGCCCCAATACAAGGAAGGCAAGCTGCGCTTCAACTGGAACACGCCGATTCACGTGAGCCCCACCAGGCGGGGCACGATCTACCTGGGGGCACAAGTGCTGTTCCGCTCGCGTGACTACGGCCAGACGTGGGAGCGCGTCTCCCCCGACCTCACCACCAACGACCCGGAAAAGCAGAAGCAAGAGCAGTCGGGCGGGGTGACGGTCGACAACTCGTCAGCGGAGATGCACACCACGATCTTCGCGATCTCCGAGTCCCCCAAGAACCCGGACGTGGTCTGGGCCGGCACCGACGACGGCAACGTGCAGGTCACGCGCGACGGCGGGAAGACGTGGACGAACGTGGTCGCGAACATCCGCGGACTGCCGAAGAACGCCTGGGTGACGTCGCTCGAGGCGGGCCATTTCGACGAAGCCACCGTGTACGCCAGCTTCGACGTCCACACCTTCGGCGATATGCGGCCGTACGTCTACAGCTCGGCGGATTTCGGCAAGACGTGGTCGCCGCTGGTCGCGCCGGACAGCCCGGTCCGCGGGTACGCGCACGTCGTGAAGGAAGACTTGGTCAACAAGCAACTGCTCTTCCTCGGCACCGAGTTCGGCCTCTGGGTGTCCATCGACGGCGGGGCACATTGGGCGCACTACAAGGGCGGGGACCTGCCGAGCGTGGCCGTGCGCGATCTGGCGATCCATCCCCGCGATCACGACCTGGTGATCGCGACCCATGGCCGCGGTATCTGGATCGTCGATGACATCACACCGCTGCGCGCGCTCACGCCCGAGGCGCTCGCCAGCAACGTCGTGTTCCTGCCGGCCCGGCCCACGGTCCAGCGGGTCTCGGCGTCCGGCGGATGGGCCAACGGGGATGCCGCCTTCGTCGGGCCCAATCCCCCCGGCGACGCCGTGATCACTTACTACCAGAAGAAGCGCCACATCTTCGGGGACCTGAAGATCGAAGTGTTCGATCAGGGCGGCAAGCTCTTGGGCACGGTCCCGAGCAGCAAGCGTCGGGGGTTGAACCGCGTGACGTGGTCGATGCGGCTCAAGGCGCCCAAAGTGCCGCCGGCTGCGAGCGCGGCGTTCGGCGCGGCGTTCGGTCCTCGCGTGCTGCCGGGCACGTACACCGTGAAGATGACCAAGGACAAGGAGGCGTACTCGACCCCGCTCGCGATCGTGGCCGATCCGCGCACCAAGCACACGGCGCAAGATCGCCAGGCGCAGTTCGATCTCGCACAAAAGGTCGCCGGCGTGCTCGGCGACATGACGTTCGCGGTCGAGCGCATGAACGGCGTGCGGCTGGCACTGGAGGAGCGGGCCACCAAATTGCCCTCCAAGGATCAGCTCGTCACGCGGCTCCGCGCCGCCTCAGTGCGAGCCGACGAGCTGCGCAGGAAGATCGTCGCGACCAAGGAGGGCGGGATGATCACGGGCGAGGAGCGGCTACGTGAGAATCTGACCGACCTCTACGGCAACGTAGTCTTCTACGATGGGCGGCCGTCCGAGACCCAGGCCGAGCGCACGGAGGCGATCGCCCGGGAGCTGGCCGACGTGGTCAAGGATTTCGACGCGTGGGCGGCGAAGGAGCTGGACGGACTCAACTCCGCCCTGGCGCGCAAGCGCCTGGAGCCGATCCGGCTGCTCACGCGGCAGCAATGGGAAGCGAAGGACGTGGCGACGCAGCAGTGATGCGCCACGTTTTCTCGAGGACGAACGATGAGAAACGACGATGTATGACTGGATCGGATGGCTCGCGACGGCCGCCTTCACCAGCTCGTACTTCTGCAAGCAGCAGAAGACGCTGCGGCGCGTGCAGAGTGTGGCCGCCTTGATGTGGCTGGCCTACGGGGTAGCGATCCACGCGCTCCCCGTGATCGTGGCCAACGCAATCGTGGCCGGCGTCGCGATCTGGTCGTCGTCAGGGAGCGCTCTTGAGCGGCGGCAGTAACAGCGCATTGAAGGTAACCGTCACAGTGCTGGCGCTCATCGCGAGTGCTGCCCACGCCGGCTTGAGCAGGATTCCGAGCGCGGGATACAATACGCCGGCGGCGAGCGGGATAGCGATCATGTTGTAGATCGCCGCCCAGAAGAGATTCTGCTTGATCTTGCGGCGCACCCGGCCGGCAAGCACGAGGGCAGCGGAGACGTCGGCCGGGTTGTCCTTCATTAGTATGACTCCGGCTGTCTCGATCGCCACGTCCGTTCCCGCGCCGATCGCGACGCCGACCGTCGCCGCCGCAAGCGCCGGTGCGTCGTTTACCCCGTCCCCGACCATGGCCACCCGGTGGCCTTGCTGCTCGAGTCGGCGGACCTCGGCCGCCTTGTCGCTCGGTAACACCTCGGCCCGGACCTCATCGATCCCGAGCGTGCGAGCCACCGCAGCGGCGGTCGCCCGGCTGTCCCCCGTGAGCAGCATCACACGGATACCGCGGTCGTGGAGCGTCCGAACGGCCGCGTGCGCCGTGGGGCGAATCCGATCGGCGACGGCGATGAGACCGAGCGTCTGGTCATCCACCGCCACGTACAGTGCGGTCTTCGCTGCCGCTCGCAGCCGCTCGGCCTCGCGGTCCAGATCCGGTGGGACGCCGGTTCGGCCCAGCAAGGCGCGATTCCCCACCAGCACGCTGCGACCGCCTACGACCGCCTTTACGCCCTGGCCGGGAACGGCTTCGAACTGGGAGGGGGCGTCGACGACAAGCGCTCGCTGCTTGGCGGCTGCGACCAGGGCCGTGGCGAGTGGGTGCTCCGACTGCGCATCTGCTGCGGCCGCGAGCCGGAGCAGCTCGGCCTCCCCCGCCCCTGCCGCAGGCACGATATCGGTGACCGACGGCCGACCTTCGGTGAGCGTACCGGTCTTGTCGAAAACGACCGTGTCCACTCGAGCAGCTGCCTCGAGCGCCGCTGCGTTCCTGAAGAGCACGCCGGCACGCGCTGCCCGCCCCACGCCGACCGTGATCGCTGTTGGAGTGGCGAGCGCGAGCGCATCTGGACAGGCGATCACGACAGCCGCCACTGCCGCCGACAGCGCGAACGAGACGCCGTGGTGTCCAACCGCGAGCCACGCCGCGAAGGTGACGACGCCGGCCGCGAGCGCCACGATCACCAGGTACTTACCCGCGACGTCCGCCAGCCGCTGCGCCGGCGCCTTCGAGGACTGCGCCTCCCGGACCATGGCGACGATGCGAGCGAGGGCGGTGTCGGCTCCGACTTTGGTTGCGCGGAACCGGAACGCGCCCTGCTGGTTGCGCGTCCCGCCCACGACCTCGTCGCCGGGTCGTTTCGCGACCGGGATCGGCTCTCCGGTGAGCATCGATTCATCCACATAGCTCGAGCCCTCGGTCACGACACCGTCGACTGGGACGGTGTCGCCGGGCCGAACGGCAAGGATGTCGCCCAGCGCGACGGCGTCGAGCGGCACGTCTTCCTCTCGTCCATCCCGCACCCGTCGCGCGGTGGGCGGCGCGAGGTTGAGCAGCGCTTCGACCGCCCGGCCCGTGGCGAAGCGGCTCCGCATCTCCAGCCAATGGCCCAGCAGACTGAAGGCGGTGAGCATCGCGGCGGCGTCGTAGAACATCTCGCCTGGCAGCCCAAACGTTACGGCAACCGAGTAGAGGTAGCTCACGAGTATCCCGGTCGCGATCAAGGTCATCATGGTGAGGTCGCCGCGCCGCAGCGAACGCCACGCCGAAGACACGAACGGCCACCCGCCCCACCACACGACGATCGACGTGAGGACGAAGCCGAGGAGTTTGGGTGGCAACCCGAACGGCGGCGCCAGCTCGCGGCCGAACAGCGAGGTGCCGAGCGGCGAGTAGAGGACGATCGGGACCGTGAGGATAGCCGATCCGATGAAGCGCCGCAGCATGTCCTTAGTCATGAGAGGTCTTCATACCGCCTGCGCGGGCGCCTGCCGGCCGCAACTGGAGATAGATCGCCACTCCACCCGGCGTGCGGCTGCCGTACGCAGCCTCGAGGCTCGAGGGCACGAAGTTGAGCGACCCGCGCACGCCCACCCCAACGGCGAGCCCGGCGACGGCGCCGACCGTGCGCTGGTAACCTAGAGCCAGCGCGCCGAGATCGTACTCCGTCGTCGGGGGCACTGCTGGGATGACCAACTCCGCAGCGCTCTTCCTCACGTACTCGGCGCGACCGAACCAGGCGTTGGTGCCGTCCAGATCGAACGTACTCTCCAGCACGACGCTGCTCACGAGTCGCCCGGACCCAATCTGGTCGTTCGCGCCGTAGATCAGGCCGCTCGACCACGTCCCCTTGGTGCCGACCGGCTGCGTGGTCAGCGCGGACGCTCCGATGCGGTGGAGCGACTCGTCGGGGTTGAGCCCTTCTGGGCTTCTCAGATAAGCGTACCAAGCGGACACGCTCCAACGCGGTCCCGGATTCACGGTCAAACGGGCGCTGTAGGAATCGAGCCGTCGGCCTGTGTAGTCGAAGTTGGTCCGAATCTCGTCCGGCTCCCGGCCGTTGAACCAGGACGCTTCGAGCTTGGCACTTCGTGTGAAGGCCCCGGCGGTCACGACCCCAAAGGTGATGTGGGTGCCGTCCTGCCAGTGATGGGCGATCGGCGCCAGCGGATCATCAGCCGCGGACGGCCGGTGCGGGAAGGCCACGGGGCCCGCCGCCGGTTCGCCGACCGGGGCGAGGTAGAGCGAGATCCCGAGATCCCGAGCCACCGGGCGTTCGTAGAGTGCCGCGAGCTCCATGAAGAGGTCGTGGGGGTGCTGGCGATCGTGAAGCGGCGCCCCCTGATAGGACTCCCCTGACTGCACGAGCAAGGGGTAGCCCCGGCTACCGATGGTCCCCGGTTCGGCGCTCACCATCCCGCGGAGCTGGAGTTGGCCGCCCCCGAGCGGTCGGCTTGCCACCGCCATCGCCCAGTTCACGATGCCCAGCTGGTTGCTGCCGCGGGATCCCCCCTGCCAATCGTACTGAAAAAAGACCTTCCCGTGCACCATGAGGGTCCAGTCACCGAGCGCGATGTGGGCGGCGTGCATCGGTGAGGCGTCGGGAAGCCATGAGGTGCCGGATCCCATACGCGTCTCCGGAATGCCAAGGGGTCCCGCGTGCATCTCCATCGGGTGTTGCATATCCATTTGCGCCCGGAGTGGCCAAGGCGGGCCGGCGACGAGCGCCAGCGCCGCGGCCACCCAGCCGCTGAGAATGCTTCGCATATCACGATCTCCTCAAGCCAAAGTCGAAAGTGCGCGCCGGTCTCGGGGGGCGGGGGCGGCGCTACAGCAGGGGTAGTCGACTTAGGCTTGAGGCGGTGGAGAGAGCGGTGGAGCGAGGAACGACGCGAATCCGGAGTGCGGTCCTGCTAGTCCGACGCGGGACGCGGCCGGGAGGGCGACCGGATCCAAGGTGAGTGTAGGCGTCGCTGCGCCAGCGGTCGGGCATGTGGTTCCCGCGATGCAGCCGAGCCCGGCTGCATCCGAGTGGCAGGCCTGCTCGGGCGCCGGTGCGACGAGCGCGGAGAACTGCGTTGCGTGCTCATGCGTGCCGCTTCCGGGGTGTGCCGGGTGCATCTCGCATGGGGCCGCCGCCTGCGCCAGCAGACTCAGGCACATCGGCAAGCCCGTCCCCGTCGAGCCGACCGATATGATCGCCGCGAGTGCGACGGCGCGGCATAGGAGCGGTGCGTTCGCGATCCGGAGCACGGGAGAAGTATAGCGCCATTCTCCTGGCTGCCGCTCGCACGAAGAAGCCCCGCCCCCCTAGGCAACCGTGCAGGTGGGGGAGCGGCGGGGAGCAGCCCTGATTACAGAACGTTCAAGTGATAGACATAAGTCTTGTTGGCGCCCCGGACATCGGTGCCGAAGACTCGGAGTGTGTGCTCGCCCGGCTCCAGCGGCTTGAACATCATGAAGAAGCCATCCACGATCGCCGGCTGCGGCGATCCGGTGACACAGGGATCGAGGGCGGCGAAGCTCGGGTCGCCCGTGAGAGAGAACAAGTCCGCTGAGGCGAAGCGGTAGCCGAGCACGTCCGCGAACTGCCGGCCGTCGAGCGAGACCTCCAAGTGATTGACGCCGTCCATAAAGGCTTTGGCATCGGCGATGAGGAAGTCGTAGAGCGACTGCCCCGGTGCGGGGTGGAAATTGGGATCGGGGCACGGATACGGGTTCACGTAGGCGCCGATTTCCAGGAATATGGCTTTGCCGCCCGGGATGGTGCAGCTTCGGCTGCCGCTGAAGACTCTCGGCCCGGCGATGCGGGGAATGAACCAGACGGGCCCTGCTTGCCTCTCGTCGCAGTCGGCGCCGGTTTGATCGATCAACGGATTGTGCTCGAGTGGGTGCCCGTAGACCCACTGCGACTCTCTATCAGCCCAGGTGGACAAGCTCGCGCCATACGGGTGCGCGGTCTTCGGGAACAGCACTGCGTTCTGGCTCTCGCTGGTCTCGAGCGACGCCGCCAGCTCCGCTGCCGGCGCTACCGGTGCGACTCGTGCTTCCTCGCCACAGCCGGCCAGCGCGGCCATCAGAATCGCGCATGGAATGCTACGCATCGGATCCTCCTTCGTTCAGATGGAACGTTGGGGCCCTTCGTGTAGGGTGTCGCCCATCATGGAAGGCTGGGCGGCGAGCCGCCTGCCAAATTCGGACCTGGAATCGCGAGGCCGGATTCCACGTCCGATTCCGGCGAGCCGGAGGTTGCCCAGGCGGGGTAGAATCATCTGGCCATGACACTCAGCGCCGACATCTGTCAGCGCGCGGTACGCGCGCGCGACGCGCGCTTCGATGGCCTGTTCTTTGTCGGCATCACCACGACCGGGGTCTACTGCCGGCCGGTGTGCCCGTCGCGCGTGGCAACCCCGCAGCACCGGCGGTTCTTCGCGTCGCCCGCCTCGGCCGAGCACGCGGGGTTCCGCCCCTGCCTCCGCTGCCGCCCCGAGCTGGCGCCGGGACGGGCGCAGATCGATGCGGTGCCGCGCCTCGCGCGGGTGGCGGCGCACCGCATCGAAGCGGGCGCGCTCAACGGGCACAGCGTGGGGCAGCTGGCGCGCGAGCTGGGAGTGAGCGAGCGCCACCTGCGTCGCTCCCTGGAGCGTGAGATCGGCGTCTCGCCCGTCGCGCTCGCGCAGACGCATCGCCTGCTACTCGCCAAGCGCCTGCTGGGCGACACCGAGCTGCCGGTGACTCGCGTGGCGTTTGCCAGTGGCTTCCAGAGCCTCCGCCGCTTCAACGCCCTGTTTCGCGAGCGCTACCGGCTCAGCCCGAGCGCGCTGCGACCCCGGCCACGCACCATGCGGCCCGAGGACGACGTCATCCGGCTGACCCTGACCTATCGCGCGCCCCTGGCGTGGGACGTGCTCCTCATGCTGTTGGGGCGGGACGCGCTGGCGGGCGTGGAGGTGCTGCAGGGGGGGCGCTACGGGCGCACCGTGCGGCTCGATGGCTGCAGCGGCGTCGTCTATGCGGAGGACACGGCGCCCAGCCTGCGCGACGCACGGCGTGGCGCCCCATCCCATCTGAGCGTCTCTGTCTCGTCGTCTCTGCTTGCCGTCCTCATGCCGTTGCTCGCGCGCTTGCGGCACATGTTCGACCTCGACGCCGAGCCTACGGCTGTGGATGGGCATCTCGCGTGTAGCGGACTCGGCGAGCACGTCAGGCGGCGACGCGGCGTGCGCATCCCTGGGGCGTTCGACGGGTTCGAAGCCGCGTTGCGGGTGCTGCTCCGTGCCTCGAGCAAGGCAGGCGGCAACGTGGGGCGACGGGTCGTTCACGCCCTCGGCGAGCCGCTTGAGACGGGGATCCCAGCTCTTATCCGGGTCGCGCCGACCGCGGAGCGCGTGGCCGATGCGGGCGCCGCCCGTCTCGCGTCGTTGGGTGTCCGCCGTCGCCGCGCCGCCGCCGTCTCCGCCGTGGCGCGCGCCGTGGCCGACGGAGCGCTACGGCTGGAGCCTGGGAGCGATGTGATCGCCGCACAGCGCGCGCTGCTGGCAATCGACGGGATCGGTGATCACCTCGCGACGACCATCGTGATGCGGGCGTTGCGCTGGCCGGACGCATTCCCTGGCTCCGATCGTACGCTGCAACGCGCCGTCGGAGCGTCGAGCGCGAGCGAGCTCTACGAACGCGCGGAACGCTGGCGTCCCTGGCGGGCGTACGCCGCCCTACATCTCTGGATGCACGAGGAGGAGCGCGCCTGCGACGCCCAGCGACCAGCCACGCGTGTTCGTCCATCGGTCTCGTTCTCTCGACGCGTCTAGACGGGAAAGAGGGCTGCGAGGGTCCGGCTGTGCGAGGGCGCTGAAACCCAGATACAGCCCGGTCTCTGGGGTGTATTTCTGACGAAGGCCCAGCGGCGGGAGGATCGAACCGTGTTTACAGATGTCTTCGTGCGTCGTAAGGGGCGGTGGCAGGCCGTCAATGCTCAGGAGAACGCGGTCCCGCCGAAGCCCGGTCGATAGCCGATCGAGACTCCCGTGATCTGGAATCCCCGTCCGGCCGCTCGCGATTGCAGGTCCACAGCTTATTCCGCCGTGGCTGCCCTGACCTTCTGTGCCTGGCTGGCGACCTGCGCTCCGGCGTTGGGCCAAGGCACTGGCGTGAATGATGGGTTCACCACCACACGGCCGGGCGTCCGGATTCACTACCTGCAAGCGGGAAGCACGACGGAAGCGCCGGCGCTCATCTTGATCCCTGGCTGGCGGATGCCGGCATGGTTGTGGCGCGAGCAATTGCAGCGCTTCTCGAGCGTCACGCGCGTGCTCGCCGTCGATCCCCGTTCGCAAGGCGAGTCTTCGAATACCGCGGACGACAACACGCCCGAAACACGAGCGAGCGACTTGCATGACGCGCTCGAAACCCTGGGCGTGACGCGCTACGTCCTGGTCGGCTGGTCGCAAGGCGCTCAAGACGTGGCCGCATACGTGCAGCAGTTCGGTATGGATGCCGTCGCCGGCATCGTCTTCGTTGACAGCCCTGTCTCGGCCGGGTCCGCAGAGGTGGTGATTCGCTCGCAGTTCGCCCAGGCCATCCTCTCACAAATCGCGGTGTACGGCGCGCATCCGAAAGAATTCACGGAGGGGATGGTGCGTTCCCTTTTCCTCAAGCCGCACCCCGAGCTCGATCTGCAAGCGGTGGTAAGGTCGGCGCTGCGCACGCCGACCAACACGGGCATCGCGATGCTCGTCACAGACATCTTCGGCGTCGATCGAAGACCGGTGTTATCCACCATCAATAAGCCCACCCTCGTCATCGCGTCGGCGGCGTCTCCACTGCTCGGGGCCCAGCGGGACATGGCCTCCGCCGTGCCCGGCGCGAAGTTCATCGTCGTCGAGGGCGCCGGACACGCCGTGTTCATCGACCAACCACAACAGTTCGATGAGGCATTGAATGCGTTCCTGCGGGCCTTGGCCAGACACCGGTGACGCCCGTAACAAAGAGGGATGAGGATGGCTCTCGAAAATACGCGACCGCTGTGAGAGGTGCGGCGTCGGCTTGCGCCCAGATGACGAGGCCTACATTTGCACCTTCTGATGAGGTCGCGGCGTCTCGATCTGCACCGTCTTGACGCCTGGTTGACTAGTCCCGACGACGGTGTTCACACGCAATCATAAGAAGGAGCCCCTATGAAGCGGTTAGCTCTTCACGCCGTCGTACTTCTCACCCTCTCGGCCTGCACCGAGTCTACGCGGCCCGCAGCCCCGCCCTCTCCCCAAGGCGACGTCGCGCTCTCCGTAACAGCGGCCTGTCCAACGCCAGCCAACGTCGTGGTCCACGATGAAGCTGGCCTGCTCACCGCGCTCGACGCGGCCTATCCGGGAGAGGTCATCGGACTCGACGGGTTCTTCGGGATCACGGCGGACGTGACCATCGCCACCCCCGGCGTTACGCTGACTTGCGCGACCCCCGGCTCCGGTCTGTTCGCGATTGCTGGGTCCGGTGTGCAGGACATGCTGATTGCATCGGCGAGTCACGTTGTCGTCGATCGGCTCGTGCTCGACGGCACCCAGGCGGGGGACAGCCCGTATTTCGCCGCCAACGACCTCGCGAGCTATTTTGCCGAAAACATCCGCTTCACGAATAACAGCGTGACCTGTTCACCCGGCGGGGAGTGCATCTTTGTGGCCGGGGGTATCGGCCCAGTTGTGAGTGACAACCATTTTCAAGCGACTGCGCCATTCTCGGGCATTCACCTGCAGGCGGACGCCGAGGGGATCGACGGTGCTCGGGTGGAGCGCAACACGATCGTCACAACGACTCCGTTCGTCGGCTTCGATTTCCTGGCCGCAATCCGCGTGTTCAATGCCAGGAACGTCGTGCTTGCCGACAACACGGTTGCTGGGCCGTGGGCCAATTCGCTCGGCCCCCAAGGGCTCTCGATGAGCGTCATCACCGGGAACCGGGTGAAGGGCGCCACCTTGTACGGAATGCAGTTCTCAGGCAACCCCAATTTCCCGGCCTTGTTAATGCTGAACAACACCCTTCGCTCGAACGTCGTGACCAGCGCTGGGACGGGCGGAGTATTCGCAAAGCTTGCGTGCGGGAACGCCTTTGTCGGAAACAGCCTGCAGGGAAACGCGGGCAACATCGGGCTGCTTTTCGACGCCACGACAGGCGCTAACACCGTGGTGGGTAACGGCACCATCGTAATCGACAACGGCGCCTTCGACTGCAACGGCGACGGGGTGAACGACCCCAATATCATCACGGGGGCTGGAGCCGTGACGCACGGCGTCACGCTCGGAGAAGTGGTCAGCGGCGCGATCCGGAGGGTACATGGAATCACCCTCCAATAGCCGAAGGCCATGTGCAAGAACAGTGAGCCGTGGGTCTTTACGCTCCCTGAGGATTTCTCCTGGGATTCGGGCTTTACCGTCCCTGGGGAGTGGGAGTTCAGGGACAAGACCGGCGCTGTTCGCCTGATCCTTCGGCGATCGGGCAGGATAACCGTCACCCGGCGCTACGCCTGGGACGGGTGCAGCCCCAAGGTGTGTGTCTTCGACATCCTGCTCGGGACGCCGGACGGTGTGGTGGACTCCACGACGAAACAGCCGAAGACCTACTACGCCTCGCTGGTCCACGACGCGCTGTACCAGTTTCTGCTCGACGGTCTGCCCCTCAAACGCTGGCAGGCCGACCGATGCTTGCTTCGTCTCATGGCAGAGACCGGCTTCGCGCCGCGCTACGTGTACTGGGCCGCCGTGCGTCTATTCGGATGGCTATTCGTTGCGCAGCACCGGTTGAAGCGACGGAATCGCGGGACGAAGCACGCTCTGGCGGCGAGGCCGTGAGCGCGCCCAGCGTACGACGCGTCCGGCAATCTCCATGCGTGACCTCAGGGTGTTCTGGGCCTCTTTTACGGAGGAGGAGCGGGCAGGAAGTCTTCAATGGCGAACGGATAGGCGGCGTTCTGGCCGGGGCCTCCGCCGTCCGGTGTCGTCCATAAACTTACTCGCCGCAAGCGCGAGCTCTGGGCTGCTTGAGTCGCGAATGCCTGACCATACTGAAGGCGTTGCGTGAGGTCGGTGAGGTAGTAGGTCTCGGCGGCGCCGTACACCTGCGGCGCACCGAGCGACGGCAGGGTGGCATCTGCGTCTCCCAGCGCGCGCTGGAGGAGTTGATCGTACGTTGCACCCGTCGAGATTAGATAGCAGGAAAAGTCAATACGTGGGGGACAGGTAGTCGCTGACCGACCATGAACTTGAGACTCCGATACATCCAAGCCACCGAACGATGGCCGTCAAGAATCGGATCCACCGGATCCGTATATCCGTCGTCGAACGCAATAGCCTGATTGGCTTCGGCGAGGAAATACACGGACGGCCGAATCCCGTGCTGGGATGTGACGGAAACGAACCGCGGATAGTTGGTCGACAGGAACCAATCCTCATTTGCCTTTGCGCCGATCATGACTTCGGGATCGAAGAAAATCGTGTCAACCAAGCGGACGCCGTCGGGGCGAGTTATGTCGCTGACGGCAGCCAGTACTTTGTCGGTGGTGGTCTCAACGCGAGAAGTGAATTCCGCAGCCCTGAGGTCCTTATTGTACCCTAGGCCAGTAGTTGGAGAACCACTGGTGTAGTCGGACGCCCCAAGCCACATCAGCGCGATATCAAGACGCAACCGGTTTCCGCTCGCACCCTGTACTGCAGCAACATCTTGAGCAAAAGCGCGGAGGTTGGCTGCTTCCTGGTCCGTCATAGGAAACGTGGCGCGCCAGGTTTCGCCAAAATTCGTGGTACCCGGGTAGGTCACAAACCAGATACTCGTGTGGATGAAGGTTGCTCCTCGGTCGGCCAGGCCCTGGAGTTGGGCCCGTACTGCCTGACGAACCTGGGGCTGGTTGTAGATCGTAATGAACGCGGTACTGAGGTTATCGCTTCCGTAAGCATGGTAGTCCACGCCTATCTCGTAGCCTGGAATGTGGCCAATCGGGATGAGCGTCGACGAGGCCGCTCTCGATTTGTCCGCGACCGACGTGGCAGTGGCCGTAATGTTTGCGTTTGACGGCATTGTAGCGGGCGCAGTGTAAGTTGCGGCCGCTCCGCTTGGCGTTGTGACTGGCGCAATCCTTCCGCATTGTGTGGCGGAACAGGATAGCGTCCACGTGACACCCCCGTTGCTAGCGTCGTTGGCTACGCTAGCCGTTAGCCGTGCTGTAGAGGCCGCCGGCACGGCGGCAATCGTCGGCGAGATCGACACGGTAATCGAGGGAGCTTGCAACGCCGTCGGCCCGCTGGGCTCCGTTCCCTTGCAGGCGGCGGCCACGAGTGCGGCCAGGGTTACACCCAGACAGCCAAGCACCTCTCCACCGGCGAAGAGCCCGGCCGGTTTCATCCGTCGAAGCGCTCGTACTTTTCTCGGGCGTAGGCGATCAGCTCATTGAACCGAGCAGCCGGTCGGAGGCGCGCGAGGAACCGGTCGTGGCGCGTGAAGTACACGTAGTCGATCCAGCCGCGAACCTTGATCGCATGCTCCAGCCAGCTCAGAGCCTGGTCCACCTCGCCGACCAGCGCGTAGGCCCCGGCCATCAAGTACGCCCAGTACTCGTCCGACTCGGCCATCGCCCGCTCCGCGGCGCTGGGGGGCGACAGCACGGCCGCCCGGTCGCCGGCGAGTCCGCGCCAGAGCCGCACCGCCACGCTCGCCAGGGGATCGTCGGGTTGCTGGCGTTCCAGCCACTCGAACTGGCTCGCCGCCTCGGCCTCCCGTCCCGTGACCACCAGGGGGATCGCGACGCAGACCCGACAGATGGTGCTCCGGGGATCCAGCTCAACCGCACGCTGGTGCGCGGGCAGCGCCGAGGGCGCGTCGCCGCTGAGCGAGTAGCTCATGCCGAGCAGGCAGTGATTGCTAGCGGTTAGGGGATCCAGCTCGACCAGCCGAGTGAGCAGCTCGCGCATGGGGCCGATGCGACCGCCGAGCAAATACGCCCCGGCCAACTGGTGCATCGCGTCCAGGTTATTCGGCTCGGCGGCGCAGGCCCGGCTCAGCAGCCGGACCGCCTCTTCCGCGCGGCCCCGGCGGTAGGCGACCTGCCCCATGATCGAGAGGCCCTGCGCCGAGTCCGGATTCAGCGCGAAGGCGCGGCGGGCACAGGCTTCGGCCTCCCGCAGGGTTGTCTCTTCGTCGCCGCCGGGAGAGATCGGCGACCAGGCGTACACCGTGCCCAGCATGCCGAACAAGGCTTCGTGGGGGCCCACCACAGCGAGCCCGTGTTCCGCGAGCGCTCGCGCCGCCACCATCCCCTCGGCCGTATGTCGATAGTACTCCTGGCGGGCCCTCTGGTAGTACTCGAACGCCCGAATATCGGCGATGGGCCGTTGCGCGAGCTCACGGTCCTCCGGTGGTGAGAGGGTGATCCGCAGCGCCTCGACGATCTGGCGGGAGAGCCGTTCCTGCAGGTCAAACACGTCGTCCACCGTGCCGGAGTACTTCTCGGCCCAGAGGTGCGCGTCGGTCTCAACGTCGATCAGCTGGGCGGTGATCCGGAGAGCGGAGCCCGCCCTGCGCACGCTGCCCTCGAGCGCATACCGGACATTGAGCTCGCGCCCGATGCGCCGGAGGTCCCAATCCTTCTCCTTGAGCTTGACGGCCGAGGTCCGGGAGATCACCGTGAGGGCGCGGACCCTGGAGAGGTCGGCGATCACCTCCTCCAGCAGCCCGTCGGCGAAGTAGGCGTTGTCGGGATCGGGGCTCAGATTTGCGAAGGGGAGCACCACGATGGACCGTTTCGGCTCGGCCGCCGGCGCATCGGGCGCTTCCAGGGCGGTGAGGAACTCCAGCACGCTCCCGTACCGTTCGGCCGGCACCTTGGCCAGCGCCCGGTCGATCGCCCGCCGCAGCGACGCTGGCACGCCGGGGCGGAAGGTGGTAAGCGAGGGCACCGGGTCGAGCACCTGCCGCGACAACACCGCGGCCATGCTGGGTCCGGTGAAGGGGGGCTGACCCGCCAGCAACTCATAGAGCACGCAGGCGAGGCTGTACTGGTCGGTGCGCGCGTCGATCTCGGGGTCTGCGGCGGCCTGCTCGGGGCTCATGTACGCGGGGGTGCCCAGGCTCAAGCCGGTTCGGGTCAACCGGTCGCCGGTTGCGACTCCCACTGCACGCGCGATCCCGAAGTCTGCCACCAGGGCGTGGCCCTGAGAGAGCAGGACGTTCTCCGGCTTCACATCGCGGTGGATCAGCCCTGCTCCGTGGGCGTAGTGCAGCGCTTCGCCGGTCTCCCGCACCAGGCGCATTGCGTCCGGCAAGGGGAGCGGGCCTTCGCGATCGAGCCGGTGGCGCAGGGTCTCGCCATCCACGTAGGGCATCACGTAATAAGGTCGGGGCGGCGCCTCGTCGGTGGCACCAGAGTCGAGCAGGGCGAGGATATGGGGATGCTGGAGCCGCGCCAAGATTCGGATCTCAAGTAGGAAGCGATCGGCGCCGATGCCGGCGACGATCTCGGGGTGCAGGATCTTGATCGCGACCGGGCGATCGTGCTTCTTGTCCCGCGCCAGATACACCACCGCCATCCCGCCCCGGCCCAGCTCCCGGTCGACGGCGTAGCGGTCGCTGATGGTGATGGACTGGAGGACGGCTCGCCACCTCGGAGCGGGTCTGCCGAAAGCTATGACGGAACCAGGCGCGAGGCGAGGTTACCGGAGCTGACCGGCGGTCAGCTCCAGGCGTTCGTCGCGGTCGGCCGGTCCGGCGCGCCCCACAAGCAAGCGTGGCGAACCCTTGAGGCCTACCGAGATAGGGATCGCGACACAGCGCGCGCGCCGGAGGTTGAACCCCAACCAGCGGACTTTTAAACCGCCTGCCGTTCACTTGCTGTTCGCTGTAAAGCGCTCCCACTCAACCGATGGACGTACTGGATCGCGCGGAAACGCCATCGTGCGCGTGCGTGCGGTGGTCGCGTGTCCCGCAGTCTGTCCTGCAGTCAGCGGCGTCGCACGTTAACCATCGTTGCAGGCGGTTCTGACGCACCTTAGCCAATTACTTCCGCCCACGATCTCGCCCAGGCAATCGTCGTAACGTCGAGATAGACCGCGACGGCACCGGGCCTAGCGGCGCAGGAACAGACGTGGTACGAAGGTCGGGGTGAAGCTGAAGTGAGCCGCCGAAGTGCGTTTGCCTGACGACAATTACCCACAAAATCCCCACACCGGCTCTTGGCTAGGGGGCATATTCTTCGAGTGCGCTGAAAAGACCAGCGATTTCGGCCGTTCATGACTCTGCGGTACTGTAAGCCTGAGGCACGACAGAGGTTTAAAGAGGTCGGAAGAACTTCCCGGGGTGGGTTGAGAAAGTCTAAGTAGATTGCGAGTTTATGTCTCACGGCGCCGTAGCCAAGTGGTAAGGCAGAGGTCTGCAAAGGGCCTCTGCCTTTTTCCTTAGCAATACTTGGCAGTCCTAATTGATGCCGCTGCTTCGTGTTGTTCGCGGCCGTTCGTCCGCTCTAATCCTGCTTCGACCGACCTGTCCGGTTGAGTCTGCCACCACTTTTCCCACCAGTTCGGGCGCGAAGCTTGAGAGTGGCGCCCTAGAGCCCCTTCAGGTATTCGATAAGATCCTGCTTCTCTTGGTCGCTGAGGCTCAGCTTGAAGAATGTGTCGTAATGGGCCACCACATCGAGCAGCGTCGCGAAGCGGCCGTCGTGATAGAACCCGCCCTTCTGATGCGCCCAGAGCCCCGCCAGCGGCGCGGTGCGGTACATGTGCGTAGGCGAGCGGTCCGCCTGGAACGCGTCGACGCCGATCTCGGCGGGCGCGTGCAGGTTGTTGCCCGGCTCGGTGAAGAGCGGCGGCACGTGGCAGCTCGCGCACCGCGCCTTGCCGTTGAACAGCGCCTTGCCGCGGCTCGCCGCCGCCGCACTGAAGGAGCCGGCGAGCGCCTTCGGTGCGGGGATGGACAGTTGATAGAAATGCAGAGCCGCGAGCTTCGCGGTCAGCCGGTCGGGCACACCGCGCGTGTTGCCGGAGCCGCTCCGCGCCGCAACTGGGTACTGGTCCCGGCTGCTCAGCCGCGCATCGAAGAATGTGCCCGACCCGTGCATCTCGGTCGCGCCAACGTACGCGTTCCAGTAGGTGACCGAACCGAACCCCGTCCACGTGTGCAGGTTGACGCCCGCGAGGCCGAAGGCAGGTGGGATGAGCGTCCCGGCCTGCTTGCCATCCGGCCGGAACGCTTTCCCGTCCTTGTCAAGCTCTGCGTCGAAGCGGCCCGGCCCCCAGCTTGCGAGCACTGTCTTAACGGTCGCGAGATCGACGCCGAGGAGATCGGTGAAGGGTTTGAGGTTTGGCGCGAGCGACACGATCGCGCCGACGTTCAAGTCGCGGTTCGCCCAGCCGTCGAGGCGCCTGCCGATGCCGGGGGCCAACGCGTCGTCGACGGTCGAGTGACAGAAGGCGCATTGGATGCCGATCGATCTGATGCTGCCGCGCGCGTCGAAGAAGCCCGTCACCCCCACGACCGCATTCAGTTTGAGGAGCGCCAAGGTCGTCCCGGGGTCGTCGAGGTCCACTTTACCTGCCTTGAGCTGGTCCTGCAGCGCCTGGGGCAGGGCGTCCACATCTACCTTGAGGCCGACGGACAGCGCGGTCTTCGGGCTTACGCCGCCGCCGACGCCGCCCTGCTTCTCGCCGGCGATGGCTCGGTGGAGCTGCAGCGCGTCGCCCCAGAACGCTTCATCGCCGAACGTGTCGAATCGGAAGGTCTGGCGCCCTTCCCGCACCATGCGGTTGGCGTTGTCCTCGATCACCTTGTCGAAGCCCGAGGGCACCCCCGCGCTCACCGCGTTGCCCGCTGGGTCGACGGCCCGGACGGCACCCACGAGCCCAACGGCCACGAGCACTACCCCGACCGACAACCTGGCGCTGCGTGGGATAACGATTCGCATGGCGATCCTCCTTTGGGACGGCACGGAGCCGGACTGTAGCAATTATTCCTATCACAAGCAGTTCTTTGTGATAGAGTAACGAGGCGTACCGCCGACGGTAAGGGTGGGAGAAAGTCGCAGCATTACTCAAAGCACGGAGCGGGACGAACAAGAAGCGCCACAGCGTACTCGATGCAGAAATGCTCACCTGGCGGGCGCTCTCTTCACGCCTCGGCAAGCAGAGCCTCGCCCTCGACTTGCACCAACCGGGAACGCACCGGCCGCGTGGCTGGCCCGCGGATGACGGCGCCGGAGGTTACGTCAAACTGGCTGCCGTGGCAGTGGCACGTCACCGTCGTGCCGTCCAACTTGCCCATCGCGAGCGAGCACCCGGCGTGGGTACAGGTATCATCGAAGGCGTACAGATGTCCGTCCGCATTCGCTACGTCGACCTGGGTTCCCGCGATATTGAAAACGCGCATCTGCCCCGCGGTGACATCCTTCGAGTTACCAATTCGTACTAGCATGGCCTTACCCTCCATATCGTCGTGCGCCAGAAAACGTGGACCCCACAGGTCACCCTGATGCGAAACGATGGATCACTCTACGGGCCACGCCCGCTGACAGCAGGACAGGAGGGTCACCCTTAGATGCGCCCGTTGCCGAGCGCCTTTGCTGAGCTTGGAGATGTGTCAAGCACAAGTACCCTCCGTATCGTTTCACGAGGAGTGTAATGACGATGATGGCCACCAGATTGATCAGCTGGACGACGGTGAACACGATGTCGCGGATCATGACAGCATGGATTAGAAACAGGGCCGAGGAGACACACCAAAGGGAATAGGCTTTCAGACTGATGCCTGCGGAGCAATGTTCCTTGCGCAAGTGAATAATCTGCGGCGCGTAGGCGATAACCACGACTCCGATCCCGGCAAATCCCAGAATCTCGGGAGAATTCATCATGCAGTAGCTCGCAACGTGCCATTCACACGGTGAAGGCTCGCGGGCTCCGCGACGCGCGCCAATAGCACGATCGTACCATGCAGGCCCACATCCATCATGGCGGGCGCTGGGGGATCTTCTTCGATCCAGCTATAGCGCAGCCTGCGTCACCACGGTGGTGACTGGGGAAGAACCCGCGCCGCTAATCGATGAGCCCGCGCTGCTGCGCGTGGGTCACCGCTTCAAGACGCGTGTGGGTGCGGAGCTTGCGGTTGATGTGGTGGAGGTGGTTGCGGAGCGTCTGGGCGGAAATGTTCAGCTTGCGGGCGATGGTCGCGGCGCTGCGGCCGTCGGCGAAGAGCTTCAGGATGCGGCACTCCTGCTCGGAGAGCGGCTCGATCGGGGCGTGATGGGCCTCGTCGCCGGCGAGCGCAACGAGTTGTCGGGCGACCTCGACCATGCGGTAGAACCGCTCCTCGTTGCGCCGGCGCTGGTCGACGTCGCGCTCTAACCGCACGAAGAGCCGGCGTCCCGTGCGCTGGTTGTCGAAGACGATCGTGGAGACATTCACCCAGATCCGGCCCCCAGACCGGGTGCGGACCTCCAAGTCGAAATTGGGGATCCCGCCGGCCGTTCCGTCCCGGTGACGGGTCGCCGCTTCCGCGCCCCCCGCGAGCGCGCTGGTGCCCAACGTGTCGCGCGCCTCGAGCACCTCGTCGATGTTGCGGTGGAGCACCTCGCTCGCCGTGTAGCCGAACAGTCGCTCGGCGGCCCCGTTCCAGGAGCAGATCTCGCCGCCCTCGGTGACCGTGTACGCGGCGTCCGCGGTCTGCTCCAGCAGCGCGAACAACTCCGTTTCGAGCATCGCTCCCTTCGCTACCTCACCGCCGGAAATGCTAGTGCTTAAGCCCCACGTAGGCCAGACCGGGATCCGCACGCGGGACGTGCGTCTCTCCACGCGGTACGAACGCTTCATTGCCGCCCTATGCGCGAATCCGTAACCATACTCCCGTAGCGCAACGCACTCAGAGAGACACGACATACACAAGGAGATTCAAGCATGAAACGTCTCGCACTCACTGCCCTCGCCAGCGTCCTCGGCGTTGGGATACTCGTCGCGTCGCCCGACACCGCGGCGGCCCAGCAAAAGGCGGAGCCCTCCAGCGCGTACAGGATGCACCCCGACACCTCTGCAGCCCGGCTTCATGAG
>QHTT01000154.1 GCA_003220935.1 Gemmatimonadota bacterium
CGAGGCGCACCGCCAACTCCCGGCCGCGCGCGGCGGCCCGGCCGAGCAGGAGATTGGCCAGGTTGGCGCACGCGATGAGCAACACCAGCGCGATCGCCCCGAACAGCACGCGCACTGGGGTTGCGACGGCCCCGACGACCAGCTGCCGCAACGGAAAGAGCTGCTCCCCGACGTCGGGGGGAAGCCGTGGCTTGAATTCCTGTCGGAACCCGGCCATGACGGTCTGCATCCGTGCTTGCGCCTGTTCGAACGAGACGCCCGGCTTCAACCGGCCGACGAAGTGGAGGTTCTCGCCGCCCCCGATGCTGCGCGCCACCTGCCCCATCGTGGACCACACGTCCACCGGCGAGAGCCACCGGAACGAGGGCGGCATCACGCCGACGATGACGGTCGGCCGGCCGTCGAGCGCAATTGCGCGTCCCACCACGCCCGGGTCGCCGCCGAAGCGTCGCATCCAGTAGCCGGGGCTCAGGATGGCGACACTGGTTACCCGTTCGGCGATGTCTCCGGTAAACACGCTGAACCCGACGTCCGCGGAGACGGCGAGCCGCTCGAACACGGGATTGTGATCCTCGAGGAACCGAAACTCGTCGTATGTGACGTCCAGCTCGCTCCGGTTGCCCTGGTACGTCTCCGCCAAGCCCGTCAGGCGATCGGACTCTGGATACGGCAGCGGTTTGAGCAGCACACCGTAAACGAGGCTGAAGATCGCGGTGTTGGGCCCGATGCCGAGCGCGAGCGTGAGCACCGCGACGGCCGTGAAGCCGGGGCTGCGGGCGAGCTGGCGGAGCGCGTAGCGGAGGTCTTGGAGCAGCGTCTCCACGTTCAGGCTCCTCGTTCACGGGATCCGGTATCCGGGGTCCGGTGCCCGGCGGTGCACGCCCGGACCCCGGATACCGGACGCCGGGCCCCGTCATTCATATCGCAGCGCCACCATGGGATCGACCCGCGCCGCACGGCGGGCAGGCAGGTAGCAGGCCACCAGCGCCGACGCCCCCAGCAGCAACGCGATCGCGGCGTAGGTCAGCGGGTCCACGGGCCGCACGCCGAAGAGCAGTCCGGTGAGCGCGCGGGCGATCCCAATCGACACTACGGTTCCGATGACGAGCCCCGCTGCGCTGAGCGTCCCCCCCTCGGCAAGAACGGCCCGCATCAGGTCCCTTGGCCGGGCTCCGAGTGCCAACCGGACCCCGAATTCGTGCGCGCGCCGCCCGACCGTGAAGGCCAGCAGGCCGTACAGCCCGACGCACGCCAGCGCCAGTGCCAGGGCGCCGAAGCCTGACAGGAGCGTGAGGGCGAAGCGCACGGGCGCCAGGGCCGCACGGATGTAGTCGTCCATCGTCCGGAACTGATAGGCCGGCAGCCGTGGATCGAGCGCGCTGACCTCGCGTCGCACCACGCCCGGCAGCGAGCCCGGGTCGTCCGATGTTCTGACCACCAGCGAGACGTCACGGGACGCTTCCTGGCGGTACGGCACGTAGATGGACTCACGCCCGTCCTGCTCCAGATGCTCATGGCGGATGTGCGCGACGACACCGACGATCTCCGCGGTCACCGGTCGGCCATCGAGCGGGAACGCGATGCGCCGCCCCAGCACCGAGCCGCCCTGCGGCGCCAAGCGGCGCGCCATCAACGCATCGACCACCACCACGCGACCCTTCTCGACCAGGTCCTCCTCGGCGGTGAACGCTCGTCCCGCGAGGAGCCGCGCTCCCAACGCCTGGAAGTATCCCGAAGTCACCACCCGAAAGTCGGCCGCCCTGCCGGCCCACGCCTCAGGCGGCTCTCCCTCCAGGCCGTACGGCTGCGTCCAGACCACGCCGGAGAGCGGCAACCCGCCAACGGCGCCCACGGCCTCGACGCCCGGGAGCGCAGCGAGCCGCTGAGCGAGGTCATGCAAGAGCTGCGCGCGCTCCGCGGGACCGCGGTACCGATCGGGTGCCCGCAGCGCCAGCCGGAACGTGAGGGCACCGCTGCTCCGAAAGCCGGGGTTCTCCCGGTGCAGGGCGGTCAGCGTCCGGACCATGAGTCCGCCCCCGATGAGGACCGCCATGGAGAGCGCGATCTCCGCGACGATCAGCGCACGGCGGTGGACGCCCGCACGCGGCGAGCCCTCGGCGGCGCCATGCGACCGCAGGGCGACCACACCCGTCTGGCGCGCCGCCGCCGCCGGCATCGCTCCGAACAAGAGCAGCGCGCTCGCCGTGAGGCCAGAGGTGAACCCCAATGCAACAAGGTCCACTCCGATCGAAGCGCTGAGGGGCACGTCAGCCGGTGCGAAATGGAGCAGCACGGGAACGGCCCAGACTGCCAAGAGGAAGCCACCAACGCCACCCAACGCCGCCACCACTGCGCTCTCGGTCAGGAGCTGTCGCGCCAGGCGCGCGCGACCCGCGCCCAGCGCTGCCCGCACGGCCATCTCCCGCTGCCGGCCCGAGGCGCGGGCGAGACTCAGGTTGGCGATGTTGAGACAGGCGACGAGCAGCACCGCGCCGGCGGCCGCGAACAGGGCCAGCAGCAGGAGCCGGCTGTGCGCCACGGCGTCCTTGCGCAGCGATGCCACCTCGATCCGTACGCCCCGGTCCTGATACGCGGGAACGGCTTCCCGCTGCCGGGCGACGATTGCGTCCATCTCCGCCTGCGCCTGCGCCAGCGTAACGCCGCGGCGCAGCCGCGCGATCACGGCACCGGTATTGTCGCTGTCCTGGTCCCGCAGTCCCTCCGCGCGCCGAAACCGCTCGAGCTCCTGGCGAATTGGCGTCCAGGCGACGACATCGCGCGCCAAGCCCACCCCGGGCGGCATCGGGAC
>QHTT01000093.1 GCA_003220935.1 Gemmatimonadota bacterium
AGCTCTGTGTTCAGCTCCGAGCGGACGGGGGCCGCAACGACCATTTCCACCGCGCAGATTGGCCACTTGCCGACCATCACCCGTCGGGTCGAGGACCTCCTGCGGCTCACGCCCCAGTACAGTCCGATGTCTTTCGGGTTTTCGTTCGCCGGCCAGGACAATCGCTTCAACAACATGACCATCGACGGCTCGTACTTCAACAACTCGTTCGGGCTCGCCGGGCAGCCCGGCGACCGCACCGGTGTGACGCCCATTTCCCTCGACGCCCTGGAGCAGCTCCAGGTCAACGTGGCGCCGTACGACGTGCGTCAGGGCAATTTCGTGGGCGCCGGCATCAACATGGTCACGAAGAGCGGAACGAACGACTTCAGTGGTTCAATGTTCTACAATTTTCGCAACGACAACTTCGTCGGCACCGAAGCGGGTCCGAACACGTTCAATCCCGGCACGTTCAAGTACCACGACATCGGCGTCGCGCTGGGCGGACCGATCGTGCGCAACCGTCTGTTCTTCTTCGGCAGCTTCGAAGACGACCGCCAAACCCAGCCGGGCACGACGTTCCTGGCCAATGACGGGACCCAGACCTCCGGCGGCAACGTCACGCGCGTTCTCGCCTCCGACCTGGACGCCCTGAGCAGCTACCTCAAGACCAACTTCAACTACGTCACCGGCCCGTACCAGGGCTACGACTTCCAGGTTCCGTCGACGCGCTTCCTCGCGCGGCTCGACTACAACCTGAACGACCGCAACAAGCTGAGCCTGCGGTACAACCTGCTGAACTCGAGCTCCGACATCCTGGTGTCCAACTCCAATTCGCTGGGCTTCGGAAGCCGGCGCGGCAGCTTGGATGCCCTGAACTTCGCGAACTCGAACTACGCCATCTTGGAGAACATCCGCTCCATCGTAGGCGAGTGGAACTCTTCGATCGCGCGCAACATGTCCAACAACTTCATCGCCGGGTACACAACGAGCGATGAGAGCCGTAAGAACATCGCCCCGCCGTGGTTCCCGGAGGTCGAGATCCTCCAAGCCGTCAGGCCGTACACGACGTTCGGGTTCGAGCCGTTCACGCCGGATAACCAGCTGCGCTACCACAGCTACCAGCTGCAGGACAACTACACGATCTATCTGCCGAAGCACTCACTGACGTTCGGGGTGAGCGTCGAGAAGTATCACTCTACGAATGTGTTCTTCCCGGGTGCGCAGAGCATTTATGTGTACAACTCGCTGGCGGACTTCTACACCGACGCAAACGGCTACCTGGCCAACCCCAACCGTACCGCTCCTTCGCCGGTGACGCTGCGGCGCTTCCAGGTCGAGTGGTCGAACATTCCCGGACAGTCCGAGCCGGTGCAGCCGCTGGATGTGCTCTACGCCGGCGTCTACGCGCAGGACGAGTGGCGGCCGGTCGCCAATCTGACGCTGACCGGCGGGCTGCGAATCGACGCCCCCAAGTTCAAGAACACAGCGTATGACAATCCGGTGGCGGACACCATGACGTTACGCGACGCGGGCGGCGCGCCGGTGCACTACAACAGCGGGAGCCTGCCGGGTGTCAATCTGCTGATTTCCCCGCGCCTCGGCTTCAACTACGACGTGCAGGGCGAGCAGAAGACCCAGATCCGGGGCGGAACCGGCATCTTCACCGGGCGTCCCGCGTACGTGTGGATCTCGAACCAGATCGGCAACACCGGGGTGCTCACGGGGTTCCGACAGGCGGACAACACGACCGCCTTCCCGTTCAACCCAAACCCGGATGCGTACAAGCCCCTCACGGTCACCGGCGGGCCGGCGACGAACTTCCAGCTTGCGCTCACCGACCCGAACTTCAAGTTCCCGCAGCTGTGGCGCAGCAACATCGCGGTCGACCAGCGCCTCCCTTGGGGGCTGACCGGCACCGCTGAGCTCCTCTATTCCAAGGACGTGAACGGGATCGGGTACATCAACGCCAACCTCCCGGCGCCGCAGGCGGCGTTCAGCGGGGCCGATGCCCGCCCGCGCTGGATCAAGAACCGGATCGAAGATTCCGTCAGCAGCGCGATCGTGCTCACCAACGAGGGCAAAGGCTACTCGTGGAACCTCGCGTTTTCGATCGAGCGGGCGTTCCAGAGCGGCTGGTTCGCGAAGCTGGGGTACACCTACGGCGTGAGCAGGAACACCGTGGACGCGGGTTCCATCGCGTCAGGCTCGTGGACCGGTAACCCGATCTTCCTCGATCCGAACAACCCGGCGGCAGGGTATTCCCAGTTTTCGCCGGGCCACCGGGTCTTCGGAGCGGTGACCTATACCCGCGAGTTCTTCGCCGGCAGTCCGACGAGTGTAAGCGTGTACTTCGAGGGGCGCAGCGCCGGCAACAACAGCTACGTGTTCTCTGGCGACATGAGCGGCGATGGCGCCTCGAACAACGATCTGATCTACGTCCCGCGCAACACGAGCGAGATGAACTTCACGACGCTGACGGTGGGTATCTGTCCCGCATGTACCGTCTATACGCCAGCACAACAGGCGGCGGCGTGGGAGGCTTTCATCAACCAAGATTCGTATCTCACCTCGCGCCGCGGCGGGTACGCGCAGCGCAACGCTGTCTTCCTGCCGATGGTGTACCGGGCCGACATGAGTATCTCACAGGACGTCGGCCGGAGCATCGCGGGCCGTCCGAACCGGCTCCAACTCCGGCTCGACATCCTGAACGTCACCAACTTGCTCGACTCCGACTGGGGTGTCGCCCAAGGCTTCGTCACGACCCGACCGCTGACCTTCGTGGGGGTCGACGCCACTGGTGCCGCGACGTACCGACTGGCGACCAGCGGCGGTCAGTTGATTTCCAAGTCGTTCCAGAAGGTGGTGACGACCGCGGACGTCTGGCGGATGCAGCTAGGGGTGCGCTACATGCTCAACTGGTAGCGCCTCACGTCCTGGCGTTTTTCCACAGCCACACCCCCGCCGCGCCGAAGATGAGGTTCGGCACCCACGCCGCGAAGCTGGGCGGCAGCACGCCGCCCGCGCCCACCGCCTTGGACAGCTGGAACATCAGCAGATCGATGAACGTGGTGGCGAGGCACACCGCCACACCCCACGCCGCGCCGCTCCGCGGCGTGGTGATCGCGAGCGGCGCGCCGAACAGCGCGATGATGATGCACGCGAACGGCACCGACAGCTTCAGGGCGCGCTCCACGCGCAGCTTCTTGGTGTCCGAGCCCGAGCGCGCCAGCGCGTCGATGTAGCGCCCCAGCTCGGCGTAACGCATCTCGTCGGGCGCCTTGGGCTCGGCGAGCAGCTCGACGGGCCCTTCCCGCAGGTCCCGCGTGCGCAGCGCGTCGAAGGTAAACGCGGTCTCGCGGCCCGGGCCGAGCAGGTAGTGCACCGTCCCCTTGCTGAGCGTCCAGCCGCGTGTCCGCTTCGTGGTGTCATAGCTCGCCCGCGGCGCCGCGATCACGATGGTGGGATACTCGGGCCCGGTGCCCTCGCGCTCCATGATCAGGTCGCGCATCGAGCGTGCCACGAGCTCGAGCCCGCCGATGGCGTACACCCAGCCGCCATCCGCGCGGTACACGAAGTTGTTGCGGTACTGGTCGCTGCGGATCTGCTTCTCGCCCAGCAGCTCGGCGCGCCGGCTCGAGGTCACGGGGGCGAGCTCCGTGAGCCCGATGTCGACCAGCACCGCGGCCAGCGAGGCGGCGAGCAGCGGCCGAACCAGCCGATGAAACGAGATGCCCGACGCCTTCGCCGCCGTCAGCTCCGCGTGACGCCCCAAGGCGCCCACCGTGAACACCACCGCGAACAGCACCGCCACGGGAAACACCAGCGTGACGGTTTCGGGGAGGTAATACACATACGACAGCGCCAGATGTTGCTTCGAAACTCCCCGGGCCAGGTACTTGTCGAGGTTGTCGACCAGATCGATCACGAAGACGAGCAGTGGGAAGCCAAACGTCGCCAGGAAGAACACCTTGGCCCATTCGCGCAGCACGTAGCGGTCGAGCGTCGTCATCGCGCGTTGCCCGGCTTGCGGATACGCCACAACCCGATCAGGCCGACGACCGCGAACAGCAGGTTCGGCAGCCACATCGAGAGAAACGGCGGGACCACCAGGCGGTCACCCAGCGACTCACCGCCGATCAGCCCCACGTAGTAGATGGTGAAGACCGCCACGCTCGTGCCGATCACGAGTCCCACCCCGCCGCGGTGGTAGCGGAGGGCGATGGGTGCGCCCACCAGCGCGAAGATCACGCACGCGGCGGCGATCGCGTATTTCTTCTGGATCTCCACCTCGTACCCCGCCGCGCGCTGGTACGCCGAGCGGATGCGCTGCTCCTCGCCGGCCGTCGCACCGACCGTGACGAGGCTCGTCGGCGGCATATGCGCCGCGGGGGCGGGGGCGGGGGCGGGGGCGGGCATGCCGGGCGTGGAGCGCTGCGCAGGAGGGGGAGGGGGAGGGGGAGCCACGGGCGTCGCCGTGACCCGCGGGCGTGCGGCGGGGCGGGGCCGTCGCGGGGTCGGGGAGGGGGTCTGCGCGACGGCCGGCGTCGGGACGAGCCAGGCCGTGACCCGCCGCAGCGCGCGGCAGTACAGGCCGACCGGCGCCGTGTCGACGCCGTAGGCCGCCGGCGGCGGGTACAACGGCGGCGGGTACACCGGCGCCAGCCCGGCGAGCCGCCGCAGATCGTTTTGCACGGCGGCGCGCGTGTCCTGGCGCGCCCGCTCCGCCTCGTGACGGGCCTGGGCGACCACGCCCCGCATCTCGCAGATCGACATCTCCCGGTCGCTCTTGTAGGTGTCGTTCTCGGTGCGCTCCAGCGTGTTGCCGACCCCCGCGACCCGCATGCGGTTGACGCGGAAGAAGGTGCGGTCGAGCTCCGTGGGATCGGTGCGATTGACTGCCTGGATGTCGCCGTCCTCGAGCGTGAGGTACAAATCGCGGCCGCCGGGGGTATATGCCATGCGACCCGAGTCCGCGCCGATGATCTGCCGGCGCTCGGCGTCTCCCAGGTTGTAAATCGTTACATCCTTGAGCTTGTTGGAATTCGGGTCGATACGCGCAGCGCGCAGGAAGAACTGCCCGGGCACGACCTCGTTGATGACCTGTTCTTTCAGCGTGAAGGACGGCTTCTTGCGCTGAATGTCGACCTGCAACGTGCGGAGCCGGTGATTGGAGCGCGGCAGCACCTGATCGTTCCACAGGAACGAGAGCAGCGCGACGACCGCCGCGCCGGCCAGCACCGGCCTGATCACGCGACCCACGCTCACGCCGCTCGCCTGCATCGCCGTGATCTCGTTGTCGCCCGCGAGATGCGTGAATACGTGCAGCACCGCCACGAGCACCGCCATCGGCAGCGTCACCGCGATGATGAACGGGATGGACAGCACGAACACCTCGAGAATGACGCTCCACGGCAGCCCCTTGCCCACGAGACTCCCGAACTGCTTGGCGATTTGGTTGAGGAGCATCAGCGAGGTGAGCGCCGTCAGCGCGAAGCCGAGCGGCGCGACGTGCTGTCGCAGCAGGTAGCGGCTGATGGTGCGCACGGTCGGTCGCGCCATTATATTCGCGGCTCCACGTCTCTACAAGTGCCGTTCCAACTCATGGAGTACCGGCACCGAGCGCATACCACGCGTGTTGGAACGGCACAAGGGATGCGGCGCCCCACCCTGGTCGGTCTCGTCGCTCTCTCGCTCGTCATACCCCAGGCCCACGCACAGGATACGGCGGCCGTACGTGTGCGCGCTCCCCGCCCTCCCCGCCCGCCGGGGTTCGTCGCCGCGTTCTCCTGGACGGCGCTCGCGCCGCCGCAGCTTGCTGCGCTCCTCCCGGGCGGGCGCCTGGGCCTCCGCACCAGCCCGGCCGCCGTGGCCGCGACGTGGGCGCGGCGCGTGCGCGCCGCGCGCCGGGCAGGCCTCGCGGTCCTCGCCCAGCCTCCGGTCGCCGTCGCCGAGTCGGCGGCAGCCGCGCCGGAGGCGCCCACCCCGCCCGTGCCACCCGCGGGGTTGCGCGGCATCCTCGGCACCTACGCGGACATCGGCATGGAGCTGCGCGTGCGCTTCGAGCTCAAGGCCGACCGGTTTCAGAACCTCAAGTGCACGCCGTTCGAGCAGCAGCAAGCGCTCTCGGGCTGCCAGGCGCGCTTCCCCACTATCAGTCCGGTTCCGCAGTACTCGGTGCGCACGGCCGGGATCGTGGGCCGGCGCTTGCACGTCAACGTCGACTTCGACAGTCAGCGGGAGTTCGACGCAAACAACAACCTGCAGGTCTGGTACGAGGGCTTGGAGGACGAAGTCCTGCGGCGCGTCGAAGCGGGCAACGTCACGTTCCAGGCGCCGCCCTCCCGCTTCATCAGCGCCGCCATCCCAGCGAACAACTTCGGCGTCCAGGCGGTCGCGCAGCTCGGTGCCCTCGAGTTCCGCGGCATCTACGCGCAACAGAAGGGGAACGTCGTTCGGGACCGGGTCTATTCCGTCGGTGAGACGACGACGCAACCGATCGCCCGCATGGCGCGGGACTTGGACTATGAGGCGGGCCGATTCTTCTTCGCCGTGGACCCGGCCCTCATCCCCCGCTACCCCGCCGTGGACGTCTTGAACATCGACCGAGCGATCCTGCCCGACTCCCTCCGTGTGGGCAGCGTGCGGGTCTACCGCGTGCGGGCGGCCTCCCCGACCTCGACCACCAACCAGAACATCGGCGGCGTGCGCGCGGTGGCGTGCGGCCCCGGGCCGACACGCTCGGTGGACTGCGACGTGCAGCGGGCCGGCCCGTTCCAGTGGGAGCTGCTCCTGGAGGGGAAGGACTACTATGTCGATCCGAGCGGCGCGTGGTTCGCGCTCGCCTCGCGCCTCGACCAAAGCGACTACCTCGCCGTGTCGTACATCCCCGTGGGCGCGCCGGGGTGCGGCCCCCCCACCGGGCGGTGCGTCGGCACGTTTCCAGCGGCTGCCAGTCGCGACACCGCGGTCGTCGATACGCTGCGGCTGGTGTACGACCCGCGCCCGGGAGTCACGGCCGCGACGCCCTCGTTCCGCTTCGAAATCCGCAGCGCCTACCGCGTGGGCGGCAGCGAGGTCGACCGCACCACTGTCGCGCTCGCGCTCACGGTCAACCAGCGGGAGCGCACCGTCCTGGGTGCCCAGACCTACCTCGCCCAGCTCGGCATGGCGCTGGAGTCCGACCCGACCCGGTTCGACCAGTACAATCGGCTGTTCCCGCGCACGCGCGATCCCCAGCAGGGCGCGCCGCTGCGCGACTACTTCGCCGTATTCCCGCACCTCACGCCGTTCGCCGACACGGCGCGCCTCGCTCCGGTGGAGCGCAACGACTCGCTGTACCGCACGCCCCGCCTGCTGCTCCTGACGCAGTCGCCCCCCTCGGTCTTCGCGCTCGGCGTGCACGCCAGCGTGTCGGCGTCGAGCGACCGCAGCCAGCTGTCGCTCAACAGCTTCCAGATCCGGGACGGTTCGGAAAAGATCTACCTCGGCAGCCAGCTGCTCGTGCGCGACGCCGATTACAGCATCGACTACGCCACCGGCCAGGTCACGTTCAAGAACCCCGACTCGTTGTTCCAGGGCGGCACCGCTCAGGTGCGCGCGCAGTTCGAAGAGCGCGCCGCCTTCGCGGTCGCCCCGACGTCGATTTACGGCCTCGCCGCGCGCTACGACCTGGGGGAGCGCGGGACGGTCAACTTCACCGGCCTGTTCCAGAAGGAGCAGAGCGCGTTCACGCGGCCGCCGCTCGGCTTCGAGCCGTCTTCCAGCTTCATCGGTGGCGTGAATACCGAGCTGCACTTCCAGCCCGAGTTCGTCACGCGGGCGCTCAACGCCCTCCCCGGCATCCACACCGATGTCCCCTCGCTGCTCAACATTTCGGCGGAAGTGGCGACGTCGCGTCCCAGCCCGAACCAGGCGGGCCAGGCGTACGTCGAGGAGTTCGAGGCGGAGGCGGGACGACCCCTTTCACTCGCCGAAAACAGCTGGCACTGGGGCAGCATCCCCGCGACGGCGCGCGGCGCCGAGCCGTTCGGCATCGATCCAGCGGGCTTCGACGCCGCGAACGCGGCGGCGCTCACCTGGCAGAACCTGCCGCTCGGCGCCGACGGGCGTGCCATTCAGTTCCTCCCGCAACAGATCGACCCGACGATCCGGCTCGTCGGACAGGCGCAGTCCGCCGAGCAGGTGCTGTGGCTCATGGTGAAGCCGGACACGGTGCTGGGCCTCGCCAATGTGAACACCGGTAACCCGAACTGGGTGCGCCCCCACCAGGACGGGCCGCGCTGGCGCTCGATCACGCAGGCGCTGTCCGCGACCGGGATCGACCTGTCGCGCACCGAATATCTCGAGCTGTGGGTGTGGGAGGACAACCACCGCGTGGCGAAGGCCAATCGCGCGGCCCTGATCCTCGACTTCGGCTCAGTGTTCGAGGACGCGCTCGCCTGGGTGCCGGAAGCCTTCAGCGCTGCACCCACCGGCGACACGACCTACTACGGGCGGCGCTATGTGGGGCGAGGCCGGCTCGACACCGAGCGCGATCCCATCACCCACTCGTGGAACGCCGTGATCAACGACGAAGGCATCCTCTCCGACCGGGTGACCGACGGCATCGTCGATTCGAGCACGGGCGCGGTGCGCGACACGCTGCCGCTCTGCAGCGCCACGCAGCACGGCCTGCTCCAGACGTTTTTTTTCGGTGACCTACGCTCGCGCTGCGGGCGGCACAACGGCTTCGTCGACACGGAAGACCTGGACAGCGACTTCCGGCTCGACTCGCTGGCCGGGGTGCGGACGGCGGAAGGCTTCGTCCGCTTCGTGTTTCCGATCGGCGACGAGCGCTTCTACGTGCGCGACGGCGCCATGCTCCCCGCATTCACGAACGGGCTCCCCGACGGCACGTCGGGCTGGCGGCTGTACCGCATCCCGTTTCACACCGATACGATTCAGGTGGGGAGCGTCGACCTGCGCCAGATCCAGAGCCTGCGGGTCACCGTGGTCGCCCCGCATACCGCCGGCCCAAATCAGCCCGATCCGCAGATCTACTTCGGGCTCGCCCGCGTGCGGCTGGTGGGCGCCACGTGGCTCAAGCGCGCCGACACGCCGATTCGGGGCGTCGCGGGCGAACGCGGGACCGGCACGGGCGAGGTGATCGCCTCTGTCGTGAGTACTGAGAACAGCGACCTCGGCTACACGCCGCCGCCCGGCGTGTTCGATGAGGCGGGGCGACGTGACGCGAACCTGCAACTCGCCACCGCCCAGATCAACGAACGCTCGCTCCGCTTGCTCGCGGGCGGCCTCCAGACCGGCCAGCGTGCCGAAGCGTTTCTGCGGTTCACCGCCGAGGGTGACAAGAACTTCCTCAAGTACAAGAGGCTCCGCACCTGGATGCGGGGGCGCGGCCCGGGGTGGGAGGATGGGGATCTGCACGCCTATATCAAGGCAGGCAAGGACCAAAACAACTTCTACCTGTACCATGCCCCCGCCCGCACCAGCTCGTGGGATCCGGAGATGGTCGTGGACCTGGACCGCTGGCTCCTGTTGCGCGCCAAGATCGAGCAGGCGTGGCTGCGGGGCGACACCGCCCAGATCTACGCCGGCTGCCCCGACACCTCGCTCGTGCCGTTCGACTCCGCGTACGTGATGTGCGACGGCCCCTACCTCGCGCATGTGCGCGATCCCGCCACCGCTCCGCCCAACCTCGCCGCCGTGCAGGAGATCGCGGCGGGCATCTGGCGCGTCGCTAGCCACGTGTTCGTCGATCAGGCGGAGTTGTGGGTGGACGACATCCGCCTGAGTGATGTCGTGCAGGACGCCGGCTTCGCGGGGGCGATCGACGTGACGCTCACCGCCGCCAACGTGGCGGACGTCGCCGTGAGCGTGTCGCGCCGCGATGCCCAGTTCCGGCAGCTCGGGGAGGATCCGCGCTACGTAGCCGACAACGCGGCGAGCGTGGCAGGCACGCTGCGGCTGGAACGGTTTGTTCCCGATCGGTGGGGTATCATCGCCCCGCTGACCGTGCGGTACGCCGCCACGTCGAGCGCGCCGTTCTACCTGGCCGGCACCGACCTCCGGGCCGATGCGCTCACCGGCCTGCGCACGCCGCGCGCGACGGCCGCGAGCTACGCGCTCACGGTCCGGCGCAGCCGCCGGTCGCTCAATCCCTTCATGCGCTATCTGGTGGATCCGCTCGCCCTCTCCGGCGCCTACGCCCGGGGCACCGCGCAGGGCGATCTCGCGCTCGCCACGTCGTCGAGCTACGCGTTCAACCTGGACTACGCGCTCGTGCCGGGCACGAGCCCCCCCCCCGGCGGGGGCGGGATCCGCCTCGCGCCCGCGGCCGTGCGGTTCCGGTCCGGCCTTGCAGGCGACGACGGGGCCCGCCTCACCTACGCAGTCCCGGTCGCGCGCGTCGCCGACTCCGCCCTCGCCCCGGCGCTCTCCCGCAGCCGGGTGTGGCGCAACAGCGGCGGGCTCGACTTCCTGCCGCTCCGCGGCCTCCAGCTCCGCGTCGATGCGGCCTCCCTGCGGGACCTGCGGGACTACGGCGACTCGACCACCATCGCCCGCCTGATGCGGCAAGAGCGGCGCACGCTCCTCGGCCAGGACGTCGGCGTGGAGACGCAACGCACCATCACGACCGCCGTCACGGCGACGCCTCAGGTGGGCGCGTGGCTCCGTCCCCGCGCTGCGGTCGTGACGTCCTTCAGCTATACGCGCGACCCCAACGGCCGCACGCCGGTCCGCGACATCGGCGACACCGCCGGCGGGTTCCATCTGCCGGCGGCATTCAGCAACCAGCGTCGCCTCGACCTGGCCGTCGGCGTGGACCCCAGGCGTCTCGGCGGGAAGCTGTTCGGCGACAGTGCCGCGCTCGCCAGGCTGCTCGGTCGCCTCAGCAATCTGGACCTCTCGTACGGGCGCACGCTGCTATCGAGCTACGATCGTGTGCCGGGTAGCCCATCGCTCGGCTACCAGTTCGCTCTCGGCCGGTTCGACGACTTCAAGACCCAGAGCGGCCGGCTCGCGCTGGCGGCGACGGACAACTCGAGTCTCAACGCCGCCGCCAACGTGGCGCTCCCCGAGGGCATGCGCGTGAACATGAACTACCGGCGCACCCGCGGCGTTACCTGGGCACTCCGGCTCGATCAGCAGGTGCCGATCCGCAGTGCCAGCACGGAGTGGCCCTCGGCGAACGTGATCTGGAGCGTGTCGCCGGGCGCGACCGGGCTCGGCCGGGTGCTGGCGAGCCTCTCGGCACAGCTCGGGTATCGCAACGTGGAGACCGCGAGCGACCAGCCGTCGTTCCTGGGGGCCGAGGCTCCGGCCGCGACCTCGGCGGGCAGCGAGCGCTCGATCCGACCCGCCGTCGCGCTCACGTGGCGGCACGGCGTGTCGACGGCGTTCGATGCCTCCTACGCGACCAGCGATCAGGTGAGCGCGGGTAACCTGTTTCACACCGAGCGCTCCCAGCAGAGCGCGAGCCTGGCCTTCGTGTTCCGGCCCCCGGCCAGCATCGTTCGCTTGAAGCACGACATCCGCGCCGCCGGCCGCTACAGCGCCAGCGCCAACAAGACGTGCCTGCAGGCCGCCGGCCAAGTCGACTGCGTCCCCTACGTAGACAGCCGTCAGACGCAGATGCAGCTTTCCCTGGACACCGATTTACCTCCCACCCTCAGCGCGGGCTTCCAGATGGCATACCTGGTGAACGACGAGCGGCAGGCTAACCGCAAGACCTCGCAGCTCGTGATCACCGCGTTCGTCGAGCTCCACACCAGCGTGGGGCAGATCCAATGAGGCGAGAAGCAGGGTGGGGGAGGTTGGGGAGGTTGTGGAGGTTCTGGAGGTTGCCTCCACCCGCCTCCACCAACCTCCACAACCTCCAGAACCTGCTTCTGGTGCTCCTCCTCGCCTGTCAGGCGCGTGGCAGCGCCCGCGGCGTGGCCCGCGAGTTCGACGGCGGTCGCGCGTTCAGCTACGTCGAGCAGCAGATGCAGTTCGGGCCGCGCATCCCCAACACGCCCGCCCACGAGCGGACCGGCGACTGGATCCTCGCCCAGCTGCGTGCCCGGGCCGATACGGTCGGCGTGCAGGCGATTACCCACGTCACCCGCCGCGGCGACACCCTGCACCTCCGTAACTTCCTTGCCCGGTTCCGCCCGGCGGCGGCCGAGCGCGTGCTGTTCCTCGCGCACTGGGACACGCGCCCCCACGCCGATCAAAGCGCCAACCTCGGTCAGCAACGGCTCCCAGTCCCGGGCGCGAACGACGGCGCCTCGGGCGTCGCGGTGCTGCTCGGCGTCGCCGACGCGCTCAAAGCCAAGCCGCCCGCGGTAGGCGTGGACCTGCTATTCGTGGACGGCGAGGACTACGGCGACTTCACGAAAGACTCAACCGACGTGCTCATCGGGTCGCGCTACTTCGCTGCCCACCAGCCGCCCGGCTACCCGCCGCTCTTCGCCGTGCTGTTCGACATGGTCGGCGACAAGGACCTGCGGATCGGCTACGAAGGCAACTCCCAGGCGTTTGCTCCGGAGGTGGTGGACCGCGTCTGGCGCACCGCGAACGAGCTCGGCTACGAGCGTTACTTCATTCCGCAGGTCGAGTCGACCCTCATCGACGACCACGTCGCGCTCCAGAAGGCCGGTATCCACGCGATCGACGTCGTGGATTTCAACTACGGTCCTGGCAACAGCTACTGGCACACCACGGAGGATACGATAGACAAGGTGAGTGCGGCGTCGCTCAAGGTCGTCGGGGACGTGGCGGTGGCGCTGGTGCGCTGAGAACGCGGAACGCGGAAGTCGGAACGCGGAACAGAATGGCGAGCGCCCGGGGGACAGAGGTCGCCGCTCTGTTCCGCGTTCCGCGTTCCGACTTCGGCGTTTTTCCGGCGCCCCGCGCATAGAACGGATACCACTCGCCGGCGGGCGAACCGTTACTGTGCCGCCATGGACGACCGCCACGCCGCGCTGCTGCTCGCCGGCCTCGCGTTGGCCGGCGCCGGCGTGCGCTATGCGCTCGCTCCAGCATCCGCCACCGCGCCAGGCGACGTGCGGCTCGCCGCGACCGACTCGCCGCCGCCCCGCCGGCTGCGCGAGACGGCGCGCACCGCGGCGCGACTGGCACGCCCGCTGCTCCCCGGCGAGCGAATCGACCTCGATCGCGCCGACGTGACGGAGATCACGCGGTTGCCGCGCGTGGGCCCCGCGCTTGCGCAGCGGATCGTGGCCTGGCGCGAACAACACGGCCCGTTTGGCAGTCTCGCGCGCTTTGACAGCGTGCCCGGCGTCGGCCCGCGCCTCATCGAGAGCCTGCGACCTTACGTGTTGTTTTCGGGTCAGATACCGTCGCCGCCTTGACTTCCCTCCGCCGCATTCTATGTTAGGTGGTTCATTTCCAATGAGTTGCATACGGCCACCGCAGCAGCCACCAGCGACAAGCTCGGCGAACTCCTCCTCCGCGACGGGCTGATCACCCCGGATCAGCTGAAGAAGGCGTTGCTGGAGCAGAAGAACACGGGGATGCGCTTGGGTTACACCCTGGTCAAGCTGGGCTTCGTCGAGGAGACCGAAATCTCCAAGATGCTGGCCCGGCAGTACCGCATGCCGGCCGTCGACCTCTCCCGCTTCGAAGTCGATCCCAAGATTCTCAAGCTCATCCCCCCGGACATCGCCATAAAGCACACTGTGCTGCCGCTCAAGCGTGAGGGGCGGACCCTCACTGTGGCCATCGGCGACCCCAACAACGTCACGGCAATCGAGGACCTCAAGTTCGTCACCCGCTGCGATGTGTTCCCGGTGATCGCGGGAGAGTACACCCTCCGGAACGCGATCGACCGCTACTACCAGCAGTCGGACGCCGAGCTGCAATCCTTGCTCAAGAGCGTCGCGGCGGCCGAAGAGCTGTTGGAGGTCGTGGAGGACCAGCAGGACGAGGATGTCCGGGCGCAGGACCTGGCGGACGACGCCCCCGTGGTGAAGCTGATCAACGGGTTGTTGACGGACGCGGTGAAACGGGGGGCGTCCGACATCCACCTCGAGCCGTTCGAGCACGAGCTGCGGGTGCGCTACCGGATCGACGGCGCTCTGCAGGAGGTCATGAAGCCGCCGGTCAAGATGCGGGCAGCGCTGACCTCGCGCGTCAAGATTATGGCGCAATTGAACATCGCCGAGCGGCGCGTGCCGCAGGACGGGCGCATCAAGCTGAAGATGGGGAGCAAGGTCATCGACTTCCGGGTCTCGACCCTCCCCGTCCTGTTTGGCGAAAAGATCGTACTCCGGATCCTCGACAAGGGCAACCTGACGCTCGACCTGACGAAGTTCGGCTTCGAGCCGAAGGCCGAGCAGGATCTGATGCGCGCGATCCTGAATCCGTACGGGATGGTGCTGGTGACGGGCCCGACGGGGTCGGGGAAAACCACCACGCTGTACTCCGCGCTGTCGCGCATCAACCAGATCGACGTGAACATCCTGACGGCCGAGGACCCCGTCGAGTACAACCTGCTGGGCATCAACCAGGTGCTGGTGCGGAACGAAGTGGGGATGACGTTTGCGGCGGCGCTGAAGGCGTTCCTGCGCCAGGACCCGAACATCATCATGGTGGGGGAGATCCGCGACCTGGAGACCGGCTCGATCGCCATCAAGGCAGCGCTCACGGGCCACCTGGTGCTCTCCACGCTGCACACCAACGATGCGCCGTCCACGGTCACCCGCATGGTGGACATGGGGATCGAGCCGTTCAACGTGGCGAGCGCCGTGAACCTGATCGTGGCGCAGCGGCTGGTGCGGCGCATCTGCAAGGACTGCAAGCAGGAGCAGAAGTACAACGACGAGGAGCTCAAGGCCCTCGGGATCCCGGTTGCCGAGGCGGCGAAGCTCACGTTTTACAAGGGCGCTGGCTGCGACAACTGCGGCGGCACCGGGTACAAGGGGCGGCAGGGGTTGTACGAAGTCATGGCCATGTCGAGCGCGCTCCGGCGTATGGTGCTGAAGGGCGGCTCCACCGAGGAGCTGCGGGAAGAGGCGGTGAAGGAGGGGATGCTCACCTTGCGCTCGGACGGCATGGTGAAGGTGAAGCGCGGGATCACCACCCTGGAGGAAGTCGTGAAAGAGACGGCGGCATGACGGCGGGCGCTTCGGGGGGGGTTCTGAATCTCCGCTCGTTGCTCGAGGAGATGATCGAGAAGGACGCCTCGGATCTCCACATTGTAGCGGGTGAGCGTCCCAAGATGCGGGTCGACGGGGACATTGTCGACTCATCGGTCGACCACGTCCTGACCCCGAAGGACACCCTCTCAATCGCCTACTCGGTGCTGACCGAGAACCAGAAGAAGCGGTTCGAAACCGAGAACGAGCTCGACTTCTCTTTCGGGATCCAGAACCTGGCGCGGTTCCGCGGCAACTGCTTCAAGCAGCGCGGCTGCGTGTCACTGGTCATCCGGCAGATTCCCTTCACCGTGCGCACGTTCGACGATCTCGGGCTGCCGGCCGTCGTGGCCAAGCTCGCTGAGCGGCCCCGGGGGTTGGTCCTGGTCACCGGCCCGACCGGCTCCGGAAAGAGCACGACCCTGGCGGCGATGGTCGACAAGATCAACAAGGAGCTGAAGGGGCACATCATCACGGTGGAGGACCCGATCGAGTTCATCCACCGCCACCAGGCCTGCATCGTGAACCAGCGCGAGATCGGCACGGATACGAACAGCTTCGCGGCCGCGCTCAAGTACGCGTTGCGGCAGGATCCGGATGTCGTGCTCATCGGCGAAATGCGCGACCTCGAGACCATCGCCGCGGCGCTGACCATCGCCGAGACGGGCCACCTCGCCTTCGCGACGCTGCACACCAACTCCGCGATGGAGAGCATCAACCGCATCATCGACGTCTTCCCGTCGCACCAGCAGTCGCAGATCCGCGCCCAGCTGGCCTTCGTGCTGGAGGGCGTGATCACCCAGACGCTGCTGCAGAAGATCAAAGGCCGGGGGCGGGTCATGGCGGCTGAGATCATGATCTGCACTCCGGCCATCCGGGCGCTGATCCGCGACAACAAGGTGCACCAGATCGAGTCGGCGATGCAGGCGGGGAAGAAATACGGCATGCAGACGCTGAACGACGCCCTCTACCAGCTCTACGTGGGCCGCGAAGTCGCCAAAGACGAGTGTCTCCGCGTCTCGGCCAACCCGAACGAGTTCCTGCGCATGATCGGCGAGCCGCCGCAGGACGACAAGGAGCCCGCCGCCGGGCCGCCGCAGACGGGCCCGGCCAAGGTGGCGGCGCGCCGCTAGGCGCCCGGAGGGAGTGAGCTATGCCGGTCTTCCAGTACACCGCACGCACCCTGAAAGGCGATCTCGTCAACGACAAGATCGACCTGCCGAGTCGCGATGACGTCATCGCCCATCTTCGGAAAAACCGCATGGTGGTGGTGCAGGTCCGGGCTGCCCCGCGCGAGTTCAAGCTCAGCTTCAAGTTCGGCGGCGGCGTCAAGACGCGCGACATCGTGGTGCTCACGCGGCAGTTCGCCACGATGATCAACGCCGGCCTGCCGCTCGTCCAGGCGCTCGACATTCTGGCGCAGCAGACCGAGAACAAGATTCTCGCGGATGTCACCCGCCAAGTCGTCTACGACGTCGAGAGCGGCCACACCCTGGCCGACGCGCTGCGCAAGCACCCCCGGGCGTTCAGCGACCTCTACGTCAACATGGTCGCCGCCGGCGAGGCGGGCGGTATCCTCGATACGATCCTCGTGCGCCTGGCCCAGTTCCTCGAGAAGAACGACGCGATCGTGCGGAAGGTGAAGGGGGCGATGGTCTACCCCGCCGTGATTCTGTCGGTGGCGGTCATCGCGGTGTCGGTGCTGCTGATCTTCGTGATTCCGACCTTCCAGAACATGTTCGCGTCGGTTAACCTCGAGCTGCCGCTCCCGACCCGCATCGTGATCGGCATGAGCAACCTGCTCAAGAATTACTGGTGGGCGCTCCTGGGCGCCCTCGGCGTGATCGCCTTTGGCGTCAACCAGTATTACAAGACGCCGCCCGGCCGGCTGCAAATCGACGCGATGCTGCTGAAGCTGCCGGTGCTGGGCGACGTGCTGCGCAAGTCCGCAGTGTCGCGGTTCACGCGCACCCTCGGCACGCTGATCTCCTCGGGCGTGTCGATCCTGGACGGCCTCGAGATCACGGCCAGGACGGCGGGGAACATGGTGATCCACAACGCGGTGATGGAGTCGCGCGCCTCGATCGCCGGCGGCGAGACGATCGCCCAGCCGCTCGCGAAATCCAAGGTGTTCCCGCCCATGGTCATTTCGATGATCGCGGTCGGCGAGCAGACCGGCGGCATGGACGAGATGCTCTCCAAGATCGCGGACTTCTACGACGACGAGGTGGACGCCGCGGTGGGCACGCTGCTTTCCCTGATGGAGCCCATCATGATCGTGGTGCTCGGCGTCGTCGTCGGCGGCATGGTCGTCGCGATGTACCTCCCGATCTTCGATATGGTGAACGCGGTGCAATAAGACCGGACGCAGCCGGGAAAAAGCCGGGGAAGGGGGAGGGGGCCCCTAGGGTACGGAAGCCGGAGGGGCGGGCGGGTCGGCGAGACTCGCCCAGGACGGCATCTCGGCCCATTGCCGGGGGAAGCGCGGCAGGAACTTCACATGGCGGTTCACCACCGCCTGCACCCGACGCCACCAGCACACAATCGGGCGCGGCGTACGACCCACGCTGACGACGGCGAAGGGGATCGAGTCCGCCACCACCGTGCGTAGATCGGGCTGGCTGAGCGAGCACAAGTCCTCGGGGGTTTTCACACCAAAGCTCGAGTCGGGTCCCGTCCACGGATGGTTGTGCTACACCGCGAGGGTCGTCGGCAGGCACGGCTGGGGCTCCACCAGATCCGCGGTGGACCGCAGCAGGTCCGGCATCACGAAGTCCCGCACCACGGCCGTATCCCCCGACACGCTGCCCTGCAAGCAGAGCACCACCTCCCGGTCGAGACCGGCGGCGAGCAGGCTGAGCCGGCGGAACAACGACGGGGTGAGGACGAGGCGCTTGAGCGGCTGGGAGGCGAGGATGGCCGAGTCGGTCGGCGTAAGCGGCGCTTGGCCGACAGCCGACCGCGCGCACAGCGCGAGCCCGAGCAGTGCGACCGTGCAGCGATGCCTCATCGAGAAAGAATAGTGCTCGGCGCGCGGCCGCGCTGCCCCGCAGGCCGCGCTCTTGCACTTTGCCAGACCGATTCCAATACTTACCCGGTGCTCGCCGTCGCGGGCCGATCGTCCTGTAGCGTAACACATTGCAAGCATTTCACTTATATCCTGATGTCTTACGTCTGATGTCTGACCGCTCTGCTGATGGCTGACGGCTGATGACTGACAGCGCCGATTCCAGGAGTGCTATGTGAAGTGGCTCGGCGGCGGATCCTCCCGGTCGGCGATCCCGACCCCCCAAAGCCTGCTGCGGTCGGTGTATGCAGGCCGGTTGTGCGTGGCGACCGCTATCTACCTGAGCGCCGCCTTCAATCTCAACGTCGCCGCCCCGCTCGATCTCCTCGTCACATCGTTTCTCCTCGTGGCGACGGTAGTCGTCACCATCGCCTCGTACTGGCACACGCACCTGCGGGCGCGCTCCCCGGGCCGGACCTTCCTGTACGCGCAGGCGCTGTACGACGTCGCGCTCATCACGGCGGTCGTGCACGTTACGGGCGGGCCGCAGAGCGACCTGACGCCGCTCTACGTCCCGGTCATCGCCGTGACGGCGGTGCTGATGCCGCCGGCGAGCACGGCGCTGGTCACGGCCTTCGTCGGCATCGTCTACTTCGCCGACGTGTTCTTCGGTCACCGCACGCCGATGACGGCGCAGGTCGGCCTCCAGCTGTCGGTGTTCGTCGCCGTGGCGGCCGTCACCGCGTACTTCGCGAGCCGCGTCTCGGTGATGGGTGCGGAGCGGGAGGCGCTCGCCGGCGAGCTGCGGCAGGTTCGGCTCGAGGCGGCGGACGTGCTGCGCAACATCCCCACCGGCATCGTAACGGTGGACGAGGATGGCCATCTCCTGTACTGCAATCCCGCGGCCGAGCACATCCTGGGCTTCAAGGAGCGGCAGTGGCGGGGGCGCTCAGTCATGCCCGAGTTCGCGCGCATCGCGCCCGAGTTCTGGGCGGCGATCACGGCGACGGCGCGCCGCGGCGTCAGAGCGATGCGGGTGGAGGCCACGGTGCGGCTGCCGGAGCGGACGTTCCCGATCGGCGTCACCACGACGACGCTCGAGGTCGAGCCCGGCGGCGTGCCGCGGGTGACGGCGATCTTCACCGACATCTCCGACTCCAAGCGGCTCGAGGAGCTGCACCTGCGCGCCGAGCGGCTCGAAGCGGTGGCGGAGCTGTCGGCGAGCCTGGCGCACGAGATCAAGAACCCCCTCGCCTCGATCCGCTCCTCGGTGGAGCAGCTCGGCCGGGCCAAGCGCGCCCATCCCGACGAGAAGTTTCTGACGGGCCTGGTCGTGCGGGAGAGCGACCGCCTGTCGCGCCTCCTGTCGGAGTTCCTCGACTTCTCGCGGGTGCGCGCCACGGAGTGCCGGCCGCTCGACTTGCACGCGGTGGCCGCCGCAGCGATCCGGCTGGTGCGCGAGCACTCCGACTGTCCCGACGACGCCGTGATCGATCTGGCAGGCGGGACGACGCCGATGGAAGGCGATGAAGACCTGCTCCATCGGGTCGTCTCGAACCTGGTGCTGAACGCCGTGCAGGCCGCCGGCAAGGGCGCCCGCGTGAAAGTCCGCACCGGGCGGCCGGCGCCGCACGAGCTGCCGCGGGGGGCCGGGATCGAGAACCCGGTGTCCCTCGCCGTGAGCGACAATGGCCCCGGCATCCCCGAGAGCCTGCGCACCCGCCTGTTCGACCCGTTCGTGACGGGTCGGAGCGGGGGAACCGGGCTGGGGCTCGCGATCGTGCAGCGCGCCGTGGAGGCGCATCGCGGTCTCGTGCTGGTGGACTCGACTCAGGGGCAGGGGACCACCTTCACCGTGTATTTCCCCGCCGCTCGGCGGAAAGAGGAAGCCGCATGACGCAGCAGCCATCCATTCTGGTCGTCGACGACGAGCTGGGGATCCTGGACGTGCTCCGCATCCTCCTGAAGGGCGAAGGGTTCGACGTCGTCACCGCGCAGGGGGGCAAGGCGGGTCTCGAGGCGCTGAAGGCGGCGGCGCCCGACATCGTGCTCACCGACATCAAGATGCCGGGTGTCTCCGGCACCGACATTCTTGCCGCGGTGCGCGAGCAGGACCCCGAAACCCCGGTCATCCTGATGACCGCGCAGGCGTCGCTGCAGAGCGCGATCCAGGCGGTCAACCAGGGCGCGTTCTACTACATCCAGAAGCCGTTTTCCAACGACGACCTCGTGGCGATCTGCCGCCGCGCGGCGGAGCAGCGCCTGCTCAAGGCGGAGAACAAGCAGCTGAAGCAGGAGATCCGCCGCCGCGAGCGCTCGGGGCTCGTGAAGCCGCTCGGCAAGTCGCGCCCGTTCCAGGACGTGCTGCGGCTCGCCGAGCAGGTGGCGCCCACCGAGAGCACCGTGCTCATCCGGGGGGAATCGGGGACCGGGAAGGAGATCATCGCCCGCTACATCCACGAGCTGTCAGCGCGGAGCGAGGGGGCGTTCCTGTCGTTGAACTGCGGTGCGCTGCCGGAGAGCCTGCTCGAGTCCGAGCTGTTCGGGCACGTGAAGGGGTCGTTCACCGGGGCAGTGCGCGACAAGCAGGGGCTGTTTGCCGCGGCGCGGGGCGGCACCTTTTTCTTGGACGAGATCGGGGAGATGTCGCCCGCCACACAGGTGAAGCTGTTGCGCGTGCTCCAGGAGCGGGAGGCGATCCCGGTGGGCGGCACCGAGGCCATTCCCGTGGACGTGCGCGTCGTGGCCGCCACCAACCGGGACCTGGAAGACGACATTAAGCGCGGGCGGTTTCGGAGCGACCTGTACTACCGCCTCAACGTGATCGCGATCGAGCTCCCGCCGCTGCGCGAGCGGCGGGAGGACATCCCCATCTTCGTGAAGGCGTTCCTCGAGCGCATCGCGCAAGAGCACGACCTGGAGCCCAAGCAGCTGTCGCCTCAGGCCCAGGAAGTCATCATGGCGTACGACTGGCCGGGCAACGTGCGCGAGCTCGAAAACGCGCTGGAGCGGGCAGCGGTGCTCACCAAAGGCGAGACGATCGAGCTGTCCGCGCTTCCCGAAAAGCTCGCCGAGCACCGTGCCGAGCCGCTCGTGTCGGAGCGCGCGCATCCCAACCCCACCCTCGACGTGATCGAGCGCGCCTACATCACCTGGGTGCTGGAGAGCGAGGGCGGCAACAAGACCCGCGCGGCCGAAGTCCTCGGCATCGATCCCTCGACGCTGTACCGCAAGCTCAGTCGCTACGATGGGGAGCCGGCCGCGGAGTGAGACTGAGCGTCCTCATCCCCGTGTACAACGAGCAGGCCACGATCCGCCCCGTCGTGGACCGCCTGCGCAGCGTGCCCCTCGAGCTCGAGCTGATCGCCGTCGACGACGCGTCCAGCGATGGCTCCGGCGTCCTGCTGGACGAGCTGCAGCGGGCGGGATGCGTCCACCACGTGGTGCACCACCCGACGAACCGCGGCAAGGGGGCCGCGATCCGTTCCGGCATCGCCCGCGTGACGGGCGACGTCGTCGTGGTGCAGGACGCCGACCTCGAGTACGACCCCATGGAGCTGCCGATGCTGTTGCGGCCCATCGCCGACGGGAAGGCCGATGCAGTGTTCGGGTCGCGCTTCCTCGGCGGCCCGCATCGCGTGCTGTACTTCTGGCACTCGGCGGGAAACCGCCTCCTCACGCTACTGTCGAACATGCTCACCGACCTGAACCTCACCGACATGGAGACCTGCTATAAGCTGGTGCGCGCTGACCTGCTGCGGCGCCTCCCGCTCACGGCCGAACGGTTCGGGATCGAGCCGGAGCTCACCGCCCGGCTCGCGCAGGCGGGCGCCCGCATCTGGGAAATGCCGATCTCCTACAGCGGCCGAACTTACGCTGAGGGGAAGAAGATCACGTGGCGAGACGGCTGCGCGGCGCTGGCCCATATCCTCCGCTACAACCTGTTCCCGCCGGCGGGCGGGTGGCGCCGCCGCTGACCCGCCTCACGCCCGGCCGCGCCGGGCTGGCGGTGGCGGTGCTCGCGGGCGTGGCCGGCGCGCTCGCTCTCAACCACGACCTGGTCGGGGTCTTCTACGACGACGGTCTCTATGCCGGGATCGCTGTTGCGCTGGCTCACGGGCTCGGGTTTGTCCACCCGCACCTGCCGGGCACGCCGGCCGTAGTGCACTACCCGCCGCTCTACCCGCTGCTCCTCGCGCCCCTGTTCGGCGCCTTTCCGGTGCCGACGGCGGCATACCTCGGTAAGGTGCTCAACCTGCTGCTCGCCGCGCTGAGCGCCGGGCTCATCGCCTGGCACGCGGCCCGCATCCGCCTCCTGGGCGACGACGCGCCCGAGTGGCTCGCCCCGGGGGTCGTCGCCGCCGCCGCGATCGCCATCCCCGTGCTCGCGACGCAAGCCGTGCTCTTCTCGGAGCCCTTGTTCGGCGTCCTGTTCGCGGCGGCCGTGATCCTCGCGGACGCGCCGCCGGCCCGGGTGTCGCCCGCCGCCGGGGCGGCTCTCGCGGGATGCGCCGCCGCCCTCGCGCTCCTCACCCGCTCGATCGGAGTCGCTGCGGGGGCGGGGATCGTGGTGTTTCTGCTGGCCACGCGCCGCGCGCCGCGCCACATCACGCTCGCCGCCGCCGCACCAGTCGCGCTCGCCGCGCTGGGGTGGGGGGTGTGGCTGCTTCGGCACCGCGACGGGATCGACCCCGCGCTCGCGATGAACTACGGCAGTTACTTCGAAACCGTGCGGCAGGCGGGCCTCGGCGTGTTCTGGCCCGCCAGCCGCGCCCTGCTGCGGCCGCTCGGGGACTTGACCCTTGGCCTCGTCGCCTGGCCGCCGATCTACTACCTGTGCGCCGCCGCTGCCGCACTCGTTGGCGGCTACGGTGTCTACCTGTTGCTGCGGCGCTCGAGCATCGGCTGGACCCTGGTGCTCTACCTGCTGATCCTGGCCGTCTGGCCGTTCCCATCCGACCGGTTTCTGTGGGGCGTACTCCCGTGGCTCGGCCTCGCCTGGACGGCCAGCGCAGCAGCGTTATGGCCGGTGTTGTGGCACCGCTTCCGGCTGCGCCTCGCGGTGCTGGTGCTCGCCGCGGTGATGGTGGCGGGTTACGGCGTGATCGAGGTGCGCGGCTTCGCCGGCCGCTGGTGGGGAACTGCGGCGCATCAGATCTCCGCCAACTTCGCGGAGCTGCTTCCGTGGCTCGACACCCTGCCGCCACGGGCGGTGCTCGCCATCGACGACGAAGCGCTCGTCTGGCTGTACACCGGGCGCGCCAGCGTCCCGCTCTACGTGTACGGGTACCACGGTCGCACCGAGACGCGGCTCCGACCCGCTGAGCACCGCGCCTATCTCGAGCGTCTGGGCGTCACCCACGTGGTGCTGACCGGGTTCGGCTCCGGGTCGGACGTGGAGCTGGACGCCCTGTTGGGGGCATATCCAGGGTGGCTGACCGTGATTCACCGCTGGCCCGGGGGGCGCACGGCATTGCGGGTCAACCGCACAGGACGCGCCGTCGACCCTTGAATCAGCCTTCTGGTGTGCCTGAAGCCTTGCAAAAAGCATTACTCTCGGGCAAGTGGCAGAGCGGGCAAGACGGCCGTGCCAGCGACCCAACTTCTTTTGGGACAGATCGTTGCACCTACGGTGCCGATCAGGGCACACGGCTTGCTTGAATTGGACACCGGCAGAATGGCTCCACGCTGTTACGACGGATAGCTGCAACCGAGGACTCCAAAGGGGGATGTGCAGATGAACCGCAAGGGTTTCACGCTCATTGAGCTGCTGATCGTGGTCGTGATCATCGGCATTCTGGCCGCGATCGCGATTCCGAAGTTCGCCAACACGAAGGAGAAGGCGTATCTCGCCTCGATGAAGTCCGACCTTCGTAACTTGGTGACCGCTGAAGAGGCCTATTTCGCCGACTCCGTGAAGTATTCGGCGACGAACCCAGTCGACGGGCAACACGCTGCCGGCCGTCGCGCTCACGGCGGATGGTTGGACAGCGAACATCACCAACGTCAACACTACGAAGACGTGCTCGATCTACATCGGGTCGACCGCGTTGGCGCCGGCGAACAAGGAAGGCGAGCCGAAGTGCCAGTAAGCCTTCGGGCTTGACGCTGGAAGCGGAAAAGGAAGGGCGGCGGGTGATCTCGCCGCCCTTCGTGCATTTGGCGAGAGAGTTGCACAAAACCGCACGCCCCCTGGCGGTACGGCCCTCTCATGACACCTAATCCGTTTGATCGTAGTGACTTACGGCTAGGCCTGCGAGCGGCATGTGGCTTGCCCCTATGGCTGCCGGCGTGATGCACATAACACGAACTCCCATAGGAGGTTGTCCAGATGAACCGCAAGGGTTTCACGCTCATTGAGCTGTTGATCGTGGTCGTGATCATCGGCATTCTGGCCGCGATCGCGATTCCGAAGTTTGCCAACACGAAGGAGAAGGCGTATCTCGCCTCCATGAAGTCCGACCTTCGCAACCTGGTCACGGCGGAAGAGGCCTACTTCGCCGACTCCGTGAAGTATTCGGCGACGATCGGCGCGGGTGGGGTCACCTTCACCCAGTCGACGGGCAACACGCTGCCGGCCATCGCCAAGACGGCTGACGGCTGGACGGCGAATATCACCAACGTCAACACGACGAAGACCTGCTCGATCTACATCGGGTCGACCGCGTTGGCGCCGGCGAACAAGGAAGGCGAGCCGAAGTGCCAGTAAGCTAGAACGCACGTCGCAAGCCGAAAGCCGCAAGCTCCGCGTTCCTGGCAGCTTGCGGCTTTTGACTTGTGGCTGAGTATTCCGCCATGCGTCCCAAGCCTGCGCTCCGGACCGAGCTGCTCTTCTATCTCTCCTTCCTCGCCGCGGCCGCCCTGCTGGTAGGTGTGGCGACGACGGTGGTGGCGGGTACAATCGCTCCGGGTGAGGAGTTCTGGATGGTGATGGCGCTGGTGGCGCTCGAGGTCGGCGTCTTCGTAGTCTTCGGTCGCCACCTGGTGACCCGCCTCGTGCTGCGACCCCTCGGGCAGCTCACCGCCACGGCGGACGCGGTGGCCGCCGGCGATCTCGACGCCCGCGCGCCGGACGCCGAGACCCGGGACTTCGCCACGCTGGCGGCACGGCTGAACCGGATGACCGACCATCTGCTCGACGCCCGGAGCCAGCTGGTGCGCTCGGAGAAGCTCGCCAGCGTCGGACGGCTCGCGGCCGGGATCGCGCATGAGGTCGGGAATCCTCTGGGCGCCGTGGGCACCTATGTAGAGGTGCTGCGCCGCCGCGGGGCGGATCCTGAGGTGGTGGCCGGCCTCAACCGGGAGCTCGACCGGATCGACCATATCGTGCGCAGCCTGCTGGACTATGCGCGTCCGGAAGAGGAGCCGCTCGACGTCGTTCAGCCGGACGAAATCGTCCGCGGCGCCTTCGCCTTGCTGGCGGCGCAGGGCGCGCTGAAAGCCGTCCGGGCCTCGCTCGATGTGGCGGAGGGTGTGCCCCGGGTTCGGGCGCGGGCCTATCTGCTCGAGCAGGCAATCGTAAACCTCGTGCTCAACGCCGTGGATGCCGCGCCTGGCGCCCCCGTCGTGGTGGGCGCGCGACGCTGGGCGTACGAGCCCGGTCGAGCAGCCCCGCGACGTGCCACCGACGCTGCTCCGGCGTTTTTTTCCCGCGAGCTGGCGCGGCGGCCGGCGCCCGCTGAGTTTGCCGCCGGTGCCCTCGGTGCGCTCGTGTTCGTCGCAGACGGGGGACCGGGAGTGGCGCGTGAGGACCGCGAGAAGGTGTTCGAGCCGTTCTACACGACGAAACCGCCGGGGCGCGGCACCGGGCTCGGGCTCGCCATTGTGGCGCGCGCCGTCCACGAGATGGGAGGGGTCGTGTGGATCGACACGGCGCGCGAGGGGGGCGCGGCGTTCAAGCTGTTTCTGCCCGCTACGGGTGAGGCATGAGCCGGGTCCTGATCGTGGACGATGAGCCCGGCCTGCGCCAGTCGCTCGGCCTGCTGCTGGCCGATGCCGGCTACGAGGTGGCCGCCGAGAGCGACGGCAAGCGCGCCCTGGAGCGCGCCCTGGCCGAGCCGTTCGACCTGGTGCTGAGCGACGTGCGGATGCCGGAAATGGACGGGCTCGCTTTCCTGCGCGCGTATCGGAGCCGTGGCGGCACCGCCCTCGTCATCATGATGAGCGCCTACGGGGGGGAAGAAGCCGCGCTCGCCGCCATGAAGGAGGGCGCCTACGACTATATCCCCAAGCCGTTCCGCCCGGATGAAGTGGTGCTCACGCTGCGCAAGGCCGAGGAGCGGGAGCAGCTTGGACGCACCATCGCGACACTAAAGGCACAGCTCGCCACCACCCCCGGCGCCCGCGCAGTTGTGGCCGAGAGTCGCGCTATGCGGGACGCCTTGGAGCTCGTGGCGCGGGTGGCGGAGCACAAGACCACGGTGCTTATCACCGGCGAGCGGGGGACGGGCAAGGAGGTGATCGCGCAGGCGATTCATCGCGCGAGCCCTCGCGCGGCGGCGCCGTTCGTGGCGATCAACTGTGCCGCGATCCCCGAGAGCCTGCTCGAGTCGGAGCTGTTCGGCCACGTGCGCGGTGCGTTCACAGGGGCGTCAGCCGACAAGGCCGGGCTGTTTGAGCAGGCTGACGGTGGAACGTTACTGCTCGACGAGATCGGTGAGCTGCCGCTGCCGCTCCAGGCGAAGCTCCTGCGGGTGCTGCAGGAGAGCGAGATTCGTCGGGTCGGCGACCAGCGGACCCGGCGGGTCGACGTGCGGTTGCTCGCGGCCACGGCCAAGGAGCTCGCGGCCGAGGCCGCTGCGGGCCGCTTCCGCGAGGATTTGTTCGACCGCCTCAACGTCATCACCATCCATCTTCCGCCCCTGGCCGAACGGCGGGCCGACATCAAGCCGCTGGCGCGCCACTTCGCGACACGACTCGCCGGCCGCCTGGGGCGGGCCGTGGTCTTGAGTGACGACACGCTGGCTTGGCTCGAGGCCCAGCGCTGGCCTGGCAATGTGCGCGAGCTGGAGCACGCCATCGAACGGGCGGCGGTGCTGACGGACAACGCGATCTTGGAGCCGGCAGATTTCCGGCGGGAACCTCTCCCTTCTCCCATCTCCTCGGGAGAGAAGGGAGAGGGGAGAGGGACCCTGCGCGACGCGGTGGAGGCGGCCGAGCGCCAGGCCATTCTGGCGGCGCTCCAGGCCACGGACGGCAACCGGCGCGCGGCGGCGAAACGCCTCGGCGTGAGCTTACGGACCCTGTTCTACAAGATCGATCGGTATCGCCTTGAGTAGTGCAACCGCTTGCACTGGTGCAGCATTCTGCAGTATCAACGAGACCACGCCCTGGCGTCTAACGCGTTGTCATTGAGCAAGTTGCAGCGAGGCACGCATCGTGAGATAGAGAGCGTCCGGACTGGAGGGACAGGGATGCGCCGGCTCGGCTTCACCACCATCGAACTGCTGATCGTGATCGTCCTGATTGGTGTGATCGTGACCATCGGGTTTCCCCGCATCCGCCGCACGCTCGATAAGACCAACGTGCGCTCGGCGCGCGTGTATCTGAGCACCGCCGTCGCGACGGCGCGGGCCGCGGCCGTGCAGCGCGGCTGCCGAGCGGTTGTGCACTTCACATCCGGCGCGAGCGGCACGGTCTGGGTGACGACCTGCTCCCGCGCCAATCCGGCGGCCCTGGATACGATCGGTGGTGTGGTGCAGCTGGCGTCCCGCTACAACGTGACCCTGGCGGTGACCACTGACTCGATCCGGTTCGACCCGAACGGTCTCAGCCCGGAGACCGCGGCGGCGACCATTCAGATCACCGGGGCCACGTCCTACGGGCACGATTCGGTCTATGTCAACCAGCTCGGCAAGGTGGTGCGGTGATGAAACACGAACAGGGGTTCACCATCGTCGAAGTGATCGTCGCGATAATGGTGCTCACGGTCGGCCTGCTGGCGTTGATGAACAGCTCGGCGCTGGTCACGCGCATGATCGCCCAGGGACAGCGCTCGGCGGTGGCGGCGGGGGACGGGGCTCGCATCCTCGACAGCCTCCGGACCAACGCCTGCGCGGTGCGAAACAACGGCACGGCGGTGATGTGGCGCGGCGGCACGCCCGTGGACTCGCTCAACTGGCACTTCGTGGCCGATACGACCAACCACTGGCGCCTGGTGCTGTCGTCCAAGTACAAGACGCGGCAGAACAAATGGCGCCGGGACAGCATGGAGACGTTCATCTCATGTCTCATGTAACGCGTCGAGGGTTCACCCTCATCGAGCTCTTAGTGGCGCTCGTCATCCTCGGCTTCGTCTCGGCGGCGATCTACAAGGTGCTGGTCACGAACCAGCAGACCTATGTCGCCCAGACCCAGCGGATCGACTTGCAGCAGAACATCCGCGCGGCGGCGACCATCTTGCCGGCCGAGTTCCGCGAGATGAACGCCGTCGGCGTGAACGGGCAGAGCGGCGACATCAGCGGTATGCGCTCCAACTCGATCACGATCCGCGCTATGCGGCAGCTCGCCTTCCTGTGCGTCGCGCCGCCGCTGGGCGCCGGTCTCGGACAGATCACGCTGACCGTGCGGCAGCGGCCGATCTATGGTTCGCACCAAACGTTCGCGCGGAACGACTCGATTTTGGTGTTCTACGAGGGCGACCCTACGACCCGCAACGACGACAGTTGGCTGCGGGGCAAGGTCAACGACGTTGCCGCAGGGACATGCGCCGACCCCAATGGCAACCACCCGGCGTGGGTGCTGTCGCTGCAGCCGCAGTGGATCGCAGGGAGCCAGCTCAACGTCGATGGGGCGATCACGAGCGGCTCGCCGGTGCGCGGCTTCACTAACGTGACTTACAGCCTCTGGCAGTCGCCCACCGATAACCAGTACTACCTGGCGCAGGCGGTGGGCACAAACGCCCCCCAGCCTATGGTCGGGCCGCTCTCGGGTCCCAACGGGCTGACGTTCAACTATTTCAACGCCGCCGGGGCGGTAACGGCGGACTCGACCCAAGTCGCCCAGATCGAGATCCGGGTCCGCGGCCGGACGCAATCTAGGATCCGGCAGGCGGGCGCGGCCGGCATGACGTACAAGGTCGACAGCGTCGTCACCCGGGTGATGCTACGCGGCAACACACGCTGCGGCCCTTGCCTTTGACGGCGAAGGCGACACTCACAGTGCACGAGGAGCGGTCTATGAAGCGGGTCATCCAGAACGAGCGCGGCATGGCGCTCGCCCTCGCGATCGTCGCCCTGGTCGTGGTGGGCGCGCTGATCGCCGGAGCGTTCTTCGCGGGCACCCAGGAGCAGCGCGTGGGCGAGAACGCGCGCTACAGCCAACGGTCGTTCGGCGTGGCCGAGGGAGCCACGAACTACCTCATCGGTCACTGGAATCCCCAGGTCTACAACCGTAGCAAAGCCTATCCGCTCGATTCGGTGAAGGTCCCGACGCTGGGCGCGGATACCGTATCGCCGAGCCACACCGGGCGCTACGCCGGCTACGTCTACCGGCTCAACTCCGAGCTGTATCTGATCGACCTGACGGGCCAAGACTCGACCACCCTCGCGGCCGGCGGGGCGTTCCGGCGCCGCGGCGGAGGGGGGCGCGAGCGGATCGGCCTCCTCGCCCGCATCAAGCCGCTCGTGGTCGACATCCGCGCCTCGCTCACCACGGGTAAGAGCGATATCGTCGCTGGTAACGCCGTGGTCGACGGGAACGACCACGTCCCAGTTGGCTGGGAGACCCAGTGCGCTCCCAAGGACACCATCAATCTCAAGGCCGGGATCCGCGCCGATCTGGGGGCGACCATAACGGAGGGCGGGAGCTCGGACATCGTGGGCACTCCCCCGTGGTACATCGATCCCAACATCGGCGACTCCACGTTCTCCAAGTTCGGGGACGTGACCTACGCGCAGCTCGCGTCGCGGGCCACGCTCACGCTCGGGGGCGGCCAGAACTTCGCCAACGACATCTACCCCCGCACCACTGCGACCGGGCAATGCGACTACGCGAACCCGCACAACTGGGGCGACGGCGAGAACCCGGGGCAGCCGTGCGGCAGCTATTTCCCGATCGTCCACATCCTGGGCAACGCCCAAGTCAACGGCACCCAGGGCCAAGGCATCCTGCTCGTCGACGGCAGCCTGGTCGTAAACGGTGGGTTCCAGTGGTTCGGGATCACCATCATTCGGGGCACGCTCAATACAGCCGGCGGTGGCTCCACCGACGCGCACTTCTGGGGTGCCGTGATGGCGCAAGATAGCGTGGTGGTCGGCAGCAACACGATCAGCGGCCACGCTAACCTCAACTACTCTAAGTGCGCTATTCTCAAGGCGTTAGACTCGACGGGCATGGTGGCGATCATGCGGTCGCGGGGCTGGGTACAGCTCTATTAAGTGGTCTAACTGTAGGCCAGTAAAGTACTTGGTGGTCAGGCCTCAAGTAGGTTCGAGGCTTGACAGGATAAGGGGCGGGGCTTACTGTAGTTTGCCCTCGCCCTGTCTTGTCTCTAACCCCTAGGCAACTATGGCCCTGTTTGGGTTCCTGGGCGGCAAAAAAACCTCGGTCGGCCTCGATATCGGCTCCGGCATCATCAAGCTGGTGGTCATCGACCACGGCGGCAGCGAGCCGGAGCTGGTCAAAGTGGCCACCACCGAGGTGGCGGCCGACGCCATCGTCGAGGGGGAGGTCATGGACCCCGGCATCGTCGCCGAGGCGATCCGGGGGCTGTTCTCCGCGGCCGGGGTGAAGCACAAGTCGGTCGTCACCGCCGTCGGGGGGCGGGATGTGATCGTCAAGAAGATCCAGATGGATCGGATGAAGGAGGCGGACGCGCGTGAGGTGATCCGCTGGGAGGCGGAGCAGCACGTCCCGTTCGACATGGCCAACGTCGAGCTCGACTTCCAGATCCTCGATCCCGACGCCGAGGGGCTGCAGATGAGCGTGCTCTTGGTCGCGGCCAAGCGGGAGCTGGTGGAAGGCCGGGTGGGGCTGCTCAACGAGGCGGGGCTCGACCCGGCGATCATCGATGTCGACGCCTTCGCCATCCACAACGCCTTCGAGCTGAACCATCCCGACGCGATGCAGGGAGTGGTGGGCCTCGTCAACATCGGGCACGAGGTGACCAACGTGAACGTGCTCGAGGACGGCGTGCCGGTGCTGACGCGCGATCTCTCCGTGGGCACGCGCCGCTTCCGCGAGGACCTACAGCGCGAGAAGGGGCTTTCGGCGGAGGAGGCCGAACGGGCGATTCAGGGGCAGACCCACAGCGCCGACCTGGCGCCGTACGTCGAAGCCCGCGGCGAGGAGATCGCCGTGGGGGTAGAGCGCGCCGCGGCGTTCCTCGCGACGGCCTCCCGCTCGGCGGGCGGCCTGGGTCGGGTGTACACGATCGGCGGCGGGGCGCGCATTCCGGGGTTGAACGAGGCGCTGGGGAGCCGGCTCAGGGTGCCGGTGGAGGTCGCGAGCCCGGTGCAGCGGCTGAAGGTGCGGGATTCGGTGTTCGAGGCGGTGGAGGTGGATGAGGTGGCGCCGCTGCTGATGCTGTCGGTGGGGCTGGCGTTGAGGCGTGCCGCATGATCGAAATCAACCTCCTCCCCGGCAAGAAGAAGCGGGCGGCTCCCGGCGCCGGATTCAAGTTCGCGCTCCCGGATTTCGGCGGCCTCATCGCCACGATCCGGAACCCGTGGCTGATCGCGGCGAGCGCGACGTCGGCCGTGGTGATCGTCGGGGCGGTGCTGCTGTTCTTTACGCAGACGGCGCGGTTGCGCGTGGCCGAGGCGCGGCTCGACGCAGTGCGGGTGGAGAAGCGGCGGTTCGACGCGGTGATCGCGCAGAAGCGCCAATCGGAGCGGATCCGCGACTCGCTCGCCGCGGAGATCAACATCATCCGCGGCATCGACGCCGACCGCTACGTCTGGCCCCACATCCTGGATCAGGTCACGAAGGCGCTGCCGCCTTACACGTGGTTGACGGGCGTCTCGGCGCAGGGCGTAGGCACGGGCCAGGCCGGGGCGGCGCCGCCGCCGGGCGCGGGCAACGCCCCGGTGGCGGGTGCGACGGACTCGAGCGGCACGCCCGCGGTGCGCGTCTGGCTCACGGGGGTCACGGTGGACATCCAGGCGTACACCACATTCCTGCGTCAGCTCGCCGCGTCGCCGTGGCTCACCGACGTGTCGCCGGCCACCTCCTCCACCGTGATCGAGGCGGATCGCCCCGTGACGGCGTTCAACGTGTCGCTGCGCTACAAGGTCGCGGACTCGGTGTACATCCGCACCGTTCCCCTCGCCCGGTCGGTGCGGTAAGCCCCCCATGGCGCTCCTCCCTCAGGACCGGCAGAGCCAGTACATGCTGTTGATCACCCTGGTCATGGTGATCCTGGGCTATCTCTTCTGGACGTACTGGGAGACCCCCACGGCGGCGCAGATCGCGACCGCGAACAGCGAGATCGACAGCCTGCAGGTGATCATCGACAGGGCGAAGCAGGATCTCGCGAGCGGCACGGTCGAGGACCTGCGCCGCAAGGTCGAGCAGTACCAGGCGCTGCTCAGCGTGATGCGCCGGCTCGTGCCCGAGAAGAACGAGGTGCCGGCGCTGATCGACGACATCTCGACCCGGTCGAAGGTCCGCGGGGTCACGATCGGCCGGTTCGAGCCGTTGGCGGTCGAGTCCGGCTCGCCGTTCGACACGTACCGCTACCGCCTCGAGATTCTCGGCCATTACGACCAGCTCGGCGAGTTTCTGTCGGACATCGCGAGCCTGCCCCGGATCATCGTACCGCAGGATGTGTTGCTCAAGCCGGCGCAGCAGCAGGCGCAGAAGATCCTCAGCGATACCATAGGCTCGCTGCTCGAGGCCCAGTTCCTGATCCGCACATTCGTCAAGTCCGCGGCGACGCCGCCCGCGCCCAAGAAGGCGACGTCCGCGCGGCCCGCCGGCAATGCGACCGATGAACGTTAGACTCGCGGTCGCCCTCGCGGCGCTGTGCGTGGCCGCGCCGCTCGCAGCCCAGGCCAAGCGGCAGCCCCGAGCCAAGCCGGACAGCGCCGCCAGGGACACGGCGGCCAGCGCCGACAGCGCGCGCGCGACGACGCTGTCGCGCGAGGTCTACGCCTACGAGGGGGGCGGGCGCGATCCCTTCCTGTCGCTGCTCCGGTCGGGCGACATCCGGCCGCTCCTGTCCGACCTGAGGCTCGTCGGCATCTACTACGACTCGCGCTATCCGGCACGCAGCGTGGCCGTGCTGCGCGACGTGACGAACACCAAGATCTACCGGGTGAAGCCGGCGGACATCATCGGGCGCCTCAAGGTCACGACGATCCGCCCGCGGGAAATCGTGTTTACGGTGCAGGAATTCGGCTTCGAGCGGCAGGAGACGCTGACGCTCGCCAAGCGGGAGGTATCGCCATGACGCACATCGCTGCTCTCGCCGCGTGGCTGTTGGTGGCGGCGGCGCCCCGGACCGCGGGAGCGCCGGGTCGGGACGGCGAGGTCAAGGCCGTCAGCGTGCTCCCCACCCCCGGCCATGTGGAGGTGGTGATCGACCTCCAGGGCGCCGTGGAAGTGCAAGACTTCACCCTGGCGAGCCCCGCCCGGCTGGTGCTCGATCTGCAGGGCGCGCGGCTGGTGGCGCCCGCCGCGCTGTACGATGGGCAGAACCGCGGTGGCATCAAGAACGTCCGCTACGCCCAGTTCCGGCCCGGCGTCGTGCGGGTCGTGATCGACCTCGACGTGCTGAAGGACTACCAGGTCGAGCGCCGCGACGGCCAGGTACGCGTCAAGATCGGCGCCGACCGCACCGCGTTCGCCGGGTGGTCCAGCCTGGACGCCGCCGCTCCCCCGCTCCGCGTCGCGGAGCGGGGGCCAGGGAGTGAGGACCGGGCGGCGGCGCGACGGTCAGGCGGTGCGGCCGCACGCGTGGCCCCGCCCAGCACCAGTGACAATCCGATGTCGATCGACGAGTACCTCGCGGCGCACGCCAACGAGGCGGCGCAGTCCCGGGCACCCCGCATCACCGTCACGTGGGACCGGGCCGACATCCAGGAGGTCGTCGCCGGGTTCGCCGCGTTCAGCGGCCGGACGATCGTCGTGAACAAGGGCATCACCGGCCAGCTCTCGGCCGAGATCAAGAACCAGCCGTGGGACTTGGCCTTCAACGCGGTGCTCGAGTCGCAGGGGCTCACCGCCAACGTGCTGGAAGGCGGCATCCTCCAGGTCATCGACAAGAAAGACCTCGCCCGCGCCGACTCCACCGTCCCGGTGGAAACCCGCCTCGTGCGGGTGAACTACGCCAAGGCCGCGTCGCTCGTGCCGTCGGTGCAGTCCATCATCTCGAAGCGCGGCGCGGTGGTGGCGGACTCGACCAATAACGCGCTCGTCATCACTGAGATTCAGAGCCGCATCCGCATTGTCGAGGACTTCGTGAAAGGACTCGACATCCGCACGCCGCAGGTGTCGATCCAGGCGAAGATCATCTTCATCGATCGCACCGACGTCGAACAGCTGGGCGTGAAGTACGACCTCGGCTCGACCACGCAGTTCTTCAACAAGCTCATCCAGCGGCCCGATCCCCGCACCGCGAAGGCGGTCGACACCAACCTGGACGGCGTACCCGACGCGCTGGTGCCGCAAGAGAACTTCAAGTCCACGGACGTGATCGTCGACCTGGGCGGCAACTCGCTCTCGGCGCTGGGGAACGCCGACCAGCAGGTCGTGAACCCGGCGCTCGACCTCATCTTCTCGACCGCGATCGGCAATTTCGACCTCACCACCTTCCTGCAGGCGCTGCAGCGCGTGGAGCTGGCCGATCTCCAGGCCGAGCCGACGATCACGACGCTCGACAACCGGCCCGCCGAGATCCTGGTCGGCGACCGCGTCCCGATCCGCGTGATCGACGTGAGCTCGGCCGCGGCCGGCGGCACCAACGTCGTGCCGAGGGCCACCGTGCACTTCGAGCAGACCGGCATCAACCTCAAGGTCACGCCGCACGTGACGGCGAACCGCCAGGTGCTGATGGAGGTGCACGCCGAGAACTCCTCCGTGAAGCCGGCGTCGGTGGACATCGGGTTCACGTTCCAGACGCAGCAGGCCGACAACCAGATCCTCGTCAACGACGGCGAAACGGCGGTCATCGGTGGCCTCACGGTGACCTCGATCACGGTGAGCAAGACCGGAATCCCGTTCCTTGTAGACCTGCCGATCATTGGCAAGCTGTTCGGATTCAGCGAGCAGAACGAGAACCGGCGCGATCTCCTGATTCTGGTCACGCCACACATCATCGACGACCTGGTGACGCCCAACACCGGGAAGTAACCGGGAGCCTCGTATGCGGCAGGGACGCAGGGCGGGACTGCTGTGGGGGATGTGTGCGCTCGTGGGCGCCGTGGGGGCGTGCGAGACGTCGCGCAACCCGGGCCAGATCGTGCGCGATCAGGTCCCGCCCAACATTCAGCTGACCACCTCCGCCGACACGCAGGACATCGCGGGCGGGCTCAACTTCGGCGTCACCGCCACCGATAACCTCGGCCTCAAGGACATCCAGCTCACCTATACCGGCGGCTACATCAAACAGACCGACACCGTGTTCACCACCACGGTGACGAACGTCAACCTCACCGAGAAGATCAACCCCGGCTCGGGAGCGGGCGGCATCATCCGCATCATCGGCCGGGCCACCGACGGGGCGGGTAACTTCGCGGAAGATACGATCTTCATCTTCCTGCAGAACGTGGATGCGCTGCGGGTGTACCTGCTGCAGCCCACTGCGGGCGCCGTCGCCTCGTCGGGAAAGTACATCCCCATCCAGGTGGCCGCCGCCCAGAAGTCGGGCGTCAAGCGGATTGGCTGGCTGGTCGGGGGCAATGCGGGTCAGACCGCGCAGACCGGCGATTCGCTGGTCAACGGGTCGCCGCCGTTCCCCGATACTCTCGACTTCGTGGACTCGGTGCAGGTGACGGGCACGACCGGATTCTTCACGCTCGCCGGCTTCGCCGTCGACTCGGGCGGTCGGGTGTCGCAGACATCACCCATCACGGTCACTATCCTGTCGGCCGCGAACGACGTCACGCCGCCGCAGATCCAGCAAACCGTGTCGGTCCGGGCCGAGGCGAACGACACCCTCACGGTGCACGCCACCGATCCGAGCGGCATCTCGGTCATCGGGTTCCGCGTGCGCGACCTCGCGGGGACGCTCATCCGCCAGGACTCGGTGCTGCTCAGCGGCACGTCGACGGACGTCGTGAAGAAGTTCGCGATGGGCCTGACGAGCCTGACCCCGATTCCGCAGCAGGTGGTGATCCAGGCGTTCGCGTGCGACGCAGCCGTGGCCCACAACTGCGGCGTCACCGGACAGACGTTCACCGTCCCCAGCCCGAGTGGCGCGGCGCGCATGGACACCGTTACGATCGTCGCGGGTGCGACCATCGCACTGCCGTTCGGCGGCAAGATCGTGGACGCGATTTACAACGCCAACCGGCGCGAGCTGTACCTCACGAATCCGACGCTGTCGCGGGTCGAGATTTTCCAGGCCGCCAACTCGAGCTTCGTCGCGGCCGGCATCCCGACCGCTGGGCCGCAGCCGTGGGGCATCGCGCTCTGGCCGCGCGACACGCTCGGCGCCTACGGCGACTCGATCGTCGTCGCCAACTCGGGCGGCACGCAGCTGTCGATTATCGACGTGTCGCCGGCGCGCGTGCTGCGGTGGCGGCAGGACCTGCCCGACTTCCTGATCCAGACCTACAAGGTGGTCTCGGTGTCGGGCGGCTTTAAAGTGGAGATCACCGAGTACAACATCTCCGACCGCCCGCAGTACCTGGGCACCGTGTGCCGCCCGGCGGGCGGCACGGCGTGCTCGCTCGACTCGGTCTTCGCGCTGTACTCGACGACGCCCGAGCCGTCCAACCCGGCGCCGTTCACGGGGCGCGCCACGCTGCGGATGGAGAAGCTCTTCAACCCGGGGAACCCGCCCGACACCTCGAAGCTGTTCGGGCACGTCTTCTGGGAGATCTCGAACGCGCCGCCGTCCGCCACGTCGGATACGCTGCGGATCATTGAGCGTCGCGGGCCGCCGTACAACACAGTCAAGGTGGTCCTCACGGCCTGCGCCGGCGTCACGACGGAGCTGCAATCGTTCGCGCTGGGCGATACCACGTTCGCGCGCAACTCTGGGAACTTCACCCATGGCTTCTTCGGCGAGGGCGGCCGCGTGACGGCCCAGTTCGCGCGCGTGATGGCGTACCGCACCACGGCGCCGCTGCTGCATGGGGCGACGGCTCCAACCAGCACGTTCCTGGCGTGCAACACGGGGCCCGCAACGGCGGGGATCCGCGATTCCGGCCAGGTGGACGTGGATCTCGGCATGTCGCCCTCGGTGGCCGTGAACGACTTCATCTCGAACACCGCGACCAAGATCCGCTCGATCGCGACGAACTTCAACGGCCGCACCAACGCGGCGCGCGCCGACTCGGTCTACTATCTCGACGAAGGGCTGCGGCTCAAGGCCACCTCCCCGGATTCCGGTATCGCGACGGGGATGGACATGAACTACAACCACAACTTCGCGCCCTCGGGCTCGTGCCCGCCGGCGACGCCGGCGTGCGGCGGTAGCGGGAGCCCGAACGACCGCTTGTTGTTCGTCGCGCGCTTCGACGCCAACATCGATGTGTTCGATACCTACTTCGGCTTCCAGGTCGGCACGATCTCGATCCGCGATCCGATCATCGGGCCACTGCGGGTGGCGAAGGACGCGTCCGGGAACCAGCTGCTGTTCGGTATCACGGCTCGTGGGCTGGTCATGGTGAGCCTGCCGGCCTTCACGAATCCGCTCCCCGCGCCGCGGATCCGGTGAGGGACTTCCTCCGCTGACCCGCCAAGTCCCATCGGGGTCTCCCTGCGCGACAAGGATACGCAGTCGCTCCGGGAGACCCCGATGGGACCCTGGCGGGCCAGGGGGCGCGGCAACGAGAGCCCGACCCGGCGTCGGGCTCGCGTGTTATTATCGATGCCTCACCTCCGTGGGCGTCCCCCCTCTCCCGCAGGGAGAGGGGGTCAGGGGGTGAGGACTTGTAGAGGGGTCAGGGGGTGAGGCCAGCAGCATGACATTCCGGTTCACGACGGCAGGTGAGTCGCACGGTCGCGGCCTGGTGGCGATCCTCGAGGGGATCCCCGCCGGCCTGCCCGTGCCCACCGAGCGCATCAACGCCGAGCTGAAGCGGCGCATGGGCGGCTACGGCCGCGGCGCCCGCATGAAGATCGAGGCGGACCAGATCGAGTGGCTCGCGGGGGTGCGCGCCGGGGAGACGCTGGGCTCGCCGATCGCCATGCTCGTGTGGAACCGCGACTGGGAGCACTGGCGGGACGTGATGGCGCCCGAGGCCGACGCCCCCGGGACCGAGCGGCGGCGCCAGGTTACGCGGCCCCGGCCGGGGCACGCCGACCTGGCCGGCAGCTTGAAGTACGACCGCGAGGACGCGCGCGACATCCTGGAGCGGGCCAGCGCGCGCGAGACCGTAGCGCGCGTCGCCTGTGGCGCCGTGTGCAAGCTGCTGCTGGAACAGTTTGGCATCGAGGTCGGGTCGCACGTGGTTGAATTGGGCGGGGTAGGGGCTCGGCATGCCGTGCCTCTACCCTCGCCCGTGAACGAGGCCGCCGATGCCAGCCCGGTGCGGTGCCTGGATCGGGACGCTGAGCGCGAGATGATCGCGCGGATCGACGCCGCCAAGGCGGCCGGGGACACGCTGGGCGGTGTGGTGGAAGTCGTGGCGCTGGGCGCCCCGGTAGGCCTCGGGTCCCACGTGTCGTGGGACCGTAAGCTCGACGGACGTCTGGCACAGGCGCTGATGTCGATCCCGGCGGTGAAGGCTGTCGAGCTGGGGCTCGGTTTCGAGGCGGCGCGCCGCAAAGGCTCCGAAGTGCACGACGAAATCCTCCCGGGGTTGGCGCGCGCCACCAACCGGGCCGGCGGTACTGAGGGCGGAATGACGACCGGCGAGCCGCTGGTGCTGCGCGTGGCGATGAAGCCGATCTCGACGCTGATGGCGCCGCTCAAAACGGTGGACCTGAAGACCGGGGCGCCGGCACAGGCGCAGTCGGAGCGCTCGGATGTCACCGCCGTACCGGCGATGGGTGTGATCGCCGAGGCGATGGTCGCGCTGGTGCTCGCCCAGGCGATGCTCGAGAAGTTCGGTGGCGACGCCTTGAGCGAGATGAAGCGCAACGTCGCGGGGTATATGGCCCAGGTGCGGGCGCGCACGCCCAAGGGCGCCGCGTCGTGAAGAAACACATCGTGCTGGTCGGCTTGCCGGGATCACGCTGATCTTCGCCGAGAAGGGCGAGGCGGCGTTCCGCGAGATGGAGCGCAAGGAGATGGACACGGCGCTCGCCGGTGAGCCAAGCGTCGTGGCGCCCGGCGGCGGCTGGGCGGCGCAACCGGGCGCGATCGAAACTGCGCAGGCGTGCGCGCTCGTCGTATATCTGCGCACGCGGGTCGAGACGGCGGCGCCGCGCACGGCCACGGAGGGAACCCGCCCGTTGTTAATGGGTGAGGACCCGATGGACCGGATGCGCCAGCTGCTCAAGGAGCGCGAGCCGTTTTACCTCAAGGCGCACACGCAATTGGACACCGAGCGCAAGACGGCCGAAGAAGTGGCGCGCGAGGTCGTCAGGCTTGCGCAATCCAGCGCGGGATGGTAAAGATGCGCTTTCGCGCCCGTTGACGAAGGATTGATGCGTGGCTGCTAAAGAAACCGATGTGAAGGCCGTGAAGGTTGTGAAGGTTCGCAAGCGCCGTAAGACGCCCGGCGCGGCTGACCCCGGGGCGGCGCCCCGGGGTAAAGGCAAGGGTGCGCTCGTCATCGTCGAGTCACCCACCAAGGCGAAGACGATCGGCAAGTACCTGGGCCGTGGCTACACGGTCAAAGCGACCGTGGGGCACGTCCGCGACCTCCCCCAGCGCAAGCTCGGCGTGGATGTGGACAACGGCTTCACGCCCGAGTACGTGCCGATCAAGGAGAAGGCGAAGACGCTCGCCGAGATCAAGAAAGCCGCCAACGCGTCCGAGCGGGTGCTGATCGCGACCGACCCCGACCGGGAGGGCGAGGCCATCGCCTGGCACGTGGCGGAGAGCCTGGGCAACGGCGGCGGCAAGGTGCGCCGCGTGCTGTTCCATGAGATCACCAAGGACGCCGTCACGCAGGCGCTCGCCAATCCCCTCGACATCGACCAGAAGAAAGTCGACGCGCAGCAGGCGCGGCGCGTGCTCGACCGGCTGGTCGGGTACCAGATCTCGCCCATCCTCTGGAAGAAGGTGCGGCGCGGGCTCTCGGCAGGGCGGGTGCAGTCGGTGGCGGTGCGGCTGGTGGTGGAGCGCGAGGAGGAGATCGCCAAGTTCGTTCCGGTCGAAGCCCGAGATCAAGAATGAGGCGAGCGCGCAGGCCATCGTCGCGGACGCGCTCAAGCTGCCCTTCAAGGTCACGACCGTCGAGAAGGGCGAGCGCCGCCGCCCGGCGCCCCCGCCGTTCCGCACCAGCACGCTGCAGCAGGAAGCGGCGAAACAGCTGGGCTATTCTGCCGCGGTCACGATGCGCCTGGCCCAGCAGCTGTACGAGGGGATCGAGATCGGCGCCGAGGGGCCCGTCGGGCTGATCACCTACATGCGCACCGACTCGATCCGCGTCGCGGACTCGGCGGTGGCCCAGGCGCGGGACTTCATCGCGCGCGAGTTCGACAAGCGCTACCTCCCCGCCACGCCCAACGTCCACAAGACCGGCAAAGGCCAGTCGCGGGTGCAGGACGCGCACGAGGCGATCCGCCCGACCGACGTGCTGCGGCGCCCCGACGACCTGAAGCAGCACCTCGACGCCAAGCAGTTCAAGCTGTACCAGCTGATCTGGCGGCGCTTCGTGGCGTCGCAGATGAACCCCGCCGTGTTCGAGACGACCAAGGTCGACTTCGACCTGGGCCGCTACGTGTTCCGGGCCACCGGCTCGCGCGTGCTGTTCGACGGCTACCACAAGCTCTACCACGAGGCGCATGAGCCTGAGGAGGGCAAGACCCTGGAGGATCTGCCGCCGATCCCGCCGCTGGTCGAGGGCGACGTGGTCACGGTGAAGCAGATCACGCCGAACCAGCACTTCACCGAGCCGCCGCCGCGCTTCAGCGAGGCGAGCCTCGTGAAGGAGCTGGAGCGCCTGGGGATCGGGCGGCCGTCCACGTATGCGGCGATCATCTCGACCTTGAAGAACCGCTGGTAGGCCACCGCTAAGGACCGGCGCTTCCAGCCCACGCCCCAGGGCGAGATCGTGTGGCAGGTGCTGAAGCGGTGCTTCCCGGACGTGTTCGAGGTCGGCTTCACGGCGCAGATGGAGACCGAGCT
>QHTT01000065.1 GCA_003220935.1 Gemmatimonadota bacterium
CGTCGCAACCGACGACGTACTGAAGACAACACGCGTCGGCCTCGTGGCCGAAGACGGCAGTGCCCGCCAGGTGCCAGCCGGAGCCGTGCGCGAGCAGCCGGGCCGCTTCGTGGCCCGGCGGGTCGATTCTACGCCACAGAATCGTCTCAGCCGTCGGCGCCATCGGGGCCCGCCCGGTTCACGAGCCGAGTACCGCATGGACGAGCCGCATGACGCCGTACGCGAGCGGAGCTCCCAAGCCGACTTTCGGGAGCAGCCGCAGCCACGGCTGCCGATGAACAAAGTGTGAGTGCGCCGGCGCGTTGGGGTGCATAGGCGAGGGCCGTGCGGTCGGGTGACAGAGAGGAACGGGCCGCCTATGCAAGCGCCTGTCGAACGGCGGCGGAGAGCGCGATGTGGATGCGCACACGCGACGGATCGGCTGGATCGTATTGCTCGAAATCGGTTGAAAAGGCTCGCGCCGGAGCATCCGCACGGGCAAAATATGCCCAGACTTGTCGCCAGGCCCCCAAGGCCGCAGCGGGGATGTCCCCGCTGCCGGTGAAGACGAGATACTGGCCGGCGGGGATCAGCACGGACACGAGCTCCGGGCCCGACGGGCCGTCGGGTGGCAGCGCTCCACCGACAACCAGTGTGTACGGGCCGGTCGCGTCCGCCGCGTAGTCGGTGTACACGCCGTAGACAAGCCGGCCGGCGAGTTGTGCGGCCACACTGCTCTGCCGGAAGCGCTGCCAGAGCGCGGGGATGCGCGCCCGAGTGGGGTCCGCCTCGTCAGCGTTGGTAGTACGCACGGCCATGCCGCGTAGCTGCCGCGGCTGCCTGAGCCTCACGAGCTCAGGAGTCACGCAGGGCCCCCACGTGAGCACGCACGTCAGCGCACGCCAGCAGGGACAAACTCCGGGTACAGCGGAACGGCGACCGTTTCATACGTGCCTTCCTTCACGCCGTGGAAGGGCTTCGACTGCATGCGGACGACACGCCGTTGGAGTCGAACATCAAGGCGAACGTCAGGGTGAAGGGCGTCCTCACGCGCCGCTAAACAGGCCGATGCGCAACGGGCGCGGCGTGGCAACGGCGTCCTCCACGACGACGCGGACCAGGCGCACCGGCACGGGCTCGAACCGGTCGAGCTTGCGGTAGCCGATCGTGCTGCCGCCCGCCAGTTCGCGCCAGGTCCCGCCCCCGTCCACTGTGCCGTGGATGGCATAGCGCGCTACGCACTGCCCGTGGGCGATGTCTTCTTCGAGGCGGGCGATGCCAACGGGCACGGTCCTCCCCAGGTCCACCTCGGTGACCGCCCCACGCGGCCCTGTGGAATGCCAGTGGACCCGGCGGCCTGCCGCGAAGTCCTCGGCGAACAGCGCCGTGATACGTGCCTGGAGCGCGGCGAGTCGCGCGACGTCCGTCGCGTGGAGCAGGCCCTCGCGCGTGGGCGGTACGTTGAGGAGCAGCTTCGAGTTCCGCCCCACCGACGTAAACCAGATGTCGGTCAGCTGGTCGACCGATTTCACGCGGTCGTCCTCCGCCGGGTGATAGAACCAGCCGGGGCGGATCGACGTGTCAGTCTCTGCGGGTCGCCACACCGGCCCGCCGGGATGGCCGTGTTGCAGGGCGGCGATGACCGCGTCGCCCGACGCGCCGGGGTACGGGACGGCGGCCGGGTCGACGGTGGACCAGTTGGGATCGCCCGCGGCGCCCGTCTCGTTGCCGCACCAGCGCACGTCGGGGCCAGCGTCGGAGAACATCACCGCTCGAGGCTGCAGCCGCCGCACGAGCCCGAAGATGCGCGGCCAATCGTATGCCTGGCGCCGCCCGTTGGGCCCTTCCCCGTTGGCGCCGTCGAACCACACCTCGACGATGGGCCCGTAGCGCGTGAGCAATTCCGTGAGCTGGTCGCAATAGAAGTCGTTGTAGCGCGGTGAGTCGCCGTAGATCGGCGCGTTGCGATCCCACGGAGACAGGTAGAGACCGGCGCGCAACCCCTCCCTCTTGCAGGCGTCGCTGAACTCGCGCACCACGTCGCCTGCGCCGCCGCGCCACGGGCTCCGCGCCACGGAGTGCTGCGTGAGCCGGCTCGGCCATAAGCAGAAGCCGTCGTGGTGTTTGGCGGTCAAGATCAGCGCGCGGGCGCCCCCTGCCTTGGCGGCGCGGGCCCACTGCAGCGGGTCCAGCCCCGTCGGGTCGAAAACCGCGGGGTCCTCCCGTCCGTCCCCCCACTCGCGGTCGGTGAAGGTATTGACGCCGAAGTGGAGAAACAACGCCAGCTCGTCCCGCTGCCATGCGAGCTGCGACGGCGAGGGTCGGGGCCTCGAGCTCGGCTCGGGGCTCCTGGGCGACTGCACGAGACGCCCCGCCAGCGCGCAGGCAGCCGCCAGAGTAAAATCGCGCCGCGAGATGCTCCCGCGCCCGGTCACGCCCTGGATCATGCGAACCTCAGTTGGCCTTGAGCACGTCTTCGATGAAGGCCAGCGTCTTGGTCTCGACCCATTGCGTCGAAACGGCGTCCACGCCGATCGTCCCGATGCGGTCGCTGGTGGCCGTCACGACTCGCCCTTTCGTAGGAGAGGCCTTAACCTCGCGTTGCACCAAGATGCCGCGCCGGGGGTCGTACTTGAACATGAGCGCCGAGGCGAGAGCGGTCTCCGGGCTGTTGGCGGTGCGGGCCCGAGGAGTGAAGGACAGGGCCACGCTCGGATACGCGTCTTCCCGCTCGGTATGGTCCCGGGTCGACGCATCGTGCCCAGCGTTCTTCAGCTCGGCCATGAACCCGTCCAACACCGGCCGCACGATGTTCCGCAGGGAGTCCGCGCAGGCTCGTCTCTTTTGCTCCGCCGCGCCGTGCCCCGTCTTCGCCGGGGGCTGCGCGCTCGCCTTGCGCTCGGCGTACGCCGTGAGCAGCGAGCGCAGCTTCGCTATGCTCTCGTCAGTCATGAGGTGGTCCCGACAGGTGGCACGCTGACCGTTCCACGAGAATTCTACCTCAGTTCGCCCGGCGCCGTCAGCTTGCGGCGCTCGTCAAGCCGCTGCCCGGGCCGCGCGAGGACGACCTAGTGGGGGCCGATCCGGAGGCTTGCGGTAGCGATCAGGATCTCGCGCAGGAATGACAACAGGCCCACAAAGAAGGCGGACATGGCCGCGACGAACAACAGGGCGATGGGCACTGAGGCGTCGAAGCCCAGGAACGCCCCCACGAACAGCGTCGCGATGACGGTGCACACGAGTAGCGCGGTGACGGTGCAGAGGGTAATGGCGCGACTGACGAGTCGGGCGCGGCGAGTGAGAGCTTGCAGCTCGGAACGAATGGACGCCGCTGCATCAGGTCCGCTGCTCGCCAGTTGCCCGTCCAGTGCCCGGCCGCGATCGATGATGCGCGAAAGGCGATTGGTGAGGACCGCCAGCATCGCCCCGATCCCGGAAAGCAGGAAGACCGGCGCGACCGCGAGCTGGATGGCGTGGGCGACGGCGTTGATGCCGGTGTCTGGTTGCACGCGCCAGCGGAGGTGAAGGTTGTATCGGGGCGCTAGCCGGTCACGTCCGACGCCAGCTCAGGGCGCGCCGCCCTCGCGATCGTGAGGCCAACATAGCCCAGCCACAGGAATGCCGGGACGTTGGCGAAGATGGCGGCCTCACTTCGCATCGTACCCGGCGTATTCCCCCCGCTGGTACACGTTGCCCTTGTATTGCTGGTCGGCGTGGATGCCGATCTTGGACGTGTAGTAGCTCCGCACCGTCCAGCGCTTGAGCTCTTGGAAGAAGTGGTCCGCAGGGGTCTTGGGGTTCTGCTCCCCCACCGCCATCCGCGTGAGCACCGCGACCCGCTGGTCGGCCGACGCTTGCAGGAACCCCTGCCCATTGTTGAGCTCCTTCGACAGCGCCTCCACCGCCGCCAGCCCCGAGCGCCACTTGGCCTGCGGCTCGGGGTCGAGCGACTCGGAGAGACGGGAATCGATGTAGGCGGCCACGCCGGCGGCGCGCGCACCGGGAGAATGGGAGTCGGTCGGGATGATCAGGTCCGAGAGCTCGTCGAGCAACGCGAACTCGGGCGCGGTGAAAAACTTGGGCGCACCCTGGACCGCGGGCTTTGCCGCCGCCGGCCCGGGCTGGAGCAGCGGAGCGGCGAGCGCCGCCGCCGTCACCTCGAGCATCTCGCGGCGCGAGAGCGATTCTCCCTGAGGATTCGTCGCGTCGGTCATAGGTTCCCTTTCTTGAATTCGCCCGCCAGGTACTCACAGGAGCGCCACGCCAGCGCCATGATGGTCCACGTGGGATTCTGACACGACGCGCTCACGTGACTCGACCCGTCCACCACGAACAGGTTCTTCACGTCGTGCGACTGCTGGAACTGATTCAACACCGACGTCTTAGGGTCGCTCCCCATGCGCGACGTACCGAGCTCGTGAATCGACCACCCCTCGGTGAGGATCTTATCGTCCGTCCCCACGACCTCGATCCCCGCCGCCTCGAACATCTCGCGCCCGGCGGCGACCATGTCCTCGCACATCTTGCGCTCGTTGTCGCCGAACTGATAATGAAAGCGCAGCACGGGAACCCCCCACGCGTCTTTCTGGTCGGGATCGAGATCGACGTAGTTCTCGTAGCGCGCCAGCACCTCGCCGAAGCCGCCCATCCCGATGAACGCCCCGGCGTGGTCACGCACCTCTTTCTTGAATTGTGCGCCGAATCCCGGCGTGCCGAACGCGTTCCCGGGGAAAATCGAAAAGCCCCCGCCCCCCTCGAAGCCGTAGCCGCGGACGAACCCGGGTTGCCGGTCTTTCAGGTTGCGGAACCGGGGGATGTAGAACCCGCCGGGCCGGCCGTCATCGAGGGTGGGCGGCTTGCCGACCAGCTCCTTCACGAGCCCGGTGACCCCCGGGCCCATCACGTGCTCGCAGAAGTTGTGACCCACGTGCCCGCTCGAGTTGCCGATGCCGTTGGGATGCTGGGACGAGCGCGACAACAGCAGCAGCCGCGCCGATTCGAGGGTGGACGCCGCCACGATCACGACCTTCGCCTTGGCCTCATAGGACTTGCGCGTGGCGCTGTCGATAAAGGCGATCCCGCGCGCCTTGCCGGTGTTCCGGTCGACGAGCACTTCGTGCGCGACCGAGTTGGTGCGGATCGTCAGATGCCCGGTGTCCATGGCGGGGTAGATCAGACCCGTCGGCGAATCGAACGCGGCGTGGATGTCGCACCCCCCCGGCCGCCGGTCGCAGGCGCCGCGGCCGTAGCACTTGCTGCGGTACCGGTTGTGCTTCAAGCCGTCGGTGGTGACCCCGGCGCGATACGGCGTCAGCACGCGCCCCATCTTCTTCAGGCTCTCGCGCAGCTTCACCTCGCCGAACGTGAGCTTGTTGGGGCGCTGAAACAGGCTGTCCGGCAGGTGGGGCAGGTTTTCCTTCACGCCGGAGATGCCGAGGTAGAGGTCGACCTTGTCGTAGTAAGGCTCGATGTCCGCGTACGAGATCGGCCAGTCCTCGCCGTAGCCGTCGTGGGTCTTGGCCTTGAAATCGTAGTCGGAGAGGCGCAGCGCCAGGCGTCCCCAGATGTTGGTCTTGCCCCCGAGCGCGCGAGCCCGCACCCAGGCGTATTTCGTTCCCGTGTAGGGATGGTCCTTCTCATCGACGAGGATGTTCTTGACGTAGTCGGACCCGCCCCACCCGCCCACGTAGGACATGACGTGCTTGAACGTGCTCCCTTTCGCGTAGGGAGGCGTCCGGATGGTGTACTCGTTGAACGACAGGGAATGGTATCCCGGAGGCGCGTCGCCCCGGCGGGGATGATCGTACGGCCACTGCATCGAGCGCAGCTCCTGCTCGATCGGCAGCTTCTTGCCGGCCTCGAGCATGAGCACGTCCATGCCCTGCGAGGTGAGGACGTGCGCGGCCATGCCGCCGGCGGCGCCCGAGCCCACGATCACCGCGTCGTAGGTCTTGGACAGATCGACGTCCTGCTCGAGCGGCGGAGGAACCCTCACCAGGGTCATCGGGACCTTCCTCCCTTCGTGGTACGGTTAGGCCCGCTCATGCGCGCGCGACTCGCTGCCTAACGGATCGCGCTTAAGCTGCGGGCGGGCGACCATCAGCGCTAGGGCGACAACCGGTTCTTTTCTTCGCGGAAGACGAGGCGCCCTGTCACCACCAGCAGGAACATCAGCGCCGTGACGCCGCAGCCTGCGGCGTACATGAGCAGCCGGGGGAGGCGCTCCGCCCGGACCCGATCCCAGTTATTGAAACGGAGGCCGATATCGCCGGTGGTGAGAGCGGTCAAGCTCGCGTCCTGCTGCAGCCGAAGCTGCCCGGCCTGGAGCAGCGCCGCCAGCGGCCTGCCGCGAGCGTAGATCTCCACCCGATCCGTGCTCTCGGTCAGCGGCACGAGCATGGCATGCGGCGTCCACCAGATATCGCTGCGCTGAGCCAGTTCCGTGTACAGCGGGACCGCGGCAATGAGAAAGACGGTCACGCTGAGGCTCGAATACAGGAAGCGGATGCGGGGGGGCATGCGAGATTCCTCCCTGTCCGTGATGGTGTCAGTCTGCGGGACCCGCCAGCTTCATTGGTCCCGGCTTCCCACAGTCACGCTGCGCGCGATTACGTAGTAGTTCGGGTCCACCTTGAAAGCGGCCGGAGTGGCCAGCTGCAGCGTCACCGTCTGCCACGCCTCGGTCGGCTGCACCACGCTGAAGCTGTCCGGCGACAAGGTGACCTTGAGCGGCATGGCGAAGCCGGGCACGACGTCGGTCCAGCGGTAGGACAGCGTCGCTCCCGCGCTCGTGTATTCCAGCACCGGCACCTGGGTCGTGCGCAGGTACTGATCGAACACCTTGGTCAGATTGCTCCCCGCGTGCGCGCTGATATACTCCTCGACCTGCTTGCCCATCACCGTCTGGTGCCAGAACGTCTGATTGAGCCCGCGCAGGATGCCCCGCCACTTCTCGTCATCGCCGACGATCTGCCGGATGGTGTGCAGCATGTTCCCGCCCTTGGGGTACATGTCGCCCGAGCCTTGGTCGTTGACGCCGTAGGAGGGGATGATCGGCCGGTCGTTACGGATGCCGCGGCGTGTCCCGATGGTGTAGTCGGCGCCCGCCTCCTTCCCAAAGAGGCACTCCGTGTAGAGCCCCTCGGCGTAGTTGGCGAAGCTCTCGTGCACCCACATATCGGCGTTGTCCTTCGCGGTAATGTTGTTTCCGAACCACTCGTGGGCGCTTTCGTGCACGATGATGAAGTCCCACTTCAGGCCGAGGCCCGTGCCCGAGGCGTCGCGCCCGCGATAACCGTTCGCGTACCAGTTGCCGTAGGCGACGGCGCTCTGGTGCTCCATTCCTGTGTTCGGCACCTCGATCAGCTTGTAGCCGTCCTCGTACCAGGGGTACGGTCCGAACCAATGCTCGAAGCACTGCAGCATCGACTTGACCTGGGTGAACTGTCGCTTCGCCGCCTCGAGGTGATAGGTGAGAGGCCAGAAGTCGAGCGTCAGCGGGCCCGATTCGCCCATGAATAGATCCGAGAAGTGCTCATAGCTACCGGCCCCGACCGCGATGGCGTAGTTATTGATTGGGTTCACGACGAACCACTCGTAGGTCGTCGTGCCGTCCGGATGATGGGTCACGCGGCGCAGCCGCCCGTTGGAGACGTCGATCATGGGATCCGGCACAGTGAGCGCCACGCGCTGGCTGTCGGGCTCGTCGGCCTGCGTGTCTTTATTGGGCCACCACACGCTTGCGCCCATCCCCTGATCCGTGGTGACGATCCACGGCCGACCGAGGCTGTCCGCGGTCCAGGTGAACCCGCCTTGCCACGGCGGCCGCTTGGCCGGCTGCGGCTTGCCGTGGTAGTAGACCGTGATCGTCTTGCGGTCGCCTGCGCGCTGACGCGCGGTCAATGCGGCGAAGCAGGCGTTCCCCTCCCGCCGGAATCTCACCGCCCGGCCGTCCTGCACCATGCTGTCGACCTCGAGGGGCACCATCAGGTCGATTTGCATCTCCCGCGCCGGCGCGAGCACGCGGTACGTGATACCGTTGTAGCCGGTGACACTGCTGTCCGCTGGATGGATGGCCACGTGGAGGTCGTAGAACGCCACGTCCCACCACCCGCGTCCGGGCGTCGTGAACGAGCCACGGAGCGTGTCGGCGCGGGTGAAGATTCGGCTGGCTTGAGCCACGCCGTCGGCGAAGCAACCGAGCAGGAGACCAAGCGCCAGCCACGGCCAGACGCGCCACACCCCCATCCGCCCTGCAGCAGCCACCAGAAACCGTTACGGCTTGGCAGGTTGCTTCTGGGGATCGTCCGCCGGATTCACGTAGGTCATGCCAAATGGGCCCATCGCGGTCACGGAAATGAGCGTGGTGCCCTTCGCCGCCGCGAAGTGGTGCGCGTTCGCCGCCATCGAGCCCTTCTCGCCCACCGCCATCGGTTTCGCCTTCGCTGCATCGAAGGTATCGCCCATACCGACGAGCAGCGTGCCCTTCTTGACTTCGACGGTCTCATCCGTGGGATGGAAGTGCGGCAGGATCCTGTACCCGTTCGGCATGGCGAGCTCGACGGTAAACGGCCCCGCCTTACCGGGGTCACCGCTCACCACCGCCATCCTGGCGCCCTTAGGGAAGACGGCAGGCGCGGGGCCCCAGTGCCGCGGAGTGGCCTGCGCCGCCGGGGCAGCTTGAGCGCGTGCGGCGGGAGCAACAACAAGAAGGAGGCACGCCGAAAGAGCGGGGACGCGCATAACACCTCCGAGGGTCGTGAGTGGGTGCCGGCAAGATGGGGGCGAGGGCTCGAGAACGGAAGAGCGCTGGTGTCTTGGCCGTCCCGGTCAGGTGCGCTCATCTGCTGTCGGGCCGTAGATCGATGGGAGCGGCACATCGTTCAGGCGGAGGTACACGCTGAGCTGCCCGCGATGATGAACGAGATGGTTGATGTGCGTGCGCACTACATCTCGCCGCGGCAGGGCCATGAGGACACGGTCGCCATGCTTGAGCGACCACACCACCGTGAAGTCGGCGTCCTTGGCAGCCGCGAGCGCCTGGCGGGCGGCCCGGACGTTCCTGTCGAACGCGGCGAGCAGCGAGGGCGTCGTCTCGATGCTGTATCCCGGGTAGGTCGCCAAGTTGATCTCGGTGTCCCGCAGCATCGCGGTCATCCAGCCCGGCATTCGCGCCAGCAGCTGCGCGAGATGTCCGAGGGCAAACGACTTCGGATGCGGCTTCCATGTTCCCTTCTCGCTCGGCACGCGTTCGAGCAACTTCCGCGTGGTGGCCATTTCATGATCGAATTCTGGTAAGAGCGACTCGGCGATGGTCATAGGCCTCATGGTTCGTTGGGCGCGGCCCGGAGGGCGCCAGCTCAGGGAACCTGGTCCTGTTGCCCCTCGTGCCCCGACGCATGATGGGCACCGCGTTGGAACGCCAGAAATTGGTGAACGGCCGCGACGGCGGTCGCATCGCTCGTGCGGATCCGCACTTCAGCCCCGCGCGGGCGATCGACCTCCTGGTAGCTGATTGCGGAGCGCCGAGCCGCCATGAGTGATGTGCCCGGTACGGCCGTTGCGTGCACCTGGAACGGCCGCGCGAAATCTCCGGCTGCGAAGGCGGCAGCGATGGCGTGCATGTGCTCGCGGACCCGCGCGATGCCGGCGGTGTCGGATTCGGTATCGCGGTCGAGCACGATCCGTCCACCATCGGGAAGGTCCTCAAAGACGTGGGCGGACGTGTACTGATCGACCCCCATCACCGTCTCACCCCGCGACTGCATGGCCGCGAAGGCACTGTCGGCTCGGGGCGTCCGTTCCGCCGGACGACTACGCGCACCCGTGCATGCACCGGGTCCAGCCGCCACGGCGAGCGCGAGCAGCACGGTCCAGAGACTGATGCTGCCGCTCTCAGCGCGTCGCGTTGGCCAGGTCCTGCACGGTCGCGGCGAGCGTTCCCAGCTTCCCCTGATCGACCGCGCGCGAGTCGATCGGCACCCCACCAACCACGACCACCGGCCCTCCCCGCGACTCGGGGTTGAGCTGTGTCGCCAGCTGCGTCAGCGCATCCCGGCGCTGCGGCCCGGAGAGCCGTTCGGCACGGGCGAGCGCGGACCGAGCGGCCGCGACTTTGTCGGGAGCCAGGCCGTTGGAGCGCCCCAGCTGATCCAGATAGGCGCGCGCCACCACGAAGCTCGCGGGCCACACCAGCTTGGGCTGGTCCTGGACGTTCAAATAGTCGAAGTGCACGAGCTTCGCCGCGTCGATCTCGTTCTGGGAGAGGAACCCGCTCGGCTGCAGCTCGAGGATATCGAGCCCCCGCGCGATCTCAGAGCTCACGATGTAGCCGTTGTACCAGTACGCGGACCACGAGCCGGCGCCAACAAACTTGGTCGAGTCCATCGGGCCGCGGTCGTAATACGCGATCTCCTTGGGGTGTGCCGCATCGGTCCAGTCGAACACCGAGATGCCGCCCTGATACCAGGCCTGGACCATGACGTCGCGCCCGGGGATCGGGATCAGGGACCCGTTGTGCGCCACGCAGTTTTCGTTCGGCGTCTGCGGGGCGGGCATCTTGTAGTAGCTCTGGAACCTCATGGTGTCGCCCGACAGGGTGAAAATCGCGTCGGCGCCCCACTCGTACTTGTCCGTCGCCCGGCACCGGGGCTGCCCGCCCCCGCCCCACTCGTCGGTGAACAGAAGCTTGGTACCATCGTTGTTGAACGTCGCCGAGTGCCAGAAGGAGAAGTTCGAATCGGCCACGGCGCCGATCCGCTTCGGGTGGGACACATCACGGATGTCCAGCAGGAGGCCGTAGCCGCCGCAGGCGCCGCCCGCCAGGCCGATGGCCGGATAGACGGTGATGTCGTGGCACTGGGTGGGCCCGGGGCGCACGCCGTTCCGCGTTCCGGGCGGCGGGGCGCCGACGATCGCATCGACGATGCTCTGGATGGCCCCCCGCAGCGCGGCGCTGTCCGCGCCTGTCGGCGCATCGCTTCCCTGCCGCGCCTTGACGATGCTGTCCAGCATCGGCTGGACGAATCCCAGGGGCAGGACGAACTCCATGCCCCGCACTTGCGCCGTGAACCCGCCTGCGGCACGGGCCGCGGCGGCGGCTGTGGCCGCGGCGGCGATATCTTGCGGCGTCTCCGCGTGCGTGGCCGCTTCGGTAAGATCAGCGAAGATCCGGGGGGAGCTGACGATGCTCGCAAGCTCGGGGTGAGCGAGCGGCACCTTGATGACCTCGATCCGGAACAGTGCGGAGTTCGGGTCCTGGTCCGGCGCCAGCTTTGAGCACCCCGCGAGCTCGTTCGGCGATCGCACACCCGCGGATCCGGATACGTAGATGTACACGTTCTCCTTGTCGTTCGGATCGTCGACGACCGTGTGCGTGTGCGAGCCACGACAGGTCTGCACATTCCCGATGTATTTCGCATTGGTGATGTCGCTGATGTCGAAGATCCGGATGCCGCGTAACCGGTCCGTGCTGACCGAGTCGTGCACCCCTTGCGTGCCGCAATCGAGGCGGCCCGACATGCCTTCACCGGAGACGAAGAGCAGGTTCTTGTAGACGGAGACGTCGCTCTGTGACGCCGGACAGAGATATCCGATCTTCAGTTTCGGTTTCTTGGGGTTCGAAATGTCCCAGACCTGAAAGCCGTTGTAGTTCCCCTGAATGACATCGCTCCCGGAGAATGAGAGATCGGAGTTTGTGACCCCGGCAAACTTCTCCGACGGCCGCGTTTTCGAGACCACCCGCAGATTCCAGGTCGCCTCGCCGGCGTTCATCGCGCCCGGGCGCAGGCCGACCCGGCGGTCGGGGGTCGGCGCCGTGGTGGACATATCGAGCTTCGAGGTGGCGCAGGCGGCGCTGGAGAGAGCGAGGGTCGCAAGCGCCAGAGACAACGACGCAGATTTCACTGTGGGCTCCGGTTGAAGGCGTCGAGCATGCGGTTCATACGGTCAATTTCGGTGGACTGATCCGCGAAGACGTCGGAGGCGAACCGGAAGACGGTCTCTTGTTCTCCCCCGCCCGGCGAGCCGAAGAGCTGATTCACCAGGGTGATGGCACCCTGGTGGTGCTGGATCATGAACGTCAGGAACAGGCGGTCGAACTCGGCACCCCGCGCCCGATCCAGTTGCGCGAGTTGCTCAGCGGTCAACATTCCGGGCATCAGCATGGAAGGATCCATGCCCGGCATCGTGTAGTGAGCGGGGTCCGCCTCCGGAACGGGCTCATGCCGCTCCCGGAGCCAGCGCTGCATGAGGGCGATCTCGTCGCGTTGGCCTACGACGATTCGCTCGCACAGGGCGCGCACGGCCGCACTCGCAGCGTGCGAGGGCGCCCAGCCGGCGATCAGCACCGCCTGCGCGTGGTGGCCGATCATGCCGGTCATGAAGTGCACGTCGGCTGACGTGTAGGGGGGCCGACCGCTGTCGGGATGCACCTGCGCCGCGGGGGAGACGATGTGCTCCGCCGGCGCCTGGTGGGTGGTCGTGGCGCACGCCCCAGCGGTGATGATCGCGAGGAATGTCGTCTTCATCACGGCTCGGTCGAGGCCTGGCGGTTCCCCTGCTACAGCCCGGCTCGGCCCGCGCCGCTCCCGTTGGCCAGATCCGTCACGGTTGCGGCGAGCATCCGCACTTTGGCCTGATCGGGAGTTCCCTGCGAATCACTGTTCAGCTGTGTCGCGAGCTGCGTCAGCGCATCACGGCGCTGCTGCCCGGAGAGCCGTTCGGCGCGGGCGAGCGCGGTCCGTGCGGCCGCGACCTTGTCGGGCGCCAGGCCGTTGGAGCGCGCCAGCTGGTCCAGATAGGCGCGCGCCACCGCGAAGCTCGCGGGCCACACCAGTTTGGGCTGGTCCTGGACGTTCAAATAGTCGAAGTGCACGAGCTTCGCCGCGTCGATCTCGTTCTGCGACAGCAATCCGCTCGGCACGAGCTCGAGCACGTCGAGCCCGCGCCCGATTTCCGAGCTGACGATGTAGCCGTTGTACCAGTACGCAGACCACGAGCCGGCGCCGACGAGCTTGGTCGAGTCCATCGGGCCGCGGTCGAAATACGCTATTTCTTTGGGATGCGCCGGATCGGTCCAATCGAACACGGAGACGCCGCCCTGATACCAGCCCTGGACCATGATGTCGCGGCCGGGCACGGGGATCAGCGAGCCGTTGTGCGCCACACAGTTTTCGTTCGACGTTTGCGGCGCCGGCAGCTTGTAGTAGCTCTGGAACTTCATCGTGTCATGGGCCACCGTGAAGATCGCGTCGGCTCCCCACTCGGGCTTGTCGGTCACGCGGCACTTGGGCGCCAGCCCCCCGCCCCACTCGTCGGTGAACAGCACCTTGGTGCCGTCGTTGTTGAACGTCGCCGAGTGCCAGAACGCGAAGTTCGAATCCGCCGCCGCGGCGATGCGCCGCGGGTTGGCCGGGTCGCGAATGTCGAGGATCACGCCGTAGCCTGCGCATGCGCCACCCGCGAGCCCCAACGCCGGGTAGACCGTGATGTCATGACACTGCACCGGCCCGGGCTTGGGACCGGGCGCGGGCGACGGGTTGAAGATCTTGTCGATGATGGCCTGCACGTTGGCGCGGAGGGTAGCGCTGTCCGCCGCCGTCGGCGCCCCGCTGCCGCCGCGCGCCTTGACGATGCTGTCGAGCTGCGCCGCGACGAAGCGGGGCCGCAGCACGTGCTCGGTGCCGAAGAACGTTGCCGTGAACCCGCCCTTGGCGCGCGCTTCCGCGGCTGCCTTAGCCGCGGCGGCGATGTCTTCCGGCGCCTCGCCGTGCACGGCGGGCTCGGTGAGGTCGGCGAGGATCGCCGGCTTGGTCACCACGTGTGCCTGCTCGGGATGCGCCAGCGGCACCTGGATCACCTCGATACGGAACCGCTCGCTGTTCGGGTCCTTGTCCGGCGCGAGGTCCGAGCACCCTGGGAGCTCATTGGGTGAGCGGACCGGGGCCCCACCAGACACGTAGATGTAAACGTTCGCCGTGTCCTTCGGGTCGGTCAGCAGCGTGTGTGTATGCGAGCCACGACACGTCTGCACCGCGGTGATGGGCTTGGGATGCGTGATGTCGGAAATGTCGAAGATGCGGATGCCGCGCATGCGGTCCTTGCTCACCGAATCCGCCACGCCCTGCGTGCCGCAGTCGAGCCGGCCGTTGAAGTCCTCGCCGGATACGAAGAGGAGGTTGCGGTACACCGAGACGTCGTTCTGCGCGTCGGGACAAACGTAGGACGTCACCAGCACCGGCTTGGCCGGCTGCGCGATGTCCCACACCTGCAACCCGTGGAAGTTGCCCTGGATGACGTAGTGTCCGGTAAAGGCGAGATCCGAGTTGAGAAACCCGAAGTCGCCCGGGTTGGTATCGTCCGTGAACTGCGCCGGCTTCGGCGCCGCGGACACGAGGCGCAGGTTCCACGCCGCTTGGGCGGCGTTCATCCACCCCGCGCGCAGCCCGAGGCGCCGATCGGGGCTCGGCGCCGTGGGCGACATGTCGAACTTCGTGGCGGTGGCGCAGGCGGCGACGACCGTGCCGATCGCGAGCAAAACAGACTTAGATCTCACTGGGGGCTCCGTTGAGGGGGTTGAGACAGGACGGCGAGCATGCGGGTCATGCGGTCGATCTCCGCCGTCTGATCGGCGCTCACGTCGGAGGCGATCTGAAACAACAGCCCGTCCCGGGCGGCGCCCGGCGTGTCGACCAGCTCGCGCACCATGGTGAGCGCGCCGCGGTGGTGCTGGATCATGAAAGTGAGGAACAGGCGGTCGAACTCGGGCCCGCGGGCGCTGTCGAGCTGCGCCAGCTGCTCGGGCGTCAGCATCCCGGGCATGAGCGTCGGGTGATCCATCCCGGGCATCAGGAAGCCGTGCGCGTCCGGTTCCGGCACCGGCTGATGGTGCTCCCGCAGCCAGCGCTGCATGACCGCGATCTCGTCGCGTTGCCCGACGACGATGCGTTCGCACAACGCGCGCAGGGCCGGACTGGCGCCGTGTGCCGGCGCCCAACCGGCGATCAGCACCGCCTGTGCGTGGTGGACGATCATGTCCGTCATGAAGTGCACGTCCGCCGCGCTGTAGCGGGCCGGGGCGCTGTCGGCCTGGGCTCGCGCCGCGGTCGCGATGAGCGCCAGCGCCCCCGCCCCGACCACGCACGCTCGCTTCATGCGGCTTGACCCCCTGTTGACCACCCGGCAGCGCGCCCCTTGTGTCAGGGAGGGGTGTGCCGCGGCCCAATGGACCGCGCTAAAGCTGCGGGCGACTCGCGCGGCCGGCAAGGTGGTTGCACATTGCTCCGTGGCCGCCCTATCGGGCCTTCCGACGACCTTGCATAATAGGCGACGCTGCTTTGGTGCGACGCCGATCAACCTCACGTGACCCATGGAGACGCCGTGAAGACGCACATCTATTCCCGCCGCGAATTCGTCGGCATGAGCGCGGTGGCCGCCGGCGCATCCCTCGCCGGGAAGACGCTCGGACCGCTCCCACCCAATCTCCTCCCCGATCCCAAGGCCGTCGCCGCCAGTGACCGGGTCCGCTTCGGCATGATCGGGATCGGCATGCAGGGTTCGGGGCTCTTGTCCGAAGCGATCAGGCTGCCGGGCGTCGAATGCGCCGCCGCCTGTGACCTGTATGACGGCCGACACACCCTGGCTCGGGAGATCGTGCGCGCGGATCTGCCGGTCACGCGCCGCTATCAGACCCTCCTGGACGACAAGGACATCGACTGCATCGTGGCGGCGGTTCCCGATCACTGGCACAAGCAGGTGGTCGTGGACGCGGTGAGCGCGGGCAAGGACATCTACTGCGAGAAGCCGATGTCGCACAGCGCCGCCGACGGCGTGGCCATGGTGGATGCGGCGAAGCGGACCAGCCGCATCGTGCAGATCGGTTCGCAGCGGGTGAGCTCCCAGATCTGCGCCAAAGCCAAGGAGCTGATCGCGCAGGGCACGCTGGGCGAGCTGATGCTCGTCGAAGGCTGGCTCGGACGGAATGATCCCACCGGGGCGTGGGAGTATCCGCCGCCCCCCGATCTCTCCCCGAAGAATCTCGACTGGGATACCTGGCAGGGGACCGTGCCCAAGCGGCCGTTCGATCCGTTCATCTTCGCGCGCTGGCGCTGCTGGAAGGAGTACGGCACTGGCGTGGCCGGCGACCTGCTGGTGCACCTGATCAGCGGGATGATGTTCATGGTGGGTATCAACACCCCGCCCACGCAGGCGAGCGCGGTCGGCGGGATCCGACGCTGGAAAGACGGCCGCAATATGCCCGACGTCCATGCTGTCGTGTACGACTACGACGGCCTGCCAGTGTACATGCGGCTGAACCTGGGAACCGAGATGCCGGAGATGTATCGCATCCAGGGTTCGAAGGGCCTGCTCGAGGTCACGGGATCCAGCCTGAGCTACACGCCCCAATCCGGCAAGGATCAATACCCCAGCTATTACACCGGCAGCTACCCTCGCGCGCTGCGGGACGCCTACCTCACGAAATGGCACCAGGACAACGATCCGAAGATGGGCCAGCAAGTGATGATGCCGGAGACGATCTCATTCAGCGGGCCCGACTTCGACGACGTGCGGCCGCACCTGTGGACGTACTTCGAGGCGGTGCGCACCCGGAAACCCGTAGTGGAGGATGTCGTGTTCGGTCACCACGCGGCGCTGGCGTGTCACATGGCGAACGAGTCGTACTTTCGGAAAACCAGCGTGTCCTGGGACGAGGCGTCGAAGAGTATCAAGAGCTGAGGTCGCGAGAGTCGTCGCTGACCTAGCGTCTGAAGCGGACCACGAAAGCAAGCACCAGCACCAGGCCCGCTCCGAGCACGCCCTCAACCGCCCCTACCAGTGCTGAGTTCCAGACGGTGCGGAGGAAGGGGACGTGGGCGGAGGTCAAGGCGAGCAGGAGTCCGTACAGCAAGCCGAGGCCAGCGCCCCACGCGGCAGCCGTTCGCACGGGCCGATGCCACGGACCTGATGCGTCGCGGAGGCCTATGGCGAGGCCTGCAGCAAGGGGGAGAAGGAGCAGGAGGTTCAAGCGGGATGATCTACGCGAGAGTCTCGGCCGCCCGAAGTAGTGCTCGGCCCACGCCCTGCCCTTCTGCTTCCTGCGCGACGGCGAGAATCGCCACGTGGCCAGCCGCCAACCGCTCGGCGAGCGGCAGAATCGCCGCTTGATCGCTCGCTCGTGCGGGACGAATCGAAACGCTGACCATGAAGATTCGGGCGCGGTGCGCCCGTCTGCTTCAAGCGCGAGTCGGGCGGCGCTCCGCAGCGCGCGACCGCTGCTTTCGGCGGCCGCTTGGCAGCTTCGCGAGGTAGGCCTCGGCAGCGCGCAGCGCGCGTCGCTTACCGCCGTAGGTTACGTCGCCGAAGAACCGGCGATGGCGCGGGGCATAGGTGCCGTTCGGCCGCTCATAGAAGCCGGCGCGCACGAACCAACCATGAGTGCGTGTCGAGGGCTGGTCAATGCGGCTAATGCCGCGCCGACGCACAGAGTGGCGACGGGTGCTCTTCATTTGCACGCTCGAGGTGAAGGCCGAGAAGCTCAGGTGGCATAGCGCCACACGCGCGCCGCCAACCGGAACGCGCTTAAGCTGCGGGCGACTCACTGGTCGGCGCAAGGCCATGCGGCGTGTTCGCTACGGGCTACGCGAGCAGTCACATACTGGACAACCCTTGTCGAATACGACCCGCCAGTGGCCGTCGGGATCGTGACGCCAGATCTAGTTGAACGTGCCGATTTGGCGACCGGTGGGATCCCGCACGGGCCCGCTCGAGAGGGCCATGGTTCCGGACTCCAGGACTTCGACGATTTCGGGATTCCAGGAGAACGGCGCCGCGCGGCCCTCGAAGAAGGGGTGCCAGCCGGCCACGACGGCCGCTCTTCCACGCAGTGTCCCTCGGCGACTCATGAAGACAGCATCGTCAGCCACGTACATCACGAACGCCAGGGAATCGCGGGCGGCGAGCGTTTGGGCAAAGGCGCTCTCGGCTTCGAAAACCTGCCGGGCCAGCGGCTGCCGGTTCTGCGCTTGGGCTTGGGCACCGGCGGGCAAGAGGAGGAGTGAGAGGGGCACCAGGGTCGGGAGGCGCATGACACCGTCCTCAAGCGGAGGTGGCGGGGGAGCGTGCGCTCAGGTGGCCCTGCGCACTGTTGAAGCCAAGGTAGAATGGCTCGCGGACCTGCCTCTTCATGGCGCTGGCACCCCGTAACCGCGGGCCATCCCCGTGGCGGCCAGCACCATCAGCACTACGAGCGCGGCCTGGATGAAGCTGATCTGCGCGAAACGGTTCGCCGCCCGAGTGTCCGGCACAGCGCCGCGGGCTGCCCTTCTCGAATCCGCCAAACGCCCGTACCAGGCCGGTGCCGATCCAAAGGACCGCAGCGACGCCCCACCAGGTATCGGCATAGAAGGCCCTGCGTAAGCCCGCTGGATCGAGCTCACCGCGCAGCGCGCGACCCCGAGCCACACAGCCCCGAATCCGAGACCGAGCGCCAGCAAGTGGATGGCAGCCAGCAGCCAGCGGATCGTCATTGGCGTGTCCCAACCCTCAGGGTTCCCTGCGCGCGATAACCGCCCGTCAGCTCAAGCGCTTGTTAGGCAGCAGCTTTGCGAACGAGGCGCCAAGCCCAAACGCTGAGCCCGACGCTCACAGCGAGGATGAGCGCGTCACTGGCGAAGAGCCGCTGCCGGTCGACTATCTCAAAGACGTGCGCGACGGTGATAACGGCGAACAGGACGCCAGTGGTAACCAGGTAGGCTCTCATGGAGTACCCCCGTGGTCCAGAGACTGTGCGCGGCGCTCCCACCGCCAGACCGGACCGTCATCTGGATCGACAACGTCACCGACGAAAGGGAACCCACACTTGGCCAGGACCCGGGTCGACGCATTGTACGCTGGCAGCGTGTGCGCGCGAACCAGGCGCACGCGCTCGCTCGCGAACGCGAACGCGACGAGCGCTGTGGCCGCCTCCGTGGCAAAGCCCCGGCCCTCGAACGCCGGCACGATGCCGTAAGCGATCTCCACCATGCCACCCTGGTCCGGTGGCCCCTTGAAACCGGCATTGCCGATGATGACGCCGCCATCCCGGTGCACCACGGCGAATCCGTCCACCCAGGGGTCCGGTGGGCGGCCGCGCGAGGCGCGCAGGCCAGGAAGCCAATCGAGCGACACGTCATCCGAGACCATGAATTGCCGGAGTCCGTCGGCAGCCGGGAACCCTGCCACTGCTTCGAACCGCTCCGGCTGCTCGATCAGCGCCAGAAGTTGGTCAGGAGAGTACGGCCGCAACGTCAGATGGGCCGTCTCTATTACCGTGTGTGCTCCATTCAAGCGTTTCTCGCGGATGGCGCTTAAGCTGCATCCGGCGTCGCGCGCAATCAAGCAGCAACCCACGGCCACGTTCGTCCTTTCCACGACCACGCTCCGAAACACACAGCACCCAGCAGTAGCGCGCCCAGTCCAAACGCCACCACCGTGGGCGGCGTCGTGGCAAAGATGAAGATCCATCCAAGCAGAGCGATGAGGCTGGGCAACGGATAGAGCCACATCCGATATGGCCTCGGCAGGTCCGGCGCTCGGCGACGCAGCAATGTCACGGCGCCGATCTGCCCGATGAACTGCACGAGAATCCGCGTCGTGATCAACGCGTCTATCACCATGCCCAGCGACACGAAACCAGCGAGGATCGAGAGGACGCCGAGCATGACGAGCGAGACGTGTGGGAATCCCTTGGACGGATGGAGGCGCGCGAACACCTTGAAGAAGTAGCCGTCTTGCGCCGCCGCATAGGGCACGCGCGAGTACCCCAGCAAGAGGGCGAAGACCGAGCCGAACGCCGTCCAGAGGATCATCGCCGTGAACAGCGTCGCGACGCCCGAACCGTACATCCGTTCCATGAAGAGTGAGACGATGAAATGGGACTGCGGACGTGCCTCAGCCGGCACAAAGTCCCGCCACGGGACCACGCCGATAATCGACAGATTGATCGCGAGGTAGATCACCGCGACCAGGGCGGTGCTGATGAGAATCGACCGTGGGATCACCCGGCCGGGATTCTCGACTTCGTCGCCGATGTAGCAGACATCGTAGTAACCGAGGTAGTCGTAGACGCCGATCCGCGACGCGGCGCCCAGGCCCAGGAGAAAGCCTAAGGACAGGTTGAACGCGCCCGGCGGAAAGTCGAAGGCGACCCTGTGGTCGAAGTGCAATGCCCCGGTCACGACGACCACGATGACGGTGACGATCGTGCCAATCCACAGCGCGACGGTGATCGTCGCAATCGACGTGATCCGCCGGTAGAGGAGTGCTAAGTTCGCAAGCCCGATGAGCGTCACCACGAGGAGCGTCTGGCGCGCCGTGATCCCTTTCCAGATGTAGCCAAGGTACTGCGCGAAACCGATGTACCCGGACGCGATCTCGAGGGGGCCACTGAGCACAAACTGCCAGACGAAGAGAAAGCCCATCAGGCGGCCGACCGTCTCCGCGCCATAGCCTTGGCGCAGATATGCGAACGAGCCGCCGGATCCCGGCAGCGCCGCCCCAAGCTCGCTCCAGACCATGCCGTCGCACATGACGATCACCAGTGCAACGAGCCAGCCGAGCATCGCCGGCGGACCGCCGAGCGCGGACATGAGCAGCGGGATCGTGATGAACGGTCCGATGCCGATCATGTTCGTCATGTTGAGCGCCGTGGCGTGAATCAGGCCAAAGCGGCGCACCATCGGCGACGTCGCGATCGGTTGCGTCATGATCTGTCGGCGGCGCGGAGACTCGCCAGCCTGCGCCGACACGCATCCCGGTCACACCTAAGAGCCGTGATGGCGACGGAGCTCGTCGACCTGCTCGAGCGTGAAGGTGTTGAGCTGTACGATCCTCGCCAGGGAACGGAACGCGGGTGGCACAATGCTCCGCGCTTCAGCTTTGCTCTCTACCTCGACAATGATCCAGGCCCTGTGCTCCCCGTCCATGCAGCCCCAGTCTGCACGGGTCAAGAAGTGAGACCCGGTTCGCAGAAAGACTTCTGCGGCCCGGGCACACTCCGCCGCGGTGTTGTCGTGCGGGACCTCGATGAGGAATCGTGCCATTGCGGGAGATCTCCTAGTTCGGGGGCGCATTCAGAGCGCCGCTTGAGCGCGTTCCGGCGTCTTCCAGAGGTCGATCGGCTTCTGGATGCCTTTCGGGCAGAAGGGCAGCATGATCTTTCGGCCCAGTCCGGCCGACGCGTACGCAGCATACAGGACCTCTTGCACCACGCGTCCCGTCTCGCCGTCGGAGATCGGCGTCTCCTTGCCCCGCACACAGCGCGCGAAGTGCCGCATCTCCTGAGGGAAACCATAGTTCCAATGCTCCTCGAAGACGGGATACGTCCAGCCCCGGGTCGTAGCGGCCTTTTCGACGGCGTAGCCGAACCCCACCTCGGAGTACGTCGGGAGCGCGTTGCCCATGAGCAGGTCGGCGTAGGTCTGCCCCTTGTCGCCGAACACCTCGATGCAGTCATCCATCCCGCCGGGCCGGTTCCAACTGCTCTCGATCAGGCCGATGGCGCCGGTCGCGAATTCGATGAGCGTGACCGCTTCGTCGTCGCCCTGCGTGCGCGCTTGGTGCACCTGCGTCGCCATTTGCGAGTACACGCTCTTGATCTTGGGCTTACCGAGGAACCACCAGCAGAATGCAATCCCGTGGCACCCCAGGTCCATGACCGCGCCGCCGCCCGACTGCTCCACGTCCCAGAACCACTCCGAGTGCGGACCTGAGTGCTTCTCGCCCTGCTTCACCAGGTGCACGCGACCGAATGCACCTTCGTCCGCCAGCTGCTTTGCCTTCACATATTTGGGCGCGAAGAACAGTTCTTCGGCGTACAGGAGCAGCACGCCCGCCTTGCGGCACGCGTCGATCATCGCGTCGGCTTCCTCGATCGTCAGGCACAGTGGCTTCTCGCACACCACGTGCTTGCCGGCTTTGGCGGCGTCGATCGTGAGCTGCGCGTGCAGCCGATTGGGCGCCGTGATGGAGATCATCTCGACTTCGGGGTCACGCAGTAGCTCGCGGTAGTCGGTATAGGCGCGCGGGATGCCGTGCCGCTTCGCGAAGCTTGCCGCGTGTGCCTTGGTCGGCGAGGCCACCGCGACGACCTCGCCTTCCTCCGGCATGGCTTTCACGGCCCCCGCGATGCAGTCCGCTTGAAAGCGTGAGCCGAGGATCCCGATTCTCACTTTCGACATGATGCCCTTCGTTCGTGCCGTGATCGACGGTCAGGCTTCGATCTTGTAGACCTCGCGCCGGCCGTACTCTACGAGATCGTGATACCCTTTCATGATGCTCTCGAACTCCTTCATGTCCTCGCTGCTCTGCCCGCCGCCTTGCATCATGCGCTCGAGATCGTCCATGCTCGCCACTTCCATCTCGGCAACGAGCGTCCAGTACCGCTCGGCACAGAAGTCGGTCATGACGCGCATCTTCGGCATGCCGACCTTAGTGCTGAGCTTGCCCATGGCCAAGAACTTTTCTACCATCGGGCGCACCTTGCCCGGCTTGCAATACATGATCTCGCGAATGAGAAACATGCGGGTCTCCTGTGTTCGGGGTTGGGCGAAAGAATCTTGGATCACGTTCTGTGCTCAAGGCTCGGCGCGTGCTGCCTCGAGGTCGATCTTTGGACGACACTCGCAGCGACGCAGAAAAGGAACGCGGCAGCGAGATGCTTGTTAGGCGGGCGGCACCCACCACTCAATCTGCCCACGCGTCAAATGGTCTGTCGGCCAGGGGTTCGGACCCGAAGCGAAGCACGTGACCGTCGGGATCCTCAACATGCATCTCCAGCGCCCAAGGATAGTTGCGTGGCGCGTGGCGGATCTTGGCCCCACTCGCTCTGTACTCTTCGTACAGTGCCTGAACATCCTCGACGCCAACCCAGGCCCAAGTGCCGGGGGAACCCTGACCACCACGACAGAGGTAGATCCCCGCCGCATCACGATTCACGCCGGTGAACGCGTCGGAACCCCAGTCCGCGTTCCGAAAGCCGAGCACATCCACGTAAAAATGGAGGCTCGCGCTCATGTCCGTGACGCTCAAGATGGGCGCCGAGCCTTCGAATCTGGTCCTGGGAATGTCGCGTGAGATCGACATGTCAGCCGCTTGCTCAGGGATTCTCCTCGAGCCACAGCGAGAAGAGGACGGTCCACATAGGTCCGCCGAGAGCACGAAGCAGGCCCACGTAGAACAACACTTGAGCCAGGTTGACGTCGGTTATGTGAAGGCTCAACCCCATTATGGCCACCCCTACCACGTAGTCGCCGATGCAGACAAGGACGAGACGAACGGTCTGCCGACGGTACACTGCGGCACCGGCGGCAATCGCCGCGGCTCTCTCGAGCTCGTGTTGCATACGCGCTTCTGGGAGTGTGAGCAGCGGCGGGACGCGGCGCATCACTTTGGCGGCAACGAGCCGGCGTACTTCGCGGCGATAGCGACCCACTTTCTGAGCTGGGCATCGGTCCTGAGGCCGGCCGACTCAACCAGGATCCATCCTTGCATCGGCCGCCCCGTCAGGTCGAAGCGTCGCGTGTGACCCCCAGCCAGCGCTTTGTCGGTTGCTTCCGGGGCCAACCGGACGATCAGCTCAGTGCGGTGGACGCCGCAACACATGTTTCCGTTGAGCAGGAATGCGATTCCTCCGAACATCCTCTTCTCTGCCACCCCTTTGCGCCTGCCCAGGGAACGACGAATTCGCTCCGCCAGCTTCTCGTCGAAAGCCATAAGGCTCGGATCGGTTGGAGAATGGCTGCGCTACCTAACGGATCGGGCTGTCTTGACTATGGACCCGAGAAGCCGACTGGGACACCTCCAGGTGCGCGCACGACCGCGATGGTCACGCCCGGCATCACCCGCGTAGGGGGGAGCATCTCCTCGGCTCCTGCGCGGAGCGCCTTCTCGAAGGCCGCCCGCGCGTCCGCGACATGGACGGAGAAGCTGCTACCCGGCGCCTCGGACGGATTGGTCTTGCGAATCCCCCCGCCGCCCTTGTCGGAGTACGCAAACAGGTGGTACTCGCCGCCGCCTGGCATGGGGACGCCCGGCTTGAATGTCCAGCCAAGCACGTTGGCGCACCAAGCCTTCGTGGCTGCCGGGTCGGAGCTGGCGAGCTCTGTGTGCGTGATCCAGCCGTAGAGGCCGCGTGTCGGCACGTGACTCGGCGCAGCTGAGCGCGAGGATGCCGCGGGGGACCGCTGCTTCGGTGATCGGTTCGATGGTGATCGCGTTTTCTTGGGCATGGCCATTCTGGTTGAGCGCTCAGGCGCCAACATCGTCGGCGCACGCGTCAGTTGGTGCATGCAGTCCGAGTCGCCGCCTGTCGCGTCGCGCTTAAGCTGCGGGCGCAACCCCCGCCGGCGCAAGGAGGTGGAGTCGAGCGGCGCACAGCGCAACTCGTTCCTAGAGCCCGGGCCTCCGAGCGTCAAGGCTGGTTTGACGGCGGCTGCCCACGAGACGCCCCCACGCCAGGGCTAAGACCACTCCGTACGCGAGGAACGCCGGCGCGAAGAGCACAAACACGAGCGGCCGCGGCGGCCGAAACCCGGGAGTCGCGATCACGTAGCAGACCACACCAAACAACACAGCGCGTAGCCAGCGTTGCTGGGGCAGGAAACGTGCGATCACGGCGAGGAGCAGACCGCCGATGGCGCCGGCGATGGCTCCCGCGAACACGACATTGAGGGAACCCCGGACCGTGAAGCCCGCTGACCGGGCGGTAGCGAGCGCGAATGCATGCATCGCTAGGCGCCCACCGACGCCGAGAAAGAGGGCACCGGAGGCCGCCCCGGCGAGGACTGCGGTCGTGAACCGATTCAAGCGCTTGTTAGGCCGCGGCCTGACACCGTGAACCGCAGCTCGAGGGTCGCGCCCGCTGGCAGTGCGGCCCAACGGGCAAACAGCTCCCGCCGCCTGTCACGCACGTGTCGGAGGTCGTCATCCTTAACGATCCAAGGGGCGTCGAGCCCGTGCTGAGCAGAGTAAGTGGCCGCGGCCGCCTCGAACTCTGCGGCTGACCACTCCACTCCTGCCCCCCGCTCCCTGTCGAGGAACCCCACGATGAACTCTGATATGAGTGCCTCGGGGGGGAGGGGGCCACGCGGCCACGGGTTCCCGAAGTCCGTGAGGTCCCAGCCTTCAGCCACCAGCCCGTAGAAACCGCGCGTGTGTCCGAGTACGGTCTCGACGGCATAGTGGGTCAGATCATGAAGCGGAAAGAAGCGTCCCTGCAGGCCGTTCTGGCGCTGCCATGTGACCGAGCCGTCAGCTCGCAGACAGCTCAAAGCAGCAGACCCGTCGTTCTTCTTCTTGATGCGGATGAGGAGATCGCTCATTCGACGAATCTTGCTCGACGAGCGCGTCCACGGTAGCCAGGAACGCTTCGTACCTGTGCTCTTCCCCTCCCCCAGGGTGTAGGAAGTCCAGGTCGCCGTTGGATCGGGCAATGAAGCCGTCGAGACAGCCTCCACGCTACAGGTCTTTCCGGAAGCACCGCACGAGACCGACCTCGATAAAACCGAGCGCGCGGTGGGCGGCGGCGCTGACTTCGTTGTCGGGCTGCGCGTCCGATGCAAACTCACGGCAACCTTGCGACCGTCCCCACTCCTCCGCCGCCGCGATCAGCGCTCGACCGACACCGCGGCCGCGAGCCGTAGGGGCGACGAACCATCCTTCCAGGTACGCCACACGATCGCTGCTGCATCCCTCGGCGTACGCGCGAATGGACAGCTCGGCAAACCCGACCGCACATCCGGCTCCCTGCTCGGCGAGGAGCACTGCGAGGGGTTCCCCCGCATCGCCGGCAAAGAACTGCTCGATCTGCTCACGATGCTCGGCTTCGGAGCCTTCGGGCCAGAGGGCGTGGCGCAGCTGGAGCCACGCGGCCGCGTCGCTCTGCTTCGCGGGTCGAACGGTGATCATTGAAGTGCTGCCGCCTAACGGATCGCGCTTAAGCTGCGGGCGACCGGCTCGCCAGCGCAAGGATGTGGGACGAAGTCCGTGCCCCGGGCGGGGCACAACACTCCGCTTCCTTTAGAACGATCAGCGCCCGCCAGCTTCAAGCGCTTGTTAGGCGGCATTCGCCTTACGCGCAGAGCGGCCACCAAAGGGTGATCCGCCGTGCGATCGTTTCACGCTCCCCATTGATGTGACTGAATTCGAGCAACCACATGAGGTTGACGAACTGAACCTCACCAGTGGCCCCGGGCTCGAAGAGGACGTCAGGCCCGACTTCCAGGTGCGCCGCGGCACGGTCGGTGACGATGGTGCGTGTGGTGTCGCGCAGGACCTTGAGCTCAGTGCCAACGTAATCTTCGGCGTAACACCCCGCGTGCCGCATGAGAACGCGTGCGACGATGAGTCTTTCACGAATTGCTCGCAGCGGCCTGCGTGCCCGAACCTCGTACCGGGCGCGCACAGCCCCCTTGCTGTAGAGCTGCTCTCGGACGGACCGCTCGGACTCGGGATGTCCAGCCGGGCCAATGAAGTAGCTGCCCGGGCGGTAGATCTGTGCACATACGCTAAAGGGTGACGAGCAGGTTGGCGTGCTTGTACGCGCCGTGTAGACGGGGCTGACGTAGTAGGAACCAGCCAGATTACCGTTCCGAGCGATGTACTCTTGCGCGGTGACACGTGTAGAAAACGCCCCGGAGGGGACCTCCAGCAGGCTAAGATCGACCGACACGGCGCCCTCGAAGGGCCGAGACTCAATAACGTCGGTCCGCGCGACCCAGTAGCGGTCGCCGTGGCGTAGTTGATAGCCCTTGTCCTCGCCGATCCCTACTCGATACCAAGCGGAGTCGGTGGACGCGTCGACGACCGCGAGCTGCAGTGTGGCGCGGCCGTACTTGGCGATTGGCGCCGTGGATGACGGGAGAGTCCGAAGTGGAACGGAGTCGTGAGTTACAAGAACGAGCAGCGAATCCTGCGCTGCGCTAGGACTCGCCGCGCTCAAGGCGGCAAGCAAGCTGAGAAGCAGCAAAGGAGCCTTCACGAGCGGCTTGGGTTCTGGCGAATGCTGCCTAACGGATCGCGCTTAAGCTGCGGGCGACCCGCCCGCCGGCGCAAGGGTGTGGGACGCAGTCCGGGCCCCGCCAGGGGCACAACACTCCGCTTCCCTTAAAGCGATCACCGCCCGCCAGCTTCAAAGCGCTTGTTAGGCATCACGGCTCAGGAACCTCGAGGTCGCGGCAGATCTTGCGCGCCAAGAAGTCGTTGATATCACGATGCCTCGGCACTGTGGAGGTCTTGCGCGCCGGGCGATTGATGTAGACAGAGTGGTTAGCACCTTCCCGCAACAACTCACAACCATGAGCCGTGAGATGGCGAACGAGGTCACGCCGCTTCAAGCGAGCGTGATCTTGAAACGTTCGCGGATGACGGGACGGTTGCCCAACGCTTCCTGTGCCAGAGTGCGGTTGGCCTCCAACACCAAACGCACAGCTTCATCGAGGTTGGCGCGGGCCTCCTCGATCGTCGCGCCCTGGGTGTTGGCGCCCGGGAGCTCTTCCACGAAGGCGATGTAGCCTTCGGGCACCTTCTCGAACACGGCGGTTAGTTGAAGGGTCATGGCACTCAATGTAACACGGAGGCTCGGGTGATGCCTAACGGCTCGCGCTTAAGCTGCGGGCGACTCGCCCGCCGGCGCCAGAGTACTGGACGAACGTCCCTTCTCGCCAGGGCACAAACACTCCGCTTCCTTTAGGGCGATCACCGCCCGCCAGCTTCACGCGCTTGTTAGGCGCCGGCTTCACGCCACCGACAAACAGCTTAAATAACGATGTCGACAAGGCTGCCAGACGACACTGCGTGCCACACTGAGTCCGAGGGGCTGATCGTGTCTGGCGGCCGAGGAGTGTCTGGCAGCCGAGCCGCTGCAGGAGTCGAAATGTCGTGGGTCTCGACGGCCAGCACGCGCGTGAGCCCACGCGCGCAGTCGACCTCCCGGTGCTCAAGCTGGTACTGCGCCAAAAAGACAGGGCCGCTGCGATCGAGGTCCCAGCGCAGCCAGACGCGACGGAGCCCGTCAGTACGTTGCAAGGTGGCGGTGTCGAGATCAATCGCCTCGGAACCCGTGGCGATGAGTTGAGCCCATCGGTGAGGACGGGTACTCTGGGCCGCAGCAACATGGGTGGTCGAGAGAACCAGGAGGACTAGGCAGGAGAATGGTCGCATGTAAGCCTCCACTGTGCGGAGGTGCCGGCGCCTAACGTGAATTCGACATACCGTATTAGAGTAAACGGCTCGATCCTGAGAATCTGCCTAGGATAGCCTTCTGCAGCTGCTTGGAATGAAATCGGCGGGTCCGCCTAAACGCAATATTAGAGCGTGTCCGCTGGGCTGCGCACGCCTCGACCTCCCCGACGAAGAACGTGCGTGTAGATCATGGTTGTCGCCACATTGCGATGACCGAGCAGGTCCTGAACGGTTTCGAATGTCGTAGCCCGATTCGAGGAGATGGGTCGCGAACGAATGCCGCAACGTGTGACAGCTCGCAGGTTTGGCGATCCGTGCGGCCCTCACGAAACGCGCGCTGCACCACGGTCTCGTGCAAGTGATGCCGCCGCCGTTGACCAGTGCGAGGCTCCTCATATCCGCGGCTCGCAGGGAACACCCACTGCCATCCCCAGTCGCGTCCCGCTTGCGGATACTTGGCCCCCAATGCCCCCGGCAACTCGACCCATCCCGCCCCCTCCTCCACATCCCGTTTATGCTGCGCCCGCACCGCCGCCAGATGATGCAGCAGCGGCCCCTTCAATCGCTCCGGCAACATGGTCACCCGATCGCGATCCCCCTTGCCTCCACGCACCGTGATCTCGTTTGCTGCGAAATCGATGTCCTTCACCCGCAACCGCAACGCCTCGAGCAAGCGGCACGCCGGCGACCAACGCCGATGCGCCTCGACCCCTCAGCCGGGCGAATATGCGACGGACTTCGTCGCGGGTGAGAACGACCGGCACCCGCTCAGGTCGCTTGGCGCGCACCAACGCGTCCAACCACCCGACGGGTACGTCCATCACATCCCGATACAAGAACACCAATGCCGACAGCGCTTGGTTCTGCGTCGACGCGCTCACTCGGCGATCCACAGCGAGGCAGGAAAGGAAACGCGTGACCTCCCCCTCGCCTAGCTCGCGTGGATGCCGGAGACCAGAGAACCGCACGAACCGCCGCACCACACCAGCCTGATGGATGGTGCCCCGCCCCGGAGTGACTAACTCAGGGGGGCTGCCATCCCCTCACCCTACGGCGAACGCCTCGGTTGGCAAGGGCGAAAAATTGCGAGCCTTCGCACTACTCGGCGCACGCCAGATGGATGCGGAGCTCGCACCTCTGAGCGTCTCGGGACAGCATCAGCAGTCGAGTGTGAGGTCACGCGACGCCGGCGCCACCCGGCGGACCCGCAGCGCAGCACCGTGGCTGCACCAGACGCTGCGCGCAAACCGCGGATCTCGACCTCCTCCTTGGCGTCCAACACCGCCACCTCGACGACGGGGTCGAGCTGCGGGCGACGAGCCGCAAGGTCTCGGATGTGCGACGTCCGTGCGCCACCCGCAAGAAGTCTGCGGCGTCGAGCCCACGCTCGGCCGCCCACACGTGCCAGATGAGCTCGATGCACTCCCGCTAATCAACGAGTACGCCATCCAGATCGAACAGAATGGGTCGGAATGGAATGAATCTCCTCCGCGGCACGCGCGTCTCCAACCGGCCTTCACACGGCCTTCACACCGGCCTTCACACCGGCCTGTACACCCCCCACACCCCCCGCAACACGTCCGAGATCTCGCCCACCGTACAACGCGCCCGTACCGCCGCGATGATCGGCTCCATGAGCGGGGCTTCGGCCACGCGAGCGGCTGCCTGCAGCTCCTCCAATGCGCGCTTCACGCATCCCGCATCCCGCATCCCGCGCGCTTTCTCGGTTCGCCTCCGCTGCGCTGCTGCGAGCGCCCGGTAGTCGGGCGCCGGCACAGACGGGATCGTCTGATCGTCGGTGTACTCGTTCACGCCCACCACCACCGCGGCGCCCGACTCGATGGCCTGCTGCTGTTGGTAGGCGCTCTGCGCGATCGCCTGCTGAAAGAAGCCGCGCTCGGTCGCGCGCGCGGCACCGCCACCCGCCTCGACTTCCTCGAGCAGCGCCCGTGCCTCGCCCTCGATCCGCTCCGTGAGCGCCTCGACGTACCAGCTCCCGCCAGCGGGGTCGACGACTTCGGGCACACCGGTCTCGTGGGCGAGAATCTGCTGCGTGCGGAGCGCGAGCGTGGCGCTCTGCTCGGTGGGCAGCGCTAACGCCTCGTCGTAGGCATTGGTGTGGAGCGACTGGGTGCCGCCCAGCACGGCCGCCAGCGCCTGGATCGCCACCCGCACGACGTTGTTCTGCGGCTGCTGTGCGCTGAGGGTCGAGCCGCCGGTCTGAGTGTGGAACCGCAGCCGGCAAGCGGAGTCTGCCGCGCCAAAATTCTCCTTCATCAGACGCGCCCACAGCCGCCGCGCCGCCCGGAACTTCGCGACCTCCTCGAACAGATCGGTGAACGCCGCGAAGAAGAACGACAGGCGCGGCGCCAGTTCGTTCACGTCGAGTCCCAGCGCCACCGCGCGGCGCACGTACTCGAGCCCGTTCGCGAACGTGAACGCGACCTCCTGCACCGCCGTCGCCCCGGCCTCGCGCATGTGGTAACCGGAGATCGAGATGGGGTTGAAGGTCATCCCCTCGGCATGCACGAACCGGCACACGTCGATCGCGAGCCGCAGCGACGGCTCGATCGGATAGATGTACGTCCCGCGCGCAATGAACTCCTTGAGGATATCGTTCTGCACGGTTCCCTGCAGCTTGACGCGCGCCACCCCCTGCTCTTCCCCCACGACGAGGTACATCGCGAGCAGCACCGGCGCCGTGGCGTTAATGGTCATCGAGGTGGACACCCGGTCGAGCGGAATCTCGTGGAACAAACGCTCCAGGTCGTCCACCGTGTCGATCGCCACCCCGGCACGGCCCACCTCGCCCTCGGCCATGGGATGGTCCGAGCCGTAGCCCATCTGGGTGGGGAGATCGAACGCGACGGACAACCCCGTCTGACCCGCGGCGAGCAGGTGCCGGAACCGTGCGTTGGTCTCTTCGGCAGTGCCGAACCCGGCGTACTGGCGCATGGTCCACAGCTTCCCCCGGTACATCGTGGGGTGCACGCCGCGGGTGAAGGGAAACGCCCCCGGTGCCCCAAGGTCGCGCGCGGCATCGCCGCGCCAGTCCCCGGGCCCGTACACCGACGACCGCTCGCTCACGCGGGGACGCCGTCGGCGGCGAGGATCTCCACGGCGAACTCGACGTCGGTCTTGCTGCCGACGATGAACGGCGTCTTCTGGTGCAGATGCTGGGGCACGAGGTCGAGGATCGGCCGACGGCCGTCGGTCGCGAGCCCCCCCGCCTGCTCCACCACCAGCGCCAGCGGCGCCGCCTCGTACAACAGGCGCAGCTTCCCTTCGGCGGACCGCGTGTCGCCCGGATAGAGGAAGACGCCGCCCGAGATGAGGTTGCGGTGAAAATCGGCGACGAGCGACCCGATGTAGCGCGCGTTCTTGGCCTGCATCCGGCCGTCACCGTTCTTGAACGCCGCCACCACCCGCTGCACCGCCGGCGTCCACCGGTTCCAGTTGCTCTCGTTCACGCTGTAATACTTCCCCACCGCGGGCGTCCGGATGTCGGGATGCGACAGCAGGAACTCGCCAATCGTCGGATCGAGCGTGAACCCGTGCACCCCCTGGCCCGTCGTGTAGACCAGCATCGTGCTCGAGCCGTACAGGATGTAGCCAGCCGCGACCTGCTTCTTCCCAACCTGCAGGCAGTCGCCGAGGCCGGGCTCGCCCTTCGGACTACTCACGCGGCGGTGGATCGAGAAGATCGTCCCGATCGACACGTTGACATCGATGTTGCTCGAGCCGTCGAGCGGATCGTACAGGATCACATACTTGCCGCGCCGCGACGTCTGGGGGCAGAGCATCGGCTCCTCGTCCTCCTCCGACGCGACGATGCACACCCGGCCGGTGTGCTGCACGGCGTGGCGCACGGTGTCACGCGCGAACAAGTCCAGCTTCTGCTGCAGGTCCCCCGAAACGTTCACCGCTCCCGCGGCGCCGAGGATGTCGGTGAGACCGGCGCGGCGCACGTGACGGGAGATGATCTTCGCCGCGAGGCACAGGTCGTACAGCAGGTTGGACAGCTCCCCCGTCGCTTCGGGGTGGAGCCGCTCCTGCTCCATGATGAAGCGCTCAATCGTGATGACGGAGGTCGATGTATGCACGCTGCCCATCGGTCGTGAAGGTAATAGTGCCCACCTGGTCCGTTCGGAAGATCTCACTGCCCCAACGCCTCAGCCGGCCGAGCACCTCGGGTGCCGGATGGCCGTAGTGATTGTGCGCGCCCACGCTGATCACGGCCTGGCGCGGCCGCAGCTCCCCGAGCCACGCGTCCGACGTCGCGCTCAGCGAGCCGTGATGGCCGACCTTGAGCAGCTCTACCCGGCCGACTCGCCCCGCGAGGTGTCCTTCCACCGGCAGCCCCGCGTCAGCCTGGAACAAGAGGTGCGTGCCGCCGAAAGTCACCCGCAGCACCACTCCGTGCTCGTTCACATCGAGCGGCAGCGTCATCCACACACTGTCCGGGCTCAACACCTCGAGCACGACGCCGTCCACCTCGATCCGGTCGCCGGCGCGCGCCGGGTGCCAGCGGGCGCCCGATCCCTCGACCGCGGCGAGAAACTCGAGGTACAACGGCCGGCCGAGCGGCTCGCCGGGCTCGAGCACCAGCTCGGGGGCGAAGTCCTCGACTACGGCAGGGAGCCCGCCCAGGTGATCAGCATCGCCATGCGTCGCCACGACCAGCGTGACCCGCCGGGCACCGTGGCGACGCAGGAACGGGATCACGACCCGTCGCCCCGCGTCGATCCCAGGGATCCTCGGGCCTCCATCGATCGCGACCCAGCGGCCGTTCGGCGTTCGCAGCACCGCCGCGTCGCCCTGGCCTACATCCAAGAAAAATACAGTCAAGCAACGGCAGTCGTCGAGGACGACGTCGCGGAACGACGTCCCGACGACCAGCGTCACGAGAAAGGCGACGCGTGCGGCGATAAGCCAGCGACGGCGCGGAGCATTCCACAACCACCAGCCCGCCGCCGCGACGGCCAGCCAGACGGCCGCCGCCTCCCAGCCGGCGACCATGACGACGTGACCGCCCGGCACCGCCGCCGCACCCTGCGCGATGAGATCGAGCAGCGCGAGACCTAGCCCCGATCCCGCCGCGAGCAGCGCCGCGAGCCCGGAAACCAGCCACGACAGGGCGAGTGAGATCACCAGCCCGGGGACGACGATGGCGCCGAGCGGGATCGCGATCAGGTTCGCGAGCACGCCGATTGGAGCCACGGTACCGAATGCAAACGCGGTTATGGGAGCGGTGAGGAGTGTCGCGGCTGCGGCTGGCGCGACTGCGCGCACGCCCCAGTGGCTGCGCCGCGTCGCCCGCCCGGCCCACACGACGGCGGCGATCGCCGTCACCGAGAGCCACGCGCCGACCGAGTGCAGCGCCTGGGGATCAACGAGCAGCACGGCGAGGGCCGACACCGCGATCACGCCGCGCGGCGCGGCGACCCGCTGGCGCAGCCGGGCGACATCGTCCACCACGAGCATCACCGTCGCCCGCGCGGCGGGAGCGGGAAATCCGAGCAGCCACAGATAGCCGAGCAGCACCACGCCCGAGGCGAGCAGCCGGTGGCGGGCGGAGAGACCGAGGTTGCGAAGGATCAAGGCGAGCCACGCGGCGAGAAAGCCGACGTGCAGCCCCGAAATGGACAGGATGTGCGCCAGCCCCGAACGCGCGTAGCGCTCCCGCACGTCGGGGTCGAGCGCAGCGTTGGGCGCGAACACCAACGCGTCGACGAGCGGTGCCCGACGCCCGAACAGCGCTGCGCTGCGGGCAGCGAGTCGCCCGCGCAGCGCTCCCCGCCCCCGCGGCTCGCCGTCGAGCAGCTTGGCACGCCGCACCACCAGCACGCCGCGGTCGTACGATCCGACCCATCGCCCCGCCACCACCCACGTCGTCCCGCCGGCGGCCGGAATCCCGTCGGGCCAGCGCAGCCGCAGTGCACCGCCGCACGCGCCCGCCACGACGTCCGCCGCGACGGGTCCGCCCGAGTCCGGTGCCGGATCGCTGAGCCGCACGATCGCCGCGCGAGCTCCCTCTTCCGCGGCCTGCCACCGGCCTTCACACGTCGCGGCTCGCTCCCGCAGCGTCGCACCACCCCACAGCACCCCGGCCACGCCCATGATCCCTATCGCCGCGCCGAGCGGTGCGCGCCGGGCAAGGGCGAGCGCTACGACCAGTACCAGGGCCGCGACGTACCCTTCCCCCTTCCCCGTTCGCCCTTCCCCGAGGAACAGGCCGGCCCCGAACGCCACGGTGATCCAGAGAATCGGCGGCCGCAAGACAGGGCCGCCTCAGCGGATTACATCAGCTGCACCGGCTTCGCCCCGCAGCGCGGCGCGAGGCCCACCTTGCGAAACGCCTCGAGCAGGATGACGTCGAGCTTGGCCCGCTCCTGGTCGCTCGCGAGGTTCAGCTCCGTGAGCACCTCGCCCTGCCGGGTGGACACGTAGTGCGGCGACAGCCGGTTGAGCGCGAACACCAGCACGTCGCCGCGACAGGTGTCGCAGCCGCAGAACCGGGGGAACTGGGCGCGCAGCTTCTCGTAGTCCCGCTGCACCACTTCCCACGTCACGTTCGTCACCCCACGACGGCGAGCTCCCCCGCCGGCTCCAGCGGCCAGGCGGTGAACGTCGAGCCCGTGGTGCCCGTGAAGCGCACGCGCCGATAGGTCCCGATCCACGCGTCAGACCCCTGAAACAACGCGACCTTGTTGGTGCGCGTGCGCCCTTGCAGCAGGTCGCCGCGCTTCGCCTTACCCTCGACCAGCACTTCGTGCGCCGTGCCGACGAGCCCGACGTTCTTGCGGCGCGCCATACCGCGCACCACGGCGATGAGCCGCTCCAGCCGCTCGCCCGCGACGTCGTTGGGAATGGCGCCCGGGATGCGGGTCGCGGGCGTCCCCTCGCGCGCCGAGTACTTGAAGGTATAGGCGTCGTCGTACCCCACTTCCTCGACGAGCGAGACGGTCTCGCGGAAGTCTGCTTCGGTCTCGCCGGGGAACCCGACGATGATGTCGGTCGTGAGGGCGATCCCCGGCACCGCCCGCCGCAACGCGGCGACGACGTCGAGATAGCGAGCGCGGTCGTAACGCCGCAGCATCCGCTTGAGCACGCGCGAGCTGCCGCTCTGCACCGGGAGGTGCACGTGCTCGCACACGACCGGCGTCTGGGCCATCGCGGTAAGCACACGGTCGGTGAAGTCGGTGGGGTACGGTGAAGTGAACCGCAGCCGGCGCAGCCCGGGCACCGCCCCGACCGCGCGCAGCAGGTCGGCAAAGTCGTGCTCGTCGTCCGCGTAGCTGTTGACCGTCTGACCAAGCAGCGTGACCTCCGTCGTGCCGCCGGCCGCGAGGCGCTCGACCTCGCGCACCACGTCGCCCAACTTGCGGCTCCGCTCGGGGCCACGCGTCATCGGAACGATGCAGAAGGTGCACCGATAATCGCAGCCACGCTGGACCGTCACGAACGCCAACACGGAGATCTCGCGCGCCGGCGGGACGTCCTCGTAGTGCTCCCACGTCTTGAACTCGACCGCGGCAGCGCGCTCGCCCCCGCGGGCCCGGGCGATGAGCTCAGGCAGCCCGCGGTAGCCATCGGGCCCGATGACCAGGTCCACCTGTGGCACGCGTCCGAGCAGCCGCTCCCCGAGGCGCTGCGCCATGCAGCCGACCACGCCGAGCACGTCGCCCGGTCGCTTGTATTGCTTCAGCTCGCCGAGGCGCGAGAGCACGCGCTGCTCGGCGTGATCGCGCACGGCGCAGGTGTTCACAAGCAGCACGTCTGCTTGCGTGGGGTCGTCGGTGCGGACATACCCCTCCCGACCCAGGACGCCGAACATCAGCTCGGAGTCCGCCACGTTCATCTGGCAGCCGTAGGTCTCGATGTAGATGCGCGGCATGGCTAGCGAACCGTCACCTCGCAGCGGGGGCACCCGTTCCATTGGGGGATAGGAAGATAGACCGAAAGGTAGTCCTGCGTCAGCAACTCGACCTTCCCGACGCCGTGACCGCTCACCACGCCATCCGCCGACTGCCCGAGCCGGCTCGCCCGATACGCCCGCTGCTTCGCGTCGCCCAGCTCACGCAGTTCGCGCGCCCGATCGCGCACGACCGCGGCCGGGAGCTGCTCCCGCAGCTTCGCCGCGGGGGCGTCCGGCCGCACGCTGAACGGAAACACGTGAAGATAGGTGAACGGCAGTGCCTCTACGAGCGCGACGGTGGTGCGATGGTCCGCGTCCGTCTCCCCCGGGAAACCGGCGATGATGTCGGCACCGAGCCCGAACACTCCCCCCAGCCGCTCCGCCAGCCACTCGATGCGGGCGCGGTATGACTCGGCCGTGTACCAGTGCCGGCCCATGCGCTTGAGGACGCGATTCGACCCCGATTGGAGCGGCGCGTGCAGATGCGCCGCCAGGTGGCGCGGCGCTTCGATGAGCAGGCGAGCGACTCGGTCGTCCACCTCGGTAGCTTCGACAGAGGAAAGGCGGAAGCGGACCTGGGGGACGGCTGCGATGAGGGCTTCGAGCAGCTCACCCAAGGTCGGCTGACCCCGGGGCGGTGCCCCGGGGTCCCGCCCGACAACGCCCGTCTGGGTTGAACCCCGGGCCGACGGCCCGGGGTCAGCCGCGCGGTCTTGCCCGTACGTCCCGATGTGCACCCCGGTGAGCACGATCTCCGCATGATGCGCCGCGAGCGCCTTCGCCTCTTCGATCAGCTCTGGAATCCATCGTGACCGGTTCGCTCCCCGGGCGAGCGTCGTCGCGCAGAAGGTGCAGTGCTCGTCGCAGCCATCCTGGATCTTGAGCCAACCACGGGACCTAAACCCCCGCCATGGTAGCGGCGCAGCATGCTTTTGTAGGGGCGCAGCATGCTGCGCCCCTACACCAGTGGGCATCCCTGCGGCCCGCAGCACCGCACCCGGATCCGCCCCGCCCACCACGGCCCGCACCGATCGGAGTCCCGCGATCCGCCCGTCGTCAAGCGCCGCGGCGCAGCCCATCACGACTGTCTCGAGCCGCGGGCCGCGCCGCGCCAGCCGCCGCACGAAGCTGCGCAGCTTGGCTTCGCTCTCCGCGGTCACGGTGCAGGAATTCACGACGGCAACGTCCGCGGCGGCGGGATCTTCCACGACGACCGCGCCCTCGTCAGCGAACGCCTGGCGCACCAGGTCGGTGTCGTACTGGTTCGCCTTGCAGCCGAAGGTATGGAAGTAAACGTTCACGGGCGGACCGTGAGACCCAGGAGGAACGTCCAGACTCGCTCGGAGAGCCCGCCGCCCTTGCGCTCGAGGTGCTCGAGCCCGACATCGACCAGCGCGCGGCCGCGCGCGAACGCCCGGCCCGTGCCGGCTGCCAAGCCGAGCTCTGTCGGCGCGGCCGCGCCCGCGCCGAACGGCAGCTGCCCGCCGCGCGCGCCGAGCCGGAGCGGCGAGAATCCGCTACCCACCTCCAGGCCCGCGGACCAGCTCAGCGTGTTGAACGCACCAGCGCCGGCCGTCGCCCACGTACGCCGCGTGAGCGCTCCCGCGAGTCGCACGCTCGGACTCGGCGCCCACCGCAGACCACCGCCCACAGTGTTGGGCAGGTCTGTTTGCGTCGTGACGACGTCGCCCAGGCGGGCGCGCAGCCGGTTATCCGAGCGCGCGAAGACGGTGAGGCGCAGCGCCGGCAACAGGTCGAGGAGCGCGCTCCCCGAGACCCCGACGCCGTCGTAGCGGACCTCGTCGCTCTGCTTGATCGCATGGTATGCGGTGTCGTCGAAGGTCCGCCCGGCGGTCTCGCGGGTCGAGCCGCTCAGCACGTGCACCGCTGCGCCGAGGGCGAAGCGCGAGCCGACGCGCAGCGCCGCCGCGAGCCGCAGGTCGGCGACGCCGCCGTCGCTCGTGAGCTCGTCCGAGTAGGGCTGCATGGTGCCCCGCAGCAGCATCGAATCGCGCAGCGTGACGTCCCACGTGCGGTCGAGGTACGTGGTGAAGCCGCCGCCCAGGACCAGGTGGCCGAACACCGGCCCGGCGAGTCCCATCACCGGGAACCGGCTGGCGCGGAGCGACGTGGTGGCGCCCGCCGCCTCCGCAGCGCGGTACGAGGTCCCGCCCATCGCCGTGGCCGTGAGCTGGGGCAGATCCGCGAGCGACGCTTCCACCAGCGGCGACATCGGGTCGAACGGCGCGAACGCGCCGCCGGTGGAGCGGGCCCGCACCGTTTCGAACCGGCCGGGCGTGCCAAGCCCGCGGATACCGAATTGCGAATCCTGGGCAGCCAGCGGCATAGCCCCGGCCGTGAGCATGGCCCCGCCCGTGAGGGCGGGGCTCACCATGCACGTCGCCACGAGCAGCCCGCCACGCGCGCGAATCATGGCTCGCCGAACGGGAAGCGCCGCGCGTACGTGATGCGCAGCGCGGGACGATACGCCGCCGCCGCCGACGGATAAAACCGGATCTCGCTGGGATGCCCGCCTTCCCCCTGGGACCGCAGCATCATCACCTCGGGCCGCGTGCTGTCCGACGTCCAGAACTGTAGCAGGTTCGTCACCTCGATGCGCACGGTGTCGGTCGCGCCTACCCGGACGAACGTCGTGTCGGTGCGCGTCGCGTCGAAGAAGAGAGGGGACTTGGCGCCGAAGTCGGCGAGCACGGTGTGTGCCTCCACGACGAACGAGTCGGAAGGGGCGCCTTGTACCGGCACCGCAGGCACGAGGATCAGAGTGGCGCGAATGATCTGGGACGAGTCGCGGATGGCGCGCGGCAACGCGACGCGCAGGATGCTGCGTGCCGATGGCGCGCCGCCCACGGCGAGTGTCGAGTCGAGGGGCGGGGTCGGGGGATAGAACACGTAATTGTCGAACAGCGTGACGGCGGCGAGCTGCTTGTGGATGAGCGTCGTATCGGTGCCCTTGATCGAGTCGACCTTCACGAACCAGGCGACGGTCGCACCGCACCCATTCTCGCGTGTGCAGAAGGCGACGCTCGTCGGCGCGTCCGCGCCGACCCGAACGCCGATGCCCAGTTTGCCGCTGTCGCCCGGCACGTACAGCGTGTCCACGAGGCGCGAGTCGAGCTTGAGCGTCACTTTGAGAAACTTGCTGGTGGTGTCGATCGCGGCCTGATCTCCGGTCGCGGAGTCCACGCCCCCGGGCTTCGCCAGCAAGGCGTCGACGTTGACCGCCCGGAGCGTGTCGGCGAACGCGCTCTCCACGTCCGCGAACGTCGTGGTGGAGTCGATCGTGACAGGCAGGCGGTACAGCTTGAGCGTCAGGTTGTGCGTCGCGGTGTCGCGCCGCGTGATGGTGAGCGTGAGCTTCATGGAGTCCGCGCCCACGAGGGGGCTCGTGGTCGTGTCCCCGGTGTTCAGGACTAAGCCGCTGACCAGCGCCGACGTGCGCAGGATCGCGCGGCTGTCCACTACGCCGCGCACGTCGGCGGCGGTCATCGCTACCGCATGGTAGGGGAACACGTACCCCCGGAACGCCGAATCCCGCGCGATGCTCGTACCGAGCACAGCGTCCACGACGTCGATCGCGCCGCTGGGGCAGAAGCTCGGACAGGTGCCGGGCGATGTCGCACGATCGACGCACGCCGCGGTCGCCCCAGCCCCGAGCGTGGCCGCGAGCCACGCCACCCGGAGCGCCCTCATAGGCCCAGGCTCGCCGGCACGAACGGATCGGGCAGGAGTGCGGCCAGCGTCCAGCGCCGCTCGCTCTTCGCGCCCACTGCGATCACCTCGAGGTCCAGCCCGAACTCGGCGAGCAGCTGCCGGCACGCTCCGCAGGGCGACGCCGGCGGCTCCGCGTCGGTGGCGACGACGATCCGCTTGAACGCGCGCGCCCCCGCGGCGACCGCCGCGCCGAGGGCCATCCGCTCAGCGCAGATCGTGAGACCGTAGGACGCGCTCTCGACGTTGCAGCCGCCGAATACCCGGCCGTCCACCGCCTCCAGCGCCGCACCGACCCGGAACTTGCTGTAGGGACAATAGGCGCGCTGCTGCACCGCGCGCGCCGCGCGGACCAGCTCGGCGCTCACGCCCACACCTCCTTCAGGAAGGAGGTGCCTGCGGCGAGTCGTGCCACGCCGAAATACTCCGCCACGGTCGCCCCCATATCGGCGAACGTCGGGCGCTCGCCCAGGCGCTGGGCGCGCACCCGCGGTCCCAGCGCGAGGATCGGCACCGCTTCCCGCGAGTGGTCGGTGGACGGCGTGGTGGGATCGTTGCCGTGGTCCGCCGTGATAATGATCAGATCGTCCTCCCGCACGCGCCCCTCGAGCCGCGGAATCCAGGCATCGAGCTCCCGCAGCCCCTCATGAAACCCCGCCACATCGTTGCGGTGCCCCCACGTCTGGTCGAACTCGATCACGTTCACGAAGATGAACCCGCTCCCGCCCCGGTCGAGCGCCTGCTCGATGAGGCGATAGGCGTCCCGGTTGGTCGGCGTGTGCTCGCTGGTGATGCCCCGGCCCGCGAACAGGTCGTCGACCTTCCCGATCCCGACCCGCTCGATCCCCACCTCCGCCAGCCGGTCGAGCAGCGTCGGGCCGACGGGCTCAATCGAGAAGTCCCTGCGGCGCGGTGTCCGCTGGTACGCGCCGGGCGTGCCCGTGAACGGCCGCGCGATCACCCGGCTCACGGCGTGCTCCCCCACCAGCATCCCGCGCGCCACTGCGCACGCCTGGTACAGCTCCTCCAGCGGCACCGTCTCCTCGTGCGCCGCAATCTGGAAGACCGAGTCCGCGGAGGTGTACACGATCCACTTTCCGGTACGCTGGTGCTCTTTGCCCAGCTCGGCGATGATCGCCGTCCCGGAGGCCGCCTTGTTGCCCAACCAACCACGGCCAGTACGTCGCGCGAATTCGTCAAGCAGGGTCGTCGGGAAGCCGTTCGGATACGTGCGGAACGGCTTGTCGAGCAGCACGCCGCAGATCTCCCAGTGCCCGGTGGTCGAGTCCTTTCCCTTGGACTTGGGCAGCGCCACGCCGTACGCGGCGCTCGGCCGGATGCTGCCGCTCAGGCCCCGCAGCGGCCGGCACAACCCCAGCCCCAGCCGCTCGAGGTTGGGGAGCCTGAGGCCACCCACGGCGCGCGCCACGTTGCCGAGCGTGTCGCTCCCGGCGTCGCCGTAGGCCGCGGTGTCCGGCGCGGGCCCGATCCCCAGGCCGTCGAGCACGATGATGGCGGCACGTCTCACCGGTAGATGCGCGGCAGCCGGGGCCCGAGTCCGGTCAAGAACTCGCGCTGCAGCTCGCCACTCCAGGCCGCGAATTGCTCCAGCGTGATTGCGCCGCCCCCCCCGTCTGCCGAGCCGACGAGAGTCGCTACGTCCCCCACGGTGGCGGGCCCGTCCCCCACGTCCAGCATCGTCAGATCCATCGTCACGAGGCCGATGATCGGGCAGGGCCGCCCGCGCAATAGCACCTGCGCCCGGCCCGACGCGCCGAGCGAGCGCCGCAAACCGTCGGCGTAGCCGATGCCGAGCGTCGCGATGGTCGTGTCGCGCGCCGCGGTCCACGACGCGTTGTAGCTGACGCTGTCGCCGGCGCGCACGCGGCGCACCGCCACCACCCGCGCGCGCACGCTCACCACCGGCTTCCCTTCCGGCAGCCCGACGCCTGGCGAGCCGCCGTACAGATAGACGCCGGGGCGCACGGCGTCGAATGCGAAGCTGCCGCCCTTCAGCGCCGCGGCGCTGTTGGCGACGTGCAGCAGCGCCGGCCGCCGCGCCAGTCGCCCCACCGCCAGCCGGAAACGCTCGAGCTGCTGCTCGGCGGAGCCATCGTTGCGCTCGGCCGAGTGGAACTGGGTGTAGCAGCCCTCGAGATACGGCGTGTCGAGGAGGTCGGCGAGCGGCTCGACTTCGTCCCAGCGCACGCCGGAGCGACCCATCCCGGTATCGATCTCGAGGTGGAATGCCCCCCCCCGCGCGCCACGGGCGATCCAGTCGGCCACGGTGCGGCCGTCTCCCAGTGCTGGCGTGAGCCGCTGCTCGCGGTAGCCGTCGAACAGGTCGTTCCGGGCCGGGGTGAAAACGAGCACGGGGCGCGTGATGCCGGCGGCGCGCAGCTCGGCGCCCTCCTCGATAGTCGCGACGCCGTAGCCCCACGGGTCGAGCGCTTCCAGCGCCTGGGAAACAGCAACGGCTCCCACCCCGTACGCGTTCGCCTTGACTACCGGGAGGAGCCGTGTGCCCGCCACGCGTGCGACGGTGCGGGCGTTTTCGACGACCGCGGCGAGGTCCACTTCGACCCAGGCGCGCGCGTCGCGCCCGCTCGGAGACGCGTTCACAGGCGCGCGAAAGCTACGCGCCGTGATGTGTAAATGCAAGGCGAAAAAGGGGTTAAACTCCAGGGTACCATGTCCGACTCCGCCCTCGCCCGCGCCCTCGCGCTGGTGCGCGACCTGCGAGCCCGCTGCCCCTGGGACCGCGCGCAAACGCCGCAGACACTCCGCCCCTACCTGGTCGAGGAAGTGCTCGAGCTCGATCAGGCCTTGAAGCACGACGCTGCTGCAGCCCTGCGCGACGAGCTCGGCGACCTGCTGCTCCACCTCGCGTTCCAGATCGTCATCGGCGAAGAGCGCAAGACGTTGGACGCCGAGTCGGTCACACGCGCGCTGGAAGAGAAGATGTGGCGGCGGCATCCGCAGCTCTTCGGGCACGCCGAGACGCCGGACCATGACGCCTGGGAACGCGCGAAGCAGAGGGAGAGGGGAGAAGGGAGAGGTACGCTCGGTGGCTTGCCGCCCACCCTGCCGGCGCTGCTCATGGCCTTCCGGCTGCAGGAACGCGCCGGGGGGGTCGGGTTCGACTGGCCGGACCCGAACGGGCCGCTCGCAAAGGTGAAAGAGGAGCTCGGCGAACTCGAACGGGAAACGGGAGAGGGGAAACGGGAAAGGCTAGAAGATGAGATCGGCGATCTGCTGTTCGCAGTGGTGAATCTCGCGCGCAAGCTCGCCATCGACCCGCGCGCCGCACTCGAGAGGGCGAATGACAAGTTCACGCGGCGGTTCGAGGCGATGGAGCTGCTCGCCGAGCAGCGCGGCATCGAGATTGGCCGCGCGACGCTCGACGAGCTGGACCGGCTGTGGGACGAGGTGAAGGGTCAGTCCTTGTAAGGATCGAACTCCTCCGCCCCCGCCATCACCACGATGAGCGGGCGCAGGACGTGCAGCACCTCGACGGTGGGGCCCTGCGCCGCGAGCACGTCGGGCAGCCGGCGGTACACGTGCGGGCTTTCGTCGGTGCCCCCGCCGCGCAGGATCACGTTCTTGCGCTCGACCCACTCGAGCATCATCTCCCGCGAGACGGCCCCAGGCTTGATCACCTGCCCACGCCGCGTGCGTTTGCCCGCGGCGGCCGTGCGGCTCATCACACGGCCCGCGCCGTGCACGGTCGAATACAGCGCGCGCGCCTGCAGCTCCCGCACAGCAGGATCGTCCGACGCCACGCCCTGGATGATCACCGCGTCGTCCCCCATCGAGCCGCCGACGAAGCCCTTCTGGCCGGGGAACGCGGGCGTCGCACCCTTGCGCACCACATAGAAGCGCTCGCCACCGTGCTGTTCCTGCCAGGCGAAGTTGTGGTGGTTGTGCACCAGCTCCAGCTCGCGCCCGCCGAGTAGCGCCACCACCTTACGCGCCACCCACTCGCGGCCGGCGTAAGCGTAGCGACCGGCCAGGTTCATGAGCTGCCAATAGGCCTCGCCCACCGGCTTGGCAATGTCGAGCAGGGTCTCGCGCTCCGGGACGCGCTCGCCCCAGGCGCGGTTCTGCCCCAGCGCGAGGAAGCCGTGGGCCACCCCGAAGCCGAAGCCGCGCGAGCCGAAATGCACGCCGACCCAGACACGGTCCGCCTCGTCGGCAAAGACGTCCACATAGTGGTTGCCGCTGCCCACCGTGCCCAGCTGGTCACGCGCCTTGGCGCGCAGCCGCTCGCGCTCGTGCTTGCCCGGCACCGCGTCCCACGCCGGATCCTCGAACAGGGGGTCGTCGCTGGGCGCGTCTTCGGCCCGGTTCTTCCGCCCCATCCCGAAGGAGACGGCGTCCTGGATGGTGTCCGCCAGCGCGGAGAGGTGCGGGACGAGCTGGGCCCGGGTCAGGTCGGTGCGGATCGCGGCGTTGCCGCAGGCGATGTCGAACCCCACCCCTACCACCGACACTTGGTTGCGGTACGCGGTCACGCCGCCGATGGGCATGACGTACCCCAAGTGCCCATCCGCCATGAGCGCGGCGCGCTCGGCCCGACTCGCGACGTCGCGCAGCTGGTCCAGCGTCTTGGGCTCGTGAGTGCCGAAGATCTGCGGCTCGGTCATGCTTCCTCCATCATATACTCAGTCCTTCTCTCTCGCAGGGCGGGCCTGTCATCCTGAGCGCCGCAGGCGCGAAGGATCTCACGGCCACAGCTTGTACAGCGTCCGCGGAAACGCGATCGCCTCGCGCACGTGCGGGATCCCGCAGATCCACGCCACCGTTCGCTCGACGCCGAGCCCGAACCCGGCGTGCACGAAGGTGCCGTACTTCCGGAGATCCAGATACCAGCTGTAGGCCTCTTCGGGAAGCTGCTCCGCCCGGATGCGCGCCAGCAGCTTGTCGTAGTCGTCCTCGCGCTGGCTCCCGCCGATGATCTCCCCGTACCCCTCGGGCGCCAGCATGTCGTTGTTCAACACGGTGCGGGGGTCGGCGGGGTTTTCCTTCATGTAGAAGGCCTTGACGACCCGAGGGTAGTTGTAGACCAGTACCGGGCGGTCGTACTGCTTCGCCAGCAGCGTCTCCTCGTCGCCCCCGATGTCCTGGCCCCAGACGATATCACTGCCCAACGCCTTGAGCTTTTCCACCGCGTCGGTGTAGGAAACCCGGGGAAACGGCGGCCGGATGCGCTCGAGGGGCGCCGTGTCGCGCTCCAGCTCGGCCAACTCGGTCTTCCGCCGCTCGAGCGCGCGCGCCACGATAGAGGCGACGAATTCCTCCTGGAGCTTCATATTGGCGTCGGAGTCGTTCCAGGCGACCTCGGGCTCGACCATCCAGAATTCGGTGAGGTGGCGTCGCGTCTTGGATTTCTCGGCGCGGAACGTGGGCCCGAAGCAGTACACCTTGCCGAGCGCTGCCGCTGCCGCTTCGACGTAGAGCTGCCCCGTCTGCGCGAGGTACGCCGTGCCCAGGTCGAAGTACTCGGTGGCAAACAGGTGGCCCGCGGCTTCGCCGATCGCGCCGGTGAGGATCGGCGTGTCGACCAGCACGAAGTTGCGCTCGTAGAAGAAGTCGCGGATCGCCTGGATCACCTCGTGGCGCACGCGGGCGATCGCCACTTGGCGACGGCTGCGTAGCCACAGGTGTCGGTGCTCGAACAGGAACGCGGTGCCGTGCTCTTTCGGGGTGATGGGGAAGTCGGGGCTCGGCCCGAGGATCGTCAGGTCGGCGGCCGTGAGCTCGACACCCCCCCCTCCCGGTGCGCGCGGGTCCGCACGCACCGTGCCCGTCACCTCAAGCGACGTCTCCTGGGTGAGCTTCCCGAACGCGTCCCAGGCGGCGTCGGAAACGTCTTTCTTGGACAGGACCGCTTGCAGATAGCCCGTGCCGTCGCGCAGCACCACGAAGGCGATCTTGCCGCTCGAGCGCGTGGTCATCACCCATCCTCGCACGGCGACCCTCTGGCCTACCAGCTGCGGCAGCGCTTCGATGCGATGAGCGTTAGGCATAGGCGCGGCATACTAGTGGCGGGGTTTTGGGCTGTCAACGCGATGGCGTGCGCCTCGTCGTACGTCCCGCCCGCGAAGCTCGGCCCGCCGCGCCAGGAGACGAGCTGGCCCGCGTACCTGGGCACGCCCCGGCACGACGCCTGCGTCGCGGAGTCGCTCAACGCCGACCCACGGCCGCTGTGGCACACCGGCGTCGGCCGGGCGGTCCGCGGCAGTCCCGCCCTGGGCGAAAGCGTGATCGTCGTCGGCGTCGCCGACCGCGTCGTGGCGCTGCTCGACCGCGCCACCGGCCAAGCGCTGTGGCGCGCCCGCGTCGGCGGCACGATCCACGGAGGCCCGCTCCTCGACGGAGACCGCATCTACGTCGCGACCGAAGCGACGCCTGACGCGCGCGTCTACGCCCTTCGGCTGCGCGACGGGCAGACGGTGTGGAGCACCAAGACCGAGAGCATCGTGGCGCCGCTCGCCTTGGACGGCGACACGCTGTACGCGGCGACCGAGACCGGCACCGTGCTGCGACTCGAGACCGAAGCGGGGAAGGTCGTGTGGCGCCGGCGACTGGGCGGCGGGGCCCGCGCAGCCCCGGTCCCCGCGCGGGACGGCGTCGTCGTCGCCACGACTGCCGACACTGTGTACCTGCTGGAGCGCGCGACGGGCCAGGTGCGCGGGCGGCTCCCCACCCCCGGTGCCGTGGTCGCAGCGCCGGCGCTCGACGGCGCGCGGCTCTACGCCGCCACGACCGCCGGCCGGATGCTGGCGATCGAGCTGCCCGCGCTGCGCGTGGCCTGGGATCTACCCGCCGGGGACGCGGTGTTCGGCGCTCCCGTCGTGGCGCATGACACGGTGTACGTGCTGGCGCGCAACGGTACACTGTGGCTTGTCCCGAAGGACCGCCCGGCCGAGGGGCGCAGCTTCGCGCTGGGCATCACGGCGACGGCGGGACCGATGCCGGTCGCGTCCGGCGTGCTGGTCGCGAGCGTCAGTGGCGAGGTGCTGCTCGTCGACCGGCGATCCGGCGCCATCCTGTGGCGCATCGAGCTCGACGGGCCCATCGAGCAGCCGCCCCTGGTGCGGGACCGGCAACTGGTGATCGTCGCCGGCCGCGGCGACATTCAGGCGTACCGATGAGACGAACGGTTTGCCTGCTGGGCGGCCTAGCGCTGCTAACTCCGATGCGCCTACCAGCGCAGGAGACCGACAGCGTTCCACGTCACTCGTCACACGTCGCAAGTAGATCCCGTGGAACGTGGAACGTGGGACGTGCGACGGTTCATTGGGGAAAATGGCTCGCCGCCGGCAGCGCCGTCGCGTTCACGGTGATGGGCGCGCACGAGCACAGCCGCTCGAACCGCGAGTTCAGCCAGCTGCTCACGCTGTGTCGCGCCAACAACAACGACTGCCTGCTCGGCACGGACGGTACCTACCTGAACCCCGCCGCGGAGCAGCTGTACCAGGTATCTCTCCACTTCGACCGTCGCGCCCGAGTGCGCCTGCTCGCCGGTCAGGCGACGCTGCTGGTCGCCGCGGGGCTGTTCATCGCCGACCTGACCCGACAGGCGGGAGGGCCGGCGAATAAGCCGCTCAGTCCGCTGGAGGTTTCGGAGGACGCACGAGCCGGCGTTGCGCGCGTCGGGCTGCGAATCACCTTCTAACGCGGAACGCGGAACAGAAGGTGAGAGGTCGTGCGGCACGACGCACACCCTGTTGTTCCGCGTTCCGACTTCCACGTTCCGCGTTGGATTAGCCCACCCTGAACAATTCAAACCCCCGTTCATATCTCGCCACGATGCGTTTCCGATACGCCGCATGCTCTGGTCGGGCGAGCGCCGGATCGCGCGCAATGACCTCTCCCGCCGCGCGGCGTGCCGCCTCGAGCAGCGGCACGTCGGTCTCGAAGTTGGCGTAGCGCAACGGCACCCCGCCTGATTGACGGGCCCCGGCGAGCTCGCCCATGCCGCGCTCCCGTAAGTCGAGCTCGGCGATCTTGAAGCCGTCCGTCGTCTCGGTGAACGCCTTGAGCCGGCCGGCTGCCTGTGGGACGTTCGAGAGCAGGATACAGTGGCTCGCGGCGGCGCCGCGGCCCACGCGACCGCGCAGCTGATGCAGCTGCGCGAGTCCGAAGCGCTCCGCGTGCTCGATCAGCATCACCGTCGCGTTCGCCACGTCGATCCCCACCTCGATCACGCTCGTCGCGACGAGAATCTGGACCGCGTTGTCACGGAACGCGCGCATCACCGCATCCCGCTCCTCGGGGCTCAACCGCCCGTGCACGAGCCCGACGCGCAACTCGGCGAACAGCTGCCGCAGGTCTTCGGCCATCGTCGTCGCCGCTTTCAGATCAGCGCGCTCCGACTCGTCGATCACAGGATAGATGACGTACGCCTGACGCCCCGCGGCGCACTCGGCACGGATGAACTCGTAGATCTTCTTGCGGGCGGCGTCGGTGCGCAGCGCGGTTTTCACGGCGCCCCGCCCGGGAGGCCGCTCCCGCAGCTCCGTCACGTCGAGGTCGCCGTACAGCGTCAGCGCGAGCGAGCGCGGGATCGGGGTTGCCGTGAGGAGCAAGACGTCGGGGGCGTCCCCCTTCTCCACGAGGGCGGCGCGCTGCTCCACCCCGAAGCGGTGCTGCTCGTCCACCACGGTGAGGCCAAGGCGATGGAATCTCACCGACTCCTGGATCAGGGCGTGTGTCCCCACCACCAGGCGCGCCGCCCCGCGGGCGATGCGCTCCCGCACCGCGCTCTTCTCCGCCGACGCCAGCCGGCCGATCAGGAGCTCCGGCCGGAGGTCGAGCGGCTGGAGCAGCCGCGTGAGCGTCGCCCCGTGCTGCTCGGCGAGCAGCTCGGTGGGCGCCATGATCGCGGCCTGGTAGTCGTTTTCCACCGCGAGCAGCATCGCGAACAGCGCCACCACCGTCTTGCCGGTGCCGACGTCGCCCATCAGCATCCGGTGCATGCGCAGCGGCGCCGTCATGTCGTTTGCGATCTCCCGCACCGCGCGCCGCTGGTCGTCCGTGAGCTCGAAGGGGAGATGCTCCTTGAGCCGGGTGGTGAGCTCCTTCTTGAGCGCGAACGCGATCCCCGCGCGGGCGCGCTTCGCGAGATGGCGCGCGCGGGCCTGCACGAGCTGCTGGTCGAAGAACTCGTCGAACGCGAGGCGCCGCCGGCCGGCCTCGGCGTCGTGCAGGTCCCGAGGCCGGTGCACGGCGGCGAGCGCCGGGCGCAGCTCGGGAACCCCCACGGCCGCGCGCAGCCGCGGCGGATGGGGATCGCTGACCAGCGCGAGCAGGGCGTCCAGATGCTGGTGGATGAGCCCGCGGATCTGGCGGTGCGTCAGGCCCTCGGTCGCCGGATATACCGGAAGGACCAGGCCGCGGTCGGGCCCGGTCTCCCCTAAGTCCGCCAGTACGACGAACTCCCGGGGGACGAGCTGGCGCCCGTGGTAATAACGCACCGGACCGGTGACGAGCAGCAGCTGCCCCTGCTTGATTTGACGCTCGAGGAAGGGCTGGCCCGGCCAGGCGCACTCGAGCAGGCCGCTCTCGTCCCGGAGCACCGCCCGGAACACACGCAGCCCGCGGCGCGTCGGCAGCACGCCGGTCGTGACCACCTGTCCGACGCAACTGACCTCCTGCCCAACGCGCGCGCGCGCCAGCGGCGTGACCGCGGTCGCGTCGAGGTAGCGATGCGGCGCGTGATACAAGAGGTCGCCCACTGTGCGGATGCCGAGCCGCGCTAGCGCCTCGGCGCGCTTCGGCCCGACGCCCTTGAGATACTTCACCGACGTCGTCAGCGACAACGTCACTCCCCTTCCCCCTTCCCCTTTCCCCGGCAGTTCACCGGCAGTTCAGCCGCTGACCAAGCGCCTGGCGTAGGACTGGGCGTCGAAGATTTCGAGATCGTCGAGCCCTTCTCCGGTGCCGATGAAGCGGATCGGCACGGGTACCGCGCGTTGTACGGCGACTACGCTACCGCCCTTCGCAGTGCCGTCGAGCTTGGTAACGATCAAGCCGGTGAGCGGCACCCCCGCAGCGAACGCCCGGGTCTGCTGCACGGCGTTCTGGCCCACTGTGCCGTCCAGCACGAGGAGCGACTCGTGCGGCGCGCCGGGCTGCTGCTTCGCGGCCACGCGCACGACTTTCTTGAGCTCCTCGAGTAGCGGCTCGTCGGTGTGCATGCGGCCTGCCGTGTCCACGAGTACGGTGTCGACGCCACGGGCACGGGCCGCCGCGACCGCGTCGAACGCTACCGCCGCGGGGTCGGCCCCTCCCGCGCCACTGACGCACGGGACGGCGAGCCGGTCCGCCCAGATCTTGAGCTGCTCGCCCGCCCCGGCTCGGAAGGTGTCGGCGGCGGCTAGCAGCACGCTACGGCGCTCGCGCGTGAGCCGGTGCGCCAGCTTCGCGATGGTGGTGGTTTTGCCGACGCCGTTCACCCCGAACACGAGGATCACGCTGGGTGGCTCCGGCGCGCGCGCCAGCGCTCCCGGAGCGCCTCGCGGCGGCGTGGCTGCCGCGAGGACGCGCGCCACAGCCTGCTGCAGGGCCGCCTGGAAATCGCCGTCGCGGGGGGGTCGGGGGGAGCGCGTCACCTCGTCGAGGATGTCCGCCGTCGCCGCGATCCCGAAGTCGGCTTCGAGCAGGATGCGCTCGGCCTCCTCGCGCGCGCCCGCGTCGCGGCGGCCGAATACGCGGGCGACCCGCTCCCACAGCCTCATGGCAGTCCCTGCCGGCGGCGCCACGCCCACTCGCTCGCGAACGCCGCGATCGCAACTACAAACAGCCACCACCGCTCGCGCATCGGCACGCTCGCGAGTCGCCCCGCGGCGCCGCCCGCCTGGGCGTGCAGCACTGGCGTGGCTGGGCGCCACTCGTCGGAATACGTCTCCAGGGCTACGACGCCCCGCTCGGGCCCGGTCGGCGACTCGTACGAATACACCCCCGGCGGCAGCGATAGCTCGGCGCGCCCCGTTGCATCGAAGCGTAGCGTGTCCGTTCGGCTGGTCCCGGCCGCCGTCAACGTCACTGTCACGTCACGAGGTGAGCCGGCGCCGGTCCAGCGCCACGCGACGGGCATTCCGTTGGGAGCCGCGTGCGTCACCGGCACGAACCTCTCCCATCCCCCGGCTCCCCCCGCCAGGAGCCAATCAGCCAATGCCGCGACCACCGCCCGGTACGCCTCAGCGCTTGCACCGCCCCGGAACGCCCAGCGAAACAGGCCGGCCGCGGCGACGGTCGCCCGTCGGGCGCCTCCCCCCGTCCACCCCGCCCCATCACGCTCGGACAGCACGATGACGGGGCGCGGGTTGCCACGGCGCGCGAGGCGCGCTGTGAGGACGACTACCGCCGCGCTATCGGAGGGGAGCGCGAGATCGGACACCGCGGCGGCGGGCGCGAGCGAATCCCACGCGATCCCGGCGAGCGCGTCGGCGAGCGGGGACGGCCCGGGCGGCTGCACGTACCAGTCGCCCTCCTGGCCCCGCGTCGTAGACCAGGTGAGAATGGCCCCCGTGGACGCGAAGCGGTCGAGCGGCGCGGGGTTCCCCGCCCGGACGACGAGACGGGCGCCCGCCACGACCCGCGTCACCTCAGCAGTGGAGACAGGCGTGAGGTTGGCGGCGTCGCGCCACCCGCCCCCGTCCGGCTCGGATTCCACGAAGGTGCGCACCGGCACGCGCGCCACGTCGCTCAGCGTGCGGGCGAGGAAACGGCTGTCCCAGTCGGGCGGCGACGCGAGCAGCACGACGGAGGGCTGGGGGCTCACTTCCAGCGTGAACCAGCGTGCGTCGTCACGGGGCTCCTCATCCCCCACCCCGTCCAACCCAACCTCCACCGCCACCCACCCGGGATGCGAGATGCGGGATGCGGGAAGCGTCAGATCAGCGGACACGATTCCGCTGTCTGGGAGCGCGACCGTGCGCGAAGCGAGCCGTCGACCCTGGGCGCTCACCGTGAGCCTCGCGTCCCGCATCCCGCCTCTCGCATCCCGCATCCCGGCCGTGCCGTACGAAACCTTGAGCCGGATCGTATCCCCCGCCGCGACGCGCGTCGGTCCCGCAACGGACGCGATGAACGCGTCCCGAAAGGAAGCCCGGGGCAGGACTACCACCCGCGCGCGGCTCAGCAGGTCCGGCGGAACATCCGCGAGGTCATCGATCGCGCCGTCGGTCACGACGCTGACCGGGCCGCCGCGCCCCGCGGCTGCGGCGAGCGCCGGCGCGAGCCGCGTCGCACCGTCCGCCGGCGGAAGCGAGTCGTAGGCGCGAACGCGCGACCCGAAGCGCCAGATCACGCCCCCCCGCCCCCCCCGCCCCCCCTGCGCCAGCGCCCGCGCGCTGTCCAGCGCCTCGCGCCAGCGCCCGCCGTGGCCCGCCATGCTGAGCGACGCGTCGAGCAGCACGAGGGGTGGGGCGGACGCCGGGTCGCGGCGCCACGTCGCGGGGTTCCACAGGAGCAGCACGAGGGCAGCGAGTCCGGTTGTGCGCAGCAGCGCGAGCCCGGCCGTCAGGCGGCCGCGCACTGGAGCGCCTCGGCGAGGGTGAAGCGGCCTTCATAGAGCGCACGTCCCACGACGGCCCCCGCGAGGCCGGCGGTCCGAATAGCGCGCAGGTCGTCGAGCGCTGCGACGCCGCCCGAGGCGATCGTGTCGAGCCCGAGCGCTGCGATCGCGCGGGCGCCCGCAACGTCCGGCCCGACCAGCATGCCGTCCCGGGCGATGTCGGTATAGATCACCGTGCGCGCTCCTTGTGACTTGACCCGCTCGGCGAGCTGGGGCGCGGTGAGGTCGAACACCTCGGTCCAGCCCCGCACGGCGACCCGGCCGTCCTTCGCATCGATGCCGACCGCGAGCCGTTCCGGGCCGTGGCGCTCGAGCAACCGCCCGACCAGGGCCGGATCGGTCGCGGCCTTCGTCCCGATCACCACCCGGGTCGCGCCCCAGGCGAGCATCTCGTCGATCGCCTGCTCGGTGCGCAGGCCGCCGCCCACCTGGACCGGCACGCCAGCCGCACTCAGAAAGCGGCGCGCGAGCGCACGGTTGTCGCCCCGGCCGAGCGCGCGGTCCAGATCGACGAAGTGGACCCAGCGGGCGCCGTCGCGCGCGAACTGCCGCGCCACGGCCACGGGGTCGTCGGCGTAGGCGGTCGCGCGCTCCGCCTCGCCTTGGCGCAAGCGGACCACTCGCCCGCCCTGCACGTCAACGGCGGGGTAGAGCTCCACAGACGTAAAGGAAGCTAATCGTCGCGCGCGGCGACGGTCGGAGCGGTGTGCGGGGAGCCGTGCGGCTCGAGCTGAGTGACCAGCTGGACGCGGACCGAATCGTACGCGGCGCGGAGGCGCTGCGGGATCGGCGTGCCCGATCCCATGTCCTTACGTTGCGGGTTGGTAGGCCGGCCGCTCACGAGAAACTCGTAGTGCAGGTGGGGACCGGTCGAGAGGCCGGTCGAGCCGACGTAGCCGATCGTCTCCCCTTGCTCCACGTGCTCGCCCACGTACAGGCCGCGCCCGAACGCGGAGAGGTGGCCGTAACGCGTGCGGATGCCGTTCGCGTGGCGCAGCTCGATCACGTTGCCGTAGCCGCCCTCCTCCCGCCCCACCCGTGTGACCACGCCGTCCGCGGTGGCGCGCACCGGCGTGCCGTAGGGCGCCGAGAAGTCCACGCCCTCGTGGGCGCGCCAGATGTGGAGGATCGGATGGAAGCGGCTGCCGAACCGGCTCGAGATGCGGCGGAACGCCAGCGGCGCGCGCAGGAAGGCGCGGCGCAGCGACCGCCCCTGTTCGTCGTAAAAGCCCGCGATCCCCGACGCGCCGTCCTCAAAGTAGAACGCGTAGCTCGGGGTCCGCACCACGTCCACCCGCGCCGCGAGGATGCGGCCGAAGCGCCGCTCACCCTCGGGGGACTCGAGCCGCTCCAGCAGCACGATGAACCGGTCTCCCGACCGGACGTCGCGGGTGAAGTCCACCTCCCAGTCGTACACGTCGGCGATCGCCCAGGCGAGCGCGCGCCGCTCGCCTCCCGGCAGGAACGTGTCGGCTACCGCTCGGTCCAACGCGTCGTACAGCGACGACTCGATCGCACCCGTGACTCGCAGGCGCACGATCGTCCACGGGATCGTTTCCACCGTTTCGATCCAGCCGGCGTCGGCGCGCGTCACCTGCAGCCGCCGCTCGGGCGACAACCGGACGGTCACCCGCTCGGGCTGGCTGTCGGTCTTCAAGCGGCGCACCTGGAACGCGAGCCCGGGTCGCAGCCGGCGCACCGGCAGGTGCTGCGCCGCGGCGAGGAAACCGGCGTAGTCGCGGCCCGTGATCCCGGCGCGCGCCAGCACCGCAGCGAGAGTCTCGCGCCGTCCCAGGGTCGCGGTGACCTCGGCATAGGCGTCGGTCACGACGATGGGCGCCGCGGTGAGCGGCCGGCGCCAGGGCCACGCTTCGTGAGTGGCCCAGAGCAGACCGCCGGCCGTGAGCAGGCCGGCGGCGACGTAATGGCTCGCCCGCCCGGGAAGCGCCATCAATCCATCTGCCTCCGGATGAAGGTCGGAATCTCGAGCTCATTGACGTCGGGGGGCGGCGCGGGGGGGGGCGCGCCGCGCCGCGCGGCCTCCACCGGCTTCACGTAGCCCAGCGGAGGCACCGGCGTGGGCCGCGAGACCCGCTCCCGGAACGGCAGCACGCCCGGCGCCGCCCGGCCCGGCGTCTCGGCTGCCTTATCTCGGTCGAAGCCGGTCGCGATCACGGTTACCCGGATCTCACCGTGCATCGCCGGGTCGTTGACGGTGCCGAAGATGATCTCGGCATCCTCGCCCGCGGCGTCCTTGACGACGTCGGAGATCTGGGTGACCTCGCCGAGCGTCAGATCCTCGCCGCCGGTGATGTTGATCAGCACGCCCGTCGCGCCGGTGATCGAGATGTTGTCGAGCAACGGGCTCGAAATCGCCTGCTGCACCGCTTCCATGGCGCGGTTCTCGCCCCGCCCCATCCCCGTGCCCATGATCGACGCGCCGCCGTTCTGCATCACGGTGCGCACGTCCGCGAAGTCCACGTTCACGATCCCCGTCACGGTGATGAGCCCCGAGATCCCCTGAGTGGCATGCAGCAGCACCTCATCGGCCTTCTTCAGCGCGTCCTGGAAAGGTATCCCCTTCCCCACCACGGCGAGCAAGCGCTCGTTTGGAACGGTGACCATGGTGTCGACGTGCTTGCGCATCTCCGCGATCCCCATTTCAGCCTGGCGCATCCGCTTGCGCCCCTCGAACAGGAACGGCTTGGTCACGATGCCGATGGTGAGGGCCCCGAGATCGCGCGCCATCTGCGCGATGATGGGCGACGCACCCGTCCCCGTCCCGCCGCCCATACCGCAGGTGACGAAGACGAGATCGGCGCCCTGGAGGGCGTGCAGCACTTCATCGCGGTTCTCCTCGATCGCCTGGCGGCCGATCTCGGGTCGCGCGCCCGCGCCGAGGCCGCGCGTCAGCTTCTTCCCGATCTGCACCTTCACGTCGGCCTTGTTGTTGAGCAAGGCCTGCGCGTCGGTGTTGACGGAGATGAACTCGACGCCCTGCAGCCCCTCGTCGACCATGCGGTTCAGCGCGTTGCCGCCGCCGCCGCCCACGCCGACGACCTTCATGCGAGCGTTTTGCGATACGGTCTCTTCGAGCTCGAAGATCATGGCCCCCTCGGGTGACCGATCAGAAGAAGTCCTGCAACCACCGCTTGAGCGGCGCGAACCAGCGCTCGACCCCCGGGCTCTGCACCAGCGAGCCACCGGGCGCGACGCCCTGTGCCACCTTACGCGCCGCGTACAGCACCAACCCCACCGGCACCGCGTACCGCGGCGCCTGCACGCTGTCCACCAGCCCCGAAATCCCCTGCTCCGGAGCGCCGGCGCGCACCGGCATCGCGAACACGTCCCGCGCGAGCTCCACCATACCCGGCAGATGCGCCGTGCCGCCGGTCAGCACCACGCCCGCGGGCAACCGCCCGCCCCCGTAGCCCGCCTTCTCGAACTCGCGGTCCACCAGATGGAAGATCTCGTCCAGCCGCTGGTGGATGATGTCCGACAGCATCTCACGTGCGGCCTGCCGCGCTCCTTGGCCGGGCGTGGACGGCAGCGTGATCATCTCCGACGGATCGACCAGCGGCTTGTAGGCGACGCCGTGTCGCTCCTTCAGCCGCTCCGCGTCGGCCTGGGTCACGCCGAGCACCTGGACCACGTCCGTGGTGACCTGCGCGCCGGCGTACTTGAGCGACGCTAGGTGTCGGATCTTCCCCTCATGGAAGATCGTCACGCCGGTCGAGCCGCCCCCGATCTCGAGCAGCGCGACGCCCAGCTCCTTCTCGTCCTCCGTCAGTACCGCGTACGACGCCGCCAGCGGCTCGAGCACGAGATCCAGCACGCGGTACCCCGCGCGCTGCACCGCCTTGCGCAGGTTCTGCGCGGCCGTGGATTGCACGGTCACGAGGTACATCTCCACCTCGAGCCGCGTGCCCGTCATCCCCACCGGGTCCGAGATGCCGCGCTGCTGATCGACGACATACTCCTGCGGGATGTCGTGCAGCAGCTCTTGGTCGCGTCCCAGCGAGATGGCTCGCGCCACCTCGTTCACGCGGGCGACGTCCTCCGCAGTGATTTCCTCGCGGCTCACGGCGACCACGCCGGGCGACGTGCGCGCCGACACGTGCTCACCGGCGATGCCGCAAGTGACACCTCCGACCTTCGCGCCCGCCATCCGCTCGGCGTCCCGCAGCGCGGCGACCACCGAGCGACCGGTCTCGTCGATGTCCCGCACCATGCCACGCCGCACGCCGGCGTTCCTCGCGAGCCCGACGCCCAGCACCTTGGCGAGCGGCAGGCGCGGCAGGTCGCCCACGACCTCGGCGATCACGGCGCAGGTCTTCGTGCTCCCAAGGTCGAGCCCGGCGATCAGCTGTCGGTCCCGGCTCACGCCCCCCTCGCCCCTCCTGCCCCCCCCGCCCAGCCGGACGCCCTACGCCGCACCAGCACCTGTCTCGCAAACCGGGCGTCGAGCTCCACGTACGGGCGCCCCTTCGCGGCCAGATCCTGAGCCACCAACACCACGGCCCGAATGACTTCCGGCCCGGCATCGCGTCGCAGCAGCACGTGGCGAGGCCCCATGTCCAGAAGCACGTCCCCGCGCGCCAACCCGCGCGCACTGGTGATGGTTTGAAACAGCGCCGGATCCACCGACTGAACCAGCGCCAGCACGCCCACGACCCCCGGATCCGCCGCCGCTGCCACCGGCAAGTCGAGCCCGGTGCGCGCCGGATCGAACGGGAGCGGGCGACCCTCCGCGTCGACCGCGACCAAGGGACCGCCCCGCGGCCCGCTCCCGCGCGGCGCCAACGCCGCGGGCTCCACCTCGCGCAGCTCGATCCGCAGCGCCGCGGGGAGCTGGCGCACCACATGCACCTCCGCCACGCCCGCGAGCCCGCGCAATCGGTCGCCGAGCAGCCGCGTGTCGGTGAACACACTCGCGTCGGGCGGCAGCCGCAGCGCCGCGATCACCACGTCGGGCGCCAGGTTCTTCACGCCCACGAGCTCGAGCTGCCGCACGCGGAACAGCGCCAGGTGCCGGAGCGCCAGCGGCGCTGCGCGCCAGCCGAGGGCGAGGAGCGCGACCCAAGCGCCACCGAGCAGCGACCGGCGCCGCCACCGCGGCCATCGGGTCACTGCGCCTTCCCCCTTGCCGCTTGCCCCGCTTCGCTCCGCCCCAGGTGTTGCAGCAGCTCCGGCCCGACCCGGGTGACATCGCCCGCCCCCAGGGTGAACACCACGTCACCCGGCCGCACACGCTCGGCGACCACGTCCACGAGCGCCGCGCGGTCCCGCACCGCCACCGTGGCCGCCCCAGCTCGCTCGGCGCCCCGCGCCACCAGCTCGGCAGTGACCCCCGGCAGCGGCTGCTCGCGCGCCCCATAGATCGGCGCCACCACCACGACGTCCGCACTCGCGAGAGCGCGCCCCAGCGCTTCGCCGTGCAGCGCCGTGCGTGAGAACAGGTGAGGCTGGAACACCGCCACCACGCGCCGTCGCGGAAACGCCTGGCGCGCCGCCGCCAGCGTGGCAAGCACCTCCGTCGGGTGATGCGCGTAGTCGTCCACCACCGTCACCCCGTGTGCCTCGCCTACGCGCTCGAACCGCCGCGCCACGCCGGTAAAGCGTTCGAGCGCCGTGATGCAGCGCTCGAGATCGACTCCTAGCTCCAGGGCCACGGCGAGCGCCGCCGCCGCGTTTCGCAGGTTGTGCAGCCCCGGCACCTGCAGCGCGACCCGAACCACCCGGCCATCCGGCAGCGCGACCTGGGCCGCGGAGCCTGGCTCGCCTAGCTCGGGAGCTGCGATCCGCACGTCCGCGTCCGCCGCGAGACCGACGCGCCACACCGGCACCCGCACCGCCGCCCCGATCCGCAGCGCTCCCGCGTCGTCCCCACCCACGATTACCCGGCGCGCGCGCCCTGCGAACTCCGCGAATCCTTGCTCGAGCGCGGCGACGCTGCCGTCATAGCACTCGAGGTGGTCGGCCTCGACGTTGTTCACGACCGCCACCGTGGGCGCGAGCGAGAGAAACGCGCGATCGAATTCGTCGGCCTCGACCACGAACAGCTCGCGGCCGCCGATGCGCGCGTTCCCCCCCCACGCAGCGACACGGCCGCCGGCGAGTCCCGTAGGATTTCGCCCGGCGGCCGTCAACGCCTCCGTGACCATCACCGTCGTGGTGGTCTTGCCGTGCGTGCCGGCGACCGCCACCACAATCCCACCGGCGACGGCCTGGCCGAGGGCGTCGGCGCGCCGTACCACCGGAACCCCCAGGGCGCGTGCTCGCTCCAGCTCCGGGTGATCCCCGGCTACCGCTGCGGTGACCACGACCGTCCGAGCGCCAGCCACGTGCTCTGGATCGTGTCCCCGCCATATTTCCACCCCCAAGGCTGCCAAATCGGCCGCTCCTGAGGGGTCGGTATCACAACCTGTTATCGGGACGCCTTGCTGCCTGGCGAGGAGCGCCAAGCCGCTCATCCCTGCTCCGGCGATCCCCATGAAGTGGATCGGGCGGGGATCCGCCATTGCAAACAGGTTCATTAGTGAGGGGCTAATATATCGAATCTACGAAACTTGCGAAAGAGAGCATCCCCATTCAGCGGACCAGTGTCAAAATCCTCGACACGATCTCGCGGGACGCATCCGGGTGCCCCCGGCCCCGGGCATGGGCGGCGAGGGACGCAAGCCGGGCGGGGGCGTCGAGTAGCTCGGTGATCGACTGGGCGAGCGAGTGCGCCGAGAGCTCCCGCTCGGCGAGATGAATGGCGGCGCCGGCAGCTGCGAGCGCACGGGCGTTGTGGGTCTGGTGATCCGCTGCCGCCGTCGGGAGCGGCACCAGGATGCTCGGTTTGCCCCACGCGCACAGCTCCGCCACGGTCATGGCGCCGGCGCGCGACACGACGAGATCGGCCGCGCGATACGGCTCCGTCATCGGATCAAAAAAGCCGCGCACCACCACGCGCCCCGGCACGGCGTAGCGCGCGAGCGCGGCCGCGTGCGCGGCGCCCGTGCCCCACAGGATGTTCGCATCGCCCAGCAGGCGGCGCTCCAGCGCCGCGGCGACTGCGTAGTTAAGCGAGCGGGCCCCCTGGCTGCCGCCGAACACCAGTACGCTGGGGCGCCCCGGTTCGAGCCCGAGGCTGACGAGGGCGGTGCTCCGATCTCCGGGCTCGGGAGGCCGAACCGGGTTGCCGAGCGTGAAGACCTCGGTGCGCTTGCCAGGCGAAAGCCGCTCGCGCGCCTCGGGGAACCCGAGATGCACCTGGCGGGCGGCGCGCGCCAGCCACCGCGTGGTGAGTCCCGGGAATGCGTTTTCCTCAACCAGCGCCGTCGGGAGGCGCGCGCGCTGCGCCCGCCACACGACCGGCCCCGCCACATAGCCGCCGGTGCCAATGACGATCACGGGCTGCTCCCGGCGTAACAGCTGCCCCACCTCGCGCCACACGCGGGGCGCGAGGAACAGCCAGCGCGCGTTGCGCCACCACGTGCGCCGGTAGATTGGCTCGATCGGGAGCAGGCGGTGGGGGAACGGCTGGCGCGGCAGCAGCTCGGCCTCGATGCCGCGCTCGGCGCCGATCAGCACCGGCTCGACCCCCGCGTCCGCCTCGTGTAGCGCCTGAGCCAGCGCGAGGGCGGGCATGAGATGCCCTCCCGTCCCGCCTCCGGCGAGCAGGACTTTCATCGCACTAGAAACGCGGAACTCGGAACGCGGAACGCGGAACAGACGTGGAGATTCCGTGCGCCGATGCGAGCGTGGCGCCTCGACGCCCGCGCGATTTGTTCCGCGTTCCGAGTTCCGCGTTCCGCGTTAATCATTCCACGTTCCACGTTCCGCGTTCTGCGTTCACACCACCCCGTCCGTCCGCCGCCGCCCGCGTCCCACGCTGATCAGCACCCCGGTCGCGACGAGCGCCACGAGCAGGCTCGAGCGGCCGTAGGAGATGAATGGCAGCGTGACCCCGGTCGCCGGCAGCAGCGCCAAGCTCACGCCGATGTGTAGCGCGGCGCTCACCCCGATCAGGGCCGTGAGCCCGACCGCGACCAGCTGCCCGAACAGATCGCCTGCAGACCGCGCGATCCGGAAGCCGAGCCACACAAAGGTGCCGAACAGGACGAGGATGACCACCACCCCGATGAACCCCCACTCCTCGCCGATCGTCGAGAAGATGAAATCGGAGTAGGCGTACGGCAGGTAGCCCAGCTTCTGTTGCCCCTGCCCCAGCCCCACGCCGAACAGCCGGCCTGCGCCGATCCCCACGAGCGACTGGTGCACCTGCCAGGTCGCCTCTGCGGGCGCGCTGCCCGGAGCCAGGAAGGTGAGCACCCGGGCGATCCGGTACTGCGCGCTCGCCACCGCCCCGAAGGCGAGCGGCGTGCCCACAACGCCGAGTACGAGGAAGTGTCCGATCCGGGCTCCCGCCGTAAACAGCACGACGCCGGCAAGGATCGCGACGAGCAACGCCATCGACAGGTTCGGCTCGAGGAAGATCAACCCGACCACCGGCGCGATGATCACGAGGAACGGCAACAGGCCCCGTTGGAACGTGCGGATGCGCTCGCCCTTCTTCGCCGCGAGCATCGCCGTCCAGACTACGACCGCGAACTTGGCGAGCTCCGACGGCTGCAGGGTGACGATGCCCAGATTCACCCAGCGCCGCCCGCCGTTGATCGTGGGCGCGATGCGGTGGGTGAACGGCAGCAGCACGACGACGAGCAGGAACGCCGCGATCCCGATCATCGGCCAGGCGTAGCGCTGCCACCGCCGGTAGTTCGAGCGCGCGAGCAGCGTCGCGATGATGCCGCCGACCACGGCGCCGAGCGCCTGGCGCAGCGCGAACTCCGAGCCGACCTGACCGCCGGCCGTCGTCAAGAGGCTGGACGCGCCGTACACCGCCGTGAGCCCGAACACGACCAACACGGCGGCCAGGAGCGCCAGCAGACGGGTTTCCCAGCGGCGGTCGGTCATCGGCCCCGGCCCGGCCCGATCGATGTAGGGGCGCAGCATGCTGCGCCCCTACCGTTCGCGGGCCTGGTCACATCGCCTCCACGAGCTTCCGGAACGTCGCCCCGCGCTCCTCGTAGTTCTTAAACATGTCGTAACTTGAGCACGCGGGAGAGAGCAGTACCGCATCTCCCCGCTGCGCGGCGCGGTGGGCGCGCGCCATCACGTCCGCGAACGTGGTGCCACGCTCGAGCGCCACCTTGCCGCCCAGGTCCTGGGCGACGATCGCGCCGGCTTCGCCGAAGGCGATGACGAGCCGGCACTTCCCCTGCAGCAGCGGCGCGAGGCGCGTGTATGGCTCACCCTTGTGCCGTCCGCCGAGCAGCAGGACGAACGGGCGGTCCATCGCAGCCACGGCAACCACGGTCGAGGCGATGTTCGTCGCTTTCGAGTCGTTGATCCAGAGCACGCCGTCCACATCCCGCACCGGCTCGAGGCGGTGCGGCAGCGCCCGGAAGGACCGCAGCCCCTCAGCGATCAACCCCAGCGACACGCCTGCCTCGTGCACCGCCAACGCCGCGGCGAGCCCGTTCGCAATGTTGTGATCCCCGAGCAGCCGCAGCTCGTCGCGGCGCAACAGCTCAGCGCCTTCGAGGCGCAGCCGCTGCGCCGGCGCGTCGTACCAACCGCCCGCCGGCCGCGCGAGGGAGAACAGCACGCGCCGCCCGAGCGCCGCTCCGGGAAGCGCCAGCGTCGCCGGGTCGTCGCCGTTCAGGACCCACACGTCGCGCGGGGTCGCGTTCCGGAACAGCAGCTGCTTATCGGCATAGTACGCCTCCACCGAGGGATAGCGGTCCAGGTGGTCCGGGGCGAGGTTCGTCACGATGCCGATCTCCGGGGCGAAGTGCGGGCTGTCGTGCAGCTGGAACGACGACACCTCGACCGCCAGCCACTGGTAGTGGTCGCCCGACACCGCGATGTCGGCGAGCGGCCGGCCGATGTTCCCCGCCGCCTCCGCGTGGAGCCCCGCCACCCGCATCAGGTGCGCCACCAGCGCAGTCGTCGTGGTCTTGCCGTTCGTCCCCGTAATCGCGATGCAGCGTGTCCCCGACCCCGCCAGCGCCCGAAACCCGAGGTCGATCTCGGACACCACGGGCACGCCCGCCTCCCGGGCCGCCGCGAGCGGCGCCGCGTCGGGCGGCACGCCGGGCGAGACGACGACGCCGGCGGCCGACCGGATCTTCGCGAGGTCGTGACGGCCGACGTCGACTTCGACGCCGGCGAGCCCGCGCAGCTCGGCGACGGTGTCGCCGCCGTACGGATGGTCCGACGCGTCGCTCGCGTACACGTGCGCGCCCTCGCGCGCGAGCAGTTTCGTCGCGGCGATCCCGCTCTTCCCCAACCCGACCACCGCGACGACGCCCCGACGCCACGCCTCCGGGATCATCGCACTTTCAGCGTCGCGAGCGCGATCGCGGCGCACAACACGCCCAGGATGTAGAACCGTAGCACGACCTGCGGCTCGGCCCACCCGAGCTTCTCGAAGTGGTGGTGCAGCGGCGCCATCCGGAATACGCGATGCGCGTCCGCGTACTCCTTGCCCCGGCGTGTCTTGTGCCAGCGGTACACGCTCGTCTGGAGCATCACCGAGACGGTCTCGGCGGCGAACACGCCGCCCACGATGAGCAGCAGAAACTCGGCTTTGAGCAGGATGGCGACCGTGCCGAAGGCGCCGCCGATCCCGAGTGCGCCGGTATCGCCCATGAATACCTGCGCCGGGTGAGCGTTGAACCAGAGAAACCCGAGTGCCGCGCCGGCCAGCGCGCCGCAGAACACCGTCAGCTCGCCCGCGCCGGGAAGGAAGTAGACACCCACGTACTTGGTCCAGTCGAACCGGCCGAACACGTACGCGAAGATCGCGAACGCCCCCGCCGCGATCGCCGTCAGGCCGGTCGCCAGGCCGTCGAGTCCGTCGGTCAAGTTCACGGCGTTCGAACTGCCGGTGACGACGAGCGTGACGAACAGCACGTACGTCACCGGCCAGAACACGATCAGCTGGTACTTGAACACGGGTAGCTGGGTCGACGTGGGCGGCAGATTGGACGCGAGGGGCGACCCCAGGAGGAACAACCCCAGCGCCAGGCCGAACGAGATCTGGCCGATCAGCTTCCAGCGCGCTACCAGCCCCTGCGACTTGCCGCGCACGATCTTGAGGTAGTCGTCGAGGAATCCGATCGTGCCCATCCAAAGCATCGCCACGACCGCGACGACCGCGTAGCGGGTGTCGAGCCGTGCCCACAGCAGCGTGGGCACGACGGTCGCCAGGATGATGATGAGCCCGCCCATCGTGGGCGTACCGCGTTTGCCGGCGTGGCTCGCGGGCCCTTCGGCGCGGATCACCTGGCCGATGTGCCGATCGCGCAGCAGGCCTATGATCCCCGGTCCTAAGACGAAGGCGAGCACCAGCGCAGTCACCGTGGCGCCCGCACCGCGGAAGGTGATGTAGTTGAAGAGATTGAAGAGGATGTGCTGCTTCGCGAGCGGCGCCAGCAGGTGATAGAGCACGCCTCCAGGTCTCCCGACGCTCAGGTGAGATGCCGCAGCACCCGCTCCAAGGCGACGCCGCGCGACGCCTTGAGCAAGACGATCTCGTCGCCCTTGAGCGCGGCCTTGAGCTTCGGACCCAGTGCCGCCGCGTCCGGCGCCGTGATCAGCCGGGCACCGAGCGCGCCGCGCAGCGGCTCGAACGCCGGGACGAACGCGCCGACCGCCGCGACCAGCGCCGGCTCCAGCTCCGCGATCTCGCGGGCGGCGGCCGCATGCAATCTGTCACTCTCGCCTCCCAACTCCAACATCGAGCCCACCACCACCGCGAGCGGCCGCCGGCGCCGGCCGGCGAGCCAATGGGCAAACTTCACCGCCCAGGCGAGCGACGCCGGATTGGCGTTGTAGGTGTCGTCGAGGATGGTCAACCCGCCCCGCTCGAGCACGCTGCCGCGCCCGCCGGGGATCTGCACCGCGGCGAGCCCCGGCACGGCGCGAACAGGGTCCGCTCCCGCCTCGTGGCCGACGGCGAGGGCGAGCATGGCGTTCTCGATCTGGTGAAACCCCAGTACGGGGACGGTGACCGAGCGGCCGGCCCAGGTGATCCGCGGATGGCCCGCGTCGTCCAGGTCGGCGGCGTCGGGGCGCACGTCCGCCCCGCTCCCCGTTCCCGCCACGACGGTGCGGGTCAGCCGGCGCGCCGCGCGCGCGAGCGCCGGCGGGTCGGTGCCGACGACTGCGACGCCCGCCCCGGGCACCAGCGCCAGCTTCTCCCGCAGCACCCCTTCGAGCGAGCCGAAGCCCTCGACGTGCGCGTACCCGACGTTCGTGATCACCGCAATCGTCGGCTCGATCACGTCGCGCAGCCGGGCGATCTCCCCTGGCACACTCGCGCCGGCCTCGACGACGAGCGCCTCTGCATCGTCGGGCGCGCCCAGGATGGTGAGCGGCACGCCCACGAGGTTGTTCAGGTTGCCGCTCGTCGCGTGCACGCGGTACCGCGTGGCGAGCACCGCCCGGATCATCTCTTTGGCGCTGGTCTTGCCGCTCGAGCCGGTGATCGCCACCACTGGACTGGTCGGGGGCAGCCGCCGGCGGCGCGCCCGGGCGAGCAGCCCGAGCGCCGCGAGCGTATCCGCCACCTCGAACAGCGGCAGCCCGTCCACACGGGGCGTGCCGCGCCGCACCACCGCGGCCGCCGCGCCCTTCGTCCGCGCGTCGGCGAGGAAATCGTGCGCGTCGAAGCGATCACCCTTTAGAGCGACGAAGAGTGTGCCGGGTGCCAAGTGTCGGGTGTCGGTGGTCACCCCGGTGAAGCGCAACTCTGCGGGCGCCGACACGCCGAGGGCGGTGGCGACGGACTGCGAGTCCCAGGCGGTCACGCCGCCCCCAACTCCCGTACGATCGCGCGTTCATCGAACGGTTGCTTTTCGCTGCCCACGATCTGGTAGGTCTCGTGCCCTTTGCCGGCCAGGAGAATCGTGTCGCCCGGCCGGGCGAGCTCCAGCGCCAGGGCGATCGCCTCGCGACGGTCGCTCCGGCGCTGGTGCGGCTTCGCCTGCATTCCGCTCTCGACCTCGTCGAGGATCCGCTCCGGGTCCTCGGTCCGCGGGTTGTCCGACGTGACGATTGCGATGTCGGCGAGCCGCACGGCGATTTCGCCCATCGGCGCGCGTTTACCCCGATCCCGGTCCCCCCCCGCCCCGAACACCAAGATGAGCCGGCCCGGGGTGAGCGGCCGCACGCTTTCGAGCGCGCGCTCGAGCGCGTCCGGCTTGTGGGAGTAGTCCCGCAGGATCGTGCACGGCCGCTCCGCGATGCGCTCCATGCGGCCGGGCACCTGCGGCGCCGTGGCGAGCCGGTCGGCGATGGTCTCGACCGGCACGCCCATTCCCCAAGCGCACGCCGCCACGCCGAGCGCGTTGGCGACGTTGAAGCGGCCGAGTAGCGGCAGCCGCGCCGCCGCATTCCCGGTCGGCGTGACTAGTTCGAACCGGGCGCCGCTCCCATCGACTACGACCTTTCGAGCCGTGACGTCGCCGCCGCGCTCGCCGAATGTCACACGGCGGTGCCGGCGCGGCAGGCGCTGCCAGGTAGGATCGTCCGCGTTCACTACCTCGAGGCCGGCGGGCGACAGGTACGCGGCGAGCTTCGCCTTCGCCTTGAAGTACGCCTCCAGCGTGCTGTGGTAGTCGAGGTGCTCGCGCGTCAGGTTTGTGAAGATCGCTGCCCGGAACGCCAGGCCGTCCACGCGTCCCTGATCGAGGCTGTGCGAGGACACCTCCATCGTGGCACCACGCGCGCCGCGCGCCACGAGCGCCGCCAGCGTCGCCTGCAGGTCGATCGGTCCGGGCGTCGTGAGGTTCCCCGCTTCGCTGGGCACGGACGCGCCACTCGGGTCGAACGCCCCTAGCGTCCCGATCGAGCCCATCGGCTCGAGCGCCGACAACACGTGGCGGGCGAGCAGCACCGAGGTCGTCTTGCCGCTCGTCCCCGTGACGCCGACCAGATCGAGCTGTGCCGCGGGCCGCCCGAACCACGTCTCGGCGGTCACGGCGGCCGCCCGGCGGCCGTCGCGCACCAGGACCTGCGGCAGCTCGACCGGCTGCTCGCGCTCGACGAGGGCGGCGACCGCGCCGCGCTCCCGCGCGGCGGCCACGAACTGGTGCCCGTCCCGCACCGAGCCCCGCACCGCGCAGTACAGCATCCCGGGCAGGATGCGCCGGCTGTCCGCCGTGAGTCCGGTGATCTCGGGCCACGTGTGCAGGTCCGGCGTCCCGACCAGGATGCCCGCCCGCTCGAGCGCGGCCACGATCTCGGGGAGGCGGCTCATCGCTTCGCGCGCCGGCGCGCGAGCGCGCTGATCGCCGTGGGGCTGACGGGCTCGGCAAACAGGGTGACCGTCGCGCCCAGCGCGGCGCTGTCGCCTGCGGCGGGCCAGGTGTGCTCGGCCGTCCCCCAGCCCTTGAGCGCCACGCGGAAGCCCCGGCGGTGCAGCGCGCGGACGGCTTCCCGTAAGCGCAGTCCCGTCACATCGGGCACCGCCTGGCGCCGCCGCACGACTGCGGAGTCCGGCCGGTACGGCCAGGGGACGACGTAGGGGACCACACCGCCGTCGGCTTCGAGCGGCACGGCCGCAGTCGGGGGTGCCGCCGTCGAGAGCCGCGCGCGGTCGAGTGCCACGGTTCGCGCCGCGAGCGCCTGCTCGAGCATCGAGCGCGTCACGGGCGCCGCCGTCTGCGCCGCGAAATAGCTCCCCTTGTGCGGATTGTCGATCTTCACCACGAGCACGAGCTGCGGCTTGTCGGCCGGAAACAGGGCGGCGAACGACGCTGTGTACTGCCCCGGGGCGTAGTGCCCATTCACCACGCGGCGCGCCGTCCCGGTCTTCGCCGCCACGGGAAAGTTCGTGAGCGCCGCTTCGGAGCCCGTGCCGCGCTCCACCACGCCGCGCAGCAGATCCCGGAGCGCCGCCGCGATCTCCGGCGACACCGCGCGGCGCACCGGCTCCGGCTCGTGACGGTACAGCAGCGGGCCCTCGGGGCTGCGCACCTCGCGGATCAGCGTCGGCTGCAGCAGCAGCCCACCGTTCGCGAGCGCGGCGTACGCGGCCGCCACCTGGATCGGCGTCACCGACAGCTCGTACCCAATGGCGAGGCTCGCCGCGCTGGGGCGCGTCCACTCGGACGGCGGCCGCAACTTCCCCGCCGCCTCCCCAGGAAACTCGATCCCGGTGAGCGCGCCGAAGCCAAAGTCGCGCAGCATCCGGTATTGCTCCGCCGGCGTCAGGCGTGCCGCGAATTTCACGATGGCGATGTTGCTCGACACCCGGATCGCGTCGGCCAGCGTCAACGTCGGCTGCGGGTCTTCGTCGGTGATCGGGGGGCGTCCCGGCAGGCGATAGATCCCGTCTTCGCCCGACACATGCTCGCGGGGCCCCACCCGCTTGAGCGCCAGCAGCGCCGCCGCGGCAAAGATCTTGGCGACGGACCCCGGCTCGAACGTGTCGATAAACGCGCTCGGTCGCGCCGTCCCGTCGCGCTGGTGCGACGCGATCGCCAGCACCTCCCCGCTGGCGGGATCGAGCATCACTACGTCCCCGCCGTCGGCGTCCATGCGCCGCAGCGCGTCGTCCAGCGCGCGCTGGGCGATCTCCTGCAGCTCGGCATCCAGGGTGAGCACCACGTCGTGCCCCGCCACGGGCTGCGCGATCACGCGTGCCGGCGACTCGTACTCGCGCCCGGCCCGGTCCTTCAGCACGACGGCAGATCCGGGGCGCCCTGCCAGCAGGGAATCCAGCGTCTTTTCCATCCCCGACGCGCCATACCCGTCGTCGCCGACGCGACCGATCGTGGCCCGGGCGAGCTGCGGCGCGGGATAGAAGCGGTTCACGACGGCCTCGAGGTGGACTCCCCGCGTGCTCCGCAGCGGCTGCACCTCGAGGGCGCTGAACGGGCCTGCGAAGTACGCGTAGCGGCGGCGCAGCGCTTGCTGCCAGGCCCGGGCGGAAAGCCCCAGCTGGCGGGCGATCACGGCTCCATCTTTGACGGGATCGCGCAGCTCGTTGGGCGCGACGCCGACGTGGTACGTCTCCTGGGTGAGCGCCAGCGGCGTCCCGTGCCGGTCGCTGAGCGTGCCGCGGCGAGCCTGGAGCACGATCCGCTCGGTCCGTTGCGCCTGCGCTTCCTCCGCCCAGCGGCGACCTTCCAGCAGCTGCACCTGGGCGGCCCGCACCGCGAGCAGCGCCAGGGCGACGAAGACGCCGTGCTCGACAACTCGGAGGCGGACCGCCGGTTTCGCCATCGCTAGGGCGGACCGTTCCCCGGGAGCGGGACGAGGATGATCTCACTGTCGGCCGGCAGGTGGAGGCCGAGCTTCGTCTGCGCGCGCGGCACGAGCACCGCCCGGCTCTCCTCCGTACGGATGCGGCGCTCCAGTTCGGCGCGGTGGCCCTCGAGGTTGGCCCGGCGGGCGCGGATCTCGACGAGCGCGCCCGCGTCGTGAATGGCGGCCGTCTGCCGGGCGTAGACGAGCCACGTCACGGCGAGGAACGTGACGAGCCAGACGGCGGCCCAGTGGCGCCCCTTAAACCGCATCGGTCACCTCGAACGCGCGGAACTGCGCGGAGCGGGCACGGGGGTTCGCCTGCAGCTCGGCGGTCGCCGGCCGTACCGGCCGCTTCGTCAGCACCCGGCCGAGGGAACGCCCTCTGCAGGTGCACAGCGGCCGCCCCGGCGGACAGACGCACGCCTTGCCCCAGTCGCGGAATGCGTTCTTGACGATGCGGTCCTCGCCCGAATGGTACGTGATCACGGCGATCCGGCCGCCGGGCACCAGCGCCGCCCGCAACGCCGGGAGCGCGAGGTCGAGCTGCTCGAGCTCCTGGTTCACCACGATCCGGAGCGCCCGGAACAGGCGCGCGAAGTCCGACGGCCCAGAGCGCGGGCCCAGCGTCTCCCGAATCGCGTTCACGAAGTCGTCGCTCGTCGCGAACGGCGCGTTGGCCCGTCGCTTCACGATCACCTGCGCGAGCCGCTTTGCCCGGCGCTCGTCGGCGAGCTGCGCGAAGTCGTGTGCCAAACGCTCGACCGGCCAGGTGTTCAGCAGGTCCGCCGCGGTGACGCCCTGGCCCCCGGCCATGCGCATGTCGAGCGGCGCTCCCGGACGAAAGGTAAACCCGCGCTCGGTCGTATCGAGTTGGTGGGAGGACACCCCGAGGTCGAGCAGGATGCGGTCGGGGCGGAACGTCGCCACGGTCCCGAGCACCTTGGCCGAGCCGAACGGCCCGGTCGAGTAGCGGATGCCCTCCTCCCCCAACCGGGCCCGCGCCGCCGCGATCGCGTCGGCGTCCCGGTCGACGGCGAGCACCTCCGCCCCGACCTCCCGCAGCAACGCGGCGTGGCCACCCCCGCCGACGGTCGCGTCCACGGCGCGGCGGCTCCCCTCCGCCCACGCGCGCACCGCAGCAGCGAGGACCGGGACATGGTAGTCGGACGTCGCCTCGTCCCCCCGAAATCGGGATAGGGGAGAGTAGGTGATCCCTACTCTGCCCCTCCCACACCACCGGACGTACGGGTCCGTATCCGGCGGTTCAGCAAGTTGCGGTTAGCGCGCGGCAAGCCGCGGCACTCCCAAGCCATCGAAATACGCCGTGGGCAGCGCGACATGGAGCGCACGGTGACCCGCCACT